>NZ_JACYUS010000021.1:0-307 GCF_014841895.1 Sphingomonas sp. CFBP 13728 | reverse complement strand
CTACGAAGGGCGACGGCGACACCTACGAGGCAAGTGCCTCCACAGGCATCCCGCTCGGAGCGAACGGCGTTCTGCGCCTGACCGCGGCTTACCAACACCGGGATGGCACCAATCGTGCGCGGGCGGATACGCGGCAGCAGTATTTCGGAACGAACGCCGCTGGTCGGCCAGTCGCGCCCTCTGGCAACTATGGCTCCGGTGTTGGACTGACACCATCGAACGGGACGCTCGACCCGAGGGAAGCCGGGTTCGACCGGAACGTATTCCAGCAGGGCGACCAGCCAAACCGAAACTACCAGCTCTTCTA
>NZ_JACYUS010000020.1:0-441 GCF_014841895.1 Sphingomonas sp. CFBP 13728 | reverse complement strand
TTTGAACCTGTGACCTTCAGGTTATGAGCCTGACGAGCTACCGGGCTGCTCCACCCCGCGACGGCACGGCTAGCGTGCGTTGGGTGTGTATGAGACGTTTGTGAATGGGTTTTGATATGTGTGTGTATGCATGTTGCACGGGCTTCAATGCCTGGCGACGACCTACTCTTCCATCGCTTGAGCGATAGTACCATTGGCGCAGTCGGGTTTCACGGCCGAGTTCGGAATGGGATCGGGTGGGACACCGACGCTATAGCCACCAGGCAATGGAGCCGGTGCGACATGCGTACGCGTCATATCTGGGATACCCCACCGCAGCTTTCGCATTGGTGGGGTTTTAAAATCGATACCGTGCAAGGTTAGTGGTATTTGTAACCAATCCCTCGACGGCGAGGGGATTGGCAATCTGGCGTCGTCTTAATCATCCGCACGCATCGTTGG
>NZ_JACYUS010000019.1:0-611 GCF_014841895.1 Sphingomonas sp. CFBP 13728 | reverse complement strand
TACATCACCCGCGATGCGCACAGCCGCACATGCGCAACCTTCACCCGCATCGGCTTGCCCGCGATCTCGACGTCTTCGTGGCTCCAGTCGAACTGGTAGGCCTCGCCCGGCTGGAACAGCAGCGGGATGAACGCTGGCGCGTCCATTACGTCGCGACGCCGAGCCTGCCGCCAGCGGGTAGCGTAGCGGCGCACCGCATCGTACGAGCCGTCGAACCCCTCGCGCAGCAGCAGATCGTGGACACGCGTAATGCGCAGCTTCTCGCGCCGCGGTCGTGCCTCATCCTCTTCCAACAGCGCATCGAGCCGCATCTGAAACGGCCCCAATTTTGGCAACGGCTGTACTTCTCGCCGGTACTTGGTGTCCGCCTCCGGCGCCCGGATCGCCCTGCGCACGACACCGCGTGACAAATGTAGGTCTCGCATTATCGCCTTGATGGCTTTGCCCGACGCGTGCTCGCGCCGGATCCTCAATACCGTCTCCAATACCAACATCCCGATCTCGCCGCCTGACATCTGCCAAGCGGACAGCCTTAGACCAACGGAATGAGGGGTCTTTTTTCGACGCCGATCACCCCGCTACCGGGGTCCTTTTTCCACGCCGATCCACAG
>NZ_JACYUS010000018.1:0-840 GCF_014841895.1 Sphingomonas sp. CFBP 13728 | reverse complement strand
TAGGGTCAGGACTCATTGGTCATAGCCAGAAGATGACGGTGGCCGCGAGCGCGACGGCAGAGAAGAAGACAGTTGGGCAGCGGTCGTAACGAGTGGCGACGCGGCGCCAATCCTTCAGACGGCCGAACATGATCTCAATGCGGCTGCGGCGCCGGTAGCGGCGCTTGTCGTATCTGACCGGCTCGTTGCGCGATCTGCGGCCCGGGATGCAGGGCTGGATGCCCTTGGCTTCCAGGGCGTCCCTGAACCAATCGGCGTCATAACCACGGTCGCCAAGCAGCCACTGTGCTTTCGGCAGATCGTCGAGCAAGGCTGCCGCGCCGGTGTAGTCGCTCACCTGCCCGGCGGTCATGAAGAAGCTCAAGGGCCGCCCATCCGCATCGCTGACGGCGTGCAGTTTGGTGTTCATGCCGCCTTTCGTGCGGCCGATCAGGCGGCCGAGATCCCCTTTTTTACTCGCAGACTTGATGCCGTGCGGTGTGCCTTCAGGTAGGTCGCGTCGATCATGACCGTTTTCGGTACGGCTTCCGCTGCCGCGAGCCCCTCCATCATGCGCAAGAAGACACCCCTCTCGCCCCACCGCTTCCAGCGATTGTAGAGCGTCTTGTGCGGCCCATAGTCCTTCGGCGCATCACACCAGCGTAGCCCGTTGCGATTGACGAAAACGATGCCGCTGAGCACCCGCCGATCATCGACCCGAGGCTTGCCATGGCTCTTGGGAAAGAACGGTTGCAGACGCGCCATCTGCTCATCCGTCAGCCAGTACAGGTCGCTCATCCACGCTCTCCTCACGGAGCCTGAATCAGATCGCGCCTCTCACATCAATGGGTCCTGACCCTA
>NZ_JACYUS010000017.1:0-1188 GCF_014841895.1 Sphingomonas sp. CFBP 13728 | reverse complement strand
CCAACGATGCGTGCGGATGATTAAGACGACGCCAGATTGCCAATCCCCTCGCCGTCGAGGGATTGGTTACTACCACTACACCAGCACTCGGTGTTCCGAGAGGCTGGCTACAAACCAAGCACGGTATCGATTTTAAACCCTCAAGCTTCGCAGCAATGCGGCGCCCGAGGGACCCAGATATGACGCGTACGCATGTCGCACCGGCTCCATTGCCTGGTGGCTATAGCGTCGGTGTCCCACCCGATCCCATTCCGAACTCGGCCGTGAAACCCGACTGCGCCAATGGTACTATCGCTCAAGCGATGGAAGAGTAGGTCGTCGCCAGGCATTGAAGCCCGTGCAACATGCATTCACAACATATCCAAAACCCATTCACCATGTCTCCTACACCCAACGCACGCTGGCCGTGCCGTCGCGGGGTGGAGCAGCCCGGTAGCTCGTCAGGCTCATAACCTGAAGGTCACAGGTTCAAATCCTGTCCCCGCAACCATCTTGATTTGCAACACCTCCAAGGGAACCCCCGCGGAGGCTTTTTGCGTTTCCGCTCCGGCACATAGCGACAGCATCGAAGCAAGCTCGCCGCGCAGGTCGATCGCGAGATCACCGTCTTCCGGCGTCAGCACCACAGTCTCGATGAGTGCGCGCAACCGTTCGAACGCCTGCGCCTTGAGCGCTTCGTCCTTGAAGGCCGCGGTGAGCTGTTCGACCTTCTTACGATAGACGCGGCCCAGGTCCGGGGTAAGCAGCTCGGGCTCCGGGGAAACCGTCTCTGTGGTTTCCTGTTTGGCAAGTTCCAGTTCGACAAGCAGGCCCTTGCGCCGCTCGGTCCAGATCTTCATCTCGTCGACGAACACCGCCGCATCCACGCCATTGAGGATAGCGGCCTTCGGGCGGGAAATCTGGTGATCGAGATTGGCCACATCCGGACGTACAGGCTGGCGATGCAGGCACCCGATAACGGCCACTCGTTAGGCGCGATCTTTCCCGTTTCTCCATCTCCGATAGGCCATTTCGAGAATGAGCAATCAGGAACGGATTTTGGGAAACGGGGAGCCCTGAACGGACCTCGGCGTTTCACGCCGGGAACGCGACGGCGTACCGAATTGCGCAACCCGGATTAGGGTCAGGACTCATTGGTCATAGCCAGAAGATGACGGTGGCCGCGAGCGCGACGGCAGAGAAGAAGAC
>NZ_JACYUS010000016.1:0-2929 GCF_014841895.1 Sphingomonas sp. CFBP 13728 | reverse complement strand
ATCATGTTGATCACCCCCGAGATCGCGTCCGAGCCGTATTGGGCGGCAGCACCATCGCGCAGCACTTCGACCCTCGACATAGCAAGGGTCGGGATGGCGTTGAAATCGACCGCGACATCGCCGCGACCGATGCCGTTGCTCGAATTGAGGTCGGCCGTGGTGTGGCGACGTTTGCCATTGATCATCACGAGCAGTTCGCCGGCCCCTAGTCCGCGCAGGGAAGGCGGCTGGATGAAGTCGCCGACACCTGATGCCAGCGGTCGCGGGGCGCTGAAGCTCGGCACCTGAACCTTCAGCATCTGGATGAGATCAACACGCCCACTCTGTTGCAGCGCCTCACGCGATATGGCGTCCACTGGCGTCGACGATTGCGTTGCCGTGCGGCCGCCAAAACGACTGCCCGTAACAATGATCTCGCCGGTCTCATCATTGTCTTCAACTGCGTCGGCTTCCCGAACGACCTCCTGCGCCAACCCAGGCATCGGCATCGCAGCTGTGGCGGCGAGCGCTATCGCAAATGAACGCATGTAGACCCCTTAAGTAATGTTATCTATTATGTTGCTCAGGCTGCCGATGGCCGGGTTTTGATCAGCGGACAGCCTGATAGCTCCAGGTGAGCCGTTCACCGCCGTGAAGGGGTGGTTTCAGCGCCGGTCAGTGGCCTCGTTTGATCCACCCGTTGTCTTCATGCGAGCGGTAAAGATCGGTGCCCGACCGAAGTCGACCCTGCCAAACGGTCGGTCGCGAAACAGATACCCGTAGTAGAAATTGCGCAGCTTGGCGTGGAAGGCACGCACTCGGTCCTGATATGCCAGCTGTGCGCGAACGTCGGTGTCAGCCAGCCGGGTCAGCAAAACCTGTACTCCCACCGAAGGCAGCACCCACCCAAGCATGCGCGCAGCGACATCGCGGCGTTCCAACCCGCTTCGATAGGCACGGACCTTGGTCGCGACGCTTTCGTCACCGACCTGATGGAAGGCGAAATACCATTTGTAATGGAAGGCCGAACCAAGCGGGGCGGAATTCGCCCATTCGGGATGACCGGCATAGAAGCGGCGCATTGTCGTTTCGCGGGGAATGTCCCAGGCGCGGTTGACCATCTCGCGCTGGGCAAGCGCGATCTCTGCGCCCTGACCGATCGGCACGGCGCGGTTGATTGCGACGTGCGCCAGTGTCGGCAGGACGAGCACCAGCACAAGCCAGCACGCTGCGAGCGTTGCAGCGTTTGCAACCGAGCTCCAGCGGAGTCTCGCGACCAGTGCGGCGAGCGCCATCCAAAACAGGAGGTAAGCGAGGATTACCGAGATAACCGCAAAGATCGCTGCGCCCCCGACACCGGACGCTACCGCGGCAACGAGGAAGGGCACGGCAAGCGCCGCCCATAATAGCGCGATACGCAGCAGCATACGTCGACGCANAGACGAGGACGAACGCAAAATCGAACCGGCCTGGCAAAGCGAGCTCAGGATTGAAGACGTCGCCGTCATAGATCTGCGCTTCCAGCCCCAACGCCCGGACTCGCAGGATGTAGGGCGAGACGTCGCGCATCCCGAGTGCGGCGAAGGCCAGGGGGGACGGTGCGTCCCAGGTTGGGTGGAAGCTGTAATAGCCCGCACTGCCCGCGTCCTTGGTCCGGTCGACATAGTCGGCAACGGCCGCGATATCTTCGGATTGCGCGGCCGGGATTGCGGCGATCGCGGTACGCTGCCGGGAAATTTCCACCATGCCTGCAGTGACCGCAGCAGCGGTGAGTATGGCCATCAGGATCAGTGCCACGACGCTTAACCGCGCACGGAGCAGCAGGCGCAGTTCATGTATCCACAGGGTCATTGACGGGCTCCCAGACGGCGAGTCACCCGCGTGAGCAGCAGGGTGGCGACTGCCAACCACAGTCCCAGAATACTGATCCCGGGCAGCGCCGCGGCCGCAAGCGCCGAGGCACTTGGCGCAATGAAGGCGAAATCGGGCATATGCTGCCAATTGTCCGCTGCAATTCGCTTGCGGCGATCGGCACCCGCATCCTCGGCGATATCGTCGGCGTAGCTGACATTCTTCGCCTCCATCCGATTAAGACGCTGCACAAGGGCGTAGCGATACGTTTCTGCCTGTTCGAGGAAGCGACGGTGTCCGGCAAAGTCGGTGTCCGCCGCAGCCATCGACAGCGCGCGGATCGCGATCGTTGGGCTCAGGACACCGATCGCGTCGACCAACCGGTTCTGAGCAGTCTGTGCCGCGAAGCTGGCAACTGCATAGTGATCGAACAGACCGGACGTCAGCCGCTCCCCCTCCATCGCCAGCAAGCCCTTGTAGTTCACCGGCAGATCCTCGACGCGGGTTACGCCGTAGCGTTGCAGGACCGACTGCTTGAAGGCTGCCAGATGCGGATCGTCGGGATTGTGACTGTCGCCTAGCTGGCGCAGGTCTCGCGCGATGGCGACATCGGTCTGAAGACGGTTCTGGAGCGGCACCGCGGCCCCCGCGATGTCGGGGGCGATGCGCGGCAGCAGCACGACCGCGACCGTCCATATTGCCAGCAGTGCAAGGAGGGCATCGCGCCCGCGCCGAGCAAAGCCCGACGCTAGCAGGATCAGGACGACCCACAGGGCAAGATACAGCGCATAGCCAAGTCCGATGGCCGCCATTGGCAACGCTAGCGTGCCGGGTTGCGCGACGACTGCGACAAAACCTACCATCGCCGGCAATCCGACGATCACGGCCACGATCCCGAGCGCGGCAAGCTTGCCGCGCACCAGCTGTCCGCGCGAGACACCCTGCAGCATCAGTAATCGTAGTGTCCCTTGCTCGGTCTCGCGCGCCAGCACGCCGAAGCCCAGGAAGATCAGGAGTAACGGCGCTACAACCTGGAGGACGAAGGCGGGGGTGAGTTGCCCAAAACGCACCAGCAGCGAGCTTTGCCGGACGTCGCCGA
>NZ_JACYUS010000015.1:2500-5518 GCF_014841895.1 Sphingomonas sp. CFBP 13728 | reverse complement strand
CCCAGTGTTGTCATTGATGGTGTGAGACTCTCAAGCGCGAATAGAGCAATTAGTATCGGTTAGCTCCATGCGTTACCGCACTTCTACATCCGATCTATCAACGTCGTGGTCTCCGACGGCTCTATGAAATCTTATCTCGAGGGAGGCTTCCCGCTTAGATGCTTTCAGCGGTTATCCCGTCCATACATAGCTACCCAGCTGCGCTCCTGGCGGAACGACTGGTACACCAGAGGTATGTTCAACCCGGTCCTCTCGTACTAGGGTCAACTCCTCTCAAATTTCGACGCCCACGGCAGATAGGGACCAAACTGTCTCGCGACGTTCTGAACCCAGCTCACGTACCACTTTAATTGGCGAACAGCCAAACCCTTGGGACCTGCTCCAGCCCCAGGATGTGATGAGCCGACATCGAGGTGCCAAACAACCCCGTCGATATGAGCTCTTGGGGGTTATCAGCCTGTTATCCCCGGCGTACCTTTTATCCGTTGAGCGATGGCCCTTCCACGAGGGACCACCGGATCACTATGACCGACTTTCGTCTCTGCTCGACTTGTCAGTCTCGCAGTCAGGCGGGCTTATGCCATTGCACTCTAACAGACGGTTTCCGACCGTCCTGAGCCCACCATTGCGCGCCTCCGTTACTCTTTAGGAGGCGACCGCCCCAGTCAAACTACCCGCCACAGAGGGTCCCTGTTCCGGCTTACGGAACGAGGTTAGACATCAGAAACAAACAGGGTGGTATTTCACCTATGGCTCCACATCAGCTGGCGCCGATGCTTCAAAGCCTCCCACCTATGCTACACAGTTTCTTCCTAATGCCACTCTGAAGCTGCAGTAAAGGTGCACGGGGTCTTTCCGTCTAACCGCGGGTACTCCGCATCTTCACGGAGAATTCAATTTCGCTGAGCATGTCCTGGAGACAGTGGGGAAGTCGTTACGCCATTCGTGCAGGTCGGAACTTACCCGACAAGGAATTTCGCTACCTTAGGACCGTTATAGTTACGGCCGCCGTTTACCTGGGCTTCATTTCAGAGCTTGCACCCCTCCACTTAACCTTCAGGCACCGGGCAGGCGTCAGGCCCTATACGTCGTCTTGAAGCCGACTTAGCAGAGCCCTGTGTTTTTGCTAAACAGTCGCTACCCCCTGGCCTGTGCCCCCTCAAAGTGCTTGCGCATAGTGAGGGCCTCCTTCTTCCGAAGGTACGGAGGCAATTTGCCGAGTTCCTTCAGGACACTTCTCTCAAGCGCCTTGGTATACTCTACCTGACCACCTGTGTCGGTTTCGGGTACGGTCTATACGGTGGGGCTATTTCCTGGAACCATTTCGAAGCCATCCCAATCCGATAAGGGATGACAACACACATGATCCGTCACACACCACCAGGCCCACGAATATTAACGTGGTTCCCATCGACTACCCCCTTCGGGCTCGTCTTAGGGGCCGGCTCACCCTGCGCGGATTAGCCTTGCGCAGGAACCCTTGGTCTTTCGGCGAGAGGGCATCTCACCCTCTTTATCGCTACTCATGTCTGCATTCGCACTTCCGATACCTCCACGACCCATTACCAGATCGCTTCACAGGCTTACGGAACGCTCCGCTACCGCGTACCACATAAGTGGCACACCCTAAGCTTCGGCACGTATCTTGAGCCCCGTTACATCTTCGCCGCAGGACCTCTTGTTTAGACCAGTGAGCTGTTACGCTTTCTTTAAAGGATGGCTGCTTCTAAGCCAACCTCCTGGTTGTTTTGGAAGTCCCACATGCTTTCCCACTTAGATACGATTTGGGGGCCTTAGCTGTAGGTCAGGGCTGTTTCCCTTTTGACGACGGACCTTAGCACCCGCCGTCTGTCTCCCGCATATCACTCTTAGGTATTCGGAGTTTGGTTAGGTTTGGTAGATCTCGCGACCCCCTAGCCCATCCAGTGCTCTACCCCCTAAGGTGTTCGTGCGAGGCACTACCTCAATAGTTTTCGCGGAGAACCAGCTATTTCCCGGCTTGATTGGCCTTTCACCCCTAAACACAACTCATCCGGTAACTTTTCAACGTTAATCGGTTCGGACCTCCAGTGCATGTTACTGCACCTTCATCCTGGTCATGCCTAGATCGCCGGGTTTCGGGTCTAATACATCAAACTCTGGCGCCCTATTCAGACTCGCTTTCGCTGCGCCTACACCTATCGGCTTAAGCTTGCTTGATACATTAAGTCACAGACCCATTATGCAAGAGGTACGCTGTCAGGCCATAAAAGCCCTCCAACTGCTTGTAGGCAATCCGTTTCAGGTACTGTTTCACTCCCCTCATCGGGGTGCTTTTCACCTTTCCCTCACGGTACTAGTTCGCTATCGGTCACATACGAGTATTTAGGCTTGGAGGGTGGTCCCCCCATGTTCAGACAGAATTTCACGTGTTCCGCCCTACTCGAGTCCTGAATTCTCACTTTCGTATACGGGGCTGTCACCCGCTATGGCGCTACTTTCCAGAAGCTTCTACTAGTTGAAATTCAGGCACTGGCCTGGTCCGCGTTCGCTCGCCACTACTAACGGAATCTCGGTTGATGTCTTTTCCTCCAGCTACTGAGATGTTTCAGTTCGCCGGGTTCGCTTCACGAAGCCTATGTATTCAGCTAAGTGATACCTAACCTAATTAACCCAACACCCTGCGTTACCGCACGGCTTGGATTAATCGGGATAGGTGGGTTTCCCCATTCGGAAATCGTCGGGTCAAAGCTTGCTCACAGCTCACCGACGCTTATCGCAGCGTGCCACGTCCTTCATCGCCTGTATGTGCCAAGGCATCCACGAATTGCCCTTACCTCACGCTTGAGAGTCCACACCACCAACGACATCACTGGGTGTCCTTTCGGATCACCAACTCGGCAGAGCAGTGCGCGTTAGCTTTTGTCAGGTGCGGATGATTATAATCTCAGCCAGATTATTTATATGATGATGTCGATATCTGGAGCCTCGAACCGCTCGTTTAGCTCGTTGACGCCGAAGCGCTCACGAACCGCCGAA
>NZ_JACYUS010000014.1:0-18762 GCF_014841895.1 Sphingomonas sp. CFBP 13728 | reverse complement strand
GATGTCGACGTTATCTAGTCAGCGATCTAAATGTACAATTCGCTGCGTGAAGCAAATGACGGCGTCTGACGACCTCAGACTTAACCAGCGCATTCGTGGTTAGCGTCTTCGAACTGCCAAACCTAAAACCGGGTTATACCAACTACAGAGACCCACAAGCAGACAGTCGCGGACTACTTCATGCTTCCCAACTTCGGCCGCTCGTTCATCTCGGTCAGAATGCTGATGTGGGATACAGCTGCCTAGCCCCCACCGACGGCCGTCTCAATGAGAGAACGTCAGGTGCTCTTGTCATCCTTGAACAAGCATATCGATAAGGTGGTCCTCGGCGGGTAGTTGCCCATCGAGCATCAGCATGGCGAGGCCATGAACGAGCGACCAGGATCGCAGCGCGCCAGTCTCCACTTGATCCGACCCGGCGTCAGTCGGCGATGCCGCTGCCGCATTGGCATGTAACATCCGTAATGCCTCTATTTCTCCTGTCGCCTGCAACTGCGCTGAAGACGTGAAGATCAGTCGAAAGATTGCCGGATTGGCGAGCGCAAACCGCACATAGGCCCGACCGGTTGCCGCAAACGCAGCGGCGCCGTCCTTGCCGCTTGCCGCGTTTCGCTGGGCGATGGCGAGCCGGTCCAACCCTTCCAAGGCAAACGCGCGCATCAGCGCCGCCTTGTCGGGAAAATGCCGGTACACCGAGGTCGCGCTGACACCGACCTCGCGGGCCATCTCGCGCAACGACACGCCTTCCACGTCACGTTCGGCCAGAAGCCGCAGCCCTACCTCGATCAGCGCCGCGCGAAGATCGCCATGATGGTACCGTTTTTCCATGTTGACACTGTTACCTTCTCGCCTATGATCACGGTGTAAACATTGGAGGCGGGCATGGCTAGCGTTCTGACGCGGATTAATGAGGGGACCGGGGAAGCCAAGCAGGCGGCGCACCCCTTCCTGTGGGGCATTCACCGGCCGATGGAGGACGAACTGACGCTTACCGAGTTGGAGGTCCGTGGCGCCATCCCGCAGGCACTACGCGGTCGCTACCTGCGAACCGGGCCGAACCCGGTCGCCGCCGATTCCGCCTCTTACCACTGGTTCACTGGTGACGGCATGGTGCATGGCCTGGCGATCCGCGATGGCAAGGCATTGTGGTATCGTAATCGCTGGATCGGATCGCGTAGCAACGCGGCTGCCCGTGGAACAGCGCCGGCACCGGGGCCGCGGCACGGCTCCAGCGACACCGTGAACACCAACGTCGTCGATCTGGGCGGGCGCGCCTTTGCGGTCGTGGAAGGCGGCAGCTACCCCGTCGAACTGTCCGAGACGCTCGACGAGCAGCGCTACGATAATTTCGGTGGATCGCTTGTCGGCTCGTTCACCGCGCATCCCCACCGCGATCCGCTGAACGGCGAGCATCATGGCATCTGCTACGAAGGGCGATGCCCCAACGAGATCCGTCACGTCGTCCTCGATGCCACGGGCAGAGTGGTGCGCGAGGCGCCGATCGCGGTCGAACATGGCCCGATGATCCACGATTGTGCGATCACCGCGCGTTACGTCGTCATCCTTGACCTTCCTGTGACCTTCTCGCTGGCGGCCCATCTTTCCGGTCAGCCGCTACCCTATGCCTGGAACCCCGCGCATCGTGCCCGTGTCGGGCTGATGCCGCGCGACGGCGATCAGCACGCCATCATCTGGTGTGACGTCGATCCGGCGTATGTCTTCCACGTCGCCAACGCCTTCGACCTGCCTGATGGTCGAGTGGTGCTCGACGTGTGTGCCTATCCGACGATGTTCGCCGGAGCGCCCGGTGGGCCCGATGCGACCTCGCGCGGGCTGGAGCGCTGGACGCTCGATCCTGCTGCCCGCACAACCACGATCCGGACCATCGATGGCGCGCCACAGGAGTTTCCCCGCATGAACGAGCGCCGGTTCGGCCAGGCCTACCGCTACGCCTATGTCGTGGCAACGCAATCGGACCGTCGGTTCCAGAGCGCGAGCCGGCTCTACAAACACGATCTCGTCGAGGGCGGACGGGAGGTGCACGACTTCGGTGCCGGCCACCATCCCGGCGAATTCGTGTTCGTGCCCGCGCACGAGAATGCGGGTGAAGACGAGGGATGGCTGATCGGCTTCGTCATCGACGAGCCGAGCGACACTACCGAGCTGGTGATCCTCGACGCGCGCAAGTTCGAGAGCGGTCCGGTCGCCACGATACGCCTGCCGCACCGCATTCCGCCGGGCTTTCACGGCAACTGGATCAACGGAGGAGACGCACAATGAACACGATCGTCACGACCATGAAGGACAGCATTGAAATGAACCGCCAGACCGGCAGTCGCATCGGCCTCATCGCCATCGAAGCGGGCATCAATTTCGGATTGCCGCTGCTGATCTACGATCGCGTGGCGCCGCAATCGGGCGACGTGGTCGCGTTGATGGCGTCCTCGCTTCCACCACTGATCTGGTCGCTCGTCGAGTTCGCCCGCCGTCGTCGCGTCGATGCGCTGTCGATCCTGGTCCTGGCAGGCATCGCTCTGTCGTTGCTCGCCATGCTCGGGGGCGGGTCCGTCCGCTTTCTCCAGTTGCGCGAGAACCTCGTCTCGGCACTGATCGGCCTGGTGTTCCTCGGCTCGGCCGCGATTGGTCGCCCGCTAATCTATCAGCTTGCCCGTGCCGGACTTGCGCGGAAATCGCCGGACGAGGTCGCCGCGTTCGAGGCAAAGCGTGACACGCCCCGCTTCCGCCGCGTCATGACGATCATGACGTTGGTTTGGGGGATCGGCCTGCTCGCATCGTCGGCGCTTGCCTGCACGCTCGTCTTCGTACTCAGCATCCATGATTACATGCTCGTCAGCCCGTTCGTCGGCTACGGTTCGATGGGCGCGCTCGCACTTTGGACGGTCTGGTACAGGCGCCTCGCCCAACGCCGCGCGGTACGTTGAAACGCGGAGCCTTATCTTAGACGACCCACTTCCGGTCATTCAACCCGTCTTCGTCGCCTCCCGCTTCCTGCCATTCATTCAGGTTTCCCCTAGCTTATTTTTGATCGCGTTGGATCGACAATGCAAACCGGGCTTCAGTCGGCGTCCATACAAATTCCGAGAAAAAAGTTCGATCTTCTTACAATATTTAAGAACCTGATCGTAAGATCCGCCAGATTGGGGGAGAGCAGCGTGCGTCCATCGGCAATCTTTCAGGCGCTGCGCGGCGATTTCCTTCGGCTGCGCTTTCAGCCCGACCGACATCACTCAGTCGAGATCATCGAATGTCCGGGCCTTTCGCTCAATCAGCAAGACCTGGATGCACTGGTCAAGGACTGCCGCGCCGTGGTGGCCAGTTGCTTGAACGGCAATCAGCTCGAATACGGCCTATTTGCCCCGGGGGGCGCGGCGTGGGATCGTAGCGTCATTACGTTGGTCCGCAGCACCGACGATGGCAGGCCGATTGCGTTCAACGCCATGCCATTGCTGCCGGTCATGCGTGGCGGTCAAGCCAGTCACGTCCTGCATCTCGGGCTGGTGATGGTCGATCCGCGCGAACGCGGCGGCGGGCTGTCATGGATCCTTTATGGCCTCACTTGCTTCGCGCTCTTCGTGCGCGGCGGGCTGCGGCCGTTATGGATCAGCAGCGTGACGCAAGTCCCAGCGGTGGTCGGGATGGTCGCAGAGACGTTCGATCAAGTCTATCCCGGCCAGGCGGGAACCGCACCGAGCTTTGCACATCGCTATCTCGCGCATCAGATCATGGCAGGCGAGCGCGCTGCGTTCGGCGTCGGCGACGATGCCGGCTTCGACCCAGAGGCACAGGTGATCACCAATGCCTATACCGGCGGCTCAGATAACCTGAAGAAGAGCTTCGCGGTCGCCGCCAAACATCGCGAGGCGCGCTACAATATGTTCTGCGCAGCGGCGCTCAATTACGATCGCGGCGACGACGTGCTGCAGATCGGTCGGCTCGATCTAGGGAGCGCGCGTCGTTTCCTTGCACGCAGCGTCCCGCGCGGCGCGCTGCCACAACTAGCCGCACAAGGACTGATGATTGGAGTTCAGGCCGTGGTTGCGCCGTTGCTGCAGTGGCTCGATGCCGACACACCCCTGGGAAGATTGAGGCCTGCCCGATGACAAGCTTCGATTATGCCGAAATGACCACGCGCAACCGTGGCTTTGTTACCGCAGCCGAGCAGGCGCGGCTGCGCGAGGCGCGCGTCTTCATCCCGGGCGTCGGCGGCATGGGTGGCGCGGCGTTCATGGCGCTCGTGCGCGCAGGCGTGGGGCATTTCATCATTGCCGATATCGACACGTTCGAAGTGTCGAACCTCAACCGCCAGCTGTTCGCGACGCTGCCGGCGGTCGGCCGACCGAAGGCCGAGGTGGCGCGCGATACTGCGCTGACAATTAACCCCGAGGTACAGATCGACGTGCTGGGGCGCGAATGGACCGACGATCTGGACCGCCTGCTCGCCGCCAGCCAGGTCGCGGTTAACGGCATGGATGATGCCGCGGCCGGCGTGCATCTCTACCGCCGCGCCAAGGTCCATGGTCGCACGGTGATCGACGCCTATGCCTCTCCCCTCCCCTCGGTCACCGTGGTACGACCGGAAGCGCCGCGGCTCGAGGAACGGCTGGGCTATTCGACGGTCGGAACCGACTGGACTCAGGTGACCGCGGAGATGCGGAAGGACTGCCTGCAGCGCGAGATCGCGTATGTGCTGACGCACAGTTCCTCGCATCTATATGTCGATCTCGACATCGCGGCGGAGGTCGCCGCAGGCAAGCGATCGCGCTTTTCGTTCTCGACGATGGTGACGATGGCAGGGACAATGATGGCCGAGGAAGCCGTGCACATCCTGCTCGACCGAAAGGGCGGCACCGATCATCGCGGCTATTTCTTCAACCCGCACCGCGTCGCGGTCGAACGGCCACGCTCGGCGCCGGTTGCGGCGATCCGTGCCTTTGCCGTGCGGCGCCTAATGACACGGATGATGGGATGAATCCCGCCGTCGCTGCGATCATTACCGCCACCGCGCTGCTGGCCGTCCTGGCGGCGCGGCACGGCGTGGCACGGATGGCGGCGCGGTCGTCGGTCGCGGCGCGACTGCATACGCTCTACACGCTTGTCGCGCTGCTGCTGGCGTTGCGACTGGTCGCACCATGGGTGAGCAGCACCCCGGTAATCATCGCGTTGATGGGAGTCGCTGCGTGGCTACCGATCGCGACGCTGTGGCTGGTCGAGCAATTGCGTTGCCGGCACGCCCCCCGGCCGGTCAAGTTGCTCGCGCTGGTCGGTGCGGTCGGCTTCTCGATCCTGGCGGTGACGCTGGGGCTGGTGTGGAGCGCGGCCGCCGCCCTGGCGCTCGCGGTGTATCAACTGACGATGCTCGCAGCGATGGTGGCGCTGCTCGCAAGCGATCGCGCCGAACTTGCGCCCGGAGAACGGCGCACCAGCGATACCGTCCTGCTCGCCTTGCTGCTGACGATCCCGCTGGCCGCTTCCGATTTTACGGCGGTGCTGCCGGGCCTGCCGGTTCGTGGCGGCGCGTTTGCGGCGCTGCTACTCGCGGTTGCCACTGCCCGACTCGCGGCAGGCGATGGGGCACCCGGAAGGTTGCTTGCCGACCTCGCCATTGCCGCAGGCGCGGGCGGTATCGGCGTCGGCATCGCGTTCTCGGCGCTGGACGGCGTATCGGCAATTCCGGCCATCCTCATCGCTGCGGGTGGCACGGCAATCGCCGGGCTGCTCCTGATTGTCGCCCGGGCAGGTAGCGGCAGCGATGCGACCGGGCTGATCGCGGCGCTCGCCCATGCTCCCGCCGACAACCTCGATACGCTGATCGCGGCCCACCCCCTTCTCGCCTCGGGGCGCCTGCTGGGTCCGGCTGAACTCGCTGCCTATCCGGATTCCAGCATTGCTCGCGTGGTCGCCTTTCGCGTGGTCAGCGCCTCGACCGGCGATGCCGAGACGCGCGACGCCGCCCGCGATCTGCTCGACGCGTTCGCCGCGACCCATCTCGTTCGCCTGTCGCATACCCCGCCGCGGCTGCTGGCGGTTGCAGCTGGGAGCCTGACCGCGCCGGCGCTGGACGACGAGCTTGCGCTCGCTGCGCGTTTGATCGAGCGTGCGGCATGACGTTGGAGCTCCGCCAAGGTGATGTCGCCGCCTTTTTCGATGCGCCGTTCAATGCCTATCGCCCGTCCGACGGCTATGTCTCGCCGCTTCGAAGCGACATCGTGCGGATGCTTGATCCAGCGAAGAATCCGTTATGGATTGCCGGAAATCCCTTCGCTTTCTGGAGCGCCCATCGGGACGGCAGGCCGATCGGGCGGATCGTTGCGCACGTCCATCGCGAGTCGAATGCGCTGCACGGCGCGCAGCGCGCGCAATTCGGCTTCTTTGACTGCGCAGACGATGCCGACGCGGCTCGCCTGCTGCTTGATGCCGCCACCGATTTCGCGCGGGTGCAGGGGCAGCGCGAACTGGTCGGCAATTTCAACCTGACCGCGATGCAGCAGGCGGGCGTGCAGACGGATGGTTTCGGAGTACGCGGCTATACCGACATGGTCGTCAATCCACGCCATGTGCCACGCCTGCTCGAAGCGAATGGTTTCGAACGGTTCTTCCCGATGTCCACATTCGAACTTGATCTCGCCACTGCGACCGCTTTTAAGGCGCGTCCGCTCGATCCCGCGACGGGCTTCGACTTCGCGCCGATCGCGCCAGCAAGCTTCGCCGCGCGCATGGAAGAAGCGCGGATCGTGCTGAACGACGGTTTTGCCGCCAATCCGATGTTCGTACCGCTGACCGCTGACGAATTTCAATTCCAGGCGGGTGAGATGATGTCGATACTCGATCCGCGACTGTCGTCGGTGCTGTTGCACGAAGGGCGCCCGATCGGCACGATCATCTGCATCCCCGATCTCAACGGTCTCCTAGCCGCAACGCGTTCGCGCATCGGGCTCACCACGCCATATCATTACCTGCGGTATCGCCTGCGCCGGAGACGGGCGGTGATCATCTTCTATTCAGTCGCCAGCGACATGCATGGACAGGGCGTGATGGGCGCTATGCTTGCGCGCACCGTCGCGGCACTGCGCAAGGCGCGCTACGAACGGCTCGGCATCACCTGGATTGCCGACGGCAACGCCGCGAGCTTGCGCCAAATGGAGCGGCTCGGTGCCAAGCCGCTGCAAAAACTCCATCTGTACCGCAAGGATCTGGCATGAATGCGGAAACCCTGCGTGCGTTGCTTTCCGAGGCGATGCTCGCGCCGAGTGTGCACAACGTGCAGCCGGCACGCTGGCGGATTGTCGATGGCGTGACGATCGATCTGTTCGAAGACGCGCGCACCCGCCTCCCTGTCGGTGACCCGAAGGGCAACGATGCGGGAATCAGTATGGGTGCCGCGGCCGAGGGGCTACGGCTCGCCGCGAGTCGAAGGGGGCTGGCGCTAGAAACCCTTGCAGCCCCAGCGCAAACTGACCCGGCGCTCGTCCCTGTCGCGAGGTTCGTGATCATCGCGTCTGGAGTTGCTCCGGATGTGCTGGCCGCGCAGGTCACCGCGCGCGTCTCGTGGCGCGGCGAGTTCGCCACTAGCAGCCCGTCCGATCACGGGGAGGTGCAGTCCCTCTCAGGCCCCGACTCTGCCGTCATCAGGGATCCGGCAGCGCTGGAGGAAGCTGCGCAACTCTACGATGCCGCCAGCTACGGTTACATACGCGACCAAGCCTTCCGTGCCGAACTGCGCTCCTGGATGCGCTTCACCCCCGCCCACCCTCGCTGGGGCCGCGACGGTCTCAATGCCGCAGCGATGGCGCTTGGGCGGGTCGAGGCGATCGGCGCGTCTATAGTGCTGGGACCTGCATTCGGCGCGCTCGATTGGTGCCGCGTAGCGCCAGGCTTGCTTGCTGAGGGCAAGAAGATCGTCACGGCGGCCGGCGTCGTCGTGTTCCACCGTCCTGCGGCAGAAGCTCCGTTTGATAGCGGAGCCGACTTCTATCGGTTGTGGCTCAGCATAGAGCGTGCCGGTTTCGGAGCCGCAGTGCTCGCAGCACTAGCCGACGACCCCGTGGCGGCTCGAGAGATCGCGCGGATGGCGCGGGTCCCCGATGGGCGGCGCATCGTCAGCGCGTTCCGAGTCGGACGCCGCCCCGCCGGGGCTACTATCGAACGGGCACGACGCGGCCTCGACGAGACCCTCGTCTAGAGCAGCTTCATGTATTCAATCAGCGCCACGCGGTCGCGGGGCGACAGAGTCTCGCCGGAACGATGCCCGCCGTTGCCGCGGCCCACCGAGCCGGTGTCGATCCAGGCTGGTTGCGAGAACGGCCTATAGTTGGTCGGATACCCACCGTTCGGTGTGACCTTTACCCCGACATTCACAAAATCGAGCGCATGCCCTCCGACCATGAAGCGCGGCACCCGCGTCTCGGGCGCCAACAACATCGCCAGAGTCGGCACCGACCCATTGTGCAGATACGGCGCCGATGCCCAGATCCCGGTCAGCGGCGGCGCGACATAGCCGCGCCCGGTTCGTACTGCGATGCGCGTGCGATATTCAGTCCCGGCTACAGCTTCTGCCAAGCTGCGATCGAACACAGCCGCACGCAAAGGATCGGTCCCGACACTACCCTGCCAGTTGGGAAAGCGCATCAGCCGTGGCGCGAGACCTGCGGTGTAGCTCCCATGGCATGCGGCACAATGCTGGGCGTAAACCACACCTCCCGCCGTCGCCTGCGCATTGTCGATCGGACCCGGGAAATGCTGCGGTCGATAGCCTTTCAGGAAGGCCATGATCGCAGTGGCGTCGTCAACGCTTGCGATAGCCTTGCCGGGATGGACACCCATGCTCGGCACCGTGAAAAAACTCGTGATCGTAGCCAACGAGCGCAGATGCGCCGCATCGATCATCGCCGGGGTGGTCGCTGACTGGCGTGGCCGCCCCGGGACCGCATAGGCCCCGTCGGCGAGCAAGCTCGTGCGCCATACGCGGTCACCTAGTTCCGGGATCGAGACCACGCCTGCATCGTCTTGGCCATGGCCGAGGAGTGGCTGATGCAACGCGACCTTCAAGGCAGCGACCCCGTTGGTGCTGCCTGGCGCACCATTGGGGAAGGGCAATGGCCGATCGACGCCGGCCAGTTCCGTCAGCCGCCTGCGCGCAAGCGGTAGAACCAGCAATCGCAAACTTGCGCGCTCCCGCCAGTTCATCTCAGGATACAGCGCTCCCGCCGTGGGCAGCAACAGGTCGGATCCGGCAAAGCGACGCAACGCCCGGAAGATCGCGAGGGTATAAGCTTCCAGATCGATCGAACTGTTGGGCATGCCCAGCATCGCGCGGTTGGGAAGCGCGCGCCCGTCGGCCGCGTAAGTGACGCCGGCGTGGCATGCCGCGCACCCGAGATTGGCGACGCGGATGACGCTGCCGCCAATTGGCGCGACATCGCCAGCCGTGATGCCGAGCGGCAGCGCGGTCGCCCCCTCCGACGCTCCGGGCGCGCGGTTCACGATCGTGGCGCCGGTGAGGAAGCCGAAGCGACGTAGCACACGGTCGAGCGTGGTGGCGTCAAGCCGTGCGCGCGGATCGCGGCGCCGTTCGTCGAGCACAAGGGCGGCCGCGACAAGCCGCCACGGGATCGCATTTGTCGACAGCGCGTCCATGTCGATTCCGCCGAAGCCCGCGCCCTCGAAGGCTGCCGCGCCCCGCACCGCGGCGGGCGCATCCTTAGCGATCGCGGGCCGTGTCAGTGACTCGTTCGTCCAGCGCGCGGTGCCCCACAGCCCGCCGACGATCGCGACCATGGCTAACGCAGCAAGGACAAGGCGTGGGCGCTTCATTGCGTTAGGAAATCCTCGACGGCGGTCGCAAAGGCATCGGGCTGCTCCCAATGCGGATAATGACCGCAGCGGTCGATCAGGCAAAGCGACGATCGCGGCAGCAGTGCAGCAGCGCGCTCGGCATAGACCGGCGGGAAAACGCGATCCTGCCGTCCCCATACGACCAGGGTCGGTCGATCCAGTCGTTGGGCGATCCGCGCGACGCCGGCGCAATCCTTGCTGCCGAACAGCCCGACTCCAGTCTGCAGCGTCCGCACGAACGACCGCTCGCTTCCAGGAACGCGCGCATAGCGGTTGGTCAGTTCGAGCAACTCAGGGGTCACCTGCGCAGGATCACACATCGCCAGCTTCAGCGTCAGCGCATTGTTGAACGGCGTCGGCCGCCCGAGCCAGTCACCGATCAGCGGCAAGGCTGGTAATCGCATCAACGGATGAGTTCGTGGCCCGAACCCACCGGGTGCGGCGAGCACCGCCCGGTCGATCCGATGAAGCGAATGTTCGGAAAAGCGTAGGATGACGCTCGCGCCGAGCGAGCTACCGACGAGATGTGCGCGCTGGATCTCCAGCGTGTCGAGCAATTCCGACAGTTTGTCCGCAAAGAAGGTCGCGTCATACGTGGCATCGGGGCGTGAGGCCTGCCCGAACCCAGGCAAGTCGAATGCGATCACACGAAACCGACGCGACAATTGCGGCACGATCCGGTCCCATATCTCGATGCTGTTCGCCAAGCCATGCACGAGCACCAGAACCGGCAGTTCGCCACCGCTGTCACATATGCGCGTGAGTTCGCCGCTGGCGAGCGTTGTCGATATCATTACGTCTGCATACGCTGGACAGGCTACGAGATCGTTACTGGACATCCCGCATATCGGCGGACGCAAGGTCTGCTTCCTGAAACTCGAGGAAGTGGATGACGGCTGGCATACCAGCACCCTTTAGTTCTTGCAGCCTCGACCGGTTGATGATCGCGTAGTCGACGACTGCGGACCGATTTGGCGCTCGCCGGAATCACCATTCGCCGCGACGCTGCGAAGGGCGTTCCACGGCTCCGTCTTGCCGGCCGGCGCGGTCGCTGGGACCGTAAGCATCGCCGGCTTGGAAAAGCTGATCACTGTGCGCGCGGTTCGTGCGGCGCGGCATCCGCGCGGATCTGCGCGGATCTGCGCGCCTAGCGCATCGCCTCGCTGATGCGGATGATAGTCGCGGTGGCAAAGGTGCTCGTGGTCGGCGCCGCTGGGATCAACGGCCTACTGCGCATCATATCGTTATGTCGTTCGCCTCCTTTGGTCTTCGTGGCTTCGTGGCTTCATTCTGAATGGGATCAGGTATTTCTCGGCGCGCTGCCTACCCGAAGACACCGCCTTAACGACTGATTCCGTAATTTCCGCTACGTCGATCGGGGGGGGGAACCGATCCAATGTCTGCACCGGATATATCACTACTGTCGAAACGACGTTTCGGACCGCTGTTCGTCGTGCAATTCCTGAACGCGTTGAACGACAACCTGCTCAAGTTTGCCCTCTTGTTCCTCGCTAATTTCGGTCTCTACGCCGCGGCCCCGGGCAAGGCGGAGGTTTTGGCGACGATCGCCACCGGCCTGTTCATCCTGCCCTATTTCCTGTTCTCGTCGATCGCCGGGCAACTCGCCGACGCGTACGACAAGGCGCAGTTGGTACGCTGCGTGAAGGCGGCTGAGATCGCCATCATGGTATTGGCGATCGCCGGCTTCTGGTTGGAGTCGATCCCCGTCCTCCTTGCTTGCCTGTTCCTGATGGGCATCCATTCGACCATCTTCGGACCCATCAAATATTCGATCCTGCCGCAGCATCTGGGGCCGCACGAGATCATGGGCGGCACCGGACTGATCGAGGCGGGCACGTTCATCGCCATCCTTTGCGGCCAGTTGCTTGGCGGGCTGATCCCTGCGTGGGAGGCGGGCCTCGCCGCGACGGCGATCGCGATCGTGGGTTTCCTGATGAGCTTGGCGGTGCCGAGCGCGCCGTCGCTCCAGCCCCGCCAGCCGATCGATTTCAACATTGCCCGCGGAACGATCGCGATCCTTCGCGCGGCGCAGGGCGGACGCGGGGTGTGGCTGGCGATCCTCGGGATCAGCTGGTTCTTCTCGGTCGGCGCGGTTGTGTTGTCCGAATTCGCGCCTTTGGTGAAGAACACGCTTGGTGCCGGCCCGGACCTGGTGACTGTGTTCCTGCTGATTTTCTCTGTCTGCGTCGCGATCGGATCACTGGTCGTCAACCGACTGCTCGCGGGAGAGGTCTCGGCGCGGTACGTGCCGGCTTCCGCACTCGCTATGTCTGCCAGCCTGGTGATGCTGTGGATCGCCACGCGCAGTTTCACGCACGGCGGGGCGGGACCCTCCGTTGGCGCGTTTCTCGTCACGCCTGGCGCCTGGCCGATCCTGTCGTCGTTAGCCGGGATCGCGCTGTCGGGCGGGGTGTTCATCGTGCCGCTCTACGCCATCCTGCAGACGCACAGCGCGCCTGAGAAACGCTCGCAGATCATCGCAGCCAACAACGTGATCAACGCCGTCGTAACGGTGGTCATGGTGCTGATCGTCCTCGGCATGCTGGCGGCCGGCGTCAGCGTGCCTGGCGTGATCGGGGCGATCGGCTTCGCCACGCTCGCCATCGCCCTGATCTCGTGCTGGCTATTGCCCGAGACGGTGTTCAAGGCGCTGATCCGCCAGATCCTGCTATCGCTCTACCGCGTGGAGGTGACGGGCAAGGAGCATATGCCGCACCCTGGCCAGCCCGCCGTCGTGGTGGTCAATCACGTGTCGTTCCTCGACGGGTTGCTGCTGGCCGCCTTCCTACCTGGCAAGCCGACCTTCGCAGTCGCCACGCGCATCGCCCAGGCCTGGTGGGTCAAACCGTTCCTCGGCATGTTCGACGCCTTTCCGGTCGATCCGACCAACCCCATGGCGGCAAAGGCGATGGTCAAGGCGGTCAGACAGGGCCGCACTCTGGTTATTTTCCCCGAAGGCCGCATCACCACCACTGGAGCGTTGATGAAGGTGTTCGACGGCCCCGGCATGGTCGCGGACAAGGCTGACGCGCCGATCGTACCGGTGCGGATCGACGGCGCACAGTTCACGCGTTTCTCACGGCTAAGCGGAAAGATGCGCCGGCGCGCTTTCCCCAAGATCACGCTGACGATCCTGCCGCAACGCCATTTCCAAGTGACCGGCGACAGCGCACGTGAGCGACGCGCGGCGGCGGGGCGCAAGCTGTATGACGTGATGAGCGACATGATCTTCGCCACCTCCGACATCGACCGGACATTGTTCGAGGCACTGATCGACGCCAAGGAGGTCCATGGCGCCAATCAGGCGGTGATCGAGGACGTGAAACGCACGCCACTCAGTTATTCCCGCTTAATCACGGGATCGCTTGCGCTGTCCCGCCCGCTGGCGGAAGGAACGCGCGAAGGCGAGGCGGTTGGCGTTCTGCTGCCCAACGTCGCGGGGGTCATCGTCACCTTCTTCGCGCTGCAGGCGACGGGCCGTGTGCCGGCGATGCTCAACTACACCGCGGGTCTCGCTAATTTACAGGCGGCGTGCGCCGCGGCAGAAATCCGCACGATCGTTACTGCCCGCGCATTCGTCGATCAGGCCAAGCTCGGCGAGGTCGTCGCCGGACTTGCCGCAACGGGCATCGCGATCCGCTATCTCGAGGATATCGCGGCGGTGATCGGCGCGGGCGCCAAGCTACGCGCACTGGTCGCCACCCGCTTCGCGTTGCGGCGCCACCGCACACTGCGCATCGCGCCCGAGGCGCCCGCCGTAATCCTGTTCACCAGCGGCTCGGAAGGTCTGCCCAAGGGTGTTGTGCTGACGCACCGCAACCTTCTCGCCAATTGCCACCAACTGTCGGCGCGGATCGACTTCAATGAGAGCGACGTCGTGCTGAACGCGCTGCCGGTGTTCCACAGTTTCGGCCTAACCGGCGGTACGTTGCTGCCGATCCTGTCGGGCGTGAAGACCGTCCTCTACCCTAGTCCGCTTCACTATCGGATTGTGCCGGCGTTGGCCTATGATGCCAACGCCACGATACTGTTCGGCACCGACACGTTCCTGTCGGGCTATGCGCGAATGGCGCATGGCTATGATTTCTATTCGCTGCGCTACATCTTCGCCGGTGCCGAGCGCGTCCGCGACGAGACGCGACGGATCTATGCCGAAAAGTTCGGCCTGCGCTTACTGGAGGGCTATGGCGCGACCGAGGCGGCGCCGGTTATCGCAGTCAATACGCCTATGCATTTCCGCGCTGGAACCGTCGGCCGCCTGCTGCCCGGCATGGAGGCCAGACTCGATCCCGTTCCCGGCATCGACGCAGGCGGACGCCTGTCGATCTGCGGGCCCAACGTGATGGCGGGCTATCTCAAGGCGGACAAGCCGGGCGTTCTGCAACCGCCCGAAGGAGGATGGCACGATAGTGGCGATATCGTCACGATCGACGATGCCGGCTTCGTCACGATCCGTGGCCGCGCGAAACGCTTCGCGAAGATCGGCGGCGAGATGGTTTCGCTACCCGCGGTCGAAGGCTATGCTGCGTCCCTGTGGCCCGATGCCGAACACGCGGTCGTCGCCCGTCCGGATCCGCGCAAGGGCGAGCAACTCGTGCTGTTCACGACGCGCCAGGATGCAAGCGCAGGTGCCTTGCAGGGCTGGGCCAAAGCAAATGGCGTGACCGAGCTGATGGTGCCGAAGGATATTCGCACGATCAAAGCCCTACCTGTGCTTGGTACCGGAAAGATAGATTACGTTACGATTGGCGCAATGGTAACATGACTGAAGGTACGGTTAGAGGTTCTGACCCAGTTGCAGACGGTCGTGCGCATTCGACCCGCCCCCAACTTCGGACGTCTGTTCATCTCGGGCGGACGATCGTTCGTAGATTTACTGAGCGGTCGCCTAACAGCCGAGTTTGGGTGAGACGCGGGGGGCAGCTCTGCGGACCAAGCGGACGGCTCAGCCCCTTCAAAAACTATTTGCGCACCACGGTCTGGCAATTGCCCTTACTGGCACGCGCCTGAAGGCACTCGTCCAGACGCAAGTGCCTGCAATGCCAGGACATGACCCTTGAAGGCTTTCCGCCCCGCGGCCGTGGCAACGATCCAGGTCCTTTGCCGGGTGTTCACCGTAGCCTTCCGCAACTCGATGTATCCACCATCACTCAACTGCGAAAGATGCTTGGACAGAACGGAATCGCTGACCCCGATGACGTCGCGCGCCGTCCCAAACTCCATCTCGCTCACATCGGTCAGCAATGCCATGAGCTGTAGCCGTGCCGGTGCGTGGATCAGCGGATCCAGCCGTTCAGCGCCCATCTTGCGCTCCATCCAGTTCCCTCCGGTACACCCGCTCCCACACGATGCTCATGATCGTAGCGAACACCACCATGCCGCCACCAACCGCGAACGGCGCCCAAGCCAGACCATAGCGTGTCTTAAGGCCCGTGGCGGCTATCAGAGCAGCCAACCCGACCAGCAGCATCGCGAGCGTCACCCGCCAAGTGCGCCCCGACCGATAACCGCTGACGAAGAACCCGTCCCGCTGCCGATCGCGGGCGACCACCATCGCGGTGGCGGCCATGCAAGCGGCCGCCACGATCAACGGCCATGGCCCGGGCAGCGCAAAGCCGGCGATCAGGCCGCCCAACAGCAATCCCACCACGCCATGGCGCGCTAAGGACCATTTCGCCCGCTTAGCCAACGCCCCGCGTGTAACCCGCATCACGTCCAGCAAACGAGCAGCTTCCTCCTCATTCATGCGCAATTCTCCCGCAGGCCGCCCGCCCGCTTTCCACCTTCACAACTTACGACTTGACGATATGGAAAGCAACATTCACTTTCCAATACGGAAACTGGCACAAGGGAACGAACATGCTGCTCATATTGGCTTGGATTGCCGTCATGCTCATCGCGGGGACATGGTGGGTGCGGAGGGATATCACGGCGTACGCACGCTTCCAGACGCAGTCCGACACGATCGACCGGCAGCGGCTGTACCGGCGATGGCTGATCGAGAGCTTCGTCGTTCTCGTAAGTGCAAGCGTGTTCAGCCTTTGGCTGTCCGACGCGTTATGGCCCTTCAACGGCTTCCCGTCGGCGTTTGCCCCAGCGAGCCGCTTGCTACAGTCCGATGGGTCGATCTCCGGCGATCAGTGGCTGCCGATAGCGATCGGACTTTTCTTTGGCATGGTTCTATCGGTCGCCATCAAGTGGCGGCAGATCAAGAAAAGCCTAGCGCCAGGGGCAGGTCCGGACCAAGCGCTGATCCCCCGCAACCGTCGCGAAGCAACGCTGGCGCTGTTGCTCAGCCTGAATGCAGGTTTCAGCGAGGAGCTGTTTTTCCGACTGGCGCTTCCGCTGCTGTTTCTGCAGGTCACGGGCTCGCTCACGGTCTCGCTAGTTCTGTCGATGTTGGCGTTCGGTCTGGCGCACGCGCATTACGGTTGGAAGGGGGTGCTTGCCACCACAGCTGCGGGTGCGCTGTTGACAATATACTATCTGCATCACGGATCGCTGCTACGGGTCATGACAGCACATGCGGTCATCGACATAACCGCTTTCTTCATCCGCCCCGCGATCGCGGACCTGATCCTCTCGCGTAAAGCGCCGCGATGGACCATTGCGGCGTCGTGAAGAGACTGGCGTTACCTCGCCCCGCGAGCTGGGCGGATCGTGTGTCCCTTTCGTAAAGCCAGGCCGCTTAACGTATAATAGACCTTAGGCTTTCTTCTAGGGCGCAACTGAACGTTTGGAAATGAGGCGTTACCTGACAGGCAGCTCAGCGTCAGGAGCGACGCAGTTTCGGCCATTAGCGACCACTTTTCATGTTTCCAACTTCGGCCATTCGTTCATTTCGTTCGTACGGCCGCACTCAGTACGCTGGACAATCTTTTTGGCGGATTCGGGTGAGAAAACGGGGAGTCCAATTGTCAATCGGCGTCCAAAAAGGACCCCCTATCGGCGTCCAAAAGAGACCCCCTTCGTTGGGCGGCGTGACGGTAGCGGACGCGCCGTTCGCGCTGGTTGCGGCGTAGGGCGGGCGTAGCCCGACCGGAGGCGTAACCAGCGCGAAGCGTTCCTCTGTCGGGTTCCCGAGGGCTAGCTGCGGTGCTTGAAGCGCCAGCTGTCGTTGCCGGTTTCGACGATGTCGCAGTGGTGCGTAATGCGGTCGAGCAGCGCGGTGGTCATCTTGGGGTCGCCGAAGACAGTCGGCCATTCGCCAAAGGCAAGGTTCGTAGTGACGATGACCGAGGTCCGCTCGTAGAGCTTGCTGACCAGGTGGAAGAGTAGCTGGCCGCCCGAGCGGGCGAACGGCAGATAACCAAGCTCGTCGAGCACCACGACCTCAAGGCGTGACAGCTGAGCTGCAAGCGCGCCGGCCTTGCCGAGGCGAGTTTCCTCCTCGAGCCGGTTCACCAGGTCGACCGTGTTGAAGTAGCGGCCGCGGGCACCGTTTCGCACGACGTTGGCGGTAATGGCGCTGGCGAGGTGCGTCTTGCCAGTGCCCGTACCACCGACGAGCACGATGTTGCGCTGGCCGGCCAAGAAGGAGCCGCTGTGCAGCGAGCGCACCAGGCCTTCGTTGATGGGCGTGCCGTCAAATACGAAGGCGTCGAGGTCCTTCACCGCCGGCAGCTTGGCGGCTGACATCCGGTAGCGGACCGACGCTGCATGGCGATGGGCCGTCTCTGCCCGCAGCAGGTCGGTCAGGATTTCCATCGTCATACGCTGGCGCTGCAGGCCGGTGGTGACCGCTTCGTCGAAGGCACCAGCCATGCCCTTGAGCCCTAACTCGGCCATGGCCGTCATCATCTCATGCCGCTGCATGGAAACCTCGCAGGCTGTCGTAGCGACCGCAGTCGGCACGAGGTGGATGGCGCAGCGCCAGGTCCTCGGGTGTGGCGATGGCCAACGGTCGTGGCGGCTCGCGCCGACGGGCGAGGATGTTGAGAATGACGTCGTCGCTGGTGATACCGGCCAGCAATGCTTCACGGACGGCCGCCTCGACGAGATCGAGCCCGTCGTCGAGCACCGCTGCAAGCACGCGCACGAACCGCCGGTCTGCATCATCGCCAGCGCCGAGCTTGCGCCGCAGTCGTGACAGCGCAGGCGGCAACTCCCAGTCCTGGAATGGCGCGCCGTTACGCAAGGCGCCGGGCTTGGTCACGAGCACCGGCAGATAGTGCCACGGGTCGTAGATGGTGCGGTCGCGACCAAAGAACCGAGGATGGTCGGCGAGTACCTCATCGCCGAGGCGCACGACGATGCGGGTAGCATAGGCACGCACCTGGACCGTGCGCCGCACTGCTTTGGCCGAGACGGAATAGCGGTTGCGGTCGAAGCTTATCAGGCACGTGCCGCTCACCGCATGCTCGCTCTCGTAGAACCCGTCGAAGGGCGCGGCAACCGGCTGGAGCACACCGCGCTCGGCAGCCCATGCCTGGGCAACCGTCAGTTCCTTCTGCTCAGGGTGCTGGTGCAGGTCGGCCCAGCGGCAACATTCCGCCTCCAGCCAGCCGTTCAGCTCCTGGAGGCTGACAAAGCGCAGGCGCGGTTGGAAGAACCGACCGCGTGCCGTCTGGACCTGGTTTTCGACCTGGCCTTTCTCCCAGCCGGCTGCCGGCGAGCATGCGGTCGGCTCGACCATGTAGTGGTTCGCCATGACCAGAAAACGCCGGTTGAAAACCCGTTCCTTGCCTGTGAACACGCTCGTCACGGCAGTCTTCATGTTGTCGTAGATGCCCCGCGTCGGCACGCCACCGAAGAAGGCGAATGCCCGCGCATGGGCGTCGAACAGCATCTCCTGCGTCTCGCGCGGATAGGCTCGCACGTACATCACCCGCGATGCGCACAGCCGCACATGCGCAACCTTCACCCGCATCGGCTTGCCCGCGATCTCGA
>NZ_JACYUS010000013.1:0-20458 GCF_014841895.1 Sphingomonas sp. CFBP 13728 | reverse complement strand
ACCCGCGCTCCTGCGCGACAACAACGGTCGGTCTCTGGTTGCCGCTGGATGAAAGGCGGGGGGCACGTCACAGGACCCATTGATGTGAGAGGCGCGATCTGATTCAGGCTCCGTGGGGAGAGCGTGGATGAGCGACCTGTACTGGCTGACGGATGAGCAGATGGCGCGTCTGCAACCGTATTTTCCCAAGAGCCATGGCAAGCCTCGGGTTAATGATCGGCGGGTGCTCAGCGGTATCGTTTTCGTCAATCGCAACGGGCTACGCTGGCGTGATGCGCCGACGGACTATGGGCCGCACAAGACGCTCTACAATCGCTGGAAGCGGTGGAGCGAGAGGGGTGTGTTCTTGCGCATGATGGAGGGGCTCGCGGCAGCAGAAGCCGTACCGAAAACGGTCATGATTGATGCGACCTACCTGAAGGCACACCGCACGGCATCGAGTCTGCGGGTAAAAAAGGGGATCTCGGCCGCCTGATCGGCCGTACGAAAGGCGGCATGAACACCAAACTGCACGCCGTCAGCGATGCGGATGGGCGGCCCTTGAGCTTCTTCATGACCGCCGGGCAGGTGAGCGACTACACCGGCGCGGCAGCCTTGCTCGACGATCTGCCGAAAGCACAGTGGCTGCTTGGCGACCGTGGTTATGACGCCGATTGGTTCAGGGACGCCCTGGAAGCCAAGGGCATCCAACCCTGCATCCCGGGCCGCAGATCGCGGAACGAGCCGGTCAGATACGACAAGCGCCGCTACCGGCGCCGCAGCCGCATCGAGATCATGTTCGGCCGTCTGAAGGATTGGCGCCGCGTCGCCACTCGCTACGACCGCTGCCCAACCGTCTTCTTCTCTGCCGTCGCGCTCGCGGCCACTGTCATCTTCTGGCTATGACCAATGAGTCCTGACCCTAATGCCGGTTGCTGTCGCCCTTTTTTTTAAACCAGCAAAACATAGGTTAGATCGCAGATTTCGTACTTTGTTATTTATTCGAAATGAAACCAAGTAAGGTTCAGGGCTACTTCGAACGAGCCCTGGGCCGGCCGCTAACCTTGGTTGAGCTTGAGGCTATGAGCACCGCCAGGGCGTCAACTGAGGGAAAGCGTGACGCCGTTAAAGCCATGCGCTCGGCAATCAATTCCGCCATTAGCCGCCAGATACACGAACAAGATCCCTAAACCGCGCTTGGTCGAGGACGACCCCATTATCGTCCAATATCTCAATCGACGTCGATAGGCACAACTTGCCGAGCAATATATCAGCCGCCATCATCTCGCGGGCGCCTGCGACGGCCATTTCCCGAGCGGCCTCCCGTCCCGAGGCAAGAAATCCGTCATCGTCTGTGATCAGGCGACCGTGTTCAGTCAGGTTTACGAAATAACGCTGCATAGCCCAGTTATGTCGACATACCGACGGGCGGTCATTCACCCGTGATATTCCGTCGCATCGCAACCTTTGTAAGGTTCCCGGGGGTGTTTCTGAGGTATCTCGTACTACCCAACGTTCGGAAATTTCGCGTTCTAACACCGAGATTGTATCGATCTCGCTCAATCCGATTGTTGCCTTCGAGCGTTGCCGGTCAATGAAACCAAACGAACCAATGTTACGCGATGCGTATGAAGCGGGCTTGAAAAGCGGTCAACGTGAAGGGGTTCCAGACCAATGCCCCTTTAAATTTCATGACAAAATGTCAGAGCGTTTCGCGTGGCTTTCCGGTTTCAGCGTTGGAAAAGCTGTACGAAGGTTGAAGTAGCAATTCTAAGTTTGCATCAAACGACGGGAACGCGATTTGCACGTGCAGGGCACCGGGTTCATTAACACCAATTCGGGAAAGCGGTATCTACTCAAACACAATTGATACGTGACGGTTCGGAACAGTTGCCGTTTAACGGCAGGACCGTGTAACGACGAGTATGCTCGATGACTTTGCAGCTGGCGCCGCTCGCGACGGTGATGATGACGGTATCCGCCGGATTTTAGATGAAGTTGCCGCTTCAACCGGAATGGGGTTTGTCGCCCTTGCTCGGGTTACCGATACACGATGGATAGCCTGCCAGGTCGTCGATCAGATCGACTTCGGGATGTCGCCAGGTGAGGAACTGAGGGTTTCAACGACCATCTGCAACGACATACGCGAGCACGGTAATACCGTGGTGATAGACGACGTGGCGGGGAACGCTAAGTGGTTAAGCCATCCCGCCCCAGCTCTATACGGGTTTAAAAGCTATGTTTCACTCCCAATCGTCCTCGCTGACGGCTCGTTCTATGGGACCCTTTGCGCCATCGATCCCGAACCGCGGAAGCTAACTGATCTCGGCAAAGTCTCGATGTTGAAGGGGTTTGCAGACAGGATCGCCTCGATACTATCCGCCGCTTGATCCAGGCGTGAGTTAGGATAACGGGCAGTGTTTCGTCGCGAGGCCTAGTCCGCACGGGGCGCATTGTCCGGCGCAGACGATTATGGCGGAGCGCAGAACGCCCGCATAAACGTCCAGGTGTGGACGTTAGCGGCATGGTTGAAATGGGAAGAAAAGCGGCCGGTCCCGCTTATAGCGAGTCAAGGAAGATGAGCTGAACGAACGGCCGTTATCGGGAGCTTGGATCACATGCGCGGGTGTCCGGATGTGGGCGTTTTTGCCAATGCCGGCCATTCTCGAAATTCGATCCTCAATCGGGAAGGCCCGCGCCGCCTGGGCAGTAGCGATAGAAGGTCGATAGACCAACTTGTAGCAGCTTACGCGCAGTGTCGATCTTGTCGGGCGTCATTGCTGCTTTTCGGCCACCACTGGTGACGCCTCTTGCGCGAGCCGCCGCCAAGCCCGCAATCGTGCGCTCCTTCACCAGCTCACGTTCCATCTCTGCGAGCGAGGCCAATATATGAAACAGGAGTCGACCAGAAGGAGTAGCCGTGTCGAACCCATCGGTCAGGGAGCGAAAGTCCACATTGCGGGCGGACAGGCCCGCTGCCAACTCGATCAGACCTCGGATCGAGCGGCCAAGCCGATCGAGCTTCCAGATCACGAGGGTGTCTCCCGCGCGTGCGAAATGCAGCGCTTCTGCTAGACCTGGCCGATCGACTTTTGCCCCGCTCGCTTTGTCGGTGAACAATCTCTCGCAGCCAGCCTTTGCCAATGCATCGAGTTGCAGCGTCAGATCCCGATCGGTCGTTGAGACACGGGCGTAACCGATCAGCATGGGTGCGTCCTACTTGTTCGCCGTTCGAATCTTGGAAGGAAGCCGCTGCTAGCGGTCGCATTTTCAATGGCAAAACGCCCAAAGATGGAATGGCAGGCGATATATAGATGCGCCTCCGGCTCGGCATCCTGGGCGGCACTCATCAGCAAAGCGATACCGCGCCCGACGCACAAGCTGGATATGCTCTCAGAGGTCAGAAATAGTCCGCTGTCTGGCGCCGGAAATCGAAGATCTGGCCGGTAATCAGTGCATCGGGAATTTCGAAGCCATCGAACCGTTCATAGAGCGGGCGCACGATCGCGCCGACAACCTTCTTTAGATCCACATCGATTTCGTAGGCGCTGGTCAGAGTAGTCAGGTCGACTCTGTCGGCACGCGAGCGGTGGCGCTCCTCTAGAGCGAGACGCAGCCCCGGTTTGGCCCAGCTGATGAGCTCGCGGCCTGACAACCCGGTGTAACGTCCGGTGAAACGTATCTGATCCTCCCCGCTGGCACCGAGTTGCCGCGCGAGCCAGGCGGCATGGAGCAGTACCTCGGCGGTCCGCCAGATTGGCAGGGTAAGATCAAAGAAGGTTCCAGCATCAAGATCGCGCCCGTCTTCCTGATAGCCGCGCTGGAGAAAGGCGGTGCCTGCGCGGGACACCTGCCAAAAGTCGCTCGACGCCGGATCATTGAACACTCGATCATCGGACGGGCGACCTAGCCAGCATTCGAGGAGACCGTCGAAGAATGTCGGTTTGATCGAGTCCTTGGTCGGCACCCAGAACGGCGTCCAGCCTGAGGTTTTGGGCGCGCGGGCGAGAATGTTGCGCAGCTGAGAAAGCGTCGGCGGCTCCTCGATGCCATCGATCGAATAAGCCTGCTCGCTATGACCGAGCGGCTGCCGCGAGGGATGATCATCCGCAAGGTTGGCAGTGAGCTCGGTGAAGCGCTTGCGAGCCTCGTGCACGAAGGATTTCAGGCTGTCGGACCGCCCAGGCTGGACGAAAAGCCCGAGCGCATCAAGGATTGCAATCACGCGTTCGAAGCGCAGGTTGATCTCGCCTTGCTCGAACGCGACGACGACCGGCCGGCTGACGCCGGCCAGCGTAGCCAGCGCCGACTGGGTCAGACCTTCCAGCTTACGCCGGCGAATCGCTTCGTCGACGACGGCTCTCCAATCGATGGGCCAGTCGGTCATGCGAAGATCCTTGCGGCATTTTCGAGAATAATCTCGCGGTATTTGAACTGGAAATCGTCGGGCTGGACCCGAGGGCCAAGGACGAGCGTCTTGGCGTTGGCGAAGCCCTTGGCCAAGACGTCGAGCGATCGTGACACTTCCCGGGCCGGCAGTCCGATCGAGACCCCGAGCGCTTCGATCAGCCCGCGGTCGAGTGTGTCGAACGCGCGCTTCTTGCCGCCGATTTCGAGCGCTACGTTGCGCTCATAGTTGGTATAGACCAGCGTGTTTATTAGGTCATAAGCGGGACTGAGGCGCAGTCCGCCGCTGCCTTCGAGTAGCGAGAAGTTTTTCAGATGCGCATCGGCATTACCGAGTGTGAGATTGAATACGACGAGGCGGAAGTAGCGGGCGAGATCGATCCGCGCACGCGCGGAGAAGCGCGTGATGGCAGTTGCCGCCTCTTCGTATGAGGAATGGTATTTACCGTCGAATTCACGGCCGCGGGGCTTGCTGAGAATCTGCGCGAAGTCCTCGAGACGAAGCTTTTCGTTACCCTGACGATCAAATCGCTCGACGAGTAGAGCCAAACCCTCGATGCCAGCGAGCTGCCCAGGCTTGGCGGCAGTGACTTCGGCCTTGCCCAGTACCTCGCGGGCCAGTTCGAGCGAGACATTTTCATTCTGTACGAGCGTCGGCAAATCCTCGCGGTTGAATTTCGCGATGTACGTCGCCGGATCCGACGGCTTGACGCACGGCTCAAACCCCTTCTCGCCACGAAAGGCGAGCAGCTTTTTCTGGACGCCTGACAAAGTGCGGCCCGGGAGCGCTGCAGCTTCTTCCAGCGCATTGGGTTCATCAGGTGCGACGAACGCCGGACCTTCGGCCGGAAGGATGCCAACTGCGCCGATGCAGTCGGCACCATAGTTTAAGAGCAGGCCTAAATCATCCTGTTCGGCTGTCCCGCCGGCACGTGCCTGACGACCGCGCAGCCAGCCCTCTGGCCCTAAATGCTCGAAGAAAGGGATAAGGCCGTTGCGGTGATAATGGTCCGGCTGCTCGATCGGCAGCGCACATGCTATCGGCGTCAGCCACGCATCCTTGTACACGAAGCGGCTATCGCCTCCCTCCAGCTCGCTAAGCTCGCCGGCATGTGTGCCCTTGTAGGTAACAATGGCAATACGGTCTGGAATAGGCGCTTCCTGTCAAGCTTTATCGACCCAATGCCATTGAACAGCCAGTATGTCAATAAAAACTGACATTTTCGGTTAATTTTAAAATACACTTAAGATAGCTAAACATACCTATTTAGTGTCAGTCTTTGCGACATATGGCTGCTGGATCGTATTGGATGTACCCGTATATTTACAATATGGTTACCGTAGACCAGCGTACCGCGCTGACGGCGTAGCTCGGCCGCGACGACGCCGCATATGATCCGATGCACAGCTGAACGTTGCAGGCGGTGCTTAGTCACGCAACCTCGGTCTCAGCCACAAAGACGCGGTTCCGTCCGGCATGCTTTGCGGAATAAAGACGTTTGTCAGCCAACGCGATGAGCCCTTCGATCGACCCTTCGGTCTCGTCGAGCGTCGCACAGGCCAAGCTGGCCGTTACCCGCAGAGTGCCCAATGGAGCTTCGATGACGACATCGGCAATCGCTTCGCGAAGTCGCTCGGCGAGCTCCATAGCTTGATTACGATCGTAGCGCGGAAGCAGAACGCCAAATTCCTCGCCCCCCAAGCGCGCAAAGATACCGCGCGGTGGCAAAAGTGCGCTGCACGCCTCAGTCACCCGGCATAGAAGCGTATCACCGACCGGATGGCCGTGGGTGTCGTTTACAGCCTTGAAGTGATCGAGATCGAGTACAACAAGCGAGAGCGACTGACGAAGTTCGCGCCAGCTTTGCTGTTCGCGGGCCATCGCCTGACTGAAATGCCGTCGATTTGCTGCGCCGGTTAGATGGTCGCATGTCAGGAGTCGCCGCACGTCTTCGGTCGCAGCGTCGCGACGCGGTACATCACGAAGCACAACCGAAAACCGGGGTAAGGTCGCGTTGTCGCGTGCCGAGCGAGCGACGACGAGACGCTGACACCAGTAGCGTTCGCCATCGGCGCGTTGCTGCCACCCCTCTTGAAGATGCCACCCCTCACGGACAGCGATTGCCAGCTGCTCGTCCAGACGCAGATCGCCGCCAGGCAAATCTGTGCTGAGGACATCGGCAAGGTTGTGACCGGTAACGTCGGCCGGCTCATACCCCGTCTGGCGGGCAAAGCAGGTGTCAGCTGCTGCGATTTGGCCGTCCGGCGTGATCGTCAGCGCGGCGTAGCCGTTGACGCCATCGAGCAGTGTTGCAAACCAGGTATCGGCCTGCCGCAGTCGGTTCTCTTGGAGAACCTGCTGACTTATATCTGTGAGCGTTGCCATCAACCTGTCAGCGCCGAGTTTGACCAGCGAACAGGCAAGGACTTTCGGCGTCGCACCGTTCTTGCCCGGTCCCAGGTCTACGAAAACGCGATGACCGTCACAAATGCGCCCTGTAGGCAATGCAAAGGCTTCCGCTATGCTTCTAAGTTCTGGGGCATGATGTTCGAACGCCGAAAATAGGTTGCTGACGCCGCGCGATCCCGCTAGCGGCAGCAGATGCTGCATGGCGTGCGGGTTCATCAATCCGATCTCGCCAGTCGCGTCGCATTCAATCAGTCCGATCGGACAGGCATATAGAAATTCGAGGAGTTCCTCCTCGCCCGACGTATCGGTCATTCGGCTAGCCTTCAGCGTTCGATGAGTACGTAGCGACGCGGCGTCTGCGCCGTCGCGAGCAGCCGCAACCGCACCTTGGTCGGCCGCATGCGAAGCGTCAGTACGTAAGGGAAGGCGTCATCGAGTTCCGGTTCGTCTTCGAACCGCTGTGCCACCATGAAATTGTTCATGCATTGTGCGACCGCGTCGAAGAACGGAACGCCGACCACCGTGGCCGGATCCAACCCTGACATACGAGCCTCGGTCGCATTGTAGACCTGCACGATCGTGTCAGCGGCAAAGCCGACCACTCCGAACGGCAACGCATCCTGGTCTGCAGTGCTCATCGTCTCAAGGTCGTGCAGTCCGACCGTTTCGAAATCTAAGTTTGTTGGTGACACGATCAATAGCTCCTCAGCGAGGCATCATGGCCTAAGCTGCTTAATTAAATACCAAACTTTCGCAAATGCGCCGGTTAGCTGTGCATCGATGCAGGCCGCGCAGGCCCGGCTTATGGTAACGTCAGGCAGCGTACGGAAAAGCTAGTGACGCCTCACGCCGGTCTGAAAGCCACATGACAAACTGGTCGGCTTCCATTGGCCGCGCGAACCAGAAGCCCTGGGCTTCTTCGCAGCCAAGCTCTTCTAGAATGACGGCCGCCTTTGCAGTTTCCACGCCCTCTGCAACCACACGGTAGCCCAGCCTATGAGCCAAGCCGATCATCGTTTCCACAAGAGCAAAGTCGGATCCTGTCGCTCTGCTCAGGTCGCGTATGAACGTCTGATCGATCTTTACGATCTGTGCTGGCAGACGCTGTAGATAGGCCAGACTGCTATGGCCGGTGCCGAAGTCATCGATAGCAAGGCAAACACCTGCATCTCTGAACCTTCGCAGCATAGCTAGCGCTTGATCGGGCTGATCCATAATCGCGCTTTCGGTTAGCTCAATTTCCAAGCAGCTAAACGGCAACTCACGCCGGGCAAGCCCAGTCGTAATCCTCTCGCTAAGGTCTGCTTCGCCGAGATTAGCGGCCGAGATATTAGCAGATAGCGTCATAGCCAGCCCACCACGTTGCCATGCCGCCAGCTGGTCCATTGCCGTTTCAAGAACCCATTGCGTAGTAGGTCGGGCAAGCGACGTCTGTTCGATGATCGGAATAAATTCCGCAGGCGACACGTCGCCCAAGACTGGATGACGCCATCGCAGTAGCGCCTCTGCGCCAATGCACGCCCCCGTGGAAAGATCGATCCGAGGTTGATAAACGAGCCGAAGTTGATTGCCTGCCTCGAGTGCTGTGCCAAAGTCTTGCAAAAGGCCATATTGGCGGCGATGCGCGATGTCGCGTGCCGGTGAATACAAAGCGATTGCTCCTTCCGCTTCCCTCGCGTCTTGGGCAGCACTCGTTGCACCACGAATAACGTCGTCAACCGATACCGACCCTGCGACGAAAGATCGGACGCCAATATTTACGTTCGTGACAAACCGGACTGACGACGAAGCCCGCATGGATGCAAAACTTGTTCGCAAGAGCTCGATATAATCCGACCACTCAACGTCCGATGGCGAGATAAACCCGAATTGTGCAGTGCCAACCTGATAGGCATTTCGGCCCGGACCAAGCGCAGCTCGCAGCGCCTGGGCCGCCTCATGTACCATTTGGTCGACGCGGGCAGCTCCCATGGCACGCGTGATTCTGCTGATCTGATCTTCGCGGGCCAGATCCACCACGACGGCGAAGTACTGCTTTCCCGCATGGTCTCGCGCCAGATCCATCAGATCCTCACGAAACTGGTTTCTGGTCGGCATTCCGCTGATGGGATCGATCCGACCGAAAGCATGCTGCAGCTCGATCTGCGCCATGACCATGGCGGCTAGATCTGCAAGAGCGGCAAGCTCGGCAGATGACGCTTTGCGCGGTTCAGTGCCCAATACGCATAACGCACCGAGGCCATATCCCTCATTGGTTACTAGCGGTGCGCCAGCATAGAAGCGGGTACCGGCACGACCCAGAGGGCTTTCGGCATAATCAGGGTCCTCAAGGAAATCCTCGATGACTAACGCTTGCGTAGACTCGGCAACCTCCGCACACGGAGCCCCGGCTCGTGGAATGCTGCAATGATCAACACCGACGCGCGACTTGAACCACTGCCGATCGTGATCAGTCAGCGATACCGCGGCAACCGGCAAACCGAAGATCTGGCTCGCCATCCGGGTTATACGGTCGAAGCTCTCGCTTGCCGGGGTATCGAGCAATTTTAGCTGATGCAGCGCGTCCAGGCGGGACGTTTCATGTCGGTTGCGCACACGAACTCCTTCGCGTTTACGCTTATATTCAAAACCTTAACGGTTCTAAACTCACGTCATAGCGAGGGATTAACTTGCGTCACATTAACTGTGAATATCCAGCCATCGATAGCGGTCCCTGTACATCTCCGGGCACAGATCCACGGTAGGCAAGGCTCTCACGCTGGCGCGCCTTTCGGTTAGAGGATGAAAGTCGTTTGCGAGATGGGTTTCCTGGAGAAACGCGCCAGCGCCTCCATTGCAGGTCACATCACGGAAGTCGATCTTTCGTACGCTAGGAGCGAACGGACAGTGAACGGCAACAACTGCGCGTGAGCGGCCGGGCAGCTTCTGCCCCGCGCCCTGTCGGAAAACACATGATAATCGACAATCGGGGTTGGCGACGGCGTTTTGCGACGATCGAGAGACTGCCGTCCGAAATCACCTGTTTGTCGCGCATTGGAGAAAGCGACAGCGTTTCCCGCCATTTCGGCTGCCAAGCGACGCCCTTTGAGACAAAGCGGTCACTAAACTCGTCGGGCGCGAGCGGCGGGATCGGATGGAAGGAGACGATTGCAGCGTGAGACTCCAGACGGCAAACGCTCGGATGTGGCCGCCTCGAAGCCACCTTTCGGGTAGGTGTGCTCGACCCATTTTCCGCTTTGCCCGATCGCTGGCATCCACTCGCGTTGAACACTCCATTAGCACCCGTTTGTTGAACGCTCGCCCTGTCTAACGGCCTGAGCGCGCAAGGCTTTTCAGCATCTGAGGGGGCGGGGTGCAACTGTCTAGAAAACGTCCGAGGCTGTTGAAAAACGGCTGCTTGCGACAGTGACGAAGCCACCTGTCTTCTGCCGGGGTTTCAATGCCACAACGGCGTAGCCGTCACGCTCGAACCGCTCTACGCGCGGCACGTCGATGATCTTTGGGAGGCAAGTCAGGCGGCAGACGTGTCGTGGGCCTATCTGAAGTACAGGCCCTTCCCGACAAAAAACGACATGGCCGCGCATATCACGCGGATCAGCGGCCTTGAACGGCAACCATTCTTCGCCGTTGTTCCAGCATCTAGCGGCAAAGCTGAAGGATGGGTGTCGTTCTGCAACATCGCGTCCGCCGACGCTGCAATCGAGATCGGGAGCGTTTGGTTTTCGCCCCAGCTGCAACGCACCCGCGCCGCCACGGAAGCCATTTTCCTGATGATGCAGCACGCTTTCACACTCGGCTACTTTCGTGTCGTGTGGCGGTGCAACGATCTGAATGCGGCATCCAAGCGTGCTGCGCGTCGGTTCGGCTTCACCTATGAAGGAACGTGGCGCGGTGACTGGATCGTAAAGGGTCGTCGGCGCGATACGGCCTGGTTCTCTATTGTGGAGCCAGAATGGCCCGCACGACGCACACTGTTCGAGACATGGCTGAATGAAAGCAATTTCGACGCGAATGGCGTCGCGCTCAAACCCTTGTCGTCAGAAACCTGAGGGAGGGGGCTTTCTCATTGGGATCGAATTTTGGGAAAGTGCCTACTGATCTATTCAGCCAGTAGGCTGTGGATGTCAGAGCTAATCCGCACGGTCTGTCAGCGCTAAATGTCACCCGCACCTCAAGGGGTAGCCCGAGCGCGATCAGCCTTAGACGAGGTGGCTTCACAACGAATGATGGTCCGCACATGATGACTTGCAGACAGCGCTCGAACAAGGCCACCTTGCCGGACCACATATTGAGCGCGAAGGCCTAGCAATGTTCAGGAGTGTGATCGCCCTATCTCTGCTGGCGCTGGCTGCACCCTCGGTCGCGGCCGAGCGCATTACGAAAGAGCCATCGAACTCCGAGATGACGGCTATCTTCGACGCAGACCAGAAAGCGCGACAAGGCCCAGATGTCGACTGGGCAACGGTTGGTCCACAGGATGAGACGCGTCGGAAACGTACCCAAACGTTATTGGATGTGGGAGCGTTGAAGAGCGGGGATGACTTCTTCCATGCCGCGTTCATTTTTCAGCATGGTGAATCGCCCGACGATTATCTGAAAGCACATTTGCTTGCTATGATCGCCGTTGCGAGAGGTAATGCCGGAGCGGCATGGATCGCCGCTGCCACACTAGACCGTTATCTTCAAAATATTGGTAAGCCCCAGATTTTGGGCACTCAATTTCACACCGGCCCTGACGGTCGCACGACCCAGGAGCCATTTGACCGCTCCCTTGCCTCTGACGCCCTGCGAGGCACTCTTGGTGTTCCGCCACTCGCGGAACAGGAGGAGCGCCGTAAGTCGCTTGAAAAGACGGCTCGGCCGGTGCTCCCAAGTCTCCCGAAGCCTGCACTTCAAACGCTCGCGCCGGCACCGTCAGCGAGAACGTTCGAAGCCAAGCTGCGCCCCGTACAATGCGGCCCGATTCCTGGGGCGGAGGCACTAATCAATCGCACTGACCTCCGTTGGATTGTGGTGGGAGAAATGCACGGCACCAAAGAGACGCCAGCAATTTTTGGTGATCTCACTTGCCTAGCTTCGGCGTCCCGGCCGGTGATCGTCGCGGTCGAACAAATGACCACCGAGCAACCCGCTATTGACGATTTCATTGGTTCCGATGGCGGTGCCGCGGCGATATCGCACTTCTTGAGCAGCAGAATATGGACGCGGCCGATGAAGGACGGCCGATCCAGTGAAGCGTACTTCCACCTTTTCCAGAGGCTGCGCGAATTACGAGCGGCAGGGCGGATTGCGAGCGTCGTTGCGTTCCAACCCTTGTACAATCCCGGTCGAGGCGGATTCAAAGCGAGCGATTACGAGAATGCACTTGCCTCGTCACTGGTCGGCAGGGTGAGGCAAGGCGCGCGGGCGCTCGTCTTGGTCGGGAACATTCACGCAATGCGAACTGCTCCTACATGGGCCAAGCCAGCTTACCTGCCGATGGCTGGCTACCTTCCAGCCCAGACCACCATCAATCTTGACGCGAGGTGGGTTGGCGGATCCTATTGGGCTTGTACTTCGGACACCAGTTGCGGTGCACAAACTGTGCCCTCATCAGGGACAAGACCGGCTCGCGGTATCACCATGGACGTTACCGGTGGACCTTATGCGGGGGCGGTTAACCTCGGCGTCGAAGTGACAGCTTCACCTCCGCAGTAACGAGCTTACGGCAACATCCGTTAGCTGCCATTACGCCGTCTTTGCAGCAGGTGCAGCGGGTTGGCGTCCGAGCGTGCGGTACACAGTTGGGCGCGAAATTGAGAACACCTCGGCGAGATCGCTGACATCTACAGTAGGCTGTCGCTCATCGCTTCTTCTCGATCATAGGCCCATGTGCATTATTTGGACACAGATTCACGGTGCCTCGGCACGCCCCAGGAGGCCTCGGTTTTTTTCTAGGGCCCAGACTCATTCACATTCAAAAGGCGACCGCTGTGGTGAGCGCTACAGCTGACAGGAAATTAGTCGCGATCTTGTCGTAACGGATAGCGATGCCGCGGAAGTCCTTTAGGCGGCAGAAGACGTTGTGGACGAGGCGGCGGCCGCGGTATCGCTATTTGTCGTAACGAATGGTTCGCTTCCGGTTGCAGCGTCCAGGAATGACGTGGATAGCACCCGTCGATCATCGACCCAACGGGTGCCAACCTAATTCTTTGGCAAATTTTGCTCGATCGCTGTCCAGACCTCGTCTGACAACCAGAACAGCGCCATCTACCGCCTTCATCGTCATACGGCCTGTGAACCGAGAACTACATTAAGATTATTAGCCTGATCGGGCTTAAAACCTAGCAGCGGTGCAAAACTTAGATAGAGAATCATCCAGTTAAATATTCTCGGTTTGGTACATTCGCCCTATTCACGGATTTTATTTATTGCTGCCAGCCGGTAGCCTCTGCCGCGCACTGTTTCAATTAAGTCCTGCCCCCCTAATTTCTCCATCTTTTTGCGTAAGCGACTTAAACAAACATCAAGGGACCGGAACTCGTATTCCTCATCGCCGGCATCTATATTTCTTAGCGCCGACCGGTCCCTAACTATCCCTGGATCGCTGAACAGCACGATAAGTATACCATATTCTACATTTGTTAACGATAGCGCATCACCTGCTGGTGAATAAAGCTGACACCTGTCTCTATTCAAAATCCAACCACAATAAGTGAGTTCCGAGCCATTTGATGCACCGATGTTTTTTCGAACTTCAATGTTAGATCGCGTTTTGGTGGCACACCGACGAAGCAATGCGCCAACCCTAGCCCTAATCTCCCGAGCGCCACATGAAAATGCCACACAGTCATCTGCGCCGAGCTCTAGCGATAGTACGCGATCAATCTCCTCATTTGTATCAGATCTTACTAATAACATTGGTTGATCACCGTTCACGACCAATGCCTTGATTAGAGATATACTATCCACGCCCTCTAAAAGAGCGTCTACGATGACAATATCGCAAAGGAAAAGTCTCAAATGCTCGAACAGTTTCTCCGCAGACGTTACTTTATTGATTTGATATAAATGGTGTGGAATAGCGTCAAAAATAACCGAGTACTGATCGAATCCAACAACTACTACCGATGGCTTTGGACGACTGGAAACATCTTCAACAATCATCGTATTGTCACCTGCTGAACGATAATCGCCGTGCATAAAATGTTTCTCATTTTTACGTCCTGCGCCTTTGCACGCTTTTTTAAGTAAAGCCGCCTGCGAATTTCGATTACGTAAGGGACGACTGTTTTTCAAAATCCGCTGTCGTGCAAGCAGCTGAATTAATTATGTGTTCGATACCTTTTCACGCTTCGGACCTCCGATGCTACCAAATGTGTCATTTTTGTCACATTTTCCGCTGATATTCAACTGTTGGTCATTTTGTATGCAAGGTCCCTTGCGCATGGCACACCTAAACGGCTTAAATCAGGTAACAAAATGTAAAAGCAATATAGGGGTCCATCATGAAGTTGTATCGTCTTCTCAGTGCTACGGCGCTAGCTGGCATCGCTGTGAGCATGCCGACCGTTGTCAGGGCGCAGGCAGAACCTTCCCCGATGCAAGCGCAAGCGGATGCTGCCACCGTAGATGCCTCAACGCTTCCCGCAGCAGAAAATGCACAGGAAACTTCGGTTGCGACTGGACAGGCTACTGCAACAAGCGGTGGTGATATTGTTATTACCGGATCGCGAATCCGCTCACCCAACATTCAATCCACGTCCCCGATCACGACCGTATCCGGCGAACAGCTTTTCCAGACCGGAAAGGTGTCGGTCGGCGATACGCTGAACGAGCTGCCGCAGCTGCGTAATACGTTCAGCCAGCAGAACTCGACCGTGAGCTTGGGTGTACGCGGACTCAACCTCATTGATCTTTACGGCCTTGGTACGCAGCGGACACTCGTTCTCGTGAACGGTCGTCGCCACGTCGCCGGCGACATCTTGAACAGTGGCGTGTCGGTCGACATCAACACGATCCCGTCTGATCTGATCAAAGACATCCAGATTCTGACCGGCGGCGCTTCTGCCACCTACGGCTCCGATGCCGTCGCGGGTGTCGTCAATTTCGTCTTGAAGGACGACTACGACGGTCTGAGCCTTCGCGGCCAGTCGGGTATCAGCAAATACGGCGATGCTGGCGCACAGCTGATCGGGGCTATCGCAGGCAAGAACTTTGGGGGCGGACGTGGTAATATCACCGTCAGCGCCGAATATGCACATCAAGAGGATTATTACGCGAGCGGCCGGCCTAACGTCAAACAGGTCAACGGCTTCGTCACAGTTGATACGGATCCAGCTGGCTCCGTGAATGGCGCCGACAACGTCTTCGATCGCGCATTCTTCAACGACATCCGCTCGACGACTATCTCGACCGGTGGGCAAGTTGGGATCCGGTACCGCCCTGGCTTGGCTGGTGCACCGTGTGGCAACGATGCCGTGGGTACGTCCTACACCTGTTCCTATTTGTTTCAGCCCGGTGGTGCGCTGGCCCAGCAGAATGGACTTCGGGTCGGCCTGGGACCGAACGGCAGCTTCATAAACGGGAATGGATACAACAGTCGTCAGGGACGCCTGTTGGTTCTGTCCCCGGATCTCAAGCGGTACTCGTTTAACGTCCTTGGCCACTATGAGATTTCGCGTGCATTTGTTCCGTTTATCGAAGCCAAGTACTCACGCAGCGACGCACGTGGTTCGCAGAGCGGTCCATTCTTCTCGCAGGGGCAAACCTTGCAAGACGCGACGACTGTAACAGGAGTATCGGACTTTTCGTACTTCACGACTGGCGACGTTAATCGTGAAGGCATTCGGCTCGACAATCCCTATCTCGGTGCCCAAGCCCGCGCGACACTGGCTACGCAGCTAGCGGCGGGGGTGAACTCCGGTGTGAATCCCAACAGCGGGGCTGCGTTTGGCACGACAGCAGGAGGACTGGCGCGACAGAACGCATCGTTGGCACAAATTGCTGACGGTTCCTATCGCTTCTCCCTCCGTCGCAACTGGCTCGATCTTGGTATTCGCGATGAGCAGATCCGTCGTGAAACCTATCGGATCGTTGGCGGCGTTCGCGGTGATTTCAATGACGATTGGCACTACGAATTGTCGGCCAACTACGGTGAGTTCAAGGAAAAGAATCTCATTCAGGGCAACATCAACACGCAGCGCTATCTGCTGTCTGTCGATTCGACGAGAAACGCAGCCGGCCAAGTCGTCTGCCGGTCACAGGTGGACCCTCGCTATGCAGGAAGCGATGTCGGCGGCAATCCGGCACAGCTCGCCGCAGACATCGCGGCTTGCGTACCTATCAATCCCTTCGGCGACGGTTCGGTGTCCCAAGCTGCCCGTGACTATCTGACAGTCGCGTCACGCGCTCAGGGCAAGATCACTCAGTTCGACGCAACCGGCTTCGTGTCAGGGGATCTTAGCCAGCTGTTTTCGCTTCCTGGCGGTCCAATCGCGTTCGTTGTCGGTGGCGAATACCGCCGCGAAACGAACTATTACGATCTCGATGACTTCACCCAGGCTGGGTACGCTTTCTACAATGCAATCCCCACGCTCAATCCACCAACAGCGTTTGCAGTGAAGGAAGCTTTTGGCGAACTACGTGTTCCGCTCCTCAAGGATCTGCCGCTGATACGTGAACTAACGATCAACGGTTCCGGACGTGTTTCAGATTACAAGGGCTCGGCGGGTACGGTCTATGCGTACTCCGGCGGCATTCAATACCGTCCTGTTGAAGACCTCATGTTTCGCGGAAGCTACTCGCGGTCGGTGCGTGCGCCGAACCTAGGTGAGCTTTATTCCTCGCAGTCGCAGAACTTTACTCCAGCTCCCGACGATCCATGTTCAGCTCGGAATCTTGCAACTGGCTCGGCAAACCGGGTTGCAAATTGCAATGCGGCAGGTCGTCCTGCTGGATACGACTACGTCTATACTGCATCGCTTGAGTTCGTAAGCGGTGGCAATCCGAACCTGAAAGCCGAAAAATCTGACTCCTACACCGCCGGTTTTGTCGTCACACCGTCGTTCGCGCCCGGGCTCTCGATCTCCGCTGACTATTATGACATTACTGTCAAGGACGTGATCACTGCCACGGGTTCACCGCAAGACATCTTGAATCTGTGCTATGATGCAACGTCGCTGGACAATCCCTTCTGCGGACTCTTCCAACGTGCCGGTGCTAATGGCGGTCCCGGGGGCGAACAGCCGTTCCAGGTCCTTCAAGGTTCCCTGCTTCAGTCCACGGCGAACTTTGCCAAGCTGAAGGTGCGCGGTGTTCAGGCGAACGTGAATTACAATCACAAGTTCTCTTGGGGTACTGGCTTTATCCAGGCCGCGTATGTCCGTTCGATACAGAACGACAACTTTACCAACCCAGCCGATCCATCGTTTAAGGATAGGTTGCTCGGCGAATTGGGTGATCCGAAAAACCGTCTTACGTTCAATGCCGGTGCGAGCGTCGGCAAGGTTGGGATAAACTACGGATTCCGTTACATCGGCGCAGCATATCTCAACACGTATGAAGACTATAATGGTCTAAATGGTCTGCCGCCACAGAACGCGGACTATGCTCCAATTAAGCAATATCCCGCAGTCGGTTATCATGACATCCGCTTTCAAGCGGACGTATCAGACCGCTTCAATACATATATCGGCGTTGACAATATTGGTAACAAGCAGCCTCCTTACGGTTTGACTGGCGTTACCGATGGTTCTGGTATCTACGACGTTCGAGGTCGTTATCTGTATGTTGGTGCAGTAGCCAAATTCTAATCCGCTTTGTAGACGTAAGATCGGGGGTCGGTGGTTTCCACCGGCCCCCGATTTGCGTTATGCGGTTGTGATGTCGAATAGTGCGTCACTACACGTGGTGGATCGGCTCATCGCCGGCCACCGTATTCCTGAAGCTATATCAGCACTTGCGGCCGCGGCTGATCGCCAAGACCCTGAAGCGCTATTTCGGCTTGGGTTTTGGCAGATCGTTGGAGACATTCTACCGCGCGATCTAGCCGCCGCGCGTGTCGCAATCGGTAAAGCTGCGTCTCTTGGCCATCATGAAGCGCAGATGATGCAGATTGCGCTCACGGCGAACGGAAGCGGCGCCCCGGCGGATTGGAAGGCCGCCAGGTTGTTGCTGGAAGCGACGTCAGAGAACAATTATCACGCCAGGGAAGTCCTAGGGCTGATCCGCGACATGAGCCTAAAGGATGACGGATCACCTGCACAGGCACTGACTGCCGAACCATTATCGCGCGACGGCACATTATCACGCGTTTCAGCATTCCTAACGCCGCTGGAATGTCAGCATTTAATGCATAACGCGGCAGATCTTTTGACTCCGGCACTCGTCATTGATCCGCGAACCGGTCGAAAAACTCTGAACCCGGTTAGAACGTCCGATACTGCAAGCATCGGACCGCTGCGGGAAGACTTGGCGATAAGAGCGATCAATCTGCGCATCGCCGCGCTGAGCGGTAGCTCGGTCTTTGCCGGTGAGGCTCTGACAATCTTGCGGTATCAGTTTAATCAGCAGTTCCGACTACACTCCGATATCTTGCCGTCTTCCAATAATCAAAGAGTTAAGACCGTTATTATTTACCTCAATGACGACTTCACTGGTGGACAGACATCTTTCCCTAATATTGGAATTAGTATTTTACCAAAAACCGGTGATGCCATAATGTTCCCTAACATATACCCGGATGGCCGTACAAATACAGATAGTAATCATGCTGGACTGCCAGTCCTAAAGGGCAGTAAATGGATCGCAACACGTTGGATACGGAAGAATCCCTTTAACGTTTGGAAAGGCCCTGAGCGAGTGAAATAAATGTCAGTCCTGTAGGGCTCATATCCAAACTTACGTGATTTTAGCTGTATTCAAGATGGGGCATTCCGCGAATCCGGACCGGTTTGGCGGTACGCGGCCACGATGCGCGAAACGGTAGGTTCGCTAACGCCATATAGGCGGGCCATTTCGGCACCTGACTTACGCCCAGAGACAACGGATTCTGCAATTTCACGGCGTTGTTTTTCGGCAAGCTTGCGCCGGCGTCCGCCGATCCTCCCCTCTGCGCGGGCCTGAGCGAGGCCAGCGCTGGTGCGCTCGCGGATCATCACGCGCTCGAACTCGGCGAAGCTGCCGACCATCTGCATCATCATACGCCCTGCGGCCGTAGTGGTATCGATCGCTTCGGTCAGTGAGCAGAAGCCGGCGCCCGCCAGCTCGATCCGCTCCATGATGTGCAGCATGTCCTTCAGGCTGCGCGACAACCGGTCTAGCTTCCAGACGATCACCACGTCGCCGTCGCGCAACTGGCCGATCATCTCCAGAAGCTTTGGCCGATCCCACCGCCCGCCGCTGGCGGTCTCTTCGAACACCTGCTTACAGCCAGCTGCAGCTAGCGCGCGGCGTTGTGCAGTATTCGATTGGTCGTCGCCCTTCGATACACGGGCATAGCCGATCAGGTAGGGTTCGCGGGTCATCCGATCTTTTTCACAAACGGCCGTATCCGGAGGCAGAAACAGGAGTGACGGGTTTCCGCTGCCTTCCGCCTTTCACAATCCTCTTTCATTAAGCAAGCAAAAGGCAAGAGGTTTTTGGAGGATGAAACATGCCCGCACGCATTCCAATGACCGAGCGGCAGCGCGCGATTATGTCGGGCGCCAACAGCGCCCATGGCCATCAGCTTAGAACGACGGCGCATGGGAGCAGCGACCGATTAGGAAACGAATGATACGCCTTTTTGACGCTCTACAGCTTGAACGACTTGAGCGAGATCTCTTTCGTGGAACTACGTTTGATGCGCAACAGAAGCGCATCTTTGGCGGGGAGGTGATAGCGCAGGCGTTGCTGGCGGCATACGCAACCGTAGAGGGGCGATTATGTCACTCCCTTCACGCCTATTTCATGCGGCCCGGCAATCCTAGCATCCCTATCGTGCTCGAGGTCGATCGCGCTCGCGATGGCGGAAGCTTTACGACAAGACGTGTTGTCGCCGTACAAAACGGGGAGCAGATCTTGAACCTCTCGGCGTCGTTTCAGACAGCAGAACATGGACTTGAGCACCACAGCGACATGCCTGCGGTACCCGCGGCCCCTCCCGTCCGGGCTTATGAGGAGTCCCAGGAGCCAGCACGCTATCGTCCGATCTTCATCGAGCGAATGGACAGCAATCCCGGAGACTCAACGGAAGGTCGGCTGTCGCTCTGGATGCGTGCGGCGGACGAAACACTGGGTGATCAGCGCGCTAGCCACGTGCTCCTCGCGTACGCTTCTGACCTCGAATTGCTTCCCGTAGCGCTTCAGCCCCATGGTCTGAAATGGAATGCGGCTAACCTTCAGCTTGCGAGCCTGGACCATGCCCTGTGGTTCCACCGCCCGTTCGACTTCAATACGTGGCTACTGCACACGATGAACAGTCCAACGGCGTCGGCTGGTAGGGGCTAGTTCACGGACGCTTTCACGATCAACACGGAACGGTGATCGCGTCCGTAGCTCAGGAAGGATTGATCCGAGTTACAAGGTGAACGGGTGCCAACCCTCTGCTCGTTACCATGCGCTGAGCTGGCTACATCACCCGCGATGCGCACAGCCGCACATGCGCAACCTTCACCCGCATCGGCTTGCCCGCGATCTCGA
>NZ_JACYUS010000012.1:0-28724 GCF_014841895.1 Sphingomonas sp. CFBP 13728 | reverse complement strand
CGGAATGAGGGGTCTTTTTTCGACGCCGATCACCCCGCTACCGGGGTCCTTTTTCCACGCCGATCCACAGTCCAATCAGGGAACGTCGCAACGCGCAACCAGACCTCAAATCAAGGCGGCGTGGTCTGTTCCGTATCATCAAGAAGATGGCATGCGGTTTCTGGTTCGCGCCGAAATTTAGCGTGCCAACGTCCAATTTGGTCGCATCTGTCGCGACTAAGGGTCGACAATCGTCAGTTGCGGCAACGTCGCTTAGGTATTCTTGAGACGCGGCCGCGATCAGCGCGCAAGAAGCCGGAATATAAAGTCACACCAGATATACCGCGACCGTCATCACGTCCGAGCCCAACCCGAGTACGATGCCTTTCCGCTAGACATATCAATCACGAATGTGTCGCCGTTCCAGCGGCTGGCGTAATAGTTTCCGTCCGCCTCGAACACGCTGACGAAAGGCTCGCTGGTCACGGTCGCGTGATTGAAATGATGCGTTCTGGAATCGGTCGTTCCGGCCTCAGCTGTGATCTGCCACATAGGCGCGCCACGTACGTCGCAGCGGAATACCTCGCGTCCGACAATCGCCGATACCGTCGGGTTGTTCGCATTGTCCGACAGAAAGACTACCAACTGTCCGCCGTCATCGAGAAGCACTCGGGCGTTGATGGTCCACCGCCCATCCGCGATCGCAGCTGCAACGTCCGACGACGTGCCGTGGGACGGCGCGGCATCGACATGGTGCGCCGGCGCTGTCGACTCACCGATACCCCACCCCTCCGCTTTCGCGGTAAATGAGGTACTGAGCGGCTGGCCCAGAGTTACGATCCCCACCTCGGCGGTAAACAGGACACCGAGTCCGGTGAGCGACACGAGCAGCGTTTCCCACGCCTGATCCTCGCCACCCCTATCGTATGGATGGTCGCGAAGATGCTTGAGGTGGGATGTCGACGTACGATCTCCACCCTCGATCGTCGCGAGACCTTCCCCGATTAGCGCCTCGGCGAACCATAGAACCAGATTTTTCCAGTCCGAACGATCCTCGACGTCGTTGAGTAAACGGGCGGGTGCGCGAGCCGTCCGGGTAAGTATGAACAGGGTGTCCTGTACAGCGTGGAGGAGCCGGTCACGTTCAGACGGCCCCCGCCCGGCAACGTCGGTACAATTGCCTTCGTCGGTATTCGAAGGCGGCTTCGTCATCTCACCCTCGCGCCGTCGGCGAACAAGCTCGTGCAGCGCGAGCAACGTAGCTTGCAGGGCGTGGTCAGAAGCAAGTCGCTCCGTGTTGCCTTGCGGCTGATAGGTACTGGCGCCGTCGAGCGTCATGACATGGCTGTCGAATTGATCGAACCATTGCTCGTCGCCCGGCTCCAGGGCGTCCCTCAGGCGGAGCAGTAGTTCGGTCGTGACGGCTGCCTCATCAAGGGTGAAACGGCGTAGGGCGGACTCCATTTCCGACAGGATTGCAGCGCGCGCAACGCTCATCGCTGTCGCCCCGGGATCACCGTCACGACATGACCCTTCTCATTGGTGACGATCCGAAGACCGGCGTCCCTGACAGGCCCATAGGTCGCACGTCATCCACGATTGCAGCTTCGCCGATCCTCATATCCGCGGTTATGCGGCGACCACCAGCTTGACGAGCGTCCCGGGCTTCAGCGACTCGTCAGCCGGAACGCCGTTGATGACGATGAAACGTTCGCGCTTGCCGTCGGCGACCGCCATGCGCTGGCTCAACGTATCGATCGTGTCCCTTGCGCCAACGGTAACGATCCGGATGACCTTGCGACCCTCCTTGCCGTCGCCATATGGCAGGCCATCGAGCATGCGGAGGAACGCCGTATCCTGGGTTGTCGCAAGCTCCGGCTTGCCGGTGGCCTTCGCCAGTGCCTCTGCGCGCTGCACACGATCGGCTCCATTCGGATGCGTCGATGCCCATGTCGGCGCAGAACGTGCGGTGCCGCTGGCCTGCGCCGTCAGTCCAGTGGACTCATCGAGCGCAGCCAGGATGTCGGCGGAGGCATAGGGCGAGTAGCCCGCAGCGGTTATGTAGCGGACGCCAAGCGCGTCCGCCTGATATTCCTGATCACGTCCGTACTTCAGCGTGTACAACTGCGCGCCCGTGCCGGCGAGGCGGGTCGCAAGATCGCTTTTCGTAGCTAGGCTGACGCCACGGGCAAGCAGGCCACCAATCGTCGCACGCGTGTTGCGCGAGGCGGCGTGGCGGGCGGCAACATGGCCTACCTCATGGCCCATCACGGAAGCGAGTTCTGCCTCCGAGGTCATCAGTGCGAGCAGCTGACGGGTGACGTAGATGTACCCGCCCGGGATGGCGAAGGCATTCTCGACAGGGGAGTCTAGCAGAGTGACGGTAAAGTCGCTGCCTGCATTCGACAGGCCAGACTGGACCGCGACACGCTTGCCGACGCGTTCGACGAATGTCGCCTGCGGCCCCTTGTACGCACCGCCGAACTGCGCGAGCAGTTGTGGATGAGCCTGAGTGCCCTGCGCCTTGTCAGTCGGCGAAATTGAGCGGACCGTGTTCTGGGCAGTGAGAGGGGCAACGGGCGCAAGCACGAATGCGCCGGCTAGCAGTACGGCAATGTGACGGCGGATCATGAAGCTCTCCCGGTTACGACGGTATAAAGCGACCCATACACCGTTGTTCCGGATTAGCATCGATACCGCTCTGCACTGATCTACCGATCGTCCCGCCAGTTGCTGCTAAGCGGGGGAGTATCGCTGTGTTTTCTGGACGAGGGTCCGAAGTTGCGGGGGAGGAAGACCGCCGGTCAGAGACCCGAATGGGGAGAAAAGCGGACCGGCGGCTTCCGCCACCATGGATTGGATAACTAGGTCCGGGTTGATCGGTTATCTAAAAACAATCCACACTAGGCCGATAATGGAAATGCCAAGCGTGATGCACGAAGCCGGAATTGCCAGAAACGCATATAGTGCGTTCGAGGGATTTTGGGCCGGCTCTATTACAAAACCGGCCTTAGCCTGTTTGATAATTACCAATATATCATCGGGCTCTTGCGCATAGTCCTCGGCCGCTATGACTAGCTTGCCGCCGCTGCGTTGGAGCATGACTATCGAACGCGCAGCGCCTTTACCATTTAAACGCCGCAATACGGGCTCCCCCAAAGCCGACCAAGAATGGTAAAGCCTCGTGCCCTGGAAGGTCAGTTCTACGCCACCGGTGGTCACCCTTAGCAAATCAGGACGAGCTAAACGACGAAGCGTGCGCACTTGAAGCCACACGAAGACAAGTGCGATAGGCGTAAAAATCGCGAGAATAGCAAGATCGGCTAGTTCTACGCGATCTTTTCTGACCAGCGCATAGCCATAACTTATAGCCAGGAGCGCAAAGGGAAGCAGAAATGCTACGAGCAAAATAGCTTGCGGCAGAAGCTTCAGCCTGCTTGCCTTGAGCGTCACGGCACGGTTTTCGGCGTTCATGAACGCCACCTACCTCATAGTGGTTGCTGAAACCTTCCCTCCAGGATCGTGCCGATGGATAAGGTTTGACCCATTTACCGATCCAAATAAACGAATGGCTGTATCGGGAGCCCGGATCGCCGGCATGAACGTCCAGGTTTGGACGAACACGCCCTACCCTACGGCTTCCGCCAGACCCACAACCGGTCATTCCCCCGTGGATTTGGGTCTCCCAACTTCCGCCATTCGTTCATGTCCGCTGCGACCTGAAGCAAGTCTTTACGGCGATAGCGTAACTGACCAATCACCGCGGGGCCGCGGTCCACTCCCCGGTTTCGATGAGCATGTAGCATAGATTTTCAGGCCAGACCTGTTCGGCGGTTACCTCAAGTTCCGCTTGGCTCCACCACCGGTGGACGGACATCACGGTATGCTCCATCTTGGTCCAGTTGGCGGTCGACACGGTACTTTGATGGACCCGAACAACGTAATATCGCTCGTCGGCCTCAACTATCTCGCCAGAAGGTAGTACAAAGGATGCGAGCCGCTGTGCGACTTGGCGGCCCGCTATTTCGACCACGACACCTGTTTCCTCAAACAGCTCACGGATAGCCGCCTGCTCAAAGGCCTCCCCTTCGGCAAGGCCGCCCCCGGGCGTAGCCCAGAAGGTTTGCCCGATCAGGGCGCCCTTCTTATGCTCGAAGCGAAACAGCAAAACGCGATCGTCTGGATCAAGAACCAACAATCGGGAGGACGGTCGTCGAAGCACATTGTGATCTAAAGCCGCAGGAACCGATCCGGCAAGCTAGAGCCGCGTCAAATACCCACCGTTTGCAGTAATCCACGAGGCTCACGTCTCAGAAGAGCTTGCGCAGACCGAGCCGGACGGAGCGACCTAACGGATCGATGTACGCGGCTTGGAAACGGTTTGGGACGCGGTCGAGCCGATCGCGCACGTTGATCCGATTGTTCAACAGGTTCTCGACCGTGAACTGCAGCATCATGGCTTTTGCCCAGGGACGTTTAACGATCTGGTCGACCTTGAGAGATGCGTAGGGCACGAGCCACGTCCGGCCCGAAAACCGAAGGTCCGACGCCGCCAGGTCGCTGCGAATTCGGGTCGGCCCCTGCAACCGGCCATACAGCCCGATGTTCGCAGCCCCGAGCGATCCGCTCAGGTTCAGTTCGGTTTCCCAGCGAGGGCGCCCGCCGGTGCCGGTCAGCGTGTCGCCATCCAGCAGGTCCAGCGCCGGTAGATCGCTTCGCAACGACAGGCGATCGTCGAGCCGCCACGTCGTGGTCATCGACACATAAATTTGCGGTCTGGGCTTGGGTGCGGCTGGCGGCGGGCTGTCCTTCGCGGCGGTACCGACGGGCGGCGTCGGCGGCCGGGGGGTACGACCGATCGGCGTCGACAGGCTGAGCGTAACCTGCATCTTCTTTTCGCGTTCGCGCGCGATGTTGACCGGCCTCAGGTCGGCACTGACGAGTTGGCCTGCGGCATTGCGCTGAAACGCATCGGCAAACGCGGTTTGGAATGCCGCTGTGGCGCTGCCCAACGTCGCCGTCTGATTGTCGATGCGCGTTTCGAGATAATTTGCGGTAAGCCGCAGATCCTTTGCCTTGATCGGCGATACGGCCACGCCCAGCGTGACAATCCGCCGTCGCTCCGGGGCCAAGGCAGGGTTGCCGCCAGCGATCGTCGTGACGAGCACGCTGGTGCCGGTGGTGAAGTCGAAAAAGGGCGTGTTCGGCGTGGTGACCGTCGGATTGGTCAACAGCGCGATCGCCGGCGGGGTCTGCGCTTCGTTGACCGACGCGATCAGCTGGATCGGTCGCACCGGCGACCATGTCAGACCGTAGTTGGAACTGACCAGCCGACCGTAATCGGATACGTCCGACACACCGATCATGCCGTTGACCGACAGTTGCCCGAGGAACGCGAGCACGTCCTGATTGGCGGAGGCGATCGGAAGATCCGCGTTGACGCTTGCCCCTTTCGTCGTGCGCGTGAGGTCCAGCGTCGATTGCTGCAAACCCGGCAGGCTCCCCGAACTGCTCGACCGTGCGTAATCGCCCGCCAGCGTGACCTGCGCGTCGCCGGCCGGCAGCTTGACCAGCGGACCGTTCGCGACCGCCTTCGTCAGCAAGGTGCCGGTCACAGTCCGGCTTCGATAGTCCTGACGCAGCGCGGCCGCTTCGGGGGGCAACATTGCCAGCGGATCACCGCCCGCATCGATCGAGGCCTGCAAGTCGTCGATCGGGACGCCTTGTTGCGAACGTGCAAGCCCCCGCACCCGGTCGTAGCTGGTGGTGACGTTCCACCCCCAGCGCCGGATACTGCCCTGTACCAGACCCGAACCGTGCAAAGTCAGGCTAGTGTTCCGCTGCCGGAGCACCGCGTCGGGCAGATAGCGGTAGAGCAGAACATCGTCAGCAAAGGGCAGCACGCCGCTCCCTCCCGGTACCGTGAGCAGGGCGGGCGCCAAGCCGTTCAAGCCAGTGTTCCTTTGCGCCTCCATCGACAAGTTAAGCGACCCGCTCATCGACTTGCCGATCGGCGCCGCGACGGTGCCGTCGACAGAGATCCTGTCGTTCCGCTGCTGGAGCGAGCGATAGCGCCCGACATCGGTAACCGCAGGCACCCCTGCGCCGGCGACGTATCCCGCCAAAGTTCGCCGACTTGCCGGGTCGTTCGGCACCGCGGCGATCGTAACCGGGTTACCGACCAGAGCATCGAGCGCTGGATCGATACTCCCCCCGCCTACCCCCGTGATGTTGCCGCCAAGCGCATACAGCGTGTCCGGATCGGGCCCGATCGCCCGTTCGCTTTGTAGAATCGGGTTGAGCCTCAGATGCGACATCGTCAGCGTTGCGCGGCGCGGGCCGTCGATGCGGGCGGCGGTTACCTCGACATAGTTCGTCTCACCGCCGCCTTCCGTCGTGGTGCCGGTGGCCTGCTGGTACGTCACCGCACGAAACTTCTTTTTGGTGATGAAGTTCATTACGCGAACAGTGGCAGGAAAACCGAACCGTGCAGCCTCGGACTCAGGCAAGACCTCGATCTTCTCCATCGCCTCCTGCGGCAGGCTGTAGAGCTCGTTCATACTCGACATCCGTCGGCCATTGAGCAGATAGACCGGATCCCCGCCACTTGCGGACGTCGTGAGCGTTTTCAAGCGTTCGAGCAAAGTCTTCAGATCGGTCGCGCCCAGCGCCTGGATCGCCGCCTGGTCCAGGGTCGCAGTCGGATCTACAGCACCAACCGCGCTACCGGCGGTCCGTTGACCCGTGATGACGATGTCGTCCTTGCCGGACGACGGTGCCTCCGGAGGTATCTCCTGAGCCGTTCCCGCCCCGGGACATGCCGCCCCCCCTGCCAGAAAGGCGAGTGCCGTCCGATAAGCAAGATTCTGTAGCCGGCACCTTATGAGTCGGGAATCACGAAGGCTGTGGTATTCGATCATCGTCACGGTCTCGCGAATGGGCTGTTCAGAGTAGAGCGAGCCATCGTGTTCGGAATGCGGCGCTTTCAGGAAACAGGAAGGGTATGAGCAGACTTTGGTTCGTTCTCGATGCATTAGCAGGCGAGATGGTCTTCCATTTGGCCTTTTATGTCATCTGATCGAAGCACCGTGGAGACACGTCTCGGCGGACGCACCACCGCCATAGCCAAGATCGTTCTGCAGTTTTCGACGGCAGATACGGTTTAGTTTGAACCGCAGTCGAACACGGGATTTTCCCGCAACCAGGAATATCAGAAACGCCATTTGAATGTCACAGCCGCTGCCGGGGTCGTAGCAATGGAACTCTTTTGCTGAATGACGTGGATGGTCGTCTCGGCGTTTAACGGCCCTTTGAATTCGGCATTAAGGGGCTTGGCAGCAAATCCGCTTACGTCACCCAGCCAGATGTCCATCCCCTTTGGAGCGCACACGATGATCTCGTCCGACTGCCCTCGGTCCAGGCACGTCGGTTCTCTGGGGCGCACCTTGGCAAGGTCAAAACCGACGACGTTTGGAACGACCGTCACGGGCCCGGTCTGCGACGCGAGCGCAGCGATGATGAGGACGATGGCCATCCGTGTCTCCCTGTTCCGGCTCGGTTAGTGCCGCAGTGGGCGGCAGGCGGCCCCCAACGATGCTGCATCGAGCGCGGTCCGTATCGCCTGACGGGGGTCCACGACCCGGGCGAGCTCCGGTGCTTCGACCCGGACATGTTCGTGGCCGCTTTGCCATTGCCGACGCCACCAGGCACTCCCGGTGCTCGCATCGATCGTCGGCAACCAGATCCGAGCACGCCGCAGCAAAGCGCTCGGTGCGATCAGTTCCTTGTCCGCGGCGATGGCGTGAGATAGATCCTTTGCCAGCTCGACGTTCTTGGCGTGGCCCATGTCTCCGGTAATTTGCTCGAGCTCCTGGATCAGGTCACGCCTCGCCCTGTACCATTCGTCCGCAGAGAAGCCCGTCGTACCCAGTCCGCATGCGGTACGTTTGAGGGCGACCAGTGCGGGCTGCCATGCGTCGCCCGTGAAGTTGTCCCACAGCATGATAAGCCGGTGGCCTTGCTCGCCATTCTCGATGAACATTCCGACCTTTCCGGACGGACTGCCTGGCTGAGCTCTTGCCAGTCGATTGTTGACCGCGCGGATCGCCAGCCTGTCCATAAGCTCGGCGTTCATCTGCGATCTTTTGGGGCCGCGTGACGAAAGTGTCGGCATTGCCACGGTGATCAGCGCTGTCCTGCGCCCCTGCGGCAGAGCCGAGAAACTGATCGGCGCGATGCGATCGTAACGCAAGCGCGGAACAGGGACGTGGACGACCGGCGACCCGATGCTTTTCCAACTTCCGAAACGTTGGGTGATAAGAGCCTTCGCGGTGGTCGGATCGACGTTTCCGACGATCACGACCATCATGTTTTCTGGTCGGTACAGGCGGCGGTATAGGGCGCGGATCGTTTCCACGCTCGCTGTCGGTACGTCGTCAGAATTCTGCCCATCGATCACGTCGGTCGGAGATCCAGGTGCTACGTCCGCGATGTAATCGGCGTAGATCACGTTGCCGGGCTTCCTGCCAGCCATCTCGCGCATCACGTCCGCACGCTGGTCGTCCACTGCATCGGACCTGAACGTGAGATCGGTCGCGACCTCGCGGAACAGACGCAGCAATGTGTCTAAGTCGGCCGTCCGCGTCGTCTTGGTCGACACGAAGTAATTGGTCTCGCGCCAGCTCGTCGTACCGGCGGAAGGTGCGGGGAAAGTCAGCGGCAAACCGATCTTCGGCAGATAATGCAGATCGTTCGGCGCGTTTAACGTTGGACTGACGAATACGAGATGCTCGATGAGGTGTGTCAACCCGCGCTCGCCCGGCCGCTGCTCCTCGATGAAGCCGCCTTCGTTTCGCAGGAGCAGGCCTATGCCAGGTTCGTCTCCCTGCCTCGGGAGGATCGCATAGCGTACACCGTTCGGAAGACGCCCACTAACTACAGGCGCCCAATCAACTTTCTGTGCAGCGTTCGATTTCACAGCGGTTGTCGCGGTACGATGCCCGTCGCCCGCATGTATGGCGGACCCGCTGGAGGATAGGGCAACGACGCCTAGTCGTAGAAGTCTGCTCGCGAATACTCTGAAGCGCAACTTCCAGCCTCCTACCGACGTCCGGCCTGCCTTCCTTCGCCGGCCCGGAACGAACTTGGCGGATCATCCAAGGTCTTTAAGGCGACAAGGTGGCAGAGCGCGCGAGGCTTCCGGACAGGACCTTGCGTCAGCGGAGACCCATTCTCAGACGTCCAACGCAAGGGCAACGCTGCCCATAAGCAGACAAACATCCATCTCGTCTTCTGATGCTATCGTTCCGTAAGAACAAGTCAGGAACCAATCTGCCAATAGACAGTTTTCCAAATGCACCACAAGATGGTGTCTGCTGGAGCCAAACGATGGCGAAGAACGAGCACACGAGCGAAAAGGCTGGCAAGGCCGCCTCGAAGGTCCTGAAGGACGGACGAACCGGGAAGGACTCAAAAACAGCTGCTGGATCTGCTTTATCTCAGCGCCCCGACAAGAAGAAGAAGTGACTGGCGGGGCCGGTCGGTACCGGCCCCACTCATCACCACGTCGACCCATAAGTCGCCGTTCAATGCCCTCCCCGGCTCTCCCAACTTCAGACGCTCGTTAATCTTAGCCTGATGGTCGCTCGACCGGCCACCAAAGCCGGCCTCGAAAGACAAAAAGCTGAACTTCCTCCAAGTCCCTGCCAACGCCTAATACGAAGGGTTGTTGTCAAGAGGCCGACGCTCGACTTTTGTCTATCTGGCACGGCAGAACTAGAGATAGGATACCGGTATCTGATCCGTTCGGAGTGAAGAACCTTCCCATCGATCCCCTAGCGCCGCGTAACCGTCTGGGTTGGCCTCGAGCTGGTAATCAACTTGCAGGTATGACGTAGGGCGTTATCTTCAGGCGATCGCTGTAGCGGTTCAGCGCGTTTAGCTCGCAGATGCTGACCTGAGCGGACCAGCCGTAGATGTCGCTTCGCAGATAGGCCATTTCGGGGTGGAAGCCCGCCTCGTCAAGGTCGATCCACCAAGCCTTGGGCCTACCGTCGCTGCCATCCGCCCACCGATAGCCGCGGCCCTTGAGCAGATCCTTCTTGTCGAATGGCGCGCCTTCTGCCCAACACCGCCAACTGGGCGAGCTGGTCGATAACAGAAGGCCTTTCATCGCGCTTTCCGTCCCTCCCACCGGGACGCTGCGGCTCAATATCTCGATGCCCGCGTAGCAGTCGTTCACGGCGCGGTGACCATCGTAGAAAAAGCCGTGTGCCTTTCCGATCAAGCTGAGCCTAGCGCTCTCAAAACCATGGGCTGCCCAAGGGATCTCGGCGAAAGAGCAGGCCCACGGGTTATTCGCCAGCTGCGGACAGAAACGCTCGACGAAGCGCCGATCGAACCCTGCGTTATGCGCGACGATGAGACTATCGCCGGCAAACCGGGCGGCAGCCGTGAAGTCGATCGTCTTGCCCGCCACCATATCAGGCGTGATGCCGGTCAGCCGCGTCACATCGGCGGGGATCGGCTTATGTGGCTGTCGTAGGGCGGATCCTCCGATCTCGACCCCGGCTATGCGACCCGAGTCCTCATACCAGAAGGGCACCATCGCAAGTTCAATGATCTCGTCCACGCTCGAATCCAGTCCCGTGGTCTCGACGTCGAGGAACACAGCCCGCTTCATGTGCGGCATTGGCACGAAGCCGCCAGCAGGCACCGTCAGCCGGCGAAGCACCCGGTAGTCACCGCTCGCCTCAAGCTGAGCAGCGAGCGCCTCCATCGTCGGATCGGTCATCATGTAGCTCCCTTATTCAGCGCGGATAGTTGTGAGGTTTCCCAATGACCGGGCGCGGTATTCCGGCAGGGCCGGCGTGCATCGGCGTTGATCGAAGCGTGTGCTCAGGCCGGTGCGAAGTCCCCGACCGACGCCTTTCCGGCGATCCGGCCTCCCAAAGTTTCCGTCATTACGCGCTCGAATGCGGCAATCACCTTCAATGGCGTATCAGCGAGACGGTGCTCGAACAGCAGGGCGTCATGCATCGGGAGCAGAATGGTGACGTCCTCCAGGCTTTCAACTTCCAGGAGCGCCTTCTTGAAGATAAGCGATCCCGTACCCTGCACGACTTGGCTGACTGCGGAACGCCGCTCCTTGCTTGTGAGCGCCCCCGAACTGCTTCGCGCGTAGTGATTGCCCATTTCGGTGCCGATCCGTCCCTTGTCCTGGAATTCCGTACAAACCTCCTTCTTCCACTCCTCGTATCGGGCGAAGACCCGAAAGGCGTCCTTCGCCTTGTCGCGCTCGGCTCCCAGCTCAACGGCGGCGTCCACCAGGGACTTGCGGCTCATCCCGTAAGCGTATGACAGGAAGAGCTGCTTGGCGGCCTTCCGATTGCCTGTAAGTCCGAGATGGCTCTCCGCGAACAGGTCGTACATGTCCCCCGCCGCGTAGAGCGCGGCGAGCTGCTCATCGCCCGAGAGGGCGGCCATGATCCCGACTTCGAACTGATCGAAGTCCACGTAGCTCAGCTCCGCGCCGTCGCGAGCGCTGACGATGGACCGATACTTCTTGGACATGCTTTGGAGCGGCGGGTTGCGCAGGAGTATGCGCGACGTGCGGGACCCGAAGACGTCCATGATGGGCCGCGTACGCCCGCCAGCCAAAGTCAGGGAGGAGAGCACGCGCTTGGCGTCGTCGAACTCCTCAAGGGCGAGGGTGTCGCCTCCGAAATCATTGGGATGGGGCACAAACTCCAGGACGTATTTCGTGGAGACACCCTCAAAGTCGAACCCAGCGGCGTGAAGTTTTCGTTCAATGGATGTCCGTGACGGGGTCTCGAGCGGCATGTCGTGCTTTGCCGAGTAATTCTTCAGACAGTAGAAGTAGTCGTGTTCCGCCTCCCGCCGCTTGGCCGACAAATCAGCCGCTTTAATCGTTATTCCTGCGGACATCGCTTTTTGGAGCAGGCGGTAGACGGGCATCTCTACGCTGAAGAACCGCTCCATCTCGCCATTCGCGGCGGCTTGGGCGCAGAGATTTATGTAGAGCCTAGCGATCGCACCTGCCGCCTTGGTAGCAGTCTCGACGTCGAACGGGATCCCCCGATTGAACATGCGCTTGTATGCCGAGCAGACTTCCTTGGATGCCCCGCATGGGCCGAGATGGACACTTATGTCGCTCTTCTCGCGGTTAAGCCGATCAGCGGGATTGCCCCCTATCGAGATCCGCAATTCGTCCACGTCCATCACGACTGCGGGAAGATCGCCGGTCTTGTCGTAGAGAACGTCGCGGATCATCCAGAAGTCGTGGCAGACGACCGGACCTGGGTAGGCGACTATCTCGGCCGGGTTACTCTCCTCGAGCCGATCATGGACGAACCAGTAGAAGCAGTCGGCACCTCTGCCGGTGAAATCCTTTATGAAGATGAGCAGCTTGGATCCGAGATCAATCATATTCGCTGATCTCGTCCACGAGGTTCAGGATGTCCGGCCGTTCGCGGACGGCAAAGGGCAAGCCCTCCTCGTTGTCGTAGCGACCAGCCCGCGCCCTGGTCGCCCTCAGACCAATCGGCACCCTGCCATGGAGCGGACGCAAGCTGTCGTCGTCCAGAACCGCAGAGGAAATGAGAAGGTACCTAGCATTCTGATAGGGAAGGCCCTCGAAATCCTTGAGGCTTCGTTCGATTAGGCCCTTCTCGCCGACACAGCGTAGCCAGATAAGGATGGCTGCCGCCTCTCCGGACTTCATGTCTTCCCGGAGCTTACGGTCAGCAAGGGCGACTAGGCCGTCGGATCGGTACTTACGCACGGCGAGAAGCAGCCAGATGTTGTAGTTCTGCCACTCGTGGATGGCGCCATCCTCGGCTAGCAGGAACGCCTCCAGCGCAGGCAGGCATCGCCCGTCGCGATCTAAAATTGATATGAGCCGGCAGTATTGGTCCGTCGTCACGGCATGTTCGGAGAGGGACGCCGAGAGGGTGTTTAGGAGGGAGGTCGAAAGTGCGTCGCTCACGTCGAACAGCCCGGATTCCACAATCTGGGCTACACGGTTGACGGCGAACCTGAAGGAACGCGTTTGGGTCTCCCCGGCTTCGATGCACTTGCTGAGGATCTCGAAGATGTAGGTCACGGACCGCGTGACGATCCGCCGGCTCCGTGACTGCCACATCTGGTTAATCGCATTCGTCGTGCTGTCCTGCGACGGGAAGAATTCAGCCAGATCCTTCTGCACCGCTTTGGGGGACAAAATCGCCGTCTTGTTGGCGTTGATGTTCAGTCCGACCGTCCGCAGGAGGCGGATGAGATCCTGAAGGGCGCGTCGGGCGTGGAGTTCGCTGTTGGCTATCACCCGGATGTCGTCGACGTAGCGGTAATAGTCATACCCCTTCGCCGCCATCGCCCGATCGACGCGGGACAGGAGCATGTTGGAGAGGAACGAGGACGCATCCCGGTTTTGCGGCAGGCCGTGGCTTCCGCTGAACGTCCACTGTGCGAGAAGCCGGTCAAGGGTTGCGATCGCATTCCTGATTTGCAGCTTCTCCGGTCCTGTTGCTTCGATTCTCGGAATGAGCTTCTCGAGCCCCGTGACGATCTGCTCGCGCGCGATATTCTCGAAGAAGTTGCTGAGGTCGGTGACCAGCAGAAACTTGGCAGAGCGGACGAAGGTCAGCGTAACGCCTTCGAACGTAAACCAGCGGTTGATCCTGTTTTTAAAAAGATACTTACTGTTCTGGGGATTGGGCTCGTATCGGTAGCTGAGCACCCGGTGGCCAAGCAGCTTGTCGTAGTACGGTATCAGGAAGCTGCAGATCGACTGGTACACAAACCGGTCGAAGAAATCGGTTTCTAGTCCATAACGTTCGCCGAATCCCTTCTTGGGGATGTTACGAACGACGCTGCGGGTTCCCGTGTATACGCCGTTCCACTCCTGGAGCATGGCGACGATGATCCGCTTCGCCTCCTCGGAATCTTTGAACAGATCGTCGTATTGGAGGCAGTCAAAATACCAATCGTCGCGCATGTCCTGTCGGAGGTGCTTGAGGACCAAATCGAACTGAATCGGGAAGCCGAGTGCCTGCCCGTTTTCCCAGAATGCAGAGTTCAGGAAGTATTCCTTCTCCACCTTGTTACCATTCGACATTCCGTAAATGCACCCCCGGCGCACGAAGCGCTTGCGTTTTATCGCTTAATACTGGCGTCTGATCCAGCTGCAAGTGTGAGGTTAACCGACGCGGCAGCCACGTTACGTGGTCCTTCGACAGGCCCACCTTCGCACCTCAGTCCTGGACGTTGGGCGTGTAAGTCAAACGCATGAATGTCCGTCTGTCTGTCTGTCTGTCTGTCTGTCTGTCTGTCTGTCTGTCTGTCTGTCTGTCTGTCTGTCTGTCTGTCTGGAGTATTTATTACCATCGCAATCACAATCGAGGATCATCACGAAAATATGTATCTAGACGAGCCCATCCATCGTGACTGGTCGAAGGCGCCGCTCCTCGGAATGATGCGGTCGGGACAGACTCGTGATAAGCCACGGCATGGCTCGCCCACCCAAAACATCAGCCATCGATCAGCGGCCCGTCGCGCAACGACAGGGACGGCGAGAATTCGCCGCGGCTGTCGCCGGAGCGTCGCCATCGTCGCAGGTCCTGCCTTACACGCACGTCACCGACGGCTATGCGTTCCGCGACGTTCTTCAGTCCGGAGAGCTAAGGCCCACGCCGTGCCGGGTCTTCGGCACCGATCTCCTCTACATGTTCTACGGACGGCCCGCCTATCGGGCGGCGCAAGAGGACGAGAGCAGCGGGATTGACGCGTATTGGCCCGTCTGTTTCGTCCTGAAGGCGGAGGGCATCAAGCCGACCCGAGTGTTCCCGTTCGACAGCGGGGCCTTCCAGAGCGGACGATATGCGGACCACATGTACCATCGCATGATCAAGGAGGACTTCGAGGTGGATCCCGATCCGACCTCGCCTCCGAGGTTGATCAATCTCTTCTGGCGCGACGGGCGGTCCTATTACGACGCCGACAGCAGGCGGGGCCTCAAGGATCCTTCGGCAGACGCCATGGACTTCGAGCTCAGGGCCTATCGCGATCTCATCGCGAGCACCGGCCGCGCGCCCTTCGACGAGCGCAACTCCTCGGTGGAGGCGCAGTTCGACGGGCCGATCCGGCTCAAGGACAACACCGTTGCGGTGATCCTGCCGAGCGAATTCGCCAGTCCGTCCGTGATGAAACGGATCGACGACCTCGGGGCGATCAGCCTGCCGTTCTCGACCGTGCAACGACAAGGTCCCGGCAACATGGTGGCCCAGATCTACGACGTGGTCAGGGATCTTCTGTCCGGAATTCACGGCGGGATCGCATGCTGGTAGACGTCGAGGAGCGCGGTCATGAATTGACCGGCTATCTTGTGGCCAACCGCGGTCAGACCGGCTTTGCGATACCCGTTTTCCGAAGCATCTCGTCCAATCGGCCGCTCCTGCAGATCATCGGAGCGGACGATCGGGTCGTCGGCTTCAGCGAGCTCGCCGACTCTCGGCACCTGTGCGACCATCCCGACACGACGATCATGACGGCGGAAGGTCTGCCGGCGTTATGGGCCTTCGCCGAAGCCGACGGGACGTTGAAGGTCGCGCGGCGAGCGCTTCTGGCGGCGGCGCTGGCTCCGACGATCGATGCGCGGACCGATCCGTTCCTGCAACTGCAGATCGTGCAGTTCTGCGGGATGAAACGGGAGCTAACTGCGCGGTGGAAGGCGACCTTCGCCTACATGGACGATGCATCCCCAAGGAGCGCCACTGCGTGGCGCGATGTGGTGATCGTTCCCGCCGGAGCGAGGGCCGCGGTGGCTGCCGCCGCCGTCTCTAACGGTCTGGGCGATCTTTTGGAAGATCCGGGCAGAGCGGTATCCGTCAGGGTGATCGAGGATCGAACCGTCATCACTTTAGAGCAGAGACTCCATGACGCTTTCCTTGACAACCCGGCGGCAATCAGAGCCCTACGATCCGGCACGCTGGCACAGCGTCAGGCCTTTGGCTTTCGATCCGACGTAATCACGCGGGCCAAGACGATGTCGGGGCAGGTGTCCTTTAGGCAGGCGGATGGCAGCCTACTGATCGCGGTCGGTGAACTCGCCCTAAGGCTGGTTAGGCACAACAGGTCCGACGAACGATCGTTGAACGGCTCTATTCGTAAGGCACCGTCGTCAAACCTGGGAGTGCCGAATGTCGAGGTTGTTGACACCCGAAGCTTCCGATCCGAGCAAAAGCGAGTCCACGACGATCGCCTGGACCTGACGGACGACGCGACGCTGTTCGTGCTGCTTGAGGTGTCAGGCGACGATCCCGCCCCCGTCACCATCGCCCTGGATCTCTGCCGCGCCCACTCGGGCGGGAGGCGCCGCCTGGTGGCCGTGGTGCCGAACCTTCCCGCCAATCTGATCGATGAAAGGGGCCTAGTGCCCTGGCGCGAGCTCGCGGCAGGCTTCGATGCAGTCTGGGCGCTCAGCGACCTCAGTCCCCATACGCGCCAGAACCTCTCCTTCGGCGGTGGCCATTCGCTCGCGGCGGCGGCTCGGCGCCTAGAGGAGCTGCTGATCCTCGCCGAGGACGACGCCTTTCCGCTCACCGCGGATCCCAAGACGCCCGATCGCATATCCGTGTTCGGGACGGCAGTCGGAGGGCTTTCGCCACGCGGTCTGTTGCAGCATGCGGGGATGAAGATCGCGGTTCCCTCATTGGATTTTACTCAGGCTAATCTCGTGGTCGCGGGGGCGGGACCCAACAAACCGTCCCGAGACTGGCTTGCTAGGGTGCTCGAGCCGATACTGTCTGGAACACTCGTTCTTTCGATCCGCGTCCCTAAGGGCATCGGCGACAGTACGGGCGTCATCGCCTTCACCCAGGTTCCGCTGATCCCGGTCGACCTACATCGCCTTGAGGTCCATTGCCTCGATCAACTGCGTGCGAACGGATGGGACGTGCTGTCGAAGCCAAAGGAAGGCGCCAGAGTTGTCTTTCTGGATGGCATCGACTGGGAGATCCTTCTGCCGACCATCGAAGTCGTACAACCCGCCGTGACCGCAGAGCTTTGGGACCCGGACCGCCGATCCATAAGGTTCACGGTTCAAACCGTTGGCCGACGGGATTTCGTCGCGGGGGTCCTATTCGATGCCGTGCCCGTGAATGTTGTGCGCATTCCCGTGATGGAGAAGATCATGGCTGGGCGTTGGCAGACGGTCGTCGGAATCCTGCGCGATCGGCGGTTCCAAGCCGACGACCTGCTCGTCGCCGCCATTCTCGTCCGCGCCGACAGACTGAATGGACTTCGTGCGGGCAGCCGGCAGATGGGCTTGGGGTTTGGCCTCGCGCAAAGGCCGCAGATCATCGTGCACCACAACCACCTGACCGTCCAAGTGGGTCTCCGTCGAGGTGACGCTTCCAACCAATTCGTGAACGCCCGCCTGGATCCTCACGGATTGCACGTGACGATCGATCCCATGCCGTCGTGAGGCCGTGACTGATAAGATCCGATTGTCGATACTGGTTGACGGTCCGAGACATGACTACGGCAGTGCGAACCGGTCATCTAATTACCGGCAGAACGACCTCCACGGGCAGCTTGATGCTTTGTAAATGCCGAGCAAGTAGGTCGATGCGCATGAACATGCATGTGGCGTTGACCGAGACGAGCATAAAGCTTCTCGGGTCCAGGATCGTGACGAAGGTGAACGGCTGGCAGGGAGCCTGCATGCAGTCCTTCGCCCAGGCTGAAGCCGCCGTCACGGAGACGCTGCTGTTACTCAGCGAGGTACCCGGACGAGGCGCAAATGTGAAGCTGTGCCACACCGTTGGCCAGGGGTTGGAGGATCTCTTGCGACCTCTGGGAAGCGAGGGCGGCTTCCCCGCTGAACACTCTGCCGCCTTCGAAGCGCTGTCCAAATTCCGGCAATACGAGGAGCCGAGGACCGATCTCGCGCAAGACGTCGCGCGGATCGCGCTTGAGCGGATTGGTACCTGGGTCGTCGTGTTCCGACATCTCTCAATCCGGAGTCGCGTAGCCGAACGCGGCACCACCGCCTTCGAGCAGAAAGACGCGCTGCGGAAGCTGCAAGCGTTGAAGCCCGTGACGCACCGACTTGACGCGGCACTCGGCAATCTACGTCGAACGATCGAAGATTTAGGCGGCGTCCGTGTCTACCTAAGCGGTCACTGGCGACGGAGAGCGCCGGGACGCTCGGCATGGCTCGGGTTGGATCCGCCGATCAAAGCTGGCGAAGCGCAGACGGAACCGTGTAGCAGAAGAAACGGATCGGGGCGAGCTGCCACTCGGACCGAGGGAAGAAAGATTAGATGAACCATCGTAAGGACGCCTCTCTCGACACGCTCGCCCGCCGGGGGAACGTCGCCCAGTTCGTAAGCTACGAACCGGTCGAAGGTCGGGGACGGCAGACGTTCGCTCGTATCCGCGGATACGAGCCGAACCACCTCTTCGCCTCCCTCGACGAGGCGGTGCAGGCGCTCCTGAGGGCTGCGCCCGACGCGAGCGTAAATGTCCGCAGCTACACGCCCGACAGCCCCCGAAGCCGTGAATTCGTCTACGGACTGGTCGATGCGGGGGAGGCGGTTGCGGTCTTGCGCCGACTGCTCACCGAGGGTCTGCACGTCATCGTGAATGAGACGGTCGACGTCGGCGACGGCGGCGTGTCCGGTGTCGTGCAGGGCGGCGTTATGGAGTTCGCTCCGGACGACACGCCACGCTGCGTGGAGAAGCCCGGCGTGGCCTCGCTCCCCGTCGAGACGGGCATGGCCCTCGTTGATACGGTCTATGGCTTCAGGCCGGAACTCCCCGCGGACTTCGAGCGGGTGGAGTTCAGCATCCATCCGAAACCGAGGGGATGGCATGGTACGCGCACCCTTCTGTGGGAATTGGAGGAGGGAAACGCCGAACCGGCGGTCGCTCACATGACGTGGCCAAACCGCTTCAGCCGGCATCTCGGGGATAAGGCATACGGGCTCCTAATGGCCCATCTCGCCGGCATGGCGGTGCCCCGGACCCTCGTTGTGCCCAGGCGGGTCGCGCCCTTCTCCTTCGGAACCGAAACTGGGAGCGGCGAGGTCTGGGTGCGGACCTGCCCCACCGAACAGGAGCCGGGACTCTTCACCACCCGCAAGGGCTGGACGGACCCGTTCGCTCTAATCGCTGCGGAGGATCCCGGGCAAAACCGCATAGCCTCTATCCTGTCGCAGTCGGCCGTTCCGGCGAGCTATTCGGGTGCCGCGCTTGTGGACCGTGAGGGGCGGGTCGTCGTCGAGGGCGTGTCCGGGGAGGGCGATCTTTTCATGCTCGGGTCGCAGAGCCGAGCCGACCTTCCCAAGGAGGTCGTCTCGGACGTCTCCGCGACGATGGACCGCCTATCTACCGTCTTCGGCCCAACGCGCATCGAGTGGGTGCACGACGGCATGCGGACTTGGATAGTGCAGCTCCACGTAGGCGCCACGTCCAGCACCTCCACCGTCCTGGTGCCCGGCGATCGCGCGTCATGGGTCGACTTCGAGGTCGGACAGGGCCTTGAAAGCCTGCGACGGCTGCTTGCGGACGTCGGCGGCGACACGGGGGTGCGTCTGCGCGGGCGCATCGGCATGACGAGCCACATCGCCGATCTCGTGCGCAAGTCCGGCGTTCCCACCCGCATCACGGAAGGCGGATCCAGCGAGGACGCCTAAGCGCCGCTCGGCGCAATTCTCTCGCAGGCTGACGCCTGCGAGATTGGCTCCTCTAGTGACGGTCGAAGACGGATCCCATTCTAGGGCTGAAGAGCCGTTCGTAGGTGCGCAGAAGCATGGCGTCGGTCATCGAGGCCACATGGTCGCACAGGATGCGCATTCCGCCCCCCGAGCGCTCGTATGCGGCGAGCACGTTCGGCGACAGGAGCCGGCTGGGATCCGATAAGAGCGCCTCGAAAACCGACACGACCATCCGCTGCCCCTTAAATTCGAGGTGCTGGACGCGCGCGCTCTCGATAACCTCGTGCACGACCAGGCCCTGGAGCCCGTCCAACAGGCACTGCGCATCCGCGGGAAGCACCGCGCGATGACGGAGTAGATCGTGCTCGAACCGCCCGTCCACCTCGACGTCGACTTGGGAGAGGAGGAAGTGGACCAGCCGCCCGATCGCCTTCTTGCGCAATAGATCGTCTCCGAACAGCGCGTCGACCAGACCGTCGTAGTCGCGGGCCCCGCCCTCGAGCGGGCGCCGCGACATCGCGCCCAGCAGCGCGCCGCAGGCGGACGCCGGCAGTCGTTCACGGAAGCCAGGCTCGGTCACCAAGCCCAGGGCGACGGCGTCCTCGAGGTCGTGCACGCCGTATGCGATGTCGTCGGCGAGGTCCATGATCGAGCAATCGAACGACTTGTGCGTCGTCTTGGAATGACGGCCGGACCGTTCGACGATGCGGGCGAACTCGTCCTGGTCCGAGGAGGAGAATGGAGCGAGTATCCATTCGACCACGTCGCCTTCCGCGTCGTAATATGCCTTTGGCGGTTGGCAGCTCGTCCTGTCGAGAGTCGCGATCATGGTCTGGCCCTCGTGCAGGCGGGGGATCACTGCAGGATCGACGAGACGCGATCGGGGTGCCGGGTACTTAAGGATGCCGAGCATCGCCCTGCGGGTGAGGTCGGCGCCGAATCCGCGCGAGAAACCCTCCAGCCGCGCGAGGATGCGTAGCGTCTGGGCATTGCCCTCGAAGCCCTCCGCATTGCTCATGCAATAGTTTAGAGCGAGCTCGCCGCCGTGGCCAAACGGCGGATGACCGAGGTCGTGCGCCAGTGACACGGTGCCAAGCAGTGCTCCATGCGCCCCAGGCCAAGCCGCGGCGGGATTGGAGAAGCGTCGCCTTAGCTGCTGCAGCACGCCGTCGGCCACCTGCGCGACCTCGAGCGAATGGGTCAGTCGCGTGCGATGAAAGTCGTCGTCCCCGATGGCGAGGATCTGCGTCTTGCCCGCCAGCCGTCGGAACGCACCCGAATGGACGATCCGGGCGTAATCGATCTCGTGGTCGCCTCTGGCGTCGTCGGCATGGCGCTCCGAGCCGCTGCGACGCGCCGTCCATGCCTCAACGTCGTCAATCATCCCGTCTGCTCCTTCAGATCGACCAGATTCCGAGCACCAGCAGTGCGACCAGCACGAAAGACGCAAGGACGCACAGGACGTGGAAGCCCACGTCCCACCAATAGGCTGCGAGGTCGGTCTTACCGAGGCTTACGGACGCAGCGCGGGCGTGCTGCGAGATCACCCGCTGGAACGGGTTGAACAGTCCACCCTCGCCGTCGGCCAGGACGTACGACACTGCCACGAGGAGCGCGATCGCAGCCAGCGCGCCTGCGAGTAGCGGATTCGACACGAGGAACCGCAGCAGACCCTCTGGCACCTCGAGGCCCACGTAATGGCTCCGGGGCTCTTCCCATGCCCGCGCGACGCCATTGTGCCCATTGACGAGCGACGTCGCCAGCGACGCCATCGAGATGAACGTTCCGCCCCCGGCCAAGATCATTTGGACACGCTGGCTTTGCTTGGCCGAGGCCACGTCGATGCTGGCCTTCACGGAGTCCTTCAGGTGCTTAAAGTCGTAGTCATGGACACCCGTCGCCGGCCTGAACCTGGTAGGCATCGTCTCATCGCGCTCATGGCCCATCAGATAGTTCTGGAACGCCTCCGCGTAGGCGATCACTCCAAGGGACTGCCGTAGGCTGATCAACCCGTTCTTCCGCTGGAGCCTCTCGATCTCACGCGAGAGGCTCCAGAGTGTCTCGCGGCGCCAAGCAATCTCGTTGCCATGACCAGACTCCCTGCGGTCCTGTTTCACGCGCGTCAGCGGCGTGATCTGATCGGACGATGGATCGTGGTGCGTGTGGTCGTGCACCGCGTCCTTGATGAAGAAGTAGGCCTGCTCCGCGATCTGGAACAGACGGTCCGCATCGAGCGCGGGCGTGGTTTCCGTCGAATACCAGAGTCGAAGCTCGCCGGTCCGCATGAGCGCGAACTCGACCTCCACCCTGTTGTTGCATTCCCGCAGCTCTTGGGCGAGGGAGGCCACAAGTTCGTCAAGCTCGCGGTCCGTCCGGTCGGCGGCGGACGCGTCGCGGACGATGCTCGAGGGTCGGTCTATCAAGCTCCTGATGGCTGAAATCGCCGCAGTCTGACGGTGCCGCGCGTCCGCGTCCTCCTGGTGCGGCAGGACGTGGACCCGCCCCAGCAGCATGCCTTGGCGATCGGGTTCGGTCGCCAGCCAGCACCCGTCGACAGCGTCCTTCTCGATTTCGCTGCTTCCGAGCACTGGCAGACGCGTCGACCGCGTCCTTCCCTCGAGCACCCACTGATGGACCAAGTCGGGCCGATCCTTGCGGATGCCACGGGCCGACCAGGGAAGGTCGTGCGAGATGCGCTCCTGGTATACGACGACGAGACGCTGAGCGGGCTGTTTCGGGCGATCCGAATACGCCCTGGTAAAGGCCTCAATGTGCCGTGCAGACGCGATCAAACTGAACGACAGGTGGCTCCTGACGTTCGGCACCCAGCCAACGTAAGCGTTCTCGGCGCCCAACCAAGGCGCCTCCTCCTGAAGGGACATGACCGGACTAGCGAACCACTTCTAGAAGACGTCCTTCGCGACGGTCCGGGTCTCCTCGACGACCAGCCCCTTGGTGGTCGAACGCAGACTCACTCCCGCCCTCGTCGGCACGAGCGACCCGGAATCCTGTCGCTGGACCTTGGCGGTCCGGAAGCGCCCAAAGGTCACGCCGGCGAGCCTGAATTGACGCGCCTCGGACGTACCGGAACGTCGCACCTGAGCGAGCGCGGCAGTAAACGATAGGAGCAGGTAGATGGCGAATGGCAGGGCGATCAAAATCGCTGCATAAGATAATGTCTGCATCTGTTCCTTCTCCGTACTCCATCTGGAACGCCTTCACAACGCCGGAGCTACCTAAGCTTTCCCAACCGTATACGACCGGCACGGTACCGGGCTTAAACGCTGGCGGACGATTCGGACGAGATGCGGTCCGCCTCAATGGATGCGCGTCCATTGGCCGCCCTCCACCCGGTGCACCTCGAGGACGAAGTTGGCGACGTCCGGCACCCCGCCCTCCACAACTAGCTCGGCGACGACCGGACGGACGGCGGTCCCGACCCTCCCGGGGCCGGTCGGATACTTCTCGATGGGCAGGAATGTGTCCAGGCCACGGGGCTGGGCGTTGTAGAGCGTCTGGCCGCTGTTGATCCGGCACAACCGCACGTCCTGCCGATGCGCCTCGACCAGCTTCCTCGTGTCGAGCACTAGGACGGTCTGGGGATCTCCGGCATAGGCCGCAAGGAGAGTGTCCAGCCGCTTCCGCTCGACCCAGAAGAACGCCTTTCGGTTGAGGATCTCGTACCAGTCGCGGGGCTTCAGACCGTCCTGCAGCTTCTTCAAGAGCACGGACTCGAACATCGGTTTGTTGTCGCGGACGACGGCGTCGGGCAGCCCCGCCGCCTTCAAGGACATCAGGCCCGGACGCCGAACAGACTCGTAGGGAAGCCGATCATCGCCCGACAGCCCGTAGCGGTCGAGCAGACGGGTCACGCTGAGCAGACCGCTCCCGCGGATCGACGGCCAGCTGCCGTCCGCCGCCATATGGTAGAGGCGGGGGTACCGCTCGAATAGCTCTCCCTCGGTCATGCTTCGCGTCCTTCGATCACGTCGTCGCGGTGCGGTCCGCTGGCGATCAGCCGCACGGGGCATCCGGTCGCATCCTCCATCATGCCCACGAAGGACCGCGTGCCCTCCGTCAGCTGTCCGAACGACCTCGCGCCCTCGTTCCCGGCGTCGATGTAGTCGGCGAAGGTGAGGGCGATCTCCGTCGCCCCGTTCAACGCTGCGGCGCGTCGCACCTGCCCCAAGTCGAACTCAGCCATGCGCCGCGGCTTGCCGGAGCGGGTGCCGACCTCGGTGGTCCGGATGACCTCGACATCCTTGCCGGATCGCTCCGCGACCACTGCCGCGTCTATCTCGCGTCCCATGTGACCCGAGTAGCCCGACGCATTCCCTACGCGGATCGGATAGGTGCGGACTACCATGACCACGCGGTCCACGCGCGACGGCGGGATGCCCGCATCGGCCATGCATCCGCTCGCCGTAGTTTCTCTTGAGGTGACGTGTGGCCATGCGCCGTGATGAAGGCTAAGGTCCGTGCCCTGAGTCCCCTCGAGCATGGTCCTCTCCCCCGCCGCATACGCCTTCTCCAGCTCCGCCCAAGTGGAGCGCACGTATGGCTGGAGCTCGGAGACCTGCCGCGCAAGACGCACCTCGGAGCCGAAGACCGGCTCACCGCCCCGATTCAGGATCTTCCGCGCCGTGGCCACGCCGACACCTTGCTTCGTCGAGCCGATCACGTCCAGCGCCGCCCGCTCGATCGCGATATCTCCGTCCTCGATGATGATCGCCTGCGGGTCGATTGATAGCCTCTGCGCGACGCCTGCCCTCTCGATCTCGTCCAGCAGGATTGGGAGCGACAGTGTGGCGCCGGGGCCGATGAGAAGGCGTGCGTCGCGGTTGTGCAGCGAGCCGGAGGGAAGATGGACGAAGTCGAAGTCCGGGTCCCGGACGCGGTGGCCCGCGTTCGGCCCGCCGACGCGCATCAGCACGTTGTAGCGAGGAGCCAGGTACGAGCAGACGTTCCCCTTGCCCTCGCTGCCGTACTGGCCTCCGACCACCACGTCGACGAGGCGCGCGGTGGGGGTCTTGACGAGACCCAGGCCGGCGAGCGCCACGGCCGCCACCGATCTCACATCGAGGCGCGAGGCGTCGAACACGACGTCCGCTTTCCCCGCGAGGTTCTCCACCCCAGCCTCCGTTACGTGCGAACGTACCTCGTCGTAGCTGCCGAGCTCGATCACGTTGTGCCGGCGCTCTTCATGCCGCTTGGCGAGAACCTCGGCGTCGGCCACGAGGTGGACGTGCCGGACCGCACCGGGGAACCGCCGCCTGAGGTGATCAACCTGCTCAGTCCGGCGGACGGCGTCCACAATCAGCAGTCCATCGGCTTCGTCCCACTTCGCCCCGACTGCATCCGCGACCCAGGAGAAGCCGGTGTCCACGTCGAGCCGGTCACCCGCCTCCTGCAGCGCCGCGCGCTCGCTTTCCACTCCCGTAAGGTCGATGATCATCCTGCGCGTTGATAGGCGCTCGCCTCCGACCACCGCGACGAGCGCCTCAGCCACGGTCGACTTGCCGCTGCCAACGGCACCCGAAAGCGCCACCACCATCCTCATCCCATACCCCCAGTCGCCGTCGTCCGGCAGGTCCCTATGCCCGACGTCGGACAGCAGGGTTTACGCATCGACCGCTTCGTGTCCATCGGAACCGCACCCACATCTGATGGATCCGGCGACGCAATCGGCGCTTCCACGCGCGAGGCGACCACACTAAGGGCGCTGCGATGCACCGAGACACCATCGCAGTTTCCATCGCCTCAGGCCCGCAGATTCGGCTCAGGAGCGGCGCATGGTTCGACCTCCTCGATCCCGCCTCCTCGGACTTCACCATTGAGGACATCGCGCACGGTCTTGCCCACACCTGCCGGTATGCGGGCCAGGCCGACGGCTTCTATTCGGTGGCGGAACACAGCATCCTCGTCAGCAAGGTCGCGCTCGGCCACGAATACGCGGCTCTGCTGCACGACGCGGCCGAAGCCTTCATCGGCGACGTGACCCGACCGCTCAAGCAGCTGCTGCCCGAGTACAAGCGGCTCGAGAAGTCGATCGAGGAGGTAATCTTCGCCCGCTTCGACGTCGGCTGCGTCCATCCCGACGTGAAGAAGGCGGACTTGGAGGTGCTCGCCGCCGAACAGGCGCAGCTCATGCCGGAGGGCACCGACGCATGGGCGAGCGAGGCCGGGATCATCGCCGCCCCGATCCACGTCGAGAGGATGGCGCCGGCGGAGGCGAAGCTCCGCTTTTTGGAGCGATACCGCGCGCTGCGGCAATCGCGCATGTCGAACCTCGACGGTCCTCGGCCAACTGAGGAAGCTGAGGCAACCCAATGCAAGGACTGAGAGGATCGAGCGCGCCTGACGCCCTAACGGGACGACGGCACCGCTCAGTTAGGCGCAGAGCCGGACGATTCGGATCCGCCCGCAGGTGATCTCGCCCCGGCGAATACCGCGATCGCCTGAGCAGGCTCTTCATGTATTGTGCCGCTGCGTCCTGCAGCCGTTCGCGGCAAGGAGAGCCTCCGTCTTGGGCGCGGAATTCTTCGGAAGCGTAAGCACGAGCAGCCGCTTTGCCCGGGAAGGGGCAGCTGCTGCGCGCGCGCCTCCCGTCGCGGACAACAATCGCGCATGGCTACAGCGTGGCCGCCGCATGTTGCCGGCGTGGATATCTGGGAAGCGGTAGTGGGAAATCCCCAAGGCGTGGTTCAACGACTTCGTCGAGCGCTCATTCAGGACCTTCGGGCAGGACTACGTGATTTAGCCGTATCGAGAACAGGAGAAGTGCTCGCCCGCGGGCTTCAACGCATCCGGCCAGGAATGCCAGTGCGTCTGCATGGGACGCAACCACGGTGCAGGCAACGATGCAAGCTGGTTCGAGACCTCCATCCGCTGGGGTGACCTGACGCTGAATTGCCCTCTGACGAAGGCGCGAATTTAAGCAGGGTAGGACTCGCAATCTCCGACTGGGACGCGAGGACCCGCCTGACCTCAGCGCGGGCGGCATTCGAGGCGAGGCGGACTTGCCGACCGGTCGCTCAAGTTCTTTGCGCTGAAAGGAGACAATGACAGGGTCTCGACCACGTAGCTGCCACCCAGCGCTGATGAACGAACGATCATAAATGCGGTTCTTCGCACACGAACGGATAGACCACTTCCCACCAAAGTCGGCCAATGGGCCCCTGCCCCATCAAATGAACGAACGGCTGTTTACAACAATCGCCACCCGAAAGCGGCCGGGCCGCTATCCACCAGTTTTGCCGAAATGCGGACCGTCCGCATTTATAACCTCTGCGCCATCACGCTAGCTTACGTCGTTGTGATCAGCTTTGCACAAGAGGCTGCATCAGCCGGCTAAGTAGGAAAACGCTCGTACGAGCGCGAATGATCGCCGCAAGGTCGCTCATCCGGGGACGCCCCCGCAAGGGGTGCTCGCGCGCCGGTGAACGGCCCGCGCCCGGGTGTTGAGACCGGTACCCGGTCAGCTTTGGTCGTCGTCTTCGAACTGAACCGGCTGCGGCTTACGCCGAGCGCTGGGCTTGGCGCGCCGTACGTTGACGGAGGCCGCGCTGATCATGTTCTTGATGTGTGCGGCATAGTGCTTCTGGATCATCTCGACGCTGGTGCGGCAGTTACGCGCGACGGCATAGACGTCGGCGCCTTCCATCAGGCGGAGACAGACATAGGTATGGCGGAGCGAATAGGCGGTGCGCGCCTTGCCATCGCGATCGAACTTGAGACCGGCCTTGTCGAGAATGCCGTTGAAAAGCTTCACGTGATTGCCGGGGAACACCTTGTCGGTTGGCTTGGGCAGTTCGGCCAGGGGCGTCTCCGGCGCTTCTGTGACCCCCTCCAGCTCGCGGCGCCTACGCTGTCGGCGTGTTTCGCCCTGAACCGGCTTGGGACGTCCAAGTAGACGTTCATAGGGGCGAACCGCGTTCGGCATGCTCTTGCAGAAGCCGACGCCGCGCTTGCCCCGCACTTCGATCTCGAGAATGCGCTGGCCGGTTTCATCGTCGACGACGATCTCCACATCGCGGTGCTCGAGATTGGATGCCTCGTCTGGGCGTAGACCGGTATTCGCCATGAACAGCACATAGTCGTGCACCTGCTCGGCGTTCCAGCGGTAGTGCTCATGGAACGGCTCCTTCGCATAGGCGCCGGTCGCCTTGTAGAGCTGCTTGTACTCGGCAGGGCTGAACCAGGGCCGATGCTCAACCTTGCTGGAAGCACGGTACGGACTGGATATATCCGGCACGTGCGAGAGCCAGCCGTGGCGGACCGCGGTATGCAACACCTGTCGCAGCGTCACGATCTCGTTGTGGATGGTCTTCCAGGCCGGTGCCTTGTCGGTCACCGGCCGGTTGCTCAGCGAGTGAGGGTTAGCCACGCCGCGCGACGACATGCGATGCACGCGGTATTCCTGCACCCTGCCCGCGGTAATCTCCGACAGGCCCATCTCGCCAAAGAACGGCAGCAGATGGATCCGCAGGCGGATGGCATGGCCCTGGGTCCAGCGGACGCTGCGCTGCCCTTCGGTGATCACCTCATACTCGCGGGTGAACTGGGCGGCGGCCTCCTTGAAGGTCTTCTCCGATTTCAGGACACCGGCGTGGAGCTTGCCGCGCAGGCCGAGATACCAGTCCTCGGCAACCTGCTTGGCCAGCGACAGACTGTCCGTCCTGGTGCTCGAGCGGCGCTGCTTGTTGCCGACCGAGGCGGAGCAATGCCAGCTTCCGCCCTCTGCCCGCCTGTAGATCTGGACTTTTCCGCCGAGGATTTCGTGCCGCTGCATGACGACGCTACCGGTTCAAAGTGGACCAATAAGCGCAGTTTTTTACAGTTGCCGGCAAAAGTCAAATTTGTGCTAGCGGCGTGCTAACGCAAAAAGCCCCCTGCTTGCGTAGGGGGCGGTCGGTATATCATTGTTTTGTTTGTGATTTTGGTTGCGGGGACAGGATTTGAACCTGTGACCTTCAGGTTATGAGCCTGACGAGCTACCGGGCTGCTCCA
>NZ_JACYUS010000011.1:0-44563 GCF_014841895.1 Sphingomonas sp. CFBP 13728 | reverse complement strand
GACCGATCGTGCCCTCGCGAGCCGCTGTTCGTTCGCCGTGCGCAGGCCCGGGGCTGGATTGGCGAGTGTGACCGCTGCCGCATCAAGCCCGGCTTCGACTAGCAGGTCGATCAGCACGAAGACGTCGGCGATATCGCGTCCGTCGACGTAGCGTGCGCGTTGGATCACACGCAGCGCGTCCAGTTCACGGTGCGGCGCGGTTTGGGCGACCGCGGTTAGGGCGAGCGTCGCGGGACCGCTGTCGAGCGTCAGACTTGCTCCGCGCACGATCCGATCGTGGTATGGATCGCCAAACACCGCACCGGTCGACGCAGCGATCCGGCGATCGCTGGCGAGGATATGGTCGCGCATCTCGCTGCCGAGTGCCCGGACGCCATCGCCGGCGAACAGGCCAGTCGGCAAGGTCTCGACCGTGACGCCCGGATGTTCCGCCATCGCGGCGATGCCGGTCGAGGCGCCGTAGCACCAGCCGCAAAGCGGATCGAACAGATAGAGGAAGTGGGTGGTCATCGTCGGCGCCTCCTTGAAGACCAGTATATGCGCTGCTCGGATTGCGACGTGTAGGCCAGAGATCTAGACGGACCGTATGTCAGAAGCATACAATGTGCGTACCGGTGCCAATCGCGGCATCAACAATCTGAAGCGGCTCGCCTATTTCGCGGAGGTGGTCGAGACCGGATCGTTCACCGCCGCGGCCGAGCGATTGGGCATCACCAAGGCGGTGGTCAGCCAACAGGTTGCCAAGCTTGAACGCGCGTTCGAAACTACGCTGTTGATCCGCACGACGCGCAGCGTCCGCCCGACCGAGGAGGGTCGAGCCTTCTACGAACGGTGCGCGCGTGTCCTGGCCGAAGCGCAGGATGCGTTTGACGGACTGGCGACCGACGATCGTGCGCCGACCGGTATGCTGCGCCTGACCGCGCCGTTCGACTATGGGATCGCCGTTGTCGTGCCCGTCATCGCCGAGTTCCAACGGCGGCACCCGACCTGCACGGTCGACTTCCTGATCGGCGACGCGACGCTCGACCCCGTCGGCAGCGACATCGAGCTTGCGATCCGGGTCGGTTGGCTGGTCGACAGCGCGCTACGATCGCGGCGGATCGGCACCTTCGGACAAATACTGGTGGCGAGTCCTGCGGTGGCCGGCGCCATGGCGCCCAGCCCGAACGTCGCGGAACTGGCCCAAATGCCTTTCGTCGCGAACGGCAATCTGCGCGACCCGCTGGGGTGGACGTTCCGTGCCGACGATGAGAAACAACATCTGGTTCGGTTCGCGGCAACGCTCACGATCAGCGCCACGCTGGGCGTGCTGCAGGCGGTGCGGGAAGGGGCGGGGATCGCGGTGCTGCCCGACTTCGCGATCGCTGGCGATCTGGCACGCGGCCGGCTTGTCCGCGTCATGCCGACATGGCAGCTCGACAGCGGCGGCATCCATGCGGTGATGCCCGATACGCGGTTCCGGCCTGCGCGGGTGACCGCTTTCCTCGATATTCTAGCCGATCACGAACGCCGACGATCTTAGCGCGAGTTGGCAGCGTGGCGGGCTTTCAAAAGCCACCATCTTTCGGGAATGACTGAGTTGGGGAGGAAAGCGGACAGGCTGCTTTCGGGAAGGCGGGTGGCGATAGCAGACATTGGGCAGCTGCCGGCTTTCCCAAAAGGATCCATTGCGAGAAAAACAGGAACCTCGACAACTGCCGGTTGCGTCGTCACATAAGCTATCGCGAAACAGGAAAGAGGGAGCTGAAGATGCATAAGAATGGCCGAGAGCGGTATCTACCGGTCGCCATGTTTCCTGCGATCATGCCCGTTATCATGTTACCGGGGATGAAGTCTGATCTTTCGCCGTATCTATATTACGGAATCTGGGGCCTCTCGCTTGGCTTGGCAATCATGGGTGTTACCTGGATGGCAAACGGTGCGCCGAGCCAAACCGCGAAATACGCTCGGTCGTAGATCTTCATTCCCTTCCGTAGTTCGATCCTTGCGGGAAGGCGGAGAGACGCACTCACGATGTTTCACCGGCGTATGCGCTGACCCAGGCGGGCGGCTCCTGCTCTCGCCGCCCGTCAACTTTTATCAGACGTTCCCGCGCCCATCGATACGCCCACATAGGACCGAACTTCGTCGCAACCGTAGGCATGGCCGAATAGGCTGGATCGGTTTGCGCTTGGGCAAGGGAAACGAACCCGTAGCCGGCTGACCGGAACAGGCCGAGGAGCGGCTTGATCGTCGCGGCATTCAGTCGGTTGGCGTGCAGTAGCATAATCGCCGGCACATCGCGGCCGAGAACCTTGCGGCTCAGCTCGCCATAATAGGCAATCTGGACGCGGCTATGATCGAGATAAGCCCGCTCGATCCGCTGCATCATGGCCTTATTGCGCTCGGTGACGGCGCGTTCGTAGGCACTGTTAAACAGGTAATCGGACGTGTCGATCGTCGATGCGGCCAATTTGTAGCCGTGACTGGCGAGAAGCTTTTCGATTGCCATCCGCTTGGATTCGGTGTCGCCAACGTGGTTGTAGGGGAAGCGAAAGAACGAGATGGAACGGTCGCTCGATGCCGCCATTGGTCGGATGGTTGCTTCCCCCTTCATGACCTCCTTTTCGATCCCCGCAACGTCGAGGTCGTTGCTGTCGAAATGGCTGTAGCCGTGATTGCCGAGGGCCAGGAGGCCCTTGTTCCATTCGGTAAGCAGGCGAGGACCGGCAGGTCCAAGGGCCTGCACCTTGTCCTCGTTGACGAAGCCGGTTGCGGGAACGCGAGCGCGCCGCAGCGCGCTGACGATTTGGCGCTGTGCTGCGATAGCGGCGTCGGGGGAGGCGGTTGATCTATCGCTGGCATAGGGGAGATCATCAAAGGTGATCGCAACGACCCGACTGGCCTCTGGCGGCACAGGTCCTTCAGCGGACGCGCTAACCGTGCAAGCGGCGAAGCCGACAAGCGCCATCGGGACCATCAAGTGCCAGCGAAGGGAAGGAGTTGTGCGAGGGACGGTCATTGCCCCCACGCCTAGCCGATGGCGGTTGGGCATGAGAAGCTTTCTCGATTGACCACGAAAAGCGAGAAAGTGCGCGGCCTATCGGAAATCGTATCCGATGGGTCGAGTGAGAATGTCTGCGAGGGCGGATTTGGCAACAGTGGCAATTAGCGCCGCCCTAACTTAACATCCCGAATAGGAAGTTGGTTGGGAGAGATATTCCGCACGAGCAGGGTCACTTCCTGGCGAAAGGTCTTCAAGCAACCTCTCTTTTAGATGGCGCAGAGGCCGCGTGACGGGGTCGCGGGTCATGCTTACCATGACCCGGGCCACTCGAATGCCGGGACCAAGATTGTCCGGATCAGCGAATGGCAAAAGCCTTCCTGCCGTTGCGCTCGGTAGACGAATGAAGGTGGGCCACCCGGGTCCTGTGTTGTCATTATCGCGCAGCAATACGGCGGTCCCGCGTAATCGCTGCATGACGACAGCGCGTTGGGCGTTATCGCCAATGGGCTTCGCCAAAATGGCTTGAGGAGCATAGCGCGACCAATCCCAACTGTCCTCGCGCCATGGCAGAACATACACCGTTGAGCGTCGTGTGACCGCGATCGGGATCGCATCGCCTTGGACACATGTGCTGCCGCTACCCGGTCCAAACCTCATCCCCGGACCCGCAACGGTGTCACGGTTTTCATAAACGCCGGAGTAGCTTCGCAATCCATTCGAGGTGGCGAGAACGACCGTCAGACGCCACCGGTATGGCGGATACTGCTTCCAGCCATAGTAGTGGTATGTTTTCTCACCCAAGCGGAAGATGGGCCCTGCCGCAAGAACGACCGCAAGCAAGCCTACCAAGCTGAATACTGCCGTTCTCATTCGCACAACCATCACCCCCGTTTCCGTGATAGCCGAGGACGCTTAAGTTTTCCTCCATGTCAGTTTGTGACAGCGACCGACGACTTTGCTGTTCCCGAAAAGGATCGAATTTAAGCGGGTTTGAGTGGGCGCGATTGGCTAATCGGGGCAGCGAAGGCCGGACGCCGACGTCTATTCAGTCAACCTGCCGCTCCAACCAAGACTGGACGAACGTTATCGGGTCGTCGACCTGCTCGCTGATCGGTATGTCGGGTTGTATGCCGACGTTATCGATTGGTTCGTCCGGCAAGCGCATCGACCGGCTTGTGGCCCATCGAAGAATGAAGAGCTTGGACGGTGACGTAGCTTCCAAAACGTTCGAGTAATCGATAACTCCCGCTGTTGGACCGCCAAATGTCGTAACTTTTCGGCTTTGGCGAGCGTCGAGAACAAATTGATCACCGCTAGAGCCTGCGCCCGTGGCAATGATACCTACCCGTTTTGGGTTAGGCATGATGCGCGGGAAGGTCATAATCGAAAAGGGCTTGTCTCCGCCGCTTACCCAATCGCCCTTGGCATTGCGAATGCGAGTAACAATACGCCGAACCTGTGATATCGTATCTGGTGAGAAGCTTGGGTCTTTAAGCATCGCTTCGTACAGGTCCGCATTGCGGGCCGTCGCGCGAAACTCAACATCGATCGAATAAATCGGCCGCGTGTAAATCCATTCCATTAGCTTTGAATATGAACCATCACTGCCTCCGGAGTTATTTCGAGCATCGATGACAAGATTGGGAGTGTTTTCTAATAGAACGCGGTTATCGTCCAGTAGGTTTTCAATTTTTTCGCCATTATCGCCATAAAAGTTTGGCAGGCGCAAAATCGCGGTTTTGCTTGATAGCCGGCGCAAGAAGAAATCGGCTGATGGAACGATGTTGTCCAGCGGCACTGCGGGTGTGGGTTTCACCCGCACCCAGTCAACCGACATGGAAGCAAAGCGCAGGACGGAGTTCTTGCCGAGGAATTTCGCGATTGCCGTCTCGGCACTGTGATCGCGCATGTAATACGTGCCACTCCAACCATGCGCCGAAGGCGTCAGCACAAACTTCACCTGACCGGAGGACCATGCGGGAGATTTACTGCTGGTAATCACGCCGAGTGCGCGTTGCGGGTCAGCTGGATCGGACAGAATCACGGCTTGGTAAATACCATCGGTGCTGGCCCACGCTGTGCCGGCAAGAGGCTGCTTTGCACTAGTTTTGGCGGGTACTAGCCTGTTTATGGGCAAGAAGGGGCCTTGCGAAGCCAGAAGTTTATCGGCGTTTGGTGATGCCTGCCCCGGTAGCGAGGCCGATGAATAACTTGTATGACGATCATTGAACCAAGCAAGAACGTCGCCGATAATCTTGCCCTCTTTTTTCGGAGTTTGTTCAATTTCAGCCCGTTTACTGCGCACCAGCGCCTCGAACTCTACGGCCTTGGCCCCTGCCGTCTTGTCAGAAAAGCCAGCATAATCTTGCCGAACGACCTCAAGGACAAACTCAAAATCCTTGAGGGCGTCTTCTCTTGATTGAGCGAAGGCGACGCTTGGTAGCAGCGATATGGCAATACCGGCCAGCGACCCGATCGTGAACCGACGTGCAGTAGCTATCATGCTCATAATCTTTCCAAAGCTCGCTCGCTTCCACCTCCTGCCGTGCTGACCGGGCGTCTGCAATCAGGAACCGCGAGGATGCTCTTTCGACCATGCCTGCTGTGTGAAGGCGGTGATCCGGCGTTCTCAAAAACGAACGTCTGACGTGAACCTGGCTGCCTCGATCGTGCTGACGGACGCCTGCGGGTTTCGCTTTCCCAAAATCTGTTCCCAATTGCTCTTTCCCGAAATGGCCAGTCGGAGACGTAGAAACGGGAAAGATCGCGCTTAACGAATGGCCGTTATTGGGCGCCCGGATCGCAGCCTGAACGGCCGCAAATGGGCGTTCGTGACCGATCGGGCTTTCCCGCGAGGGATGGTGAATAGGGAACGTGGCGCTTAGCGTACCCGACCGTTAAGGGAACATTGACGCCTCCCCGAACGCCGTCATCGCTATTTTTCTCACATTTTGAGCCGAGAGAAGCCGACCGCGCTCCGAATAAAGCTTCGCCTCATCCAATATCTTGGCGGTACGAAGGCATTCAGACTTGCTTATGAATAGGATTGTGGTGATCTGATTTTTACCGAAGACGAAGTACCTACCGTGTGCGCTACTATCAGTCGCCGCCCTTGCGATATTATCGGTCTGACTTCTAAGTTCCTGGAACTGACGAATGCTTCTAGATCGCCATTGATTATCGACCAACGAAACAGCGCACGCGGCCTTTCCATGTAGCATCGAGCCAACGGTTATTTGCCGCGGAGTACCTTCGGTCATCGAAACGGGCAGCGCCAGCAGCCCGATCGTTAAAATCCACCCCATGCGGCGACTCCCAAGGCTTATGATCAAGCTTATATGCCCGTAAACCACGCTATCCGCTATTGGCCGCTCTCTGGCGATCCCGCCCTTCCCGAAAAGGAACGCCGATCGAGAAGACCGAAGCTTTCTCGAAAGGATGGTGATACGGGAACGCACCTGAGGTTGCGCTATCTGCGCAGTACCGCCTCACATGGTCGCTGTCTGTGCTTTGTCATAGCGGCGCTGCGCCTCTAGCACTTGGCCGACGTTCCCCTCGGCCCAATGAAGCAGCGCCTCCATCTTTTCGGCAAGCGTCGCGCCAAGCGGTGTAATGCTGTATTCGACCGTGACAGGGACGGTTGCGAACGCCTCGCGAATAACCAGACCGTCTCGCTCCAGGTTTTTCAGGGTCTGGGACAACACTTTCTGTGACAGCCCTTCGATCTCGCGCCGCAACTGATTGAAGCGCGTCGGCCGCTTGGAAAGAATGCCTAGCAGCAGCACCGTCCACTTGTCCGCCACGCGATCAAGGACGATCCGACTGGGACAGGCTGCGGCATAAGCATTTGGATCAGGATCGCTCATCGGTTTCCTATAGGTAATCAGGTGTCGCATGGGTGCCTTCTTTACACCTTACTCCCTTGGGTACACCTAGTGTCCAGCAGAAACCTACACAAGGGACCAACATCATGCCTGCCGTTCTTGTTCATGGTATTCCTGACACGCACCGCGTCTGGAATCGCGTCCTCTCGCATCTGAAGCGCAGCGATGTGATCGCCCTCGATCTTCCCGGCTTTGGCGTCCCGGTCCCGGATGATCTTGTCATCACGGCCGACAATTATGTCGATTGGATCATCGCGCAGATTGAGGCCATCGGCGAACCCGTTGATCTGGTCGGCCATGATTTCGGTTGCATCCTGACAGCGCGCGTCGCGTCGCTGCGGCCGGACCTTATCCGAAGCTGGGTCGGCATCAGTGGCCCGATCGATCCCGAATATGAACCGCATGCGTTCGCCAAAGCATGCATGACGCCGGGTGTCGGCGAAACGATGATGGCACAGGTTGCGGACGAAGATTGGGTTCCACAATTTGTTGCTGCCGGCGTTCCCGAGCAGGAGGCAGTCAGCACGGTCAGCTTCATGGACGACACCATGAAAGACGCGATCCTCAAACTCTATCGCACGCAATTTGACGTAACGAACCAGTGGTATGCGGAACTTGGCGGCGCAACGTCTCGAAGCATGATCGTGTGGGGTATCGAGGACGAATTCCTTCCCGATCGATTTGCTGACAGGCTGGGTGAGGCAACAGCTTCCGAAGCGGTTATCAAGTATCGGACTGGCCACTGGGTGCCGATCGTCAAGCCGGAGGAGCTGGTTCAGACGCTTGAGGCATTCTGGCGCTGACCCGTTTTAAAGGAGAGTGCTCCACATGATCCGTCTGCTTAACGGTATGAAGGGAGCAACAATCTGTCTGGCATTCGCAAACCTATTGGCCTGCGCTCCTAATTTGCCGGTCCACGCTATTTCTAAGGATAACGTCGTCGTGAATTATCAGAAGACACAGGTCGTCGACCTGCTGAATGCAATAGTGACCGGGGCTTCGGAGCCTGTCGCCATCATTAACCCAGACAAGTATATCCAACACAATCTTGGCGCTGCTGACGGTCTGGCTGGCTTCAAGGGGTTGCAGCAGATCGTGCCTAAAGGTGCGAACCTGAAGCCGGTGCGAGTACTCCAAGATGGCGACTACGTGTTTACACATACGGATTATAACGTATTCGCGCCGATGATCGGCTTCGACATCTTCCGCTTCGAGAACGGCAAGGTTGTCGAACATTGGGATAACCTTCAAGCTAAGGCTGACCTGAATCCCAGTGGCCGTAGCATGATCGACGGACCGACCGAGGCACAGGATCTCGACAAAACCGAAGCCAACAAGGCGCTGGCGCGAAGCTTTGTCGAAGACGTTCTGGTGAACGGTCAGTTAGACAAGCTCGCCAGCTACTGCAACGGCGACAACTACATTCAGCATCACCCGCAAATTGCCGATGGCGTCGCCAGCCTGACCGAAGCATTTAAAGGCATGGCGGCTGCTGGCATCACGTCCAAGTACGATCGTATCCATCTGGTACTTGGGGAGGGTAATTTCGTCTTGGTCGCCAGTGAAGGTCACTTCAACGGCAAGCCAACCGCCTTCTACGATCTTTTCCGGATCAAAGACGGGAAGGTTGCCGAGCATTGGGACGTTGTCGAGACAATCGCTGAGCCCAGCGAATGGAAGAACGCCAACGGCAAGTTTTTGCCCGAAACGGGCAACGTGGCTCACTCAAGGAAAATAGTTATGAACAACAGCTTTGAGGACGAATCTGAAGCACTAAAATCTACGGTGTTAGAGTATATGAGCGCATTCATGAGAGGAGATGTATCGGCCGTAATGGCGACTTACGCGGAAGACGGTGTATTGATGGCCCCCATTGGCCCGGCAATCGAGGGAAAGAAACAGCTTGCAGATGTTTATCCGGGAATGTTTGCTGCGATCGATTTCAATTTGGTCACCAAGGTAACAGAGGTGTTCCAGACGGGAGCCGATTGGGGTTTCGTTCGAACCGCGACAAAGGGAACCCAAACCACTAAGTCAAATGGTAGGGTAGAGCCGGCCAGCTATCTGGAATTGTTCGTTCTCCGTAAGTCCGAAACTGGTGCATGGAAGATTGCCCGATATAGCACCACGCAGATCGGCAACGGCGAGTAAACGTCAAACGCCAAAATTTTGGCTCACCCTGCGCTACAAGCAGGGTGAGCCAGAATGTCTAAGGCGTTCGTGGCGTTCCCGAAAAGGAACCCGGCCCGGGAACGGAGGACAACAGCGACAAGTGAGCTCCCCCCGTTGCAAGCCGCTTTCCCAAAAACCGTTCCCAAAACGATTTCTCAAAAAGGCGTCATTTCGACGGAGTTATGGGAATGACGAGGTACGCCCTTTTAGGTGACGCAAAACACATGATTGGCGACACCCCCGACCTGCGCTTTTGCTGAACCACACCCGCCTCTGCTCATAACAATCGACAAACCCTGTCGCTTTGATAAAGTGTACGAGAATATGTTTTCGGGGGTTTGTCGCACATGCTGGTCGGATATATGCGGGTGTCGTCGACCGACGATCGCCAGTCGGTCGATCTCCAGCGCGACGCGCTGGTCGCAGCTGGCGTCGATCATCGTCATCTTCATACCGACAAAGCGTCAGGCGTGCGCGACGATCGACCGGGGCTCAAAGCCTGCCTCGACTATCTGAACGCGGGCGACACGCTGATCGTGTGGAAGCTTGATCGGCTTGGCCGCTCGCTGCCGCACCTGCTGACGATCGTCACAGACTTGAAGGCGCGGGGCATCGCGTTCCGGTCGCTGACCGAACAGATGGATACGACGACGCCACACGGCGAGTTGCTGTTTTCGCTGTTCGGCGCGTTGGCACAATATGAGCGTGCGCTGACGCGTGAACGGGTGATGGCGGGACTGGCCGCGGCCAAACGACGGGGACGCCAGGGCGGCCGCCCGCCGATGATCGACGCGGAAACGCTCGAACGGATTACCGCCGCACTGGATGGCGGAGCCAGTAAGGCGTCTGTCTGTCGGACCTTCAAGGTCCCGCGCTCTACCCTGCTTGGCACGCTAGCGCGGATCGGTTGGGCCACACCAGCGAAGGCCTAAGTTTCGCGACAACGCCGAGGAGCATCGACTTGCCTCGTAGCAATGTGTCGCAAAAGTGGGTTGCTAAAGTCTGGATTTTCTGTACATATTTGCGACATGCTGATTGGCTATGCTCGCGTCTCAACCGATGATCAGGATCTGCGGCTGCAATGCGCTACGTTGAAGGAGGTCGGCTGTCGCCGCACCTTTGAAGAGAAGGTGTCTGGCGCAAAGCGCGATCGGCCGGAGCTCGCCCGGCTGCTTGATCAGATCCGCGGTGACGATATTGTGGTAGTCACCCGTCTCGATCGGCTGGCGCGGTCGACGAGGGATCTGCTCGATATCGCAGAAAAGCTGAAGGAGGCCGGGGCAGGGCTCCGATCGCTAGCTGAACCTTGGGCGGATACGACATCGCCTGCCGGTCGCATGGTGCTAACGGTATTCGCCGGCATTGCCGAGTTCGAGCGCGAGCTGATCCATCAGCGTACCAGCAGCGGTCGGGTAGCGGCGAAGGCGAGGGGAGTCCGCTTCGGGCGCCCGCCTAAGCTCACCCCAGATCAGATCACGCTTGGCGAACGTCTGGTGGGTGAGGGCACGTCGGTACGGGAAGCTGCCAAGCTGCTGAAGTGCCACCATGCGACGCTGTACCGCGCGCTCTCTGCGTCTATGGTATAGGGACAGACTGACAGTTTTTGTGGCGCTCCAGCGAAACATCTATCAGGTATATTTATGACTGCCATCAAGAATATCACTATTCAAGCGAGCACAACGTATCCAGTCATTTCGGCTTGGGAGTACGAGCACCTCAAACTTGAAAAGGTCGTTCTCAAACGAATGAAGCGCTGCACAATCTACGTCATCATGCAGCGGCCGCTCACCTACTTCAACAACGTCATTCCTGATGATAATGGCTTACGTTTCGATATAATTGATGGCACAGGACCGCCTCTAAACTGCTATCTTCCGTTTACAACAAATGGTTTTTGCGAGCCTACCGGAACGACCGACATAGAATTTGGCTTCCATAAAAAGACGCCTGATAAAGCTGCCCCGTTTAACGACGTAGCAGCCATAAAACTTCGGCGGGCTAATGGATCATTTATTGTTTGGTTTAGTCCACAAAAATTTATCTACGAGGTTCTTTGCGGGAACGTAACCGCTGAAATTGATGGCAATCCTCTCCAATTTAGCGACTATCATGTTCACTATATTGGCCAAGCTTTTGACCAGGAAATCTGGAAGCGCCTAACCAGCCACTCGAAATTTCAAAGTGTGCTAATTCGCGAGCGACCTATGGGAGATCCATCTACCCATGCGCCTATGGAAGTATCAATTGCGATGTTGAGCATTCTCGGCTTTGATGAGGTCTTGCTGATGGGATCATACGAGGCATTTCTTCCTACTGGAGTCGCTGCAATTGAGCATCCTCTCATCACATCAAAAGATAGTGATAGGTATAGTGAGACATGGCTGAAGCCTAATGCACCTGAACTGACAAATGAAGTGGAGGCTATGCTCATAAATCAATTTAAACCGAAGTATAATAGCATTAAGTTTAAGATATATCCAAATATTAAAAGTGGAACTAGGTCAAAGGGTTATACTGCCGCTAATCTTGTAATAGAGAAGTTGCCTATAATACTTAGCACTCCCGATCATCGTATCGAGCCAGCACTATAAGGCATTGCCCATTCACCGGCCTTCTCTACTGGCGATGAAAATATTCATTAGTTGGCCTTAGCCTTGTCGCTTACGGTCGAGCGGGCATTATGTGCCGCCTAATGGCGGCACCACACGTACCTAGCAGCTTGCCAGCTACCTGCTGTCCCGGCTCTCGCCGCTGGGCTGGGACCGCATCAATCTCACCGGCGATTACATCTGGTCTGATCGCCTCGATCTCGACACCAACGGCTTAATGCCCCTGCTCGTCAAACCGCTACCGTGAATCTGTGTCCGAATAACGCACAGAGGCCATATCGCACCGTGGCCCTCGCCCCGGCAAAGCGGCGCGCCAGACGCTTCCAGACGCTTGCAAACGGCCCTGACGGTACGACAACGTAATTGGAGATAGAGGTTGATGTTCAAGCTGAAGACAGAGGAGCAGCTACTTGAGGAAATCCGTGCGGTCGTGGCCGAACGGACTCCGATGGCCCTCGCTCAAACACGCGGAACGCTCCAAATGCTCGGTCTACGAACGCGGGCAGAGGGAGTTAGCGAGGATAACGGCGTCAGCTGGGCACTACGTGCTCAGATCGGCTCGCTGGAAAAGCTAATCGGCTTGCTTCCGGAGGGAAGAAATCCGTCGTCCGTCGAGTTGCTAGCGAGCGCCCGAAACCTCTTTGAGAACCTCGTCTGGCTCAAATTATTTCTCATCGATCCCGGTTGGGGCGATTTTTTCTACGGTCAACTACTCAAAAATCAGAAGGAAGACCTCGCCGGGATGGTTACAAAGCTTCAGGCTGAAGCAGACCTATTCGACAGCTTAGATAATGAATATAATAATATTTTTGCGGATACCTTCGACAGTTTAAATAATAGATATCTTAAAGGTGATCAAACAGCAACAGAGATGACGCAGCTTCTAAATGAACACCGGGAAAAAATCGACAGAAAAGCGCGCCGCCACTTCGCTCTCTATGCAGCGGCGGCCGTTTTCAATGGATACGGCTACCAGCGCCACCTGCTTATTGAAAAACAGATACCGCACTGGCGGAGCCAACTCGCCTTGATCGACGATCGCATCAATGACTTCAGCACGCGGATGGCTGATCCCGCAAAGGTGAACCGATACTTGGGGCAGTGGCAGTGGCGCAGCGAAGCGCTACGGGTCGGGATGGTGGCGCAGTACGACTTTCTCTACCGGCTGACGAGCAGGCTGCTCCACGCAACACCCATGAACATCATAACAGAAAAGGAGCTAATAGAAGGAGAGCGCATTACGCTCCTTGAATACATCGCTATTTCAGTTCCGGACGCAATCGACGCAATCGACGCATTCCAATTCCCAGGCCGGATCGACGCCATCCATCTAGAATGGCCAGGTGACGACGCTGGAGAAAACTGATGCCTTACCGCAGTGCAAAGCACTCAAAGTGAAATACGCTGTGAGCTTGAGACACCACTAAAGGCGTGCAGCGAATACTGCACGCGCTCTCGACCGGGACGTAACACCTGTCCCAAACAAACCTCTAAACGATTAAATGACTAAGCAAAGACCACCAGGCGTTTTTAGGTTGAGAATGGATGTAATTCTCAAACTGGTGTCCGGCTAGATAACCGGGTTATTGCTTGTGGTCGTCATACTAAAATATCGCAAAAGGGGAGTGAATATGGCAGATACAGCGATCGACTTGATTGGGGGCGTTGCGACGCAGGAGATTAACTTTCAATGGTTTAGGTCGGCGTTGAGAGCCGACAATGGCTTGAGAGGCAGCTTAGACTACGGCCATGCCGTGATCGATACGACTGCGAAGCTGGACCAGTATCTGCACTCCTATGGTCCAATGATTGAGAGCCAATGGGAACACATAGCTCCATGCCTAGCCGGGATCGCCCCGCCGACTTTCTGGATTGACTATGGGTGTGGGCAAGGCCTGGCTGGCCTTCTCGTAAACGATCTCACGCAAGGGGCTTTGCTCGCCCTGGTTCGCGACATTTTGCTAATCGAGCCGTCGGCCATGGCGCTGGCTCGTGCGGCGGCGATTTATGGGCGAATGGCCCCGGCGGCGACGGTGACCAGCCTTTGCGAGCGCTTTGACGATCTCAGTGAGGGCGACCTTCCGAACCCACATGCAGGGAGCACTCTGCATCTATTTTCGAACTCCCTGGACGTGCCCGGCTTTGATCCACTGGCACTTCTGACTAAGACTTTACGCCCCGGACATCATACAATTCTCTCAGTGAGCCATGACCGCGATTTCAACGGCGGAACCCCAAGGATCGAAGGCGTCAAAGCGGCATTTGAAAATCCTGGCATGGCACACCAGTTAAACATCCATCGATCGATGCTCGAACGGTTTACGTGCGACAACCCCAGCCAGTCCAAGGGCGTCGTCTGGTTATGTGAGTTGGAAGTTAACGATGGCTGACCTGTTTACATCATCAATTCCGGAACCACCATTCGCCCTGCCGAAAGATAGCGGGTTCGAGGTTTCGTGGAACGAAACCTCGAACGGCTTTGATATAAAGGTTCCAGGTGGCGAGATTTTCTATGCAGAGCACTTCTTTACCAAGGCATGGAGCGACCGTATGGTCGCCTACCTGCAAGAGAACGCGGAAGAAGACTGGCGAACTATAGACTGGCGTAACGTATCGGCGGACGAGCTGGAGCGTATTGCTTTTACAAACATACGTTGGAAGCAGGACAGCCTGAAGCTTTATGGAAAGTCTATTCCTCTACCGCGACTTACAGCTTGGTATGGCGACCCAGGCGCCGCCTATACTTATTCCGGTATAAATTCCGATCCTAACCCTTGGAACGATGGCTTGCTCCATATCAAGCGTCGCATCGAGGAAGTGATTGAAAGCCGATTTAATTGTGTACTGCTCAATTGGTATCGCGATGGCCGAGACAGCCTAAGTTGGCACGCCGACGACGAAAAAGAGCTTGGCAAGGACCCTGTCATTGCATCTGCCAATTTTGGGGCGACCCGTGACTTTCAGCTGCGGCACAACACCAATAATGATCACAAGATTACAATACCTCTTAAGCACGGAACCTTGCTAGTCATGAGTGGCGAACTCCAGCGGCACTGGAAGCATGCGGTTCCAAAACGCACAGGGGTAGACAAGTCACGCTTCAATCTAACATTTCGTAAGATCGATGCGTAGACTTTAAAGCTAATTATAGATCACGATTGTATTTTCTCTTAAGATAATCTCGGTCAATGATTTCAGACGATCCGCCTTTTGGAGTTTGTGACGTACCTTGATGAGCTAAGCGCCGCTTGATAGATTCCGTCATCTAGAAAACGGAATAGTGTCTTTATTGATTTTCGGTCTGACGGTACTAGTAGTTTACCATCTTTGACTGCAACATTAATCCCTAGGCTCGCTGCTTTTTCTGCTATTACAACAACCTGATGTGTGTTTAAAACATTTGCCTTCGTAATTGCATGGACGAGTTTACGAATTCCTTGGTCTGCTGCTACCTTGAAAGCTGCAGTATCGGCGACTTCTAGACTAGCATGCTGACAAAAGGCATCTACCTCTTGGTCGGTAGCTTCCTTATATAGTTGTTGTAGGTCAAATACGGTACGCGTCCGCTGAAAGCTTTTGAATTTGAGCTTTCCACCTTCCATGATTGCAACAATGTTATTGTCGAGAGTAAAGCCCGGCTCGGTCAACTCCTTGAAAGAGTTGCCTGACAGGAACAACGTGGTTCTTCGGGAAAGAAGTTGCTGCGCCGAAAAAGCTTGGATCAGGATGCGATGCTCCTGCCCAACCGGTTCGATTACAAAGAGCCCACGGATACCCTCCGCCATGAAGTTTTGAGCGTCGATCTCGGGTAGGCTGATTGGGTTTGCCGTGATCGTAGCGACGATAACGGCCGCCTCTGCTGGAGCGTCGATCACCAAAAGTTCGTCGTCGTCAGGTTTCCAATCGCCTGAGAAATCGACCTCCTCGGCAATGCCGTTTAAAAACGAATTGGCCTGTGTATGAAAGATGGTCCCAACCTTCGCTTGCACCGGTTGGGCGAGCGCGACCCGCTTCACCTGCAACCCCGTTGCTGTGCGGCACAGAGCGAATAGATTGACCATCAAGCATCCTCCAAGTCTATTAGAATATACTCTGTAAGCTGCCCGACAGTGACGGCATTGGCGGCAGTTCGAAGCTGCTTCTTCGTTATCAGCACATAGGTCACGCCTTCGTTGGACTGGACCTTGTAGAAGTGCCACTTTAACAAGCCCAAGAGCGGGTTAAAGTGATAGTTATATCCGGTTGCCGTTATCATCGCGAAAATGATGAGGGTCGGAATCCATAGCTGCCAGTTAAGAGTGTTGAACTGTGACGTGAACAGCGGGAGAAGATACAGCAGCAGGAAGCCCATATTTTCGCGATCTGCAGCTTCGATCTCCTTCGCCTGGAACCGCGATCCTTCGAGGTTTTTCCGTGCGTAACCAAGCAGCAGTAGGCAAATGGCAACGGCCGCAAAGCTAACCGCAAGAATGATTATCGCCGGCTTCACCTGATCCTGCATGTAGGCGACCCAGGCATAGGTCAGCCCTACGGGCGCGATCGCCGAGCTGGTAAGCAGGATACGCGCGAATGCGTTCAACATGGGCGGCTCAGAATCATGCTGTTAGGACTATCTCGGCCAGCTTATCCAACGCCAGCAGCTGCTTGGCTCGCGCGTCCGCCGTCTTCGCCGCATGAGCTTTCAAAGATGCCTTCGATAAGGCAACATGATCTGAATCCTTTGGATCAAACCTCGGAATACTCAGGTGCTTGAATATGTTGCTAACTTGAATTTGGATTGTATGACTCTCTACATACTCCTTTACCAAAGTCGAGTTTAGTGTTCCACAGACGAAGTGCGCCTCAGCTTCGTTCTGAAACTCAGCGAAATACACCTTGTGGTCTGGGACATACGGACGCGACCCGATCAACGGAACATCCGACTCTGTGAAAACCGCGGCCTCAAACGATGTCGAAAGCTCCGCCCAAACAACTTTGTGTGGACAGAACGTATAACTTCCTGAGTTATAAACTGAGTAGTATGGTGCCTTAGGCTGTCGAAGACGGTACGTTGAACGGCGTTCGAGAAGCGCTCGGAAATGGTTTAGATACTTCTTCGTTTGTGGAAGTTTTGCCATCACGGCTTCCGCCGCTGCATAATCTGCTTTTAGAATTCCTTTGTTCGGGACTACGACAAATAACTCGTTCTTTACGTGGACATGACACGCGGAAAAGTCGGCCGCACCCTTGAGCAACGGAAACAATAGATCGGGCTCGATCCAGAATTTTCGGGCTGGGCCGATATCGGTTTTGCCAGCTTCCGGCCGGGTTTCGACCTGAACGAGACCGTTGACGGAATTAACTGCTATAATGCGCACCATATAGACGCCATTGAGATCAGCCGTAATACCCTTACGGCCAGCAGCCCAGTTGCTCTGACCCTGTAGTTTCTCCATGTCTTTGAAACGGCCTGGCGGGAGAATCGCCCACGGTGAATTTCCTCCGCTAACTGGAGTTGCCTCCCAAGCCTTCTGGCTCACACGGGCCAACACTGCTGCCTTGGTGAGGTTCTCCGGCAGAGATCCCCCTTGGCCAATTGCCTTTTCCCATACTGTATAGGGTACAGGATACTTTGTAGTCTGCTTATTTCCGACCTTCCGAAGTCGAACAATAGCTGTCTTGTTTGCTACCTTTGGGAAAGGCTTTAGAAGCTTCAGATCATCAACAGATTCTGGGATCAAATTGGCTTTCGAGTCGATTCTAAAGCTACGGAAACCTTGTGATGACGGCGACTGGAAATGCGTCTGTGTTATTACAAACACCAGCGCTCCGCCTTGCTTCAGCCATTTGTCACCTACGGTATAGGTGATCATTCCCGATATATCGAGCTCATTACCGCCATGGTATGGCGTCTCAGAGAAGATCGTGTAGCGCTCGCACGTTGGTTTGATCCGGTCGCGATATCTCTCAGGTAGATTTGACCAACGAACCCATGGGGGATTGCCAACGACAACATCGAACTGACCTGCGACCGCTGACCAGAAGAAATTGCGAACGATCCGGAACCAGATCCCGTTCCAGGCTTTCCGATGAAGCTCAAGTACTTGCTCGTAGGTCGTACTCAGTGCGTCGCGCCAAGCCTTCCCCTCGGCCTTTGTCATCAATGCGGAAGCTATCAAAAGCTTCTCGACATCAGGGTACTCTTTTTCGTCATGCACTGCTTCGGCCATAATGACAAAAGCTGCGTCTAATCTAATCCGATCGAACGCCAAAGCAGCAGGTAAAACGATGTTAAGGTCAGCCTGCGCGCTGCCAATGCCATACTCAACAAAATCCTGACCTTTAACGGGCGACTGAGCTGGCGAGTATACCGCGTCAGCGAGTAGAACTGGCAACTCCACCTCCGCCCCGGTGCTGGCCACCAGGTCGGCGATGGCAATCAGAAAATTAACGCGGGCTGATTGGACAGCGAGCGGATTCAGGTCGAAACCCCACACCTCATGCAAAATTGCGGTGAGAGTTTTTGCGTCCGACCATTTCGCTGCTCTGGCCAGCGCACGCTTCCGACGGATAACTTCTAGAAGGAACGACCCCGAACCGCAGGTAGGATCAAGCGCACGCACCTTGCTCCAATCCTGCACCTGAGCCCGATCACATGCGACATCGACCAACCAATCTGGGGTATAGAACTCGCCCAGCGCCTTGCGCAGAACCTCTGGCACAAGGGCCTGATAAAACGACTTCAGCACATCGCGCGAGCGCGCAGCGCTTAGGTCGTCCATTCGATAGAGCGAGAGTTGCGTCAGCAGCGGCCTAATGGCTGCGCATAAAGCCGCACGGTCTTTCCCTGGTGGCGCGGCGTCAGTGTACCAAGAGAAGATTGCCTCTTCAACAAACCCCTTAATGCGCGCCGCTTCAAAAAATGCGCCCCGCTCGACCTCGACATCTAAAAGCTCAAGAAGCTTATCATCGTCATGGCTAAGTAGATGTTCACAGAAATCAGGGTATGCGGTGAGATCAAATTGAGCAATTATCTCCGCAGCAAGTAGTTTCATGACGATGGCATTGTAGCTATGAATAGCAAACAACGCTGCGGATACCATATCATTCGAGGCGATTTTAGGCGAAAACGGCACATGCTTCCGGATTTCGGCAGCTTGGGCCTTGGATAGGTCGGCGACTTGACCGAACAAGGTCCGCCATTCTTCGAAAAGAAGCTTTACCTTGTTGTTCCCTGGCGAGGTTAGCTTTTTTTCTAACAGTCCAACGAGATTGGACATCATCGCGTGCCCAATTTCGGCTTGATGGCCAAAATCCTCAACAAGGTTTTCAGCGGTGACCGCCCGCCTTTTTGAATCCCTACAAGCTTGAGCGACAAGCTCGACGGAAGCCTGATTGAAAGGTAAGAGATTGCGGTGGACGATCTTGCCACCCTTCATAAATGCGAAGCATATATGCACCCCGTCGATAGCGATGCCTATGTAATCTTCTTCGGGAATTCCTTCGAGCTTTGAACGAGCCTTTATATACTTGAATAGTCTGTCGTATATGGCTTCTTTAAATGAAGCGCTTTTTATGCTTCCCTTGAATAGCCCACGATCTTTGAACTCTATAATCACCTGATTATAAGATGCATCATTACGGCCGCGTTCTGCATGAAAGGTCATGCCGAGTGCATTCTCGATGTGCTTTAGCCAGCCCTTTCGGACTTCCTCTTCATTCGCCCAATTGTGGCTATCTTTTTTAAGTTTAGTAAAGAGGTCGGTCATATTGATACCTGTTGTCGATGCTGTTGCATGACTATTTTTGCTGTTGATTTATAAACTCGAAACATGCCCATCATACTTGTGAAAGAGCCCAACTCGGCCTGTACCTCGGTGGGAGGGAAAAGGGAGCGCAGCACCTGCTCACACCGACCGCCGTGCTGGCATGGAGGCCCGAACGCCGACCCGTGCCAATGTCGCGCGAAGGGTCTTCGGCGTGACCCCGTAGGCTCGGGCTACCACAGGAACGGGTTCGTCGGCGGCCAGCCTAGCCTGAGCTTCGCCGACCTGCTGACCGTTCATCTTCTGAGGTCGACCAAGATGACGGCCGGCCGAACGTGCTGCGGCAATGCCTTGGCGTTGACGCTCACGAAGCCGTCGGCGCTCATGCGCGGCGAGGCTGGCAAGAATGTCTGCTATTAGCCTGCCGTCGTTCGTAGCGATGTCGAGCGAGGGAAGGGCGAGGATGCGCAGCTGTACGTCGCGCTTGATAAGCTCGTCCATCAATAGCAGAGCTTCGCCTGTGCTGCGTCCGAGCCGATCCAACTCCGCGACAATCAGTTCATCGCCGGCCTGCAATCGCTCCAGCAACGCATTGAGGCGACGGCGTGCTTTCACTCCGCTTTCCACCTCTTCAACTACCTGATCGCAGCCGGCGAGGGCCAAGGCGGATTGCTGCCGTGCAAGGCTCTGTTCGTCGGTCGAAACCCGGGCATATCCGTACCGCATTTCTACCCTGACCTTTCTTCCTTTCTAACTCTCTAATTTAGCTTGTGGCTGATCGCATAGAAGAAAGGTAGACCTTTTTACCGATGATAGAGAACGCTCAAGCCCGACGTGTCCGCGAAATCCTCGCAGCTGTGAAACCGCTAGCGGCCGAGTATTACCAGCTCACAGGCAAGCCGCTGGGCGTCACCGGTGAGGTCGCCGAATATGTTGCGGCGGAGTTGCTGTGCCTTGAACTCGCCCCGCCCCGCACCAAAGGATACGATGCCGTTCGGCAGACGCCGGCTGGCCCCGTGCGCGTACAGATCAAGGGGCGGGCCTATGGGGAAAAGGCAAACCGGAGCCAACGCCTCGGCACAATCAAGCGGGACGCCGACTGTGACACAGTGCTGCTCGTGCTGCTGGATAATCTGACCCTCGAACCGCGCGAAATCTGGGAAGCACCTTACAGCGACGTCGAGAATCGGCTTGCTGTTCCAGGATCAAAGTCACGGGAAAGAGGCGCGCTCGGCGTACCGGAGTTCAAGAAGCTTGCCGAGCGCGTCTGGCCGGCGTCTGGCACTGGGTTCTAATACCTGCAAACCCGCGGAAACACTGGTGCAGGGCGCCGGTGTCATAACCGTCCGGTTGTGACACCCAGGTATCATGTGGTGCTCGGCAGCAGCCGCTCAGCGATAATGAGCCTCGTCTTCGTCCCCAAACGCCCTCAAGCCACGATCAATCGTCTGCACACCTACCTTATTGCCCGTCCTTAAAAAGAGAGCACGATAATCTTCGATCGTGGCTCCATCGCTTAGGGGCGGCTTCCCGCCCTCCTGTGCCATATAGCGGCTGAATTGCTGCCGCATGGCCGCATCAATACGATACCGATGGCGTTCCGCGATAAGCTCGGCAGCAATCGGAGGCGCTGCCGCTGCTAGTATAGACGGCGCGAACTCAGGCGTACCGCGCTCAGCGCTTTGCGCTATCAGTACAGTACGAATGCACCAGATTATGCGACGTACGAGCAGACGGGGGCTGAGTTCATCGCCGTGATGATCAAGAAACCAGCCAAAATCGCGCGCTTGCGCGATCTCAAGGGCATAGCTCGCCCGCAATCTAAAATGTGATCGAAGATCTTCCAGCCGGTTTTGTGGATCGAAGACTGGCCTAGCTTCCTGTACGATATGGCAAACGAATAGATCGCCTCGGCGTGCGTCCGAAACGAGTTTCTTCCATGGGTAGAAGAACATGGACAAGCTGCCAATTGACTTGTGCTTTGTCATATCGGGTGGACCAATAAGAAGTATGTCTGTATCTGATCCTCTACCATTATCCCCGCGCGCGCGGCTTCCAAATAATAATATTGCGGATACACTTGAATGTAATTGATCAATTATCAACGTGAAATGCGCCCTATGGCGTCTATCGACATTTTACGGGCTGTAGCACGCGTACTAACGACCTCTTCTCTATTAATAAGAATAAGTTGCTGCTTCTCGGGGGGCAGTATGCCCGATGCTACGTCAAGATTATGCTCGGTCATTATATAGAAACTCTGGCTTAGCCGCTTTGTTACTATCAATCTACCTTCGCTCATCCCATATTCTTCTTCAAGGGCCGCCTGCTGACTCAAAGATAGAAGCGGGTTAGGCGCTAATATAAGATCGATTTGGTGCTCCCACTCAAAATCAAGCGAGGCATCAATTTTTGCCGGACTGATGTCGCCTACATGATTAATACGGAACAGGTTATAATCGCGAAAGTCGGAGTGATCTTTTGACCAGCTCCTAACATACCACCTGTTTACTGCGTAAAATAACGAATGAGGAGCAATGATACGGCTTGGCTCCGGCGATCCGCTTATAGATTTATACTGCACCTCTATCTGACCATGTCTGTTGATTGCATCAAGAATGCTTAGCAGTATTTTCGCGTCTGTCCTCTTACGCAGTAATGATACATTTTCGATAGGAGGCTTACTATCGAACCATGTATCCTCCTGCCGCATCCATCGATTCTCAATTGCTACCAACTGAAGCAAATAGCGTTCAGCTGAAGCATGCATAAGTTTCGGCTCATACGTAGCGGTACGTAAATAGGCCTTTAGAGTCTGGTCATATACGAGATTATCGGGCGCACGAGCGGTATACTGTGCGATATCGGATGAGGCTTGCTGAGCCGAAATACCGAACGTCTCCGCTAGGTCGCGGCGATTAAATCGACCATCCCAGAATAACCGAAAGTCGATGAATTCCAGGCGTCGTTGCACGCCCCAGCGGACCGTTTCACCTGACTCTGCCTGCACCTTACGCCTCCAACAATAGGTCTCGAAAAAAATATCGCATCGCATTTCTTGACGGGTGCGATGCTCGACACCACATCTAATGGACGTGTTGGCCATACGGATCAACGGCGAAGGCGCAAACAGAAGAAAAGGGCGGATAAGATGGCGAAAAATACAGGAGATGGTTTCCGACGCGGTGCGGTAACGGCGCGCACGCAGTTTCAGCGATCTGATGGTCTTTGGCAAAAACGTGACGAGCGTACCGGACATCTGATGAGCGCGAAGAACGACGGCACGCCGTTCAAGGGCGTCGCTCGTGAGCCTGATGGGCGCGACACTCCCAATGCCTAAAAACGCCAGGAGGCTTATATGAACGCGCCATTCCAGTTGCAGGGCCGCAATCCCTTTGATGACCCGCTCGACCGCATCCTCACGGAAATAGCACTAAGTGCCCAGCTTCCTCCGTCGCTTCATCGGCAAGCTGGCGGCCGTTACGCAGCGGTCAGGAAACACCTTGAGGGGGATCAGGCCTTTGAGGGCCAGATCGAGCACTTCTACCCGCAAGGTTCAATGGCGATCGACGCCACTATTTCGAACCGCGGCACCGATGACGAGTATGACCTCGACATCATCTCGCAGCTTGGTGGTCGCTTCCGTACCATGACGCCACTTGCGATTCTCCTCGAACTCGAACGTGCGCTTGCCGATTACCCTGTTCAGAAGGTTCTCCGGCAAACCCGGTGCGTCACGCTTTTTTACGCGGATCGCATGCACCTTGATGTAACGCCGTCGCTGCGCTCTTACGGAATGCTGGAGCGCGAAGGGTTGATCACTCACGCCAAAGGTCCCCGCAGTTCAACCGACGACCGCTTCGTCGATATGAATGCTTACGGCTTTGCCTGCTGGTATCGCGATCGCACACCGCTTGAGCTCCGGACGGCCAAAGCAGTTCACGAGCACTGGCTGCGCTTGGATAAAAGCGTGATCCGCGCCGACGCCGAAGTCGACGAGGTGCCCGACCAGTGCGATTTCATTGTGAAAAATACCGCGACGCTGGCGCTCCAGCTGCTCAAACGCTTTCGTAACATTCGCTATGCAACGTATGATGGTCGCATTCCGCCCTCGGTGATGCTCTCGTATTTTGCCGGAGTTGCTGCACAGCCTGACATGACCTTATCGGACACGCTGATCCGGCAGGCGAAATGGATCGTCGGCGAGATCGAGCGCGCGAGCCTCTACGGTCGCAAGCTGCATGTAGCCAACCCGGTTTGCCCCGATGATGTCTTCACCGATCGTTGGCCTGAGAGCATTGCGCAACAGGACGAATTTGCCGGCTATTTGAAGGATTTGGTCAGCGGATTAGAGTCAGTTAAACGTGGTGATCTTTTCGCGGATCGTTTGATAGAATGGCTGCGGGGTGACTTCGGCGACGGCGTGGTCACGAAGGCAGCAGACCGGATGGCGAACTCCATTGGCACCGGCGTTCAGGCGGCTGAGCAACGCTATACTCGCAAGGGCAGCCTGCTTCTGCCCACGGCGGGCACCGTTGCAGCGGTAGCGAGCCCCGCGATTGCCAAGGCCCAACCACACAGCTTTTACGGCATCCCAATCTGATGATGGGTGGCGTGCTAACGATTGAGGATCAGCGCGATCACATGAGGGCGGCCTGGCCAATGTTTGCCGTGCGCTCGCTTAATCGCGCGGCTCAATCGGCGCGCTGGATCGGTGAAGTTCGACCGCAGTTCGCGCGATTTACATTAGAAATACGGTATTGTGTGGGCGCGTTCCCGGAAGTTCGAGTTCTGCAACCCGCACTCGTGCGTCTTCCGGAAAACGTTGAGGGTCAACTTCCGCACGTCTACCCACCAGCGGACGACCCTACGCTCTGCCTCTTCGATCCTGCTCTCAATCAATGGAGCGCAAAGATGCCTCTCGCGGAAACGACGGCACCATGGGCGTTCGATTGGATTGCCTGCTATGAGATGTGGCTAGTGACCGGCCGTTGGACCGGCGGTGGACGACATGGCAGCGCCTTTCCCGCCTTGGATCCTGCCCGTTGACCTATGTTCCACCTCGCCGATCCGACGGGACCATTCAGCATGCTAGAATCAAGCAACCCTGGCCGAAGGATCGATTGTTCCGCATCCTCTCGATTGACGGGGGCGGCATCCGCGGCGTGTTTCCAGCAGCTTATCTAGCCGAACTTGAGCGACGCTTCCTCGGCGGAGATTCAATCGGCTCATATTTCGATATGGTGGCGGGCACCTCTACCGGAGGCATCATCGCTCTCGCTCTCGCTAACGGTATGAGTGCGTCGCAGGCACTCCAAATCTATGTCGAGCGTGGTGAACGCATTTTTCCAAGCCTATCAGGTTGGCGACGGTGGTTAAGACTGCTGCGGTGGATTTGGCGACCGAAACATGATCAGGCGGCCCTCAAGGCGGAGCTGCTCAGCGTCTTTGGTGACAAGCTGATCAATGACGCCAGCGTCCGGCTGGTCGTGCCGAGCTTTGAAGGCCGGCATGGAGAGCCCTTCCTCTACAAAACGCCTCACCATCCGGATTATCAAAAGGACCGACATCGCAAGTTTGCACATGTCGCGCTGCACACCACGGCCGCGCCGACCTACTACCCGGGCGTCGAGGATGACGGCTATGTGATGATCGACGGCGGGGTTTGGGCCAATAACCCGATCATGAACGCCGTGATAGATGCGCTCGCCTGCTATGACATTCCTAGAGAAAATGTTCGTGTTCTAAGCCTCGGCACCGGCGACGCTACGTTCACAGTCAAAGACACAGTCCGGCAAGGTGGCGTCGGGCATTGGGCGTTTTTACGCGCCTTTTCAGCCGCGGCACGTGCTCAGTCGCTTAATGCACTCGGCCAAGCCTATCTTCTAGTCGGCAAACCTAACGTGGTAAGGATTGACCCGTCGGAATCTTCGAATCCTATTGCGCTTGATGATGTGCGCCGATCACTTGATGAGCTGCCTCTGATAGCGCGAAGCCTCGCTGAGGGATCAGGACATCATGTCGCCGACGTGTTCCTGCGTGATCGGGCCGATCCATTCGTACGTGCGACTGACTCTGCCGGTGTCGCAACCGCTCGGTTGTGACACCGGCAGAGTCAGTCGCAATCTGGCGGCAGCAGGTGTAATTGAACCTGCCCGGATATCACCGGATCGAGCTTGTCGGCTTCCTGATCGGCCCACTGGCGCCATTCTGCTAGTTGAGCCGGCGACATATCTAGTCGACCGTCAGCGACAGCCATGGCCACCCGCGCGGTCAGGCTCCGCAGGTTTTCAGCTTCTGCTAGCAGACGACCGCTCTCGATCAACGCCGCACTCCGTTCGGCATTGGCTTTTGCCAGTCGTTCCTGTCGACGCCGTTCCGCCGCGATACGCTCGCGCTCGGCCTGCTCTTCGAGTTCGCGCAAATGGTCCCGGTAAGCCCGCTCGCCCTCAACGATCAGCCCCGCCGTAATCTCCGCGATCTTGGATTCCAGCGTACCGGCCGCATCATCCTCCCAGGATGCATTCCTCACAGTCAGTCTGAGCTTTACGGAAGCCGGGCGCTTCGGGTCGGGACGGGGTGTGGTGTAGCGGTTGTGGACGCCGGATTTCCGGCCAGCCTCATCGAGGGTCACGGCGATACGGGTGTCGCCGATGATAGCCCTGAACTCCGTATGATGGTCCTGCCGATCGGAGCTTGCGTCATGCCCCTGGCGGTTAAGCGTCAGAAACAGCGCGTTGAGGATGCGGAGACGTCGTTTCTCGAATGGACTGTCATAAAGGACGTTGGCCGTATGCCATTGGACCTCGGCCGCCTTAGCTCGCTCTTTTTCATCCTGCGCCAGCAACATCCGGATCGCCGGATGCGGAAGCGTGATCTTCGCCGCGGAGGCAGGCCGGCCGATTGCCTTCAATGTCTGGGCGCGCAGCTCCTCCAGATCCTCCGGAACCTTGGCGGATGCAAAAGGACCGGCCGATGATGGCAAGGGTGCCTCGGGCAGACGGGCAAGCCGGGGATCGACATGGATGTAGGGTCGTTTTCCGGGTCCGCGGGCGGGTGCCGCGGGTGGTTTCGACACCGCCCTTCCCGCATGCACCCGGTTCCAATGGCCCTGTGGCGGTCCCGATACCCCGTGCGATTTCAGCAATTTCTTGAGGCCTACGTCGGACAGGCCGATTTGCGCTGCCAGCTCTCGCATGGGCGCTGACCAGGCAACCCCGATCAGGTCTTCAAGCGTGACACGGTGATGGCCCCAGCGGTACATTCGCCATGGATGCCAGACCGCCCTGGACCAGGAAAGCGGTTAGCTGCTCAGGCGATCAGCCACGTCCCATCGGGCTCCTTGTGGACGATGACGGTCTCACACGCGCCAACATTGCCGGTGTGCCTTCAATCGGGCATTGGTGAAGATGGAGATCCGTCGAGGGTAGGTTATGGATCGCATCTATGTCCGCGAAGGTGATGGCCTGATTCTGGGTGCCATCAAGCTTGTTTTCTTTGCCCCGCTGCTCGCGGTCCCGATTTATGCGGCAGTGCGGGAATGGAACATACTCACAGCGTTGCATTGGCACCCGGCGCTGATCGTACTGGCGGCATTTGTCGCAATTGGCGTCATAACCGCAATCCTGACTGCATTAGCGAGCGCCCTGCCCCGCACGACAACCGCGATCGGCGTTCTCTACTGCACGGCCATGTATGGCCTTGCCGCTTATGCCATCACCCATGACCCGATTTGGACCACGGTAATCGCACTTTTGACGGCAGTCATATCGTGGGAACCTGTTACCGCCTTTATCTCACGTCGAGCAGCCCGCTAATCTACTCGGGCCTATAACTTTCTAGTTCGGCCGTATGCTAAGCCCCTGCTGTACCGCGACCTTTTCAGCTCAACGGTTCCTTGTCGGCGGTCCGGGTATTCGGAAGGGTTCCAGTCCCTGTCGCTCAATCTCGGCCTTAATCATCTGCAGGGTCTGCGTCCCTGTCATGGCGCGCAACAATAGCAGCGTTTCGATCTGGACCGCGCTGGGCTCTCCAATGGCCTGCTTGTCCTGGGCGGATGCAACAGGCTGTTTCTCTGCCTGATCGCGCAGCTCGTCCAGCGTCTCACCCATGTCGATCATGGCCGCACGGATACTCGCCAGCTCTTCCTCGACCCGATCTATCTGATCAAGGCGGTCACGTATGAAGGCTGCGATACCAACCCCCCGTTGTTCGGCCTGGGCGGCATAAACAAGCGCCTGTCCCTCTCTCAACCGGACCTTGATGGAATCTGACAGCGCCATATTGCCTCCGACCACAGAATGGACCCTGTTATGCATGATAAACTATAATATTTACAGGTGTTTGCACTGAGATAGGGTCCACGTAGGGTCCCGCCCAAACGAAAACGTTGACCAACTGTTGTTATTTTTCAATGACTTACTGGCACCGGAAGGTGCGTATGGTGTACGACCCAAAATCACGGATTTAAGGGTTGGAAATGAAGCTCTGACAGGTCCGAAACGGGGTGGCCGAGCTTAAGGGGGTCCAAACTACCCTGATGAGCGCAGCTCAGCAGGCAAGCTCGCCCAATGACGCAAATGTGACGCGTTCATAGCGCAGATATGATGCAATTATGATGCATTCTTGCGGAAGAAACGCCCTCCAGCAAGGACTGGGGTGCAAATAGGGGGCAATTAGGGTGCGGATAGGGTGCAGGAAGGGTGCAAATTAGGGGCACGGACGCAAAAGGGATGCAGAAAGAACGCAAAAAGGATGCACCAGGAACGCACCAAGGAGGCGGCAGGGACGCAAAACGGACGCCAAATGTCGATCTGGCTTACGGTACCCAGGGGTGATCGCTCTAGCTCGCTTCGAGACGCCGGCGTATCTCCTGCCTGTCTCCCATAATCAAAAGGGTATCGTTGATAAACCTCTCCAGATTCTGGTTCAGGTCGTAAATGATTCCCCCGAACAGCAATCGCTGATGGCTCGAAAACCCGTCACGTATTTCCAGCATTAACGTTCTTGCTAATGACACAAACTGCTCAGCTTCGTCGGCCATCCATTCGGCATAAACATCCTTGGAACAGCTCATGCCGGTTGGCCTGTTCAAAGCGATCTCTGTCATGCGCAGACACAGCAGATTTTCAAGCTCGCATGGAGCCGATCCAGGCTGTCGGTATTCATCCAGCCCGCCCAGCAATTCCCGCATTTTCTGTTTTAGATCGTCCACCGCGATGCCTCCTCGCTCGGAATGGAGGCATAACCCGGCTGAAAGCCGGGTGTTAGGAACCCTAAACAAGCACAAGGCGCTGCCACCTTTGGGCAAGCCTTGGACATGCGTGACAGCCACCCGGCCGAGAAGCTCTCGACCGGACTTGTGATTATCGGGGTTCCTACGCCCCACGGCCGGGATTGACCGAACCGCAGGTCTATGGTCGCAGAAGCGAACGCTTCAGACAAGCTGCTGCGACAGAGACGGACGTATCGACGATCATCACCCCATCGAGCCAGGACGATCCTGCCATGAGCGATGCCCTTCCAAGTTTCCGCACACCTGCCGAGCAAGCCGCCTACGCTGCCGTCCTGGCTGACCTGGCCGACCGCGATCGGGAAGATGAGGCGGTCATGATCTTCCGCGAGCCGACTGATCCGGACGCGGCAGTGACCGCCGATGCTATGACCCGGGCCGGCAGCGTCAGCGACGATCAATACGCCCGCCTGCTCGCCGCTGCCGATCGCCTCTATGCTCCACCGCCGGTCACCCGTGCAGTGGCATTCGATGCGTTTGGTACGCTGGTCTATATCGGTCGCAAGCGGCATCCATTTGAGCGGTTGATCCGGCAGGCCCGTGACCGGGCGCAAGCGCTGCCCTCGCCGATGGTCCAGCCGATCGGCCTCGCGGACTATGCCGCTGCGCTGGGGTTACCGCACCCAGACGCCGAGCTTGCGATGCTGGACGAGGAACTGGCGACGATCGCGCTGTACCCCGACACGCTGGATGCGTTGCGGCGGGTCCGGGAGCGGGGTGTGAGGATCGCCATCGCCTCAAATCTGGCACTGCCCTATGCGGCCCCGCTGAAGGCTCTCCTGGGCGATCTGGTAGATATCTGGCACTTCTCCTTCGATGCAGGCGCGATCAAGCCTGACAGGGCGTTCTACGCCGGCTTGACGACCCGCCTGGAATGTGAGGCTAGTGAACTGCTGATGGTGGGCGACACCTGGCGCGACGATATCGTCGGCGCCGTTGAGGCTGGATCGCGTGCCCGGTGGGTCGATCGTGAGGGCCGTGCGTGCCATGTTCGCCGGTTTATCGCCGTTCGCGAGCTGGGTGATGCCTATCCCGATCGCCAGAGAGCTGGGCAAATGACTGAGCTGGAACTTGTCCGTAGCGGCATCGATGCGAACCTTGACCACCTTCATGCCCAGTGGTGGGCGGTTCGGGCGGGTCTGTTGCGGCAGATCCTTACAGATGCCCAGGATGCAGAAAAGGTAGCTGCGACACGCGCGCTGGACGATCATTTTGATACTCGTGATCAGACTGAAACCAGCCGTGCTCGACTGATGCGAAACGCGATTGCGACTATCGCGGCACGAAAGCATGCTTGACGGCCATGGAAGGGGCAGGAGGCGCGTATCTCGTTTAACGGCTAGCGGCTCTGGGAAACCTCAGATCGGATCGGATTGGATTGGTTTGATCCGCTACCGATGGTTAACGCTGCGATTAGATTATTATCGCTTTCGACTACCTGGCCACTTCATTCTTAGCGATCCACAAGCAGTCCACAAGCAGTCGGTAATCGACCTCCGCATCATGGTAAATGCTCGGATACAGGCACGACTCACTCCATTTTTCAATATATAGAAACTCGCTGGTTAGAGGGTTTATACCTAATGTTAATGAGTTAGGAGGTTCTTCAATGGGTTTAACTACCCTGTTTTCCGTTAGTTAGCTCGATAACGCCGTTCCGGATGTGTCGTCTTCTCGTTCCTGGAGTGTCGACGACTAGGTTCCCGAAGGATCGACTTTGCGTTCCTGAAAGACCGAGCCTTGTTCCTGAAGTGTCGAGGACTCGTTCGATTGGGTAATTTTTTCGGAGCAATTGAATCAGTTCGGTAAGGTTTGTCCGAAGGGACGTTCAATTGCGACAGGTACTCAAGCGTCCGGCGGGAGGGACATCCACAAGCACGACACTTCGGGAACGGTTGGGCCAGTCTATAGCGATTTTGACGTAAACGCGGCTCCCCTGCCCTCCCAGGGCAGAGGCGGTTCGTAAGACGAAGCAGTCTTAACGCCCAAGTTCGTGGCGGTGCTTCTCATGGTAGCGCCGGACAAATCCGATGAACGCCGCCTGATAACTAACCGGCGTTCGGGCGCTGTCCGCCTCAACCCACGTGCGAAACTCTTCGTGCAACGTCTGGTAATCCCATCCCGGGCATTCCGCGCGCAGCGTTGCCATCGTTGCGTCGGTGATTTCGCCAGCGGTCGCTCGTGTCGCCAGACTGGTCCGCGACCGTCGCAGCAGCGCTGTTACGTCAATCGTCTCATTCGCATCGTTGGCCGTCGCAGCGGGGTTGGTTGACGTTGGCCTTGCTGCACCCTTAGCGCCCCCTGCCCCGTGCGCCGCCACGGTCTTCAGCGGGCGCTCGACATCGCTGCGGCGTTGCATCCGCAGAGATGGCTCGCGCTTGCCAGCCGGCGTCTCCAAAGCGAGCGCATAGCCCGGCAGCTCGTTGCGCTCGACGATCTTAGCGATCTCGAACTTAAAGCGGCGATATTGCCCTTCGGCGCCCGACTTCTCGAATAGCGTCGGCATGGCGATCGCGAAGCCGACCTCCCCTGCCCCGCCAGCATGCTTGCGCGCGACGCGGTACAGCCAGCGCTCACGCCCGCCGGTCAGGTCGAAATAGGCCCGGTCGATCGACAGCACCCCGCCCTGCATCATCACGCCTTCCCAGAACCAGTTCGACACCTCGATCGTCATCCCACGCGACCGCTCGGTTTTTTCGTCGACCAGCTGCGTCCAGCCGTCGAGCCAACTGAACGTCGCCTCTCGGCGGTTCTCGGCGCGAATGTTGGTCTTGATCGTGGTTGACACCAGCCGATCGAGCGCCTGGCCGAGCAGCTCATACGCGCGTCCGGTCGTGGGCCGCCCGATCGCGCGGAGCAGGTCGTAGGGCATAAGGTGGAGCTTGCGCGGAACGTCGTTGACTCCGCGCCGGGCCATGTCCGCAAGAACGCTCGCGCAATAGATTAATATGTCCGCATCCCAGATCGTCGCCATCCCGTAATCGGGGTTGCCCGAGACGTGCACCCACAACTTGCCGTCGGGGCTATGATAATCGATCGGTTTGACGCGCTTTGATTTGGCGAGGCTGAAGAACGGACGCTCCATCATCTCGCGCTGATCGCGCAGCGGTAGGTCGGCGAGATAGGGGAGGAGCAGGTCGAACCTTTCGGACACCCTCTGACGATCGGCGCGAGTCATGCCGCCACGCCCAGAATGTTTCCCGGGGGAAACATCGTCGGGGCGGTGGCGGCAACCGTCCGCGTTGATATGGGACGTAGCATGTTTCCCCGGGGAAACACGTTCACCGCTGCAGTCCGCGGCCTTCGGCCTCCAGATGCACAAGCGCCTGCCGCAGCGCGTCGACCAGCTCTTCGTTCCCGGCGCCTGACCCGGCATGGAGCCGGATCGTCACGCCCTGTCGGTTGCTCGACTGGATGCTGAGCCCAGGGCGTCCATGCGGCGTGGTCCATGTGAACGGGGGCGCCGCGTCGACGGAATCGTTCGACGCCTCGAGCAACCGCCGCAGCACATCGGCAGCAGGGTAGGGGGCCGCACCCCGATCGCGCCGTGCGGCTTGTTCACGCGCGAGATCTCGAGCAGCACTTTGAATAGCCTTAGCTACAACCTTGTCGTCGAGCGCCTGCGCCAATGCATAGGCAGGTTTGAGTTGGACGTCGGCGGGGGAGGCGAACGCGGTGATCACCGCGTCGGGGATCTGTGCGACCTTGACCATCTTTGACAGCCAGCCCTTTGACACCTTGAGCCGCTCCGCCATCCGCGTCAGGTGGTTGCCGTAATGCGCCTTGAGCGCCTCGGCATAATTGCGGGCACGCTCGAGATCTGACACATCTTTACGCGCGCGGTTCTCGAGATCGGCAAGCCGGAATGCGGCTTCGTCGTCGAGGTTGGCAACCTGCGCCACGAACTGCATCTCAGGATAGGAATGCGCGCGTAGCCAGCTGATCGACCAGTGGCGTCGCGTGCCCGCGATCACCTCGAAGTCATGCGCAGGATCGCCGTTGACACGACGTACCACTGCAGGAACCTTTTGCCCGCCCTCGGCGATGATGGAATCGATTAGCTCGCGGCAGCCTTCTTCTGTCAGATGCTGGTAGCTACGCGCATTACCCGGCCAGATCCGTACGCGTGCAGGGTCAAGCAGCAGCTGCGTCACTTGTCGCACTTCCCCGCTGGTCACGCGCGCTAGCGCAGTCTCGCGGTTGAGCAGTGTCGTCCCACGCGTCCGTTCAGGCGCGGGCGGGGCGGGGGGCGCGCCGGTGTCAATTTCGGCTGGTTCGTCGGCTAGTAAGGCCGCGAGATAGTCGGATTGCTTACGCGCCATGCGGCACCTCCCGCATTAGACTTATTAGGAACGTTGTCGCGCAGGACAGTACCAATTCGGGCTCACGCGACATGGAGTAGATCCTCCTCGCGTGCGGGCTCGACCCGGCCCCAGCCTTGCCGGACAAGCTGCTCGATCTGCCCCATGGCCTCGTCAAGATTGGCACGGCAGCGCTTGTGCGTCTTGGGCGTACCGATCGGGCGTTCAAGTTCGTAGATTGTCATCATCCGCATCGCAGCATGGCTTATCTCGGCGGACTCTAAGATCGGCACCGGGAGTAAGGCTGGACCGAAGCTCTGTTCCATAATCGTGCGGACCATCGCGTGGCTGGGATCGTTGCTGTCAAACTTCGAACATATAAGCCGGAGGAAGCTGTATTCGACCTCTATTCCGGCATGCGCGAGCTGCTGTAGCACCTGGTTCATCATCGACAAAAATTGGACGGTTGAGCAAAAATCGGGCGTCGTCGCGGCGAGCGGGACAAGCAGCGCATTTGCCGCCTGCATCACCGCGAGGCTGATCGTCCCGAGAGCAGGTGGGGGATCGAGCAGTACCACGTCGTAATTGCGCGCGAGATCGGCCAGCCCCTTTTTGAGCTTACGGAAGCGGGCGGCGAGCACCGACTGCCCGTCCGATCCCGCCGCGGCGAGTTCATATTCGACGTCGAACAACTCAAGGTTCGATGGGATAAGGTCGACGTTGGGCCACGGCGTCGATTTGACTGCATACAGCAGGTCGGCCTGGGTCGGATCGATCGACAGATAGGGGTAGAGCGTCTCTTCTCGTGTGATATTGAAGTGGGGGTTAAACCCGAACAGCGTCGTTGTAGTCGCCTGGCTATCGCAATCGACCACCAGCACACGGTACCCCTGCACCGCGAAATAATGCGCGAGGTGGCAGGTAACCGTCGACTTACCCACCCCGCCCTTGAAATTCTGCACTGCGATGATCGCGGGGATATCAAGCGACGCGCGGGCAGGAGAGGCGCCAAGCACCTCGCGCATCTGCAGCAGTTCCTCAACCGAATAGCCAAGTCTCCGCCCATTTTCACCCGCCGGGGCAGGGGGGAGGCGACCATCATCCTCGGCCATGCGGATCCGGTTGGTCGAACAGCCGAGCAATTGCGCCGCCTCGGCGATTCCGAAGCGGACATTGAGGCCCTTCCGGCTTTCGGGCAGGAATGCCTTGCGCCGTAAGCGTTCGATCATCCGCTCCCCCGCGTCCGCAAGTTCACCGATATGGTTGACGATGGCATTCATGAACCGGTCCGATCGCTCATTTGAAGCTTTCGACCGGATTTATACGCGAATGGAATTCAAAACGTAAGAGTGCGGCACACAAAGGTTTAGGATGAACCGGTATCGAGCATTAACGTGCTACGCTGCGATCCTGTAGGTGCCTATCGGGACAAGCCTTACCTCTTACCATCAAGCAGAAGCGCTACAGCGGATCGCCGTTAGCGATACGTAGCGCGCCGTCGCCGCCTTGTCGCGAACGTGCTGATTTTTCGCGATCCGGAAACTGCTGCCGGCTATTGGAATGATATGTACCGAAAACACCTGTTTCTCGCACAGTGGTGTTTCAGACCAGGTTTTCCGATCAATTGGTTGCCGAACGACAATTGTGGAAATGATAGCGGTCGAGCTGTTTTGGTAGCAGCAGCTTGCGATAGCCGCCATGCGTGAATGTACCGCCTTTTTTAAAAAGGAACCGAGTTTTGAGAATGATCAGGTAGCTGAATAGCGAAACGCCTCGGTCTTACACAGAGCTGGTTTTGATGTTCGGCGATGCCTCGGAGATCAGATATTCCGCGCCAGTAGATCGATGAAGCGGCGGACTTTCGGAGCGAGGTGGCGACGACTTGGATAGATCAGGCTGATCGGCACGGGGGGCGCGGCATAGTTCGTCAGCAGCGCGACGAGACGACCTTCGGATAGATCCCGGTCGACGACATAGCTGGGCAGGAACGCCAGTCCCGCCCCCGAGACTACGGCATCGCGTAACGCTTCCCCGCTGTCGAGCGAAAGGCGTGCTCGCGGTTTAACTGCGACGGTTTTTTCCTTGATGGCGAAACGCCAAGCACGCTTCTGGCCAGCGCTGACGTAATTCAGGCAAGCGTGGCCCAGCAGATCGTCGGGATGCTGCGGTGCCGGAGCGACCGACAGATAGGCGGGGCTCGCGACTACCAGGTCATGCTGATGGGTCAGGGTTCTGGTAATGAGGCTGCTGTTCTCGCGGGTCTCGCCAATGCGGATTGCAAGATCGATACCGTCTTCGATGATGTCGCTGACCCGGTCCGTGAAGCTCACGTCCGCCTTCAGCTTGGGCCACGACGCAAGGAAATCGTTGAGCAACGGCAGAACCAGAAGGCGTCCAAACGTCATCGGGGCGGTCATTCGGAACAGCCCCTGCGGCTCTCCACCGCCATCGGACATCGACAATTCCGCTTCTTCCAGGTCGGCGAGGATCTGCGTGCAGCGATCGAGGAAAACGCGGCCGTCATCGGTCAGCCCGAGGCTGCGCGTGGTCCGGTGGAACAGCCGTACGCCCAGCCGGTCCTCGAGGCGGGCAACGCTCTTGGCGATGCCCGACCGCGTCATCGAGCGCGCGCGTGCTGCGCCTACGAAGCTCCCAGCTTCGGCTGCCGCCACAAAGGCGACGATGTCGTTGATATTTCCCGGTGCCATGAGTCGCTCCCGCTCCTTCGCAGTGTCGACGCCCGTTCGCCAATCAATGAACTATATGGAGATCCTGAACAGATTACCGGCATCAGGAGCAAATAGAATGCCCTTCAACGACATAGTGACGCATCGCCTCGACCAATGGGCTGGGAGCCTGCAGGACCTCGGTCCCGTCATCCTCGGCGAGAACACGCAGGTGACGATCGACGAAATCCGCCAATCCTACGTCCGCAAGATGGCCGAGCATCCGACGCCCACCGACGTCCGCATCGAGCAGGTCGACATGGGTGGCGTACCGGCGACGCTCGTCACCCCGGAAGAGGTCGAGGGCGACCGTGCACTCTTCTACATCCACGGCGGGGCGTACATCGTTGGTGGGCCGGGTGGCTATCACGGGCTGGCGGCCGCGTTCGCGAAGGCGATGAAGGCGCGCGTCTACCTGCCGGACTACCGACTGGCGCCAGAGCACGCTTTCCCCGTTCCGATCGAGGATACGTTCGCTGCCTATCGCTGGCTGATCGACCAAGGGCAGAACCCGAAGTCGGTGACGTTCGCAGGCGACTCCGCGGGCGGTGCGATGGTCGTCTCGGTGATGGTCATGGCCCGAAATGCCGGCGTACCGCTCCCGGCTGGTGGCGCCGCACTCTCGCCTTGGGCGAACCTCGAGCACACGGGTGCATCGATGTTCAACCGCGAGGGACTGGACAAGCTGAACACCAAGGCCGGCCTTGACCTGATGGCCAAAACCTTTCTCGGCGGTGCTTTGCCGAACAGCCCCGAGGCATCGCCGGTCTTCGCCGATGTCCGCGGCCTGCCGCCAATCATGGTGCAGATCGGCGAAGGCGAACTGATGCTGAGCGATGCTATCCGTCTCGCCGCACATCTGGGCGAGAACCGAGTACGCGTCTCTTTGGAAGTATGGCCAGGCATGTTCCACGTCTGGCACATGTTCCACGCCGAGCTCGCTGAAGGACGCGAGGCGATCGCCAATGCGGCAGTGTTCCTGAGTCAGGCTGTCGAAAGGGCGTCTGCCGCCTAGTCAGCCATTGCGCCACCCTTTCCACGGGGCGGCGCTACCCCGGGCCAGCCACTTGGCACGCCTTGCGGTTCATTTGCATGGACGTCGGTGCCGGGATGGCTGGAAGCTGGCCAGCCCGGGAAGGGCGTCGTGACGGGGCTGCTTTGCCAGCTCTTCGCACGCGACGGACTGACAGGCCGTAACCGCCAGACAATCATGGGACCGACAGGCATTATGAGAATCGATACCATTCTCTCGGCCGCAGCGGTCCCGCTCGCAACGTCTTTGATGACCCCCGCTACTACTGCTTTGTCCACCCCGTCTGCGCCTTCGTCGCAGACGGGCATCGCGCGTTCAGTCGGGCTCCGCCATACTTGTAGGTAAGATACAGACCGAACGACGACATAAAAGTCCTGTTATTGAGTTCCACGACCATGCAATTGAACGCATGCTCGGGTTCGGCGGGTGGCGCGAAGGGGATGGCGTGTTCGGATTATTCATGATGGGTGCTATGCTGTTGGCGTCATCCCCAGCGACCGCACCGCACTGTCCCGTCACGAATCTGATGCCGGACTATTGGGCGTTGCAGGCGCGTGGCGCACCGTTCGAGGATTATAGGACGGCGCTGACCGCCAAGCATCCGACGCTGTACACCGCCAACTTCGTCAACGCGCTGCGAGGAAAGCAATTTGCCCCCTGGGAGCAGGATGAGCAGGTCTTCGCGTCGAGGCACCTATTCGCGGCACAGGCCTTATCTCGGATATTGGTTGGTGAAGTGCCGCACTATGTCGCCGATTTCACCCGTGCTTTTCCGGCCCTGAAATGCAGCTTCAAAATCTACATCGCGCCATCGTTCGGCACCATGAACGCCGCTGCCGCACAGACGCCGGACGGGCTGAAGATCGTCGTCTCACCGGTGACGATCCTGCAGAATGACGGTGACCGGATATCGCAGTTCAAGCTGCTGTTCGATCATGAACTGTTCCACATCTATCACGCGCAGGCGTCGGGTGGCGCGTTCGGGGCAAGCCAGGGCGACCACGCCCCACTCTATGCGTCGCTCTGGTCCGAAGGGTTGGCCGTGTATATCAGCGAGCGACAGAATCCGGGGATCGGACGCGACCGTAGTCTTCTCGACCTCAACTTGGAGACCAGTGCCCGTCCTCTGCGCCAGGACATCGCGCGCGCGATCCTTGCCGATTTGGACAGCCGTGAGCCGGACGTCTTCGAACGATATTTCAGCGGCAGTGCCAAAAATGGCGCGTTTCCGGCGCGGTCCGGCTATTATGTTGGCGCGCTCGTGGCCGACGATTTGGCGCGAACGCATACGATGCAGCAACTGGCGGCGCTGAACGACCGCGAGGCTCATACGCTGATCCGTCGCAGCTTGGAGACCATCGTCGCAAACGGGCGTTAGCGGCCAAATACGCAGACTTGCGGTCCGGGTTTTCGGCATGGTTATCCCTTTGCCGAAACGTGATCGGGATCAGCGTTGACGCGCGTCCGGACTTCGCGGCCCAGCAGCTCGATCGAGCGGAGCATGGCGTCCTGGTCATGGGCGGCGGAACTCATCTGGAAGGTGAGGCGGTCGATGCCGCCGATGTCCCGGTCGGCACGCAGGATCTTGGCCGCGACCGTCTCTGGATCGCCGACCAGGAACGCGCCGTTCGGCGCCACGAGCTGGTCGAACTGCGCACGCGTCGCGGGTGGCCAGCCGCGCTCGCGACCGATCTTGGTGAACATCTGCTGCCAGCCGGGGAAGAACCGGTCCTGTGCCTCGCGCGTCGTATCGGCAACGAAGCCCATCGCGTGGATGCCGACCTTCAGCGTGTCCGTCGCATGCCCGGCCTGTGCACCCGCCTGACGGTACAGGTCGACCAGCGGGCGGAAGCGAGCGATCTCGCCGCCGATGATCGCGATCATCAGCGGCAGCCCGAGCGTGCCCGCACGAACGAACGACTGCGGGGTGCCACCGACGCCGAGCCAGATCGGCAACGAGGCCTGTTGCGGGCGAGGATAGATGCCTTGACCGCGAAGTGGCGCGCGGAAACGCCCCGACCAGTCGACCTGTGCATTCTCGCGGACCTTGAGCAGCAGATCGAGCTTCTCGGCGAACAGCGCGTCGTAATCCTTCAGGTCGTAGCCGAACAGCGGATACGCCTCGACCGACGAGCCGCGGCCGACGACCATCTCGGCCCGCCCGCGCGAGATCAGATCGAGCGTCGCGAACTCCTGGAACACGCGCACCGGATCCGCCGCACTCAGCACCGACACCGCGCTGGTGAGGCGGATCGTCTTTGTCCGCGCGGCTGCCGCGGCGAGGATCACCGGGGGCGCACTGTCGAGATAATCGCGGCGGTGATGTTCGCCGATCCCGAACACGTCGAGCCCGGCACGATCCGCCGCCTCGATCTCGTCGAGCAAAAACGCCATCCGGTCGGAGTCGCTGACCGGGTGCTCACCGCCAAGCAGCGCGGACGTGGCGGCGAAGCTGTCGATGCCGATTTCCATGAGTGTTCTCCGTGAGAATTGTGCGGATCCGCGCCTGCTGGACCGATCGTGAACCGGGCCGACGCGCATCGCCAGCCCGGTACAATGAATTACGCCGTCAACGTGGCGATGTGCGTCTTTGCGGTTTCGATCGCGGTGGTGCGCGCATCGGGGCCGGTGGCGATGCCCTCGGCGACGACGACTTCGGGATCATGGATGCCGACGAAACCGAGCGCCGCGCGCATGTAGGTTTCGCCGTGCTCGACGCCGGCGAGCGGCGTGTCCGCGCCGTAGAAGCCACCGCGGGCAACCGTCAGGATCACGCGCTTGCCACCGGCGAGCCCTTCGAGCTTACCCTCCGAGGTGTAGCGGAAGGTCTGGCCGGCGACGAGGACGCGGTCGATCCATGCCTTCAGCTGTGACGGCACGGTGTAGTTGTAGAATGCGACACCGATGACGATCGTGTCGGCGGCGAGGAATTCCTCGAGCACCGCGGCACCCGTTGCGAGGTCGGCACGCATCGCCTCGCTATGCTGTGCGTCGGCATTCTGGAGCGCGCCGAGATAAGCGCCCGACAGATGCTGGATCGGGTCGGCAGCGAGATCGCGGTAGGTGACGACGACATCATCGCGCTCGGATGCGAGGCGCGCGACGGCTTCGGCGGACAGCATGCGGCTGACGGAATGATCGCCGAGGATGCTCGAATCGATATGGAGAAGCTTCATGATCCGGGTCTTTCTGGGTGGAAATGGAGTGATCAGGCCGCGAGGCGCGGGGTCTCGGGCAGGGGGATGAATTCGACGTCGTCGCCGGGCACGCCGGGGAAGCGCCGTTCGCGCCAGTCGGCAGCGGCCTGGTCGATGCGGTCCTGACGGCTCGACACGAAATTCCAGAAGATGTGGCGCGGGCCGTCAAGCGGTTCGCCGCCGAGCACCATCAGCCGCGTCGGGCCGACCGCACGCACGACGATCTCGGTGTCGGGACGGAACACGACCAGTTCGTCCTTGCCGAACCGACCGGTCTGGCCCTCGACCTCGATCGCGCCGCTGACGACATAGACCGCACGCTCGATATGCGCGCTGTCGATCGGAAAACGCATCCCGTCCGCCAGCACGACGTCGGCGTACAGCGTCTCGGAAAAGATATTTGTCGACGCGCGGCGACCAGCGAAGCTACCGGCGAGCAGACGGATTTCGACGCCGTGATCGGCGATAACCGGTACGTCGCCGGTCGCGACATGCTGGAAGCCGGGATCGGTTTCCTCGAGCGCGCTGGGCAGGCCCAGCCACGCCTGGAAGCCGAACATCGTTTCTTCGCGCGCCCGGCTGGCGGGGCCGCTGCGCTCGGAATGGACGATGCCGCGACCGGCGGTCATCAGGTTCACCTCGCCCGGGCGGATCGTCTGGACATAGCCCGCGCTGTCGCGGTGCTCGCTCTCGCCCTCGATCAGATAGGTCAGCGTGCTGAGGCCGATATGCGGATGCGGGCGGGTGTCCGCGCCCTGGCCGGAGCGCAGCACGACCGGGCCGAAGCTGTCGAGGAACACGAATGGCCCGACCATGCGCCGCTTGGCCGAGGGCAGCGCGCGGCGCACCGAGAAGTCGCCGAGATCGCGGGTTGCGGGCAGGATGGTCTGCTCGACCGGGCCGGTATGGGACTGAAGCGTCATGGCAGGTCTCCGAGGGAGAGGATCAGTGGATCGAAAGCGCGGCGAGTGCCGCGACCTGGTTCGTGTTGAAGCCGTGACCGAGCAGCGCCGAGCCCGCTGCGTCTGCCGGCCGGCCGAAGCGGCGCGTGTCGCTGACGAACGCGCGGATTGCGGCAGTCCGGGGATCGACCTGAGGCAGCGCCGGCGCGGTGCCGGTCAGCACGACGCGGACCCGCCGCATGATCCGCGAGACCAGCACGGCACCGTCGTCCTCGATCGCTGCCAGCGCTTGCGCAACGGTCGACCATTCGGTGTTCGACAAAGGCAGCGGATCGTGGCGGGGCTTTTTCATGATCGGTGTCCGGGGCGCTGGGTTGCGTCGTGAGCCCCAGATACGGTGCGATCGATGTTGCCGAAACTGAGCAAGTTTCGACCGCTATGTTCGATCAGATCGACAAGCGGCTTGGCCTGTGTGGATCTCCGCGCTAGTTCGTGTTCCGAACCTTCGACGGAAAGGCAGCATCATCTCGGACCCCGGTACCCCGACGCTCGACCAGCTTCGCGTGCTCGTGACCGTGGTCGAGGCGGGCAGCTTCGCGGGTGCTGCGCGGATATTGAACCGCGCGACCTCGGTGATCAGCTACACGATCGCCAATCTCGAGGCGCAACTCGGCGTACGGCTGTTTGATCGCGAAACGACGCGCAAACCCCAGTTGACCGAGGCGGGGCGCATGGTGCTCAGCGAAGCGCGACTGGTCGCAAGCAGCATCGATGCCCTGCGCGCGAAGACCAAGGGGCTGTTGCAGGGGCTCGAATCCGAGTTGCACCTCGTGCTCGATACGTTTCTGCCTGAAGCGCGGGTCGTCGATGCACTGACCGCGTTCTTCGCTACGTTTCCCACCGTCTCGCTGCACCTCTCGGTAGAGACGCTGGGTGCGGTGACGCAGATGGTGCGCGACGGCCGCGCGACGCTGGGCGTAAGTGGTCCGCTCGACACGATAGGTGGGATCGAGCGGATCGCGATCGGCAGCATCCGCCTGTTGCCAGCGGCCGCGCCTACTCATCCGCTGGTGCTTGCGGGGCGCAATTTGCCCGGGGCGGGGCGCGAACATATTCAACTGGTGCTGACCGATCGATCGGCGCTGACGCAGGGGCGGGATTTCGCAGTCATGAGCAGCCAGACGTGGCGGCTCGCCGATCTGGGCTCGAAGCACATGCTGATGAAGGCGGGGATTGGCTGGGGCTATATGCCCGAGGCGATGATCCGCGACGATCTCGACACCGGCCGTCTTGTCCTGCTCGATATGCCCGACGCGCCGGGTGGCGAATTCGCGCTGCACGCCATCTACCGAACCGATACGCCTCCGGGACCAGCCGCCACCTGGCTGATCGAGCGTTTGCGGTCGCAGGTCTGAAGCGCTGGCTCAGCGACGGTTGCGAACCGAAGGCCCGCCAAAGGGTATGACTGCCAGCAGCGCCGTCAGCGTAAGGACGCCCGCAATCATCGCGTCGTCGAGCGACTGGACGAGCTTTGCATACAGCATGAACGCGCCGATGATGACGATCGCGACGCGGAGCGTGCCGATCGTCGCATGGCCGAAGTTCCGCTTCGGGCAAATGAGGCCGATGCGGATCATGCGGAGAACCGCACGGTGTCGAGCACGAGCTGGCGGATTTCGGTGATCGCGGCGGACGAAAAGCCTGATGCGGCAAGCTGGTTGTCATCGGCGCGCAGCAGCCTGCCGGCGCTCAGGCGAAGCGTCACCGCATACCGGCGCAGCGCCTCGAGGCGGGGATCGGCAAGCGGGTTGGGCCGCTCGACACCGAACACCATGGCCAGCATCGACTGGAATCGGCCTGCATCGGCGAGGCTCCAGCGGCTATCGGTTCGGGCAAGCTGTATCACTTGGCGCTCGAGCGCGCTCAGGCGGGAAACCGGATCGTGGCGCGGCAGGATCTGTGTTTCGGCACGTTCGATCGCGCGGCGGGGAAGGTCCAGATCGAGATCGAGATAGGCCATGATGAACTCCCGTCGCGCCCGATTACAGCGCCTTGTGGAGGTCGGTATCGGCCAATCAGGCTCGCTCACACAGCCGAATAGTTTCGATCGTTAGGTTCGAGAAAGTCGAACGCACGCCGTTACGCTCCAGATCCGTTGGAGCGCAACGGCATTAGCGTTCGCCTTCAGTCGCTGGCGCCGTTGAGCGCGGCCATCACGGTCGCGCTGTCGACATATTGCTCCATCGTCACGATCTTGCCGTCCCGCAGGCGATAGAGATGCGCGAAGGTGGCGGACATCGCCTTGCCGGTCGCGCGGTAGGTGCCCGAATACACGCCGAACGCGGCGACGCGGTCGCCGTCTTCGAGATAGGTGTGGACCTTGGCGGCATAGCCCTCCCATTCGGTACCGAGCTGCTGGAAGACGTTTGCGACGATCGCGTCGTACCCGACATACGTCCCGGCATAGGGAAACCCCGCCGCCTCGGTCCACGTCGCGTCCGGCGCGAGCGCAGCCTCCAGATGCGCGCCGTTCTCCGCCGACGTGCCTTCATAGGTCGCGCGAATGATGTCCGTGTTGCTCGGCATCGCTCAGCCCCACTTCATTTCGCCGGTCGCGACCTTTGCGCCGACCTGCAACGCCACGCCCATGCCGGCGTCCGGATAGCGCGCGGTCATCGCTGCGATCAGCGCCGTGCTGTCGGGCTTCTTGGCCAGTTCTTCCTCGAACGCGCGCAGGTAGTCCCGCGTGTAGACGATCGCCGCCTCGCCGAGAGGAGCATCCGGGGTCATGTGGCCCGGAACGACCACCGCGGGCTTGCGCGCCAGCATCGCGTCGAGCTGCGCGATCCAGGCGGCCCGGGCCTCCGTACCGGCAGTGTCCGCGGTCCATACGTGCACGCCCGAGAACACCAGCACGCCACCGACGATCGCCGACAGCGACGGCACCCAGAGATAGCGGCGATTGGCGATGCCGGTGGCGGCGACGATCTCGATCGCCTGTCCGTCGACCGACAGCTGCTTGCCTTCGAACACGTTCGGCATGACGATGTCGGCCAGCGTCTTTGGGCCATTGTCGCCGAGCTGCGGCCCCCAGGTCGCAAGCTTCTTGTCGACGTTGGCCTTGATCGCGGCGATCGTCTCGGGCGCGGCCAGCACGCGTGCATCGGGGAAGGCTGCCTTGATCGGGCTGAGGCTAAAATAATAATCGGGATCGCTTTGGCTGACATAGATCGTCGTCAGCTTCCGCCCGGTCGCCTTGATCGCCTCGACCAGCGCCCGGCCATCGGGCAGCGTGAACCCGCCATCGACCAGCACCGCCTCGGTCGCGCCCCAGACCAGCACAGGCGCGCGGAAGAATCCGTGTTCGCCGGCGGGAAATGCCTTCCATTGAAGCGCCTTGCCGGCGGCCACTGCGTCGCCTTGGCCGATCATGGATGCGGCCGCGCCGCCTGCGATCATCGTCATCATCTGTCTCCGGTTGGGCATGGAAAAGTTGGTCCGGTCGGGCCTGGCGCGATCACGCAAGGCGGTTGGAAGATATTAGTGAAAGCGGATCCTGGTACAGGTTCGTCGCATCAACCGGCGTCAGCACCGTGCCGTCGATACGGAGCAGCGCAGGCACGCCGCTGATCCCGAAACGTTGCATGACCGATCGTGCCCTCGCGAGCCGCTGTTCGTTCGCCGTGCGCAGGCCCGGGGCTGGATTGGCGAGTGTG
>NZ_JACYUS010000010.1:0-51988 GCF_014841895.1 Sphingomonas sp. CFBP 13728 | reverse complement strand
TTCGACTGCGGCCGGTTTCCTAGGAAAGACTATGCGGCAAGCGGTCGTTACTGATGGCCTATAAAAATTTTGGGCCAACAATTGACACTGAATGAACGACCGAAGCTGGGAAGCGAGCAGGGCGGCCTGAGCGTCCGCTTGTGGGTCTCGCTCCCTCCGTTAGGCAATGGTCTTGGCACCGAGATGTTGCACTTGTCTCCAGGGTCATCGGAACGCATTCGTCATGGGACACTAACCCTGTACCGTAAGAGCATGGCTTCCCATGCGCACTTCATCATCAAGCCGGACCGAAGGGCGACAATGTCGCTCTCTAATCAAGTTTGCGACAACATCCGAACGGCGATCGACGACGGGCGGCTGGAGATTGGCGCGCGCCTGCCATCAGTCCGCGATCTGGCAAGCCAGCTGGGTGTAGCTCGAGGAACCGTGCAGGCTGCTTACGATGCGCTGGTGTCTGAATTGCTGCTGAGCACCGCCGGTTCGGGCGGCACCCGCGTGATCGCCAAGCCTCCCCGCCATGCTTCCACGCCGAGCGAGCCGATCGTCCGGCCGCTCTCGACGATGCTGCGCGGCTTTTCGCTAACGGCGTTGCCCTTTCAGACCGGCGTGCCGGCGCAGGATGCGTTTCCGACAAAGCTCTGGGCCGGCCTGCTCGGACGTGCGGTCCGCGATGATGCGATGACGCCGACGACCTATCCCGATCCGCGCGGGCACCCTGCACTGCGCGCGCAGATTGCCGCCTACCTGGCGATCGCGCGAGGTCTCCGTTGCGTGCCCGACCAAGTCATCGTCACTGTGTGCTATCGCGGTGGGCTCGCGCTGGCGTTGCAGGTGCTGGGCGCATCGGGGCAGCGCGCCTGGATGGAGGAGCCGGGCTACCCCATAACCCGCATGGGACTGGAGATGGCGCGCGTCGGCCCGGTCGCCGTGCCCGTTGACGGGGAGGGGATCGACGTTGCTGCAGGAATAGCGCTCGCGCCCGACGCCAGGGTCGCGATCGTCACGCCAGGGCAACATTCCCCGCTGGGCGCGACTATGAGCCATGCCCGGCGACGGACGTTGCTGGACTGGGCCGAGGCGGCCGACGGTTGGATCATCGAGGATGACTATCTGGGGGAGCTCCAACTTGGCGCGCGCGCCGCGCCGGCGCTGGCAAGCGCCGATACCGCGGGGCGCGTGATCCATGTGGGCAGCTTCAGCAAGACGTTGAAGCCCGGGGTCGGAATCGGCTTCGTCGTCGCGCCGATGGCGCTCGCCACGCGCTTCGGGCAAGCGGCGGCAACCTTGGGGCCGAGCTTCTTCGCGCCGTCGCAGCTTGCGATCGCTCAGCTGCTCGCCGAGGGTCATTACCTGCGTCACCTGCGCAATATGAAGCGGCTCTATGCCGAACGGCTTTCCGCGCTGCACCGTGCGCTCGAGGCGGATTATCCGCTAGAGACCGTCGCCGGCCCGATCGCACTCCTGAGATTGCCACAGGGGATCGACGATATGGCGCTGGCGCGGCGAGCGCCCGAACTCGGGATCGCGCCGTCGCCGCTGTCGCCTTGGTATCAGGATCCCGAGCGCCGTATGCCGGGGTTGTTGCTGAGCGCAACGAACCTTCGCCCGAACAGGGTCGACGAGGCGGTCGCCGCCTTACGACGACTGCTGGCCGACCGAGTATGATGATCTTGGCCTAGTCGCTTTCGCGGTTCTTGGCTCTACGAGCCTGGGCCAACGCCCTGCTACCTCCCGTCCTACAGTGAGCCGATGCCGATCCGGCGGGCCGCTTTGCAAAAGGTATCGGGACATGAAGATCGTCGTTATCGGGGGCTCTGGCCTCATCGGTTCGAAGCTCGTTTCGCGTTTGGAGGCAGCGGGACACGAGGCCGTCGCCGCGTCGCCGAACAGCGGCGTGAACACGCTGACGGGGGAGGGCCTCGCCGAGGCGCTGGCCGGGGCGGAAGTGGTCGTCGATGTCGCGAACTCACCATCGTTCGAGGATGCCGCGGTGCTCGCATTCTTCGAAACCTCGAGCCGCAACATCCTTGCTGCCGAAGCAGGCGCGGGCGTCCGGCACCATGTCGCGCTGTCGGTCGTCGGGACTGAGCGCCTTGCCGACAGCGGCTATATGCGCGCGAAGGTCGCGCAAGAGACGCTGATCCGCGCGTCGGGCGTGCCCTATACGATACTGCATTCGACGCAGTTCTTCGAATTCCTCGGCGGCATCGCGCATTCGGCCGCAGCGGGCGAAGCGATCCAACTGTCGACCGCCTTGTTCCAGCCGATTGCGGCCGATGACGTCGCGGACGCGCTCGCCACGATCGTCGTCGCGCCGCCTGCGAACGGGACGATCGAGGTGGCGGGCCCGACGGCGTTCCGGATGGATGCGCTAGTGCGTCGCTATCTCGAGGCGACCGGTGATGCGCGCGGCGTAGTGGGGGAGGCCGACGCGCTCTATTTTGGCGCGAAGATCGACGACATCTCGCTCATGCCCGCGGCCGGAGCGCATATCGGCGCGACTGACTACGACACATGGTTCGCAGGCCGGTGAGCCGCGTCGTCCTGGGCATCGCGATCCTGCTGGGAGTGGGCGCGGCCGCAAACGGCGGCTTCATGCTCGCCTCGCCCGTGAGCTGGTATTTCGCGGTTCCCGGCGTCACCACGACCGGACCATTCAACCAGCATTTCGTACGCGACATCGGGTTGATCTTCCTCGGCGTCGGCACGGCGTTCCTGTCGGGGGCAGCACGTCCGATCCATCGTTCGGTTTCCTGGGGGGCGGCCGCGATCTGGCTCTCGGGGCATGCGCTCTTCCACGTCTGGGAAGTGGCAGTCGGGATCTGTGGTCCGTCCGCGCTGCTTCGTGATTTCCCTGCCGTGACGCTTCCCGCTGTGTTGGCAATCGCGATCACCGTCCATGCCGTGTCTCACAAGGAATCTATTCGATGAAGCTCTATTACAGCCCGCTCGCTTGCAGCCTGGCCGACCACATCGCGCTTCGAGAGGCGGGGATGGCGTTTGAAGCCGAACGCGTCGATTTGCGCATGTTCCGCACGGCTGGCGGCGAAGACTTCGCACGGATCAATCCGAAGAAATACGTGCCGGCGCTCATTCTCGACGACGGCACGATGATCACCGAGAATCTAGCGGTTCTCGACTGGATCGCGGGCGAGACGCCTGCGTTGCAGATCGGCGGCGCGATGGGGCGGACGCGGGTCATCGAGGCGCTGACATATATCACGACTGAGATTCACCGGGCGTACAAGCCGATGTGGCACGCCGGTAGCGCTGCCGACAAAGCGAGGGCAGGCGATACGGTGCTCCGCCTGATGCAACCTCTTTCCGATGGCTTGCAGGGCGACTATCTGTTCGGGGCCACGCCGAGCGTCGCCGACTTCTACCTGTTCGTCATGCTGCTCTGGGCGGATCGGTTTGCGCTAGATCTGCCATTGCCGCTACTCGGCTTGCGGGAGCGCATGAAGGCGCGGCCCGCCGTCCAGGCGGCCATGGCCGCGGAGGGGATAGGTTGATCCGACCGTCATCACTTAGCGATAGCTGAGGTCCCAGCAGCTCACCATTCCTCGACCTCTCGTATCGCCCGTACGTGAAAAAATGTCCGATTGCGGGAAGCGAGTTGAGGGGCGTGAATGGCCAGAACTGGGTCTTCTAGAGGGACGTACCGAAAGCCCCCTACCCAAGCCTGAGTGTACTCCCAAATTCCCGTTCCGCAACAAACTCGGGTAATCATCTCTTGGGTGGGGGCTGATAAAAGGTTGCGGGAAATGGTGCCTGCTTTGCTCCTGAAGGGGCTCGCAGCCGGGCTTGGAAACCTGCATCAGCGCTCAGTGGAATCTGCATTCCATTCGTTCCCTCCAGCAGCGCGAACAGCTTCGTGCTCAACCGCGCGGCCAGATCCTCGTGCCCCGGCTTCGCCAGAAGGTTGTCGTTCTCATGCGGATCCGCCGCCAGATCGTAGAGTTCGTCCAAGTCCCAGATGCCATGGAAGTGCATGTACTTGTACTGCTCCTCGCGCACGGCGTGCACGGTGGGCGTCTGCGGGAAATTGTGTTCCCAGTAATATTCGTACAGCAACTCATCGCGCCACGGGGCCGCCTTGTTCTTGGCGAGGGGTAACATGTCGGCGCCGGCCATGTGCGCGGGGGCCTGCAGCCCGGCAGCGGCGAGCATGGTCGGTGCGATGTCGATATTGGCGACGACGGCCTCGACCTTGCTACCGGCTGGAAACAGCGATGGGCACCGCGCGATCATCGGGATCCGCATCGACTCTTCGTACGCCGCCCGCTTGTCGATCAGGCCATGTTCGCCGAACATGAATCCGTTGTCGCCCAGATACAGGATCAGCGTGTCGTCGAGCTCGCGGCGCTGTTCCAGCAGCTTCAGTATGCGTGCCAATCCCTCGTCGACCGCCAGCAGCGTCTCCATGTAGCGCTTGTAGTAGTCCGCGATGTCTAGGTTGCCGTGATAGGCGTAGTCCACGCCGTGCCAGCTGTTGCGCTGGTTCTCGACCCACATGGGACGCCCCGGCATGCCCGGCTTCATGTTTTCGGGGTAGCGGAACGTCTCCTTGTCGTAGCGGCCCTTGTGACGGTCCGCCGGGATGAATTCCGAATGGACCGCCTTGTGCGCGAGGTGCATCATCCAGGGCCGGTTGCCGTCGCGCTTGCCGATCCAGTCGAGTGCGTAGTCGGTCAGTTCGTCGGTGATGTAGCCCTTCTGCCGGACGTGACGGCCATCGACGTTCAGGCCATCCGCACTGGGGAGATACGTGCCTTGGCCCTTGAAGCTGACCCAGTGATCGAACCCCGGCTGGGGTGCGTCACCCTCGGTCCCCATGTGCCACTTGCCGATGAACGCCGTGTCGTAGCCCGCCTGCTTCAGATATTGCGGGTAGAAGACCAGCCCGGGCGGGATTGGATGGTTGTTGTCGACCACCTTGTGCTGGTGCGCATACAGGCCGGTGAAGATCGATGCGCGGCTCGGCGAGCACAGCGCGGTCGTCACGAAGGCGTTGGTGAAATGGGTGCCCTCGCGCGCAAGCCGATCAAGTGTCGGGGTGTCGCCGAAATCCTGGGCCTTCATGAACCCCATCGCGTCGTAGCGGTGATCGTCGGTGAGCACGACGAGGATGTTCTTCGGCTTCGATCCAGGGCGTCGCGCAAGCCGGAGGTCGGGCTTCGTCTGCGGCGTCGCCGCCTGGGCCGCGGCAGCCCACGAGTAGAGGCTGAAGGCGCTACCAGTGCCTGCCAACAGTACGCCGCGCCGATTGATCGAGTCAGTCATGGTCTTGTCCTGCTTGGGCGCCCCGGTCTTGGGAGCCGCCGATTGTCGGGCGTGTTAGAAATTGACGCGAACACCACCGAAGAGGCGTCGACCGGAGTCGAGATAGTTTGCTGGAAGGCCGGTCGTGTATTCGACGATCTCGTCGCGATCGAGGAGGTTCACCGCCTCCACCACCACTGACACCTGCGGCGTTACCTTCAGGCTGACGCTGCCGTCGAGCGTGCCAAACGCGCGGTTGACCCGCCCCATCACCGGCGCCACGGCTGCAGCGGCAAGGTAGCTGCTGCGCCAGGAATAGGAGACGCGCGCACCGATGGGACCCTTCTCGTAGTAGCCGATCAGATTGTAGTTGTGCTTGGACGCGGCCGTCAGCTGGGTTGGGTCGCTGTTATCGATGTACGTGTAGTTCAGGACAGTGCCAAACCCGTCGAACGGCTTGGGCAGCCAGGTGAAGGCCTGCTGGAAATACAGTTCCACCCCCTTCAGATCGACACCGGAGCCGTTGACCAGCTGACTGACGGTGAAGTCGGTCTGCAGCGTCGTGCTGCCTGTAGTCCGGATATAGGTCACTGGCAGGGACTGGATGCTGATTTCGCGGCGGATCAGACTTTCCAGGTTCTTGTAGAAGAAGGAGGCGCCGACGAGCGCGTCACGACCGAAATAATATTCGATCGTCGCGTCCGCGTTGTTGGCTCGAAAGGGATCGAGATACGGATTGTTCTTCGTGACCGTGAGACCGGTGCCGTTCGCCGTGGTGGTCGGTGATATGTCGCCCAGGTTGGGTCGCGATATGGTCCGTGACGCCGAAACGCGGAGCTGCAGTTTGTCGGTCGCCTCATATTTGAGGTTCAGGCTCGGCAGATAGTCCCAATAGGTGCGGTGCACCGCGAGCGGCCCAGCCGCCGGCACGCGCGTGATCATGCCGGTCTCGACCTCCACGGTGATGCCGTTGAGATCGGGACTGACGCCGCGCGTGGTCTGGTCTGTTCGGACCGCGCGGAAGCCGACATTGCCGGTCAACTTGCCAAATGCGATGTCGCTGCGCGCGTAGAGTGCCAGGGTTTTTTCCGCGACGTCGAGGATACCCGTCGCGTCGTTGGTATACGTGCCGGCCGCAATAAGCTGGTCCTCGGTGAGTCCTTTAACGAACGACTTCGCGTCCGACCCCAGCCACTGCCGCGGGAAGGAGGCGTCCCCCGAATAGCTGCCAAGGAACGATCCGGACCCAGGTTTGATCAGGATCATGAACGGCGCGGCGCTGAACGAACCGGCCACCGGTCCAGCGGGGAGGCCGCCGTAGAGCTGGGATACGCCTGCAGCGGAGATCGTCAGCGTCTTGTTGTCTTGGTAGAGTGCGCGATCGACGTATTTCGCGCCGGCGCGCAACGATGTGATGCCCCGGTCGCCGAGGTCGCGCCGGATATCCAACTTGGCATCCCATAGGCGATCGCGGGTGACGCGGTTCAGTTCGCCGTTGAGGCTCAACAACCTAAAATTGTTCGGGTCGAGCCGTCGCTGGTCGAAGCCGTCAAGATAGGTGATGCTCGGAATGTCATCGCCGGGATTGGCGACGACGCGCGCGGTACCGTTGATGCTGTCGGCGATGTTGAGCGTGTTACGTCGCTGGCGCGAGCTCTGGGCGGAGCCTTCAAGGACGACCGTCCAGTCGTCGTTGTGAAACTTGGCTCCCCCCACGAGCGAGCGGATGTAGCCGCTGCGATCCTGGTAGCGGCCACCGTTGCGCAGATCGAGGCCGCTTACGGTGAAGTCGGTTGCTGTCTCGACGCCGTCGAGCACCTGCGTTGAGGACGCCACGACGCCCGACGACCCGGCGAAGTTCTGGAAGTTCTCTTGGCGCACGGCCTCGACGTCGACGCGCGTGTAGAAGCCGTCGACGTACAGATCGACCGTGTCGGTGGGTCGATACTGCAGCGATGCGAGGCCGCTGAGGCGACGGTTGTTCTCGGTAAACATGTCGTGGATTATCAGACCTGGAATGCGCACGAGCCGGTTCGGCGTGATCACGCCATCGCCGTTCAGGTCGTCCCCGCCTCCGCCAAGCGGCACGCCCTGAGCTTCGGTGACGGTGTTCCAGCCGGTTTCGACCTGATGCGTCTGCGGGCGACGTTGCGTGTAGGATCCGCCGAGAGTTACGCCCAATCGTCCATCGAGAAAGCTATTGGCGAACAGACCTGAAATCCGCGGCGACGCCTTCCCCGAATTGCTCTCGTGTTCAGCCTGGGCGGAAAGCGCGAACACGCGTTTTCCAAGGTCGAGTGCACGTGGCGTACGGATGTTGACCGTTCCAGCGAGACCGCCGTCATCGAGATCCGCAGTTGGCGACTTGTAGACCTCGAGCGTCCTTACGAACTCTGAGGGAAGCGCGGAAAAGTCGAACGAGCGTGAGAAAGGCGTGAATAGGTCGTTCAACGCATTCGGGACGCTTCGACCGTTCAGCGTCACAAGCGTGAACGTGTCGGGCAATCCGCGGATGTTGACGCTGCGGCCTTCGCCACGAGTCCGATTGATCTGAACGCCGCTGATGCGCTGCACGGACTCCGCGACGTTCACGTCCGGGAACCTGCCGATGTCTTCGGCACTGATTACGTCGACGATACTGTCCGCATCGCGTTTGATCTTCACCGCCCGCTCGATGCCGCTCCGTATCCCAGTGACGACGATATCCTGGCTGCCCGTATCCGTAGCTAGGTCGCCTGCCGAAATACCTGAACCAGTCTCTCCACCCGGTTGCGGTGCAACCTGGGCAAGGGAACCGGTCGGAAGAAGGAACGCGGCTAGAGTGCTGGCTTCTAGAAGCCACTTTGTTCGAACTGGCATATGTTCCCCCGTTGGGGCCATAATCCTACCAGCGGGCTAGGAAATGCGAGAAAGGTTTCCTTCGCAGAGTCCAACTGGTGGTTCAGGCTCACCCGCTCCCATGCAGTTCGGTCGATTAGCTAACCTCAAAGGGGCTTCAATATGTGAACGGATGTCCGAAGCTGGGAAGGGGGTAAGGCCCCGTTTAACGGCCATAAGTGGGTCACCGCTACATCAAAGAAAGAGGATAAACTGCTGTTTAGCGGCCGCCTGCGTTCTGAATTACTGAACTCGAACGTCATTGGGTAAGGTCTGATACGGATTGCTTATCAGGTCGTGATGAAACCCCAACCTTTTCTGGTGCTTTATCGCCACCCCGCATCGACAAAGTAGTCATGACCAGTGCACATTTTTGCATCGTCCGACGCGAGAAATAGAACTAACGCCGCAACATCGGCTGGTTGCACTCTGCTTTTTAGGCACTGTGCAGAAACGATCGCTGCCTCACCCTCGGGCGTATACCATAGCTCTTGACGGGGTGTCTGAACGTTGCCCGGTACGATCGTGTTCACTCGAATGTTATCGCTTCCGAGATCACGCGCCAAGCCACGAGTAAGGCCTTCGATGGCGGCCTTACATGTTTGGTAAAGGACGAGCTCGGGCAAGCCCAAGTGCCAACTTATCGATCCAAAATTTAGGATGACACCACCGCCGGCACGCTTCATCGACGGAGCAACAGCTTGGGCTGCAAAGAACTGATGGCGAAGATTGACGTTCAGGCGCTGGTCCCAATACTCGGGCGTCACGTCCTCAAGCGCGTGTCGATCGTCGTTGCCGGCGTTGTTGATGAGGATGTCGATCCCCCCAAGGGATTCGGCAAGGTCCGTGATCGCCGTCTTCAAATTGGCAAGATCGCTGAGGTCGCAGTGAAGGTAGAGAGGGACATACGCCGCGTCGGAACTCAGGCGGGAGACCAGGGCCTTGCTGGCATCGTCCGCGATGTCGACGAAAGCGACGCGACATCCCTGAGCGACGAAGGCTTCCACGAGACCTTCGCCGATACCGGAACCGCCCCCCGTGACGAGAACTCGCTTGCCCGAAAGGCTAGGATAGATCGCACGGACAGTGGCGAAACTTAAAAGAGATGACATGCTGTTGGTCTCCAGCGGTGACGCCTGGTCATCTGGGCGCCGCAGGTCAATTTAGATCGGATTCCGAGTAGTATCGGTTCCGCAGTCCGTTCGAAGATGCTCCGGCGAAGGCGATAGCCGTCACCGGAGATCACGCCTAAAGGCGGATACGGACGCCAGTTGTTATGTATCGGCCAGTAACGTCGTAGATCGAACGGAACGTCGAGATGGCGAGACCGGGATTCGATCCGATCGCGGTGATCGGATATCCCCGGTCGAATAGATTGTTCACCGTTGTGAAAACCTGGAATGTTCCGGACGCTGTCTTGATATCGTAGCTTAGGTTTAAATCGGTATATGCGACGGCACCGACCTTGTTCTTGTCGTACACGAAAATCTTCGAACGATTATAGCTGCCGATGTAGCGTTCTTGCCCACTGATCGTGAAGCCGCCGTTGGTATAGGTCAGATCGAGCGTGCCCCTCCATTTCGGCATTGGAAAGGGCTGGTTCCCGGTATCGGAGAAGTCGGCGTTGCCAGCGTATTCGAGCGGGGCGGATCCGGCAACGCTCTGCGAGGTGTAGCTAAACAGCCTCGTCGTCAGCAGCCGGCTCGAAAGGCTGCCGCCGAACAAAGACGTCCGGTACGACGCTTCCACGTCCAGCCCCTTGGTGCGGACACTGGCGACGTTCGTCTGGAATATGTTGACTCGGCTTGGGAAATTTGCGGCCGAGGTGTTGGTCGGGCCGAGTGGCCTGACGACTTGGCTGCAGACCGGGCTGGCGTAGTTGCTGTTGGCGCAAAGGTCGAGCACCTGGACGCTCGTATACTGGCTGGCGATCGCGTCCCTGATCCTGATGCGGTAGTAGTCCGCCGAGATCGCGAACCCAGGCAGGAACGTCGGCTGGAAGACCAAGCCGGCAGTCAGCGTCGACCCGATTTCCGGCGTTAGGTTGGGGTTGCCTTGATTCACCTCGTTGTACTGGGCGAGCTGGTTGGTGAGCTTGTCCGAGTAGCTCTGGACCCGCAAAGAAGGGCCGGCGAACAGCTCGTAGAGGGTGGGTGCCCTGATATCGCGCGACAGGGTCACTCGCGCCTTAAGGCCTGCGCCCGGTTCATAAGTGCCGCCCAATTTCCATGTCTGGACCGAGCCGGATGTGGAATAGTCCGTGTACCGGAACGCGCCGTTCAAATCGAGTGACTTGCCGATGACGGAGTCCTTGGCAAGCGGCAGGACGATCTCGCCGAAACCCTCCTTGATGGTGTACCTGCCCTTGGCGAACGGGACGTTGGTGAACGAGAATGCGCCGGCATTGGTCGGCACGCCTCGGATGCCGGTGAAGTCGGGTGGCGTCGCCGGGTTGCTATTGCTGACCTGATCCAGCGTCTGACGGCGGTATTCTCCACCGACGACTATCGATACCGGACCAGCCCAAGTCGAGAACGGTTCTCCCGAAATGCTTCCCTGCGCGTCGTGCATGGTGTTGGTCGCGCGCCAGAACGTCTGCTGCATCACATACGACATCGCCGCTTGCGACGCGTTTCCGACGCCGAGGACGTTGAGCGGAACGCAGCCGTCCTGCAGGCCGGGATTGGTGACGGTGATCCGGCACGCGATCTGCCCTGCCGAATTTCGCACGGCGTCGACCGCGGCGTAGTATCGCGGCAGGTTCAGATCGCGTGCCGACGAGTTCAGGCGAGTCCAGCCGTAGGTGTAGTTCAGGTCCCATTTGAAGCTGCTGCTGCCGAACCGTCCGTCCAAACCCGCGGTGCCGATCGCCGACTGGGTCTTCTGCCGCGCCGAATAGAAGGGGAAGTCGGCGAGGAAACGGCCCGTCGTGAAGCTGGGCGTCGCTCCAAGCAGAGAGCGATCTGCCGGGTTCAGGAACGCGTTCTCCGCAAAGATCCGCGTGCTGGCGGTCGCACCGTTGCGCGTGACCGGCTGCGGCGAGTCCGAATTCACCGCTCGGTTGTACGTTCCTTGGACGTAGGCGGTGATGTCGCTGCCCAGGTCGTACGATACCCGCCCCAGATACTGCTCGGTCGTCGCTGCCGCGCTCAACGTACTCCGATCCGCTGGGAAGACCGTCCCATCGCCACCGAACGCCAGACCCGCGCGACCCGTGGGCGTGCCGGCGTTGAAGGGGCCTACCCGACCGTTCGCGAGGAATTGCTGCCCCCGGAGCGGTCCATCCACGATGTAGCCGCCATCGGCTACCGTGGAGAACCGCACGTTGGCGACGTTCCTGAAGGGATCGGCCGTAGTGCCGGAACCGATCACCGCATAGTTCTCGTTGATACCGGCGCGCGACGATTTCAGTGCGATGCCATCCGAATGATATCGCTCGGCACTGCCGATGACATGAAGCCTGTCGTCCAGGAAGCTCTTACCAAAGGCCGCGCCAATCCGCGTCGATCCGCTGTCGCCGCGCGTCGAGATGCCGGCCTGTCCGAGCAGCTTCAGGCCAGTGAACTTCTTGTCCAGCACGAAGTTGACCACGCCGGATACCGCGTCCGAGCCATAGGCGGCGGACGCGCCACCGGTCACGACGTCGACCCGCTCGATCAGCAGTTGCGGTATCATGTTGGCGTCGGTGCCGCCCGCGTTGCCCGTCGGCGGCAGGCGGAGCCCGTCCTGAAGGATCAGAACGCGTTGTGGGCCAAGGGAGCGCAGGTTCAGGTAGTTTCCCGTCCGTACCCGCCCGGCGTTCGAGCCACGATCCTGTGCGTTGCTGATCGACCCGGTGAAGACGGGCAACTGGTTCAGCCCGTCCGCCAACGTGCCAGGGGCCTTCGCATTCAAGCTGTCGGTGGACAGCATCGTCACGGGGGTCGGAGCCGAATAGCCGGCGCGCGCGACACGCGATCCGGTGACGACGATGTCCTCGACCGCAGTGGCGGCCGGATCGTCCTGTCCGGACTGCTGCCCTGCCGATGCATCAGCTGTGGGGCGCGCATCGGCCGACGGTCCGGCGGCCACCGTTGCATCATCGCGCTGAACGGCCGGCGAGATTGGCGCTTGGTTCGTCTGCGCCTCCGCAAGAGGCGGAACCAGGGCGCTGCTTGCGAGCAGTGCGATTACGAGACTCTTGTTCATGCATCTCTCCCCTATCGTGCGGCTTCGTTGGCCGATCCGTTCGTTGCGCACGGCCTTTCGGAAACGTGCGGCGAACACCGCCTTGAAGAGGGCTGAGCCCCCTTCAAGGCGGTGTTCAGCAGGGGTAGAGCTCATCTCGTCGGCGCGCTCGCCGACGAGATGTGACCGTTGACCCAGAGCCACATGTAAACTGAACTAACAGGTGGCTAACGTCAATAGTCGTTTACTGGTCTCGTGATCCGTCCGTCACGCGCTGTCGGACCCGGTCGAGATGATAGCGCATCGCTAGGCTCGCGCCCTGTGAGTCGTGGCGTGCGATCGCGTCGTAAATCGCCCTGTGCTCGTCCAAGACGCGTCTTGCGCGCTCCGGGCTGCGCTCCTTCGTCAGTCCTAGCGCGATGACCATGCCACGGCGGATCGCGTCGTCGAGCGACTGAAGGACTTGCTCGAATAGGATGTTGCCGCTCGCCGCGGCAACGGCCTGATGAAAGGCGAAATCGGCCGACGCGGTGATCGCGCCATCTTGCATCTGCTGCTCCAAGAGTTCTAGCGCGCGTCCGATACGTTTCAGTTCGGGCAGGGAGTGACGGGTCGCAGCCCACGCGGCCGCCTCCCCCTCGATGGCGAGGCGCAGTTCCAAGCAACGCAGCATGTGAGCGACGTCGCTGGGCTGTGAGAATCGCGTGAGACCTTCGGGAGGCGCGTTCTGAACGACGGTGCCGAGACCCTTGCGCGTCAGCACCATACCGTCGGCCTGGAGGCGGACGAGTGCCTGCCTGACAACGGGCCTGGACACGTTAAACAACTCGCACAGCTTGTTCTCGGAGGGCAGCTTGTCTCCGGGGCGAAGGGTACCGGACGCGATCTGCTCCAGGATTTGGCCGTAGAGCCTGTCTCCGAGACGTTCCTTCTTTTCGGGCACCAGGATCAGATTGCTCATTTCAGTACACCTTCAAGGAACATCCCGACGTTAGCTAGCACGATTGCACCGAGTTGACAGCGGACGCTCACCTGTAAATAAGGATTACAAGATAGATCAACGGGAGGGGTAGCTTGATGGCCACGGAAGCGGAAGGTCGCCTGCGGCAGGCGCTGCGGGGCGTGTCGGGCATTCTGGTCACCCCTTTCGACCCTGACGACGCGATCGCTCCTTTGCGGCTCGCGCCGGTGGTGGATCGCGCGGTGAAGGCAGGGGTGTCGGTTCTCGTCGCGAACGGCAATACTGGCGAATTCTACGCGCTGACGACGGGCGAGGCCGAGGCCATGGTTCACGCGACCTCCGAACTGATCGACGGTCGGGTACCGTTAGTTGCTGGTGTCGGTCGCGGCATCGGCGACGCACTCGCGCTGACGCGCGCATCGCGAAAGGCGGGCGCGAGTGCGCTGATGATCCATCAGCCGCCAGACCCGTTCGTCGCACCGCGTGGTGTTGTCGCGTATGTGTCCCGGATCGTCGACGAGGCGCAGGGGCTTCCGGCCCTGCTCTATCTGCGCGACGACGGCATCGGCTTGGACGCGATTGTCGATCTCTGTGGCATTCCTGGGGTAGTCGGAGTGAAATGGGCGTGTCCGACGCCGTTGAAGCTGGCTGATGCCATCAGGGCGACGGATCCGCGATTGGTATGGAGCGGCGGACTCGCCGAAACTTGGGCACCTGCGTTCTACGCCGTGGGCGCACGTGGCTTCACGTCGGGTCTGATCAACGTCTGGCCCGAGCGCTCCGTCGCTATTAGCATCGCGTTGGAATCGGGCGACTACGTGCAGGCTCGATCGTTGATCGAGGGAATTGTCGGCTTCGAGGTCCTGCGGTCCGAAGAGCGGAACGGCGCGAATGTGTCGGTCGTGAAGGCAGCGCTGCAGATCCTCGGCGACGATTGTGGATCGCCCCGCGTCCCCGCGGCCTGGCCGCTGCCCGACGACACGTGGCGAGCTCTGCGTCAGCTGCTCGAGGAGATTCCTGCCTCGGCCTCTGCTGGTTTGCCGACGGTGCGCTGACTTCCCGGGCCAGATCTCGCGTGAAACGAAACGGCGCAACCACCGCCAGGCTAAGGATAGGGACGGCGTTATGAAGATCGATCGGCTCCGCGCATTCATGACCAGGGACGGCGGGCGGCCTAGGGTCCTCGTAGCCATCGACACCGACGAGGGGGTCACCGGTTGGGGCGAGTGTTACAATCACGGACCCGATCGCGCCCTGCTGCCGATTCTCGATTATCTGGCCGACTTTATCGCGGGACATGATCCACGCCGGATCGAGTACCTCATCCAGTTGCTGGTTCAGCAAGCGCGCTTTCCGCCGGGCGCTCTGGGCTTGGCGGCGATCTCCGCGATCGACCACTGCCTATGGGACATCTCAGCCAAAGCGTTGAACGTACCGGTTTACATGCTGCTCGGTGGCCACGCACGCGATAGGATCAGAGTCTATTCGGGTGTCTACACAGCGCCCGACGTTCCCGCGGCCGCTGAGACGATGGCTATGCTCAACGAGGATTGGGGCTTCAATGCCTTCAAGCTCAGCCCGTACAGGATCGATATACACGCAAACCGCTGGGGCGAGGTTGTCCGTACCAGCGCGGAGTATTTTCGGACACTGCGCGAGACGACCGATCCGACCTTCGATATCGCGTTCGATGCGCATGCGAAAATTTTCGAGCCACGCCTAGCTTCGCAACTCGGCAATGCGCTGGCGCCGTACGACCCGCTGTTTTTCGAAGAGCCGATCAGGCCTGAAAACTTCGAACGATGGGGGGAACTTCATCGCAGTCTGAATTGCACGCTGGCGACCGGTGAATCCCTTTACAGCCGTTTCGAGTTTCTGCGTCTGCTTCAGGTTGGCGGATGCGACATCATCCAACCCGATATCTGCGTCGTCGGGGGCTTGTTGGAGATGCGCAAGATCGCTGCCATCGCGGAAGCACACTACGTGACCGTCGCACCGCATAACCCGATGGGACCGCTCGCGACCGCGGTGAACCTGCACTTTTGCGCCGCCCAACCCAACTTCAAGATACTCGAATATCGGTTGCCGAACGCCGACGTCCTACCCGCAGGCCGCGCCGGGATGGTAGGGGAGGCGGTCGGAGACGCGCACTATGTGACCGACCCCTATCTGCCACGCGAGGGTTATCTGGAACTGCGCGCGGATCGGGCGGGGTGGGGCGTCGAGATCGACGAAGCCCATCTCGCGACCGACCGGTACGTCCACTGGGAACGCCGCGTTCCCAGACGGCCCGACGGTTCGATAGCGTTCGCCTGAGCCATGGATAGAACAGATCCGGAGACGTCAAAGCAGCTGGACTCCGATGGGAAGCCGCGCGGGCGGCATCGCCGCTTCCTAGTGCTGGCCTTGATCACGACCGTACTCGCGTTGAGCACGGGCGACCGAGCGACGCTTTCGGTGGCGGCGCCCGGCCTCGCAAAGGATCTCGCGATCGATCCGCTGTCGATGGGTTGGCTCTTCTCAGCATTCTCGTGGAGCTACTTCCTTGCGCAGATACCCGCGGGCTATCTGGTCGATCGCATAGGCTCGCGCATCGCCATCCTCGTGGCCCTCGTCGGCTGGTCGATCGCGACGATCCTGACCAGCGGCGTAGGGTATGTGGCAGCGCCAATCGTCGTGCTTTATGCGCTACGCCTTCTGCTCGGAATCCTGGAGGCACCGGTGACCCCTGCATGTTCGCGGATCATCGCCGCCTGGTTCCCTTCAGACGAACGCGGCGTGGCAGGTGCGATCTTCAATTCGGCGCAGTATCTCTCGCTGGCGGTGTTCACACCCTTGATGGGCTTTCTCTTCCACTACGCCGGATGGCAACACATCTTCACCGTCATGGGCGGTCTGGGGCTGGTCCTCGCCATGATCTGGTGGTGGGAGTATCAGGCTCCTGACGGCGACACACGGCTTTCGCGCGAAGAGTATGACGACATCACTGCGCGGGGCGCGCTGACCCAGCTCGGAAGCGCGTCGTCGAAGGTTAATGTGACTCACATGGTTCCGGCGGGGAAAGTAATCCGCAGCCTTCTGTCGAACCGGATGCTGCTGGGGATTTTCTTCGCCCAGTATTGCGTCGCTTCACTGTCGACCTTCTTTATCTCATGGTTCCCGAGCTACCTCGTCGAGGCCCGGCATTTCTCGATGCTCCAGGCCGGGTTCGTGGCGGCGCTCCCGGCGATCTGCGGATGCCTTGGCGGCGTGTCCGCCGGCTTCTTCTCGGACTGGCTGCTCCGCCGCACGGGCTCGCTGACGATCGCGCGTAAATTGCCAATCACTCTTGGTCTCGGGCTGAGCGCCACCATCATCCTGTGCAACTATACCGCTGCAAATGCCGTCGTGGTCGCGATCATGTGCGCGGCGTTCTTCGGCAAGGGCTTCGGTGCACTCGGTTGGACCGTAATTGCCGATACCGCGCCCAAGGAGGCGATCGGCGTCACGGGCGCGCTTTTCAATGCGGCAGGCAGCGTCGGGGGCATCATCACGCCGATAGCAATTGGAGCGATCGTCAGCCGGACCGGCTCGTATGATGGCGCGCTGATCTATGTCGGGTGCCACGTCCTGGCGGCTGTTGCCGCATACTGGCTACTCGTAGGGCGGATCGAACGGTATCAACTCGCCGAGCCAAAGGCAGGATAGGGCGTCACGCGTGACGTGCACCTGCCCGCCGATCGAAACACGCCTGCCTCTCACCATCGTTTCAAACAGTTGTTCGGTCGTTGCCAGTGACCGACACCATGAACGAACGTCCGGAGTTGGGAGGCGGGGAGGGGCACGTGAACGTCCGTTTGTGGGTCTTAGCCGAAGCAGATCAGCTCATCTCTACACCCGTAAGGTCAGCTAGTTTGGCGACGAGCCTTTCCTGGAAGCGCGTATCCGTAGCTTCAGCCGCGGGCTGTTGACGCTGTAGGTTGCGCCAATAGCCACCGCTGAACAGTGCCGTTGAATCATGGCTGACGGCGAGCCAACTCTGCATGCGTTTCCCGGTGTCTTGATCAACTGGCGCGCCGGCGCCACCCATTCGCGTGCGCACCCATCCCGGATCGACCGCGTTGCTCAATACGTTTGGGCAGCGCTGAGCGACAGCGAAAGCCAGCGCGACCATGTGCAGTTTGCTCTCGGCATAAGCGCGAGAACTGTCCCATGCGCGTGCCATCCATTCGATGTCCTCCAGCGATCCCTGGCCTCCGCGATGCAACTGCTGCTGACATAAATGATCCGGGCGGGCCGCTCGATTAGCGCGGTCAGCATATAAGGTGCCAGCGTGTTCACCGCGACCAGAGTAGGATGGCCGTCTGGCGTCGCGGCTCGCTCGGGCACGGTGTAGAGCCCGGCGTTGTGGATCACCGCATCCATATGGCCGATCGCGTTCACCTGATCCGCAATCCCGTGCACGTCCCGCGCGTTTGCCAGGTCGCCAATAACGACACCATCGACCTGCTCGCGTAATTCGCCTAGCTCCGCAGCTCGCTGCGTGGAGCGTGCATGGAGAACCGCATGGTACCCGTCAGAGAGCAGTGACTGTGCTGCCGCGAGGCCAAGTCCGTCGGCACCGCCGGTATAAGACCCGCGCCATGTCTACCCTCCTGCGACGTTGACAAGCCGCTGTAGATGTCCGTTGCGGTATAAACGCCGGAACGGCCCGGCCGATGCCTCTTTGATCACGCCGGGACGGGTCGTGATCCGAGTGCCTCACGCTGATTGTCCGCAGGCGGCCGTATGCTGAACCAGAGCGCGTAGAGCGCAGGCAGGAACACAAGGGTCAGGACCGTTCCACCCAGCGTCCCGCCGATCAGCGTGACCGCCATCGATCCCCAGAATACCGAACTGATCAGCGGCACAAAGGCGAGCACGGCCGCGAGGGCGGTCAGGATCACTGGGCGCGAACGCTGTACGGTGGCTTCCACCACCGCATGATACGGGTCCATGCCGTCCCGCTCATGATCGTGGATCTGCCCGATCAGGATCAGCGTGTTGCGCATCAGGATGCCCGCCAGCGCGATCAGGCCGAGGATCGCGTTGAAGCCGAACGGCTGGCCGGTGACGAGCAGCGTCGGCACCACGCCGATGAGCCCCAGCGGCGCGGTCAGCAGAACGATCGCCATCGCCGACAGGCTGCGCACCTGGAGGATGATCACGATCATCATCAGCACGATCATGATCGGGAAGATCGGCGCGAGCGCGGCATTCGCCTTGCCTGCCTCCTCGATCGAGCCGGCCATGTCGATATGGTAGCCGGACGGCAGCGTCTTGATGATCGGTTGTAGCTTCTCGAGCATCGCGGTCGATACATCGGGCGGCTGCAATCCATCGGCGATGTCGCCGCGAACCGTGATCGTCGTCAGCCGGTCGCGGCGTTGCAGGATCGGGTCCTCCATGCGGACTTCGAGCTTGCCGATCTGGCCGACGGGCACGCGCTGGCCATTGGCACCGGTCAGCATGTAATCGCCGATGCGCGCCGGATCGAGCCGATCGCTGCCACTGGACCGCGCCACAACGTCGACCGTCCGGATATCCTCGCGCGCCTGGCTGACCGTCGTACCGGTCAACAGGAACTGAAGCTGTTCGGCAACGTCGCTCGATGTCAGGCCAAGCGCGCGCAGCCGGTCCTGCTCGAGCACGAAGTGCAGCGCGGGCGCGCGGTCGCCCCAGTCAGCGTTGACGGTACGCATCGTGGGATCCCGTTGCATCACGCCCTGCACCTTGTCGGCGATGCTGCGGACGGTTGCGAGATCGGGGCCGCTGACACGGAACGCGACGGGGAAGGGGGAGTAGGGGCCGAACACGAGTTGCGTCGCGCGAACCCGTGCCTGTGGCGCGAGCCCCTCTGCCGCGGCCTCACGCAGCCGAACCTTCAAGGCGTCGCGCGCGTCTTCGTCGGCGGTCAGGACGATGATCTTGGCAAAGGACGGGTCGGGCAGCTCGGGCGACAGCGACATGAAGAAGCGTGGTGCGCCCTGGCCGACATAGGTCGTGACGACCTTAGCCTCGGGCTGTTTGCGCAACCACGTCTCGACCAGTTTCGCGGCCTCGCCGGTCTGCGCGATCGCGGTGCCCTTGGGCATCTGCACCTCGACCAGCACCTCTGGCCGGTCCGAGGCGGGAAAGAACTGCTTGTTGACCAGCGCCATGCCCGCGCCTGCAATCAGGAACGCACCCAGCGTCGCCAATGCGACCAGCAACTTGCGGCGCACCGCCCAGGCGATGATGCTGCGGACCCTTTCGTAGCGCGGCGTCCGGTAGATCGCCGCGTGACCGCCCTCGATCGGCTTGATCTCGGGCAGCATCTTCACGCCCATGTATGGCGTGAAGATCACCGCCACGAACCACGATGCGATCAGCGCGAAACCGACTACCCAGAAGATGTTGCCGGCATATTCGCCCGCCGTCGACTGCGCGAAGCCGACCGGCATCAGCCCGATCACGGTCACCAGCGTGCCGGCCAGCATCGGCGCAGCGGTGTGGCTCCAGGCATAGGCCGACGCGCGGATGCGGTCGTACCCTTCCTCCATCTTCACCACCATCATCTCGATCGCGATGATCGCGTCGTCGACCAGCAGGCCGAGCGCGAGAATGAGCGCACCGAGCGTGATGCGGTCGAGCACCCGGCCGGTCGCCCACATGATGACGAGTACGACCGCCAGCGTCAGCGGCACCGCGGCCGCGACGACGATACCCACGCGCCAGCCGAGGCTGACGAGGCTGACGATCATCACGATCGCGAGTGCCTCGAGGAAGGTGTGCATGAACTGGTCGACCGCGTCGGTGATGTTGACCGACTGGTCGGTGACGCGCGTGAGGCTCATCCCGAGCGGCAGTTCGTCACCGATTTTCGCGACCTCGGCGTTCAGCGCCTTGCCGAGATCGAGCCCGTTCCAGCCCTCGCGCATGATGACGCCGAGCAGCAGGGCGGGTTCGCCCTGGCTACGGATGAGGAAGGTTGCGGGATCCTCGTAGCCGCGCTCGACCTTGGCGATCTCGGACAGCCGCAGCGTGTTGCCGTTCGCGACGATCGGCAGGTCGCGGATCTTCGACAGGTCGTCGAATGCGCCGTCGAGGCGGACCACGACCTGCTGGCCCTTGGTTTCGATCGAGCCCGCGGGCGTGATGAGATTCTGCCTCGAAAGCGCGGTAAAGATGTCGCGGGGCGAGACGCCGAGCGTTGCCAGCCGCTCCTCGGCGAACGCGACATAGATGCGTTCCGGTCGCTCGCCGACAATGTTGATCTTGTTGACGCCGGGCACATGCAGCAGCCGCTGACGCAGCGTCTCCGCCTCGCGCGCAAGCGAGCGTTGCGGCTCGCCTTTCGCCTTCAAAGCGTAGAGCGCGAAGGTGACGTCGCCATATTCGTCGTTGACGAACGGCCCGACCACGCCGCGCGGAAGGCTCGGAGCCTCGTCGCTCATCTTCTTGCGCGCCTGGTAGAATTGGTCCGGCACGTCCTTCGGGGGAGTGGTATCGCGCAACGTCAGCGTGGTGAAGGCGAGACCGGGCCGCGTGAACGTCTCGCTGCGATCGTACCAGCGCAGTTCCTGCAGGCGCTTCTCGAGCGGCTCGGCGACCTGATCCTGCATCTCCTGCGCGGTGGCGCCGGGCCATGCGGTGACGACCGTCATTACCTTGATCGTGAAGCTCGGATCTTCCGCGCGCCCCAATCTGGTGAAGGCGACGACCCCGGCGATGATGATCGCGATCAGGAAGAACAGCGTGACCGATCGTTCGCGGACCGCGAGCGCCGACAGGTTGAAGCGGCCGGGCGACTTCTGCTCGTGGCCACTCATCGTGCGGCAACCCGGACGATCTGGCCCTGGTGCAGCATATGCGCACCCATCGCGACGAAGCGGTCACCCGATCTCAGGCCCGAAGTCACGGTGGCGGTTTCTTCCCCGATCGCGGATATCTTCACCGGCCGCCATGTAATCCTTGGCTGCGCCCCGGCACCGACGATCCAGACGCCCGGTCCGTGGCCGGTATCGCGGAGTGCGCCGAGCGGCACTTCGGTGGCGACCGCGTTGCCGGGCTCTGACAGCGTGACGGTCACCGTCGAGCCGAGCGGCGCACGCGCGGTCGNCCGCGACACTGCGTTGGCGGAATCGGCAAGCTGACGCAGCGTTGCGCTGCCGGTGGCACCGTCGAAAGTACGTGCACGCGCGGTCGAGCCAAAGCGCGGTCGCAGCGTCTCCGGCAACTGCACTAGAGCCTCGCGCGGTCCCGATCGGGCGACACGGACGACGATCTGTCCCGCGGCAACGACCTGTCCCGGCTCGGCCAGCGTCTCGACAACGGTCCCGTCGGCATCCGCGAGCAGGACGGTGTAGTTGGTTTCGTTGCGCGCGACGCGAGCCTGTGCCTGTGCGGCGCTCAGTTGCGCGCGCGCCGCGTCCGCAGCGGCCTTCGCCTGGTCATAGGCGGACGCGGAGACGGCGCCTGCGCCGACCAGGTCACGATATCGTTTCTCGTCCGCGCCGGTCTGTTCGGCGCGGGCGCGCGCTGCATCGACCGTTCCCTGCGACGCGCGGGTCGCGAGCGACAGGTCGGTTCCGTCGATCCGCATCAGCGGCTGGCCACGGCGCACGATCTGGCCGGTGTCGACCAATCGCTGCGTGACCTTGCCGCCCACGCGGAAGCCGAGGTCGCTCTGGATGCGTGCCGCGACGACCCCTGTGAACTCGCGCGTTGCCGCATTGGCGGCGACCGGCGTGGCGATCCTGACCAGCGGCGGCCGTGTGCGGGCATCTGGCTCCGCGCTATGGCATGCCGTCAACGTCGCGGACGCCAGTACTGGCACGGCCAAGGCGATATACAGTCGGTTCGACACACGGATCCTCCACAGAAGCGGGATCCGAATGTTGCCTTATGACCATATTGTCAACTGGTCACATCGCAAAAGTCTACGGCGCGAGGCTTCTCAGGATGAGCCCGGTGACCTCGTTCTGCGCGTCGGGAAGCAGATCGAGATTGCGCTCCAGATGCAGCGGATCGATGAACGGCGTCATCGCGTAATAGATCGAGCGGACCGTCTCATCGAGCGGCGTCTTGCGCTCGAACTCGCCGTTTTCCCGGCCCTGTCTGACGATCTCCTGGATCATGTCCTGGAGCGACCGGGAATAGGCTTGCGCCGACCCCCAGCGCTCCGACGCGGCCAAGGCTGCGATCTCGTAAATCTTGCGATCCTCGAAGAACAGCGCCACGCCGAGCGTGGTTATGCTCTTGAACATACGGCGAAACCGGTCGGTCGCGCTGCCGCCCGCATCGACGGCCTTGCGCGCTTCGGTCAGGATCTGTTCGAGGCGCGCACCGCAAATCGCCTCGCCGATGGCCTGCTTCGACTCGAAGAACCGGTAGATATAGGCCTTGGAGAACCCGATCTCGCGTGCGAGGTCGGCGACGGTCGTCTTGCTGTATCCGTAATGTGCGAAACAGTCGTTTGCGGCCTCGACGATCTGATCGCGGACCGCATGTTCGGCAGGGCCACGCGTCGGGGGAGATTGGGGAACGGGATCGGTCATCGCCGCGTCATAGGCGGACATCGGCCCGTTGACAAATAATGACCATATGCATCATTGGTCACGGTCTGGGTCATCGAAGGTCGATCATGCGCCATTTCCGCTCTGCTGCTACTCTGGCCACCACGCTGCTGTCGGTGAGTGGCTGCACGACCGCGCCGCGCTACGCGGTGCCGGCGTCGTTCGCACCGGCCGCCTTTGTCGGCGCCAGCGCCGTCGACACGAGGTCGGCGGGTGCAAGGCAGGCCGACCTCGTCGACTGGTGGCGCGGGTTTCACGATCCGTTGCTCACCAGTTTCGTCGAGCGCGCCCTGGCCCAGAATCTCGACCTGCAACAGGTCGGCGCGCGCGTGACCCAGGCGCGAGCCGCGCTGATGACCGCCAACGCAGCCCTGCTTCCGTCCGGTCAGGTCAGCGGGCAGGGGGGCGAGATCTATCAGTCGCTGGAGACACCGATCGGACGGATCGGCAGCGCGTTTCCCCAGTTCGAGCGTTCGACCGAAACCTACGAACTCAATGTCGGCGCGAGCTGGGAACTCGACGTCTTTGGCGGGCGAGATGCCGCGCGCGATGCGGCGCGGGCCGACTGGCAGGCGTCCGCAGCCGCTGCAGTGGCCGTGCGTCTTGCGGTCGCGGCGCAGACGGCGGACACGTACATCGCGATCCGGGCCTTGCAGGCGCGGCTCGGCGTTGCCCGCGCGCAGGCCGATACGCAGGCGCGTCTCGTCGACCTGATCGCGCTGCAATACCGCAAGGGGGTCGCGGCCGAACTGCAACTTCGGCAGGTGGAAGGCGCGCTGGCGCAGGTTCGCGCGTCTGTCCCGGCGCTCCAGAACCAGCTCGACATGGCGCTGACCGCGCTCGACATTTTCATCGGGGTTCAGCCGGGCGCGACCTCCTCCGAATTCACGTTCGTTACCGCGATCCCGTCTCCTCCGGCGATCGCGACCGCGGGCGGTCCCGCCAGCCTGTTGCGCCGTCGTCCCGACATCATCGCGGCCGAGCGAACGCTGGCGGCGTCGAACGCACGGGTCGGCGTCGCGATGTCCGAATATTACCCGAAATTCTCGCTGAGCGGTCTGCTCGGCACTGCCACGACCGCGGCGGGCGGCCTGTTCGGTGGCAATGCAACACAGGCGAACGGCGTGCTGGGCCTGCGCTGGCGCCTTTTCGACTTCGGCCGCGTCGATGCCGAGGTGAAGAGCGCCAGAGGACGAAACGCGGAAGCGCTTGGTGCCTATCGTCTGGCCGTCCTGCGCGCATCGCAGGATGTCGAGGATGCCTTCTCGACGTTGGTTCAACAGGAAGCGCGGTCCACCATGCTCAGCCAGGGCGAGACGTCGTTGAGCCGCGCGCGAGATGCCTCGTTTGCGGCCTACAAGGGCGGGGTGTCGAGCCTGATCGAGGTCCTGGATGCGGACCGGCGCCTGCTCGAAACGCGGGACGGTGTGATCCAGGCACGCGCAGCCGCCAGCCGTGGCGCCGTTGCCTCGTTCCGCGCTCTAGGAGGAGGCTGGGATCCAGTTGCTCCAGTGACCTTATCGACGCCTGCAATGTGAGGATAACCCATGACGACCGATGCCGCCACAAATCCCGACGGCCTTGCTCAGGTTCGTGCTCTGCTTGCTAGCGGACGACAACCTCCTCTGGGCGAGAAGTTGGGTATCTCTCTAGTTGAAGCGGAACATGGCCATGCCGTATTCGAAGCCACGCCCGACGGCACGTCCTACAACCCCATGGGATCGGTGCATGGCGGATATATCTCTGCGATCCTGGACAGCGCCTGCGGTATCGCCGCCCACACCGGTCTGAAACCAGGGTTAGGATATACGACGCTGGAGCTGAAAGTGTCGTTCCTCCGCTCCTTGAACGACGCCAGCGGCAAGATCAGAGCGATAGGGCGCCTGATCTCGATGGGTGGCTGCGCGGCTTTCTCCGAGGCCACGTTGTTCAACGAAAAGGGACAGATTTGCGCCACCGCGACGTCCACCCTGCTCGTCTTCGAACTCCGCCCGGTTAAACCCGCAATTGATACCGCGTGACGTCTGGGATGCTGCAGTTTTACCTTGGCGTACCGCTGCCGGTCGGTCACGCCAATCCAGCAAATGCAGATGCTTAGGTGTCGTTACAACTCGCGGGGCTCTCATATACTGACCACGGGAACTGGTTGCAGCGAACGGTCTCTCGTCTCCCTTGAAAGTTGCCATCTAACCGGATGAACGAACGGCCGGATTTGAGAAGCGAAGATGAGGTCACAAAGGTCCGCTTCTGGGTCAACTCTAAATCTTTTTTTGCAGATGTCGGCGAGTGCTCAAACTTTAGATCGTCAATCGGTCAATGAGGCTGGTTTTCTTGAGTACACCTATGCCGAAACACATCAGAGCGCTCAAGGTGACAGGCGGCGGATAGCCACGTGTCGATGAGCCTGCTCAATACCGGATGTGAACATGGGGATCCCATTCGTGCCGAAAACTACGCCGTATCGCGCATGTTTTCCCGATTCTGAACATGGCGGCGGGATAGGGCTGCGACATCGTTTACGCCGGCGAGCGTCAGCGTACGCTCGAATTCCTCGGTCAACAGCGTCAGCGCGCGGTCAACGCCTGCCTCTCCGCCCGCTGCCAGGCCGTACAGATAGGGGCGCCCGATCGAACAGGCGGTCGCTCCTAGCGCCAACGCCTTCACCACGTCCGACCCGCGCCTGATGCCGCCGTCGCAGATGACGTCCGGCGCATCGCCGACCGCGTCGCGTACTGCAGCGATCTGGTCGACCGGCGCGGGTGATCCATCGAGCTGGCGTCCGCCATGATTGGATACCATCACGCCGGTCGCGCCCGACGCGATCGAACGCCGCGCATCCTCGGGTGTCATCACGCCCTTGATCGCGAGCGGCCCGTTCCACTCGCGTGCGAGCCATTCGACATCGCGCCACCCGACCGAGCGATCGAACTGGCCGCCGATATAATCGAACAGGCTCATCGGCCCCGATGCCAGCGCGTCGATCTTGTGGCTGACATTCGCAAGATCGAATTTCGATCCCGTCAGCGCGAGCAGCGACCAGGAGGGATGACGCGCGAAGCTTAGCAGCGACTTGAGCGTGAGCTTGGGCGGCAGCGACAGTCCGCTGCGTCGGTCCCGCTCGCGGTTGCCGGCGACGGGCGTATCGACGGTCAGCGCTAGCCCGTGAAAGCCTGCGTCCCGGCAGCGCGCGACGAACTCTGCGGTCAGGCCGCGGTCCTTGAAGATATAGATCTGGAAGACCTTTGGCCCGGCAAACGCCTGGGCAAGGTCTTCGAGCCGCGTCGTCCCCATCGTCGACAGGCTGTAGAGCATACCGTGCCGCGCGGCCGCGCGCGCGACCGCGAGTTCGGCATGGCCGTGGAACATGCGGGTAAGCCCGGTCGGCGCCAGCATCAGCGGCCAGCGTGATGGCTGTCCGAACAGCGTCGTGCCGGTCCGGATAGCCGAGACATCGTTCAGCACGTCCGGCACCAACTCGTAGTGCGAGAACGCATCGACGTTTCGGCGCAGCGACACCTCGTCGTCGGCACCACCGTCGATATAGTCGAAGATCGGTCGCGGCAGCCGTTTGCGCGCCAGCAGACGCAGATCGGCTATGTTGTTCGCCCGTCGAAGTCGCGTCATCGGTCCTGCCACTTTTCTATCGCCACTGATTGCTTCCGTGATCAGAATGTCGGCGATGCGAACGTAATCTGCGCGCGGTCGGAGCGCGCTACAAAGGGCTTCGCTGTGCCCGTCCGCTGGTTGGCTGTGCCTCCCAACGACATCGGGCGTAAAACCAGGTTCCTGGGTATCTTGGGATGAGTCGATCACAAGCAGGGGAATGGACGCGTGGGTGTACGTCATCGGTTGATCGGCATGGCAGCCAAGCTGGTTTGGCGGATCGCCAGCCCCCGCACGATCGGTGTTCGTGCGCTGCTGCTGGACCGGGACGGGCGGGTCGCGCTGGTGCGGCATACCTATGCCGATCACTGGTATCTGCCGGGCGGCGGCGTGAAGAGCGGAGAGAGTATCGCCGCCGCGCTGATGCGCGAGCTTGCCGAGGAAGTGGCGATTGCCGACCCGGTGATCGAGCGGGTCCTAGGCGTCTATCACAGCTGCCGAGAGGGCAAGGACGACCATATCGTCATCTTCGTCGTGCGGACCGCGGCAAGTGGTGTTCTTGGCCGCGCCGACCTGCGGGAGATCGAACAGGCCGGCTGGTTCCCGCTGGACGACCTCCCGGAGGCGACATCGCCGGCGACCCGACGGCGCATCGCCGAATACCGGCAGGGGGCGACCGGAACCGGGGCCTGGTAAAGCGGGCGCTCGCCGGCCCGCCGGACTGCACGACGAAAGCAACGATGGGCATAACGTGAGTTCGCGACGTGCGTTGCCGGGCTGCTACCTTTGTCCTCCGACCGGAGCCGCGGTCGGGAGGAGAGAACATCGTGAGCGAACCCATCGTTTCGACCGCCGACGGTATCGTGCAGGGGAGTGCCGCGGGCGACGTACGGCGGTTCCTCGGAGTGCCCTACGCCGCGGCGCCGGTGGGCGCCAACCGCTTCGCGCCGCCACAACCGGTCGTGCCGTGGTCAGGCGTGCGCGACGCGACGGTGGCCGGACCCAATGCGCCGCAGCGGACCAAGGCGTTTCCCGGCCTCGATACCGTACCGCTGATCGGCGAGGGCTGGGCGCCGGGTGACGAGTATCTGACGGCAAATATCTGGCGCCCCGACGACGACCGGACTGGTCTGCCGGTGATGGTCTTCATCCACGGCGGCGGGTTCGTGATTGGCAGCAAGGACGCGCCGGTTCAGGACGGCAGCACGTTCGCGCGCGATGGCGTGATCTGCGTCGCGATCAATTATCGGATGGGGGTCGACGGCTTCCTGCCGATCCCGGGCGTGCCGACCAACCTCGGCCTGCGCGACATGATCGCTGCGCTGACATGGGTACGGGACGGGATAACCGCGTTCGGCGGCGATCCGGGCAACGTCACGGTGTTCGGCGAGTCCGCGGGTGCCATGGCGATCGCCGATCTGATCGCCTCGCCGCTCGCTAAGGGATTGTTCCGGCGGGCGATCGTCCAGAGCGGACACGGCGGAATGACGCGGTCGGTCCCGGTGATGCAGCGACTGGTGAAGAAGCTCGCGAAGATCCTGAAGATCACCTCCGACGCTACCGGCTTTGGCAGCGTGCCGTACGACGCATTGATCGACGCGGTCGAGGCGGTATCGGCACCCACCGCGCGGATCGATCTGCGCGACGAGGCGGGCCACGAACCGGTGTTCGGAATCAGCCGCTTCGTTCCCGTTCACGGCGACGACGTGCTGCCGGAGCGTCCGCTCGATGCGCTGGCGAACGGCGCGGGCTCTGGGGTCGATCTGCTGATCGGCACCAATGCCGAGGAGATGAACCTGTACCTCGTCCCCACCGGCGTGCGTGACAAGATCGGCCGGTTGCTGGCGACCTATGTCCTCCACAAGTCCCAACCGCAGGCGCGCAAGGTGCTGAAGGCATACGGGATCGGCACGAAGGGCAGGAAGCCAGGGCAGGCGCTGACCGATGCGATGAACGACCTCGTCTTTCGCTGGCCCGCACGCCGCTTTGCCGAGGCGCACAAGGGGCGCACGCACATGTACGAGTTCGATTGGCGCTCGCCGATGTTCGGCGGCGAGCTAGGCGCGTCGCACGGCATGGAGTTGCCGTTCGTGTTCGACACCCTAGCGTGTGCGACCGGCGAGCAGGGTCTGTGCGGACCCAACCCACCACAGGATCTTGCCGAACGGATGCACGCGCTGTGGATCCGGTTCGCGACCGACGGCCGTTTGCCCTGGGTCGAATTCGATGCCGAAACGCGGCAGGTCTATTCGCTTGTCCGGCAGGAGGCGCGGCATGAGCCGGCCATACCGGCCGCACCCTTCCTGCCCTGAGGACCGACCATGTATTTCGAAAGACTGAAACTGACCGGCCGCCGTGCGCTCGTGACGGGTGGCGCGGCGGGGATCGGCCTCGCCTGTGCCGAAGCGCTGGCCGAAATGGGCGCGCACGTGACGATCGCCGACCGCGACGAAGCGGCGATCGCGGCCGGGCAGGCGGCGCTGTCGGACAAGGGCTATGCGGCCGACGGCGTGACAATGGACGTGACCGATTCGGCGCGTGTCACTGCCGTTGCCGACCAGCTCGGGGCGATCGACATCCTCGTCAACAACGCCGGCATCGCACGCAGCGAAACCGCGGCCGAGGACGTCGCCGACGAGCATTGGCTGAACGTGCTCGACGTCAATCTCAACGGCACCTTCTGGTGTGCGCGCGCTTTTGGCCGGCACATGCTGGCGGCGGGGAAGGGCGCGATCGTCAATGTCGGGTCGATGAGCGGTTTCATCGTCAACCGGCCACAGCCGCAGAGCTATTACAACGCGTCGAAAGCCGCGGTGCACCAGCTTACCAAGAGCCTCGCCGCCGAATGGGCACCGCGCGGCGTCCGCGTCAACGCGGTGGCCCCGACCTACATCAACACCGTCCTCAACAGCTTCGCGGACCGCGAGGGGGAGATGTACAAGCGCTGGATCGACGGCACGCCGCAGGGTCGGCTTGGCGAACCCGAAGAAGTCGCGTCGATCGTTGCCTTTCTCGCCTCCGATGCGGCGAGCCTGATGACCGGCAGCATCGTCCTGGCCGATGGCGGTTACAGCTGCTGGTAGCGCACCGATCGGCGAAGTCCGCGAGCCGCACAGCATAGCGAGAGACCTTTCATACAGGTAAGCTATCGGATAGCTTTGATCCTAGAAGTAGCCGGCGATGGATCGGCGCTCTACAGGGATGAGGATCCAATGCGCTTCAAGACATTGCTCGCCGCAGGATGTGCCGCCGCCGCTCTCACGACCATGCCGGCCCTGGCGCAGGATGCGACCCAGCCAACGCAGCCCGCAAGTTCCGACGACATCATCATCACCGCCCGTCAGCGTCAGGAATCGCTGAAGGACGTGCCAATCGCAGTCACCGCGGTCACCGGCGACCGGCTGAAGGAGCTCCAGGTCAACACGGTGAAGGACATCGCGTCCTACACGCCGGGCCTCAACATCAATTCGGACAGCGTCGGTCGTGCGTTCGTCTCGATCCGCGGGATCGGTACGACGCTGATCGATACGGTACAGCCGGGCGTCGGGATCTTCATCGACGGCATCTATCAACCGAACACTTCATACCTGAACTCGCCGATCGTCGACGTCGCGCGGATCGAAGTGTTGCGCGGGCCGCAGGGGACGCTGTTCGGCAACAACACGCTGGGCGGCGCGATCAACGTCATCACGCGGCAGCCGGGCAACGAGTGGGAAGGGCGGTTCGACGCCGCGATCGCCGGCACCGACAACTACGCCTCGGTTTCGGGCTCGGTCAGCGGCCCCATCGTCCGTGATCTGCTGCAGTTCCGGATCGGCGCGTCCTATCACGAGCAGGACGGCTTCATGCGCAACACGCTGACGATCGGCGACATGAACCCGCTGAAGCAGCAGAGCATCGGCGGCACGCTCCGCTTCACGCCCGCCGACTGGGCGGTGTTCACCGTCAACGGCAACTACGACCAGGCCGCCGGCGGCAGCACGTCGTACATCCACGTCGCCGGGCCGACCGATTACCGCCTTGACGGCGCGACCAACGTCCTGAACCGCGCGGTGATCGATTATTACGGTGCGAACGTGAAGGGCGAGTTCGACGTCGCTTCGCTAAAAACCAAGATCACCGCGATCGGGGCCTACAACCAGAAGGATCTCTCCACGACCGGTGATGGCGACTACAGCGTTGTCGACCTGTTGCGCGCGAGCGGTACGTCGACGCTCAAGACGAAGACCGCCGAACTGCGCTTCGATACGCAGTGGAGCGATGCCTTCTCGACGTTGATCGGGCTGTACGGCAACCGCTACACGCAGACGAGCGATCAGCTGACGACGATCGATTTCCGCGCGCTGCTGGGGCCAACCTTCCCGGCGCCGGCATCGACCACGCCGTCGTCGACCTATGTCCGCAACGACACGCGCGCGATCTTCGCCACCGCGTTCCTGAAAGTCGGCACGCTCGATCTCGCCGTAGGCGGCCGTTACGATCACCAAAAGCTGGTCGCGAGCCAGGTCAACGGCACGACGCCCTATTCCGCGCCCGACTACAAGAAGGACCAGTTCCAGCCGCGCGTCACGCTGACGCAGCACTGGACGCCGGCGGTGATGAGCTACGCATCGGTCGCCAAGGGTATTCGCGGCGGTGGCCAGAACGGACCTGGCACGCGGCCGCAGGACGCGACGTACAAGGGGGACAATGTCTGGACCTATGAACTCGGTACGAAATTCGATGCGTTCGACCGTCGCCTGACGATCAACGCGGACGTGTTCTACAACGACTATAAGGACTTCATCGGCCAGAACTCGCTGGCACCGAGTGAGACCGGCGGGTTCGTCGCGATCAACCTGAACACCGGTACGGTCGAGAGCTACGGTGCCGAAGTGGAGGCGCATCTGCGCGTGACGAACCAGTGGCGGATCGATGCCGGCGCGTCCTATCTCCATGCCCGCATCACCGACGACAGCCAGTATTTCGCGACCACCGGCGTCCACGTATCGAGCGACCGGATCATCTTCACGCCCGACTACAACTTCAACTTCAACACGACCTACACCGTGCCGGTCGGCGACAATGCCGTGCTGCTCGATGCCGGGATCTTCGGGAAGGGCAGCCGCATCGGCTCCTCGCTCGACCCCAATGTCGCGCCGAAACTGTCCGCCTATGCGATCACCAACGCTTCGCTCGGCTTCCGTTTCTCGAGCGGCCTGACCGTCACGGCGTTCGGCACGAACCTGTTCAACACCAAGTTCATCGAAAGCTATATCGACAAATCGGCGCTGGTACGGGCCGGGCTCGCACCGCTCGCGGCGAACCTCGCGATCCAGGGCGATCGCCGCCGGTACGGCGTGCGTGCGAGCTTCCGGTTCTAGGATGACCATGCATTTCGACCCCATAGAGCGTGCGCCGCTCGACCCGGCGTTCGTCGCGGTGCTCAAGCAGCGGTTCGGCGATGCGCTCCAGATGAGCGACGCGATGCGGCTCCACCACGGCAGTAGCGAGGCGCATTTCGCACCGATGCTGCCCGACGCGGTCGTCTTTTGCCGATCGACCGCGGAGGTGGTCGATCTCGTCAAGCTGTGCACCGCCGCCAAGGTGCCGATCGTGCCGTTCGGGGCAGGCACCTCCATCGAGGGCAACACGCTGGCGGTGCACGGTGGCATCTCTGTCGACCTGTCCGAGATGACACAGATCGTCACGGTCAACGCCGAGGATTTCGACTGCACCGTGCAGGCCGGCGTCCGCCGCGAACAGCTGAACGAGCATATCCGCGACCTGGGGCTGTTCTTCCCGATCGATCCCGGCGCCAATGCGACGATCGGCGGGATGGCCGCAACGCGGGCGAGCGGCACCAACGCGGTGCGCTACGGCACGATGCGCGAGGCTGTGCTGAGCCTGCGCGTGGTGACGCCCGACGGCCGCGAGATCCGCACCAGCCGCCGCGCGCGCAAGTCGGCGGCGGGGTATGACCTGACCCGGCTGTTCGTCGGTTCCGAGGGGACGCTTGGCATCATCACCGAGGTGACGCTGCGGCTGCACGGCATTCCCGAGGCGATCTCGTCCGCGGTGTGCAGCTTCGACACGCTGAACGGCGCGGTCGATACGGTAGTACAGGCGATCCAGATCGGCGTGCCGCTCGCCCGCGTCGAGATCCTCGACGACATGCAGATGAAGGCGGTCAACGCCTGGTCGAAGCTCGATTACCCCGAACTGACGACGCTGTTCTTCGAATTCCACGGCTCGCCGCGCTATGTCGACGAACAGGCCGAAACGGTGCGCGAGCTGGCGGCGGCGAACGGCGGCGGCGATTTCCGCTGGTCCAACCTGCCCGAGGAACGCTCGAAGCTGTGGAAGGCGCGGCACGAGGCGTATTACGCGGCGGTCAACCTGCGCCCCGGCGCTGTCGGTTGGGCGACCGACGTGTGCGTGCCGATCAGCCGCCTGGCGGAGTGCATCGGCGAGACCAAGGCCGACCTGCAGGCCTCGTCAGTGCCTGCAACCATTCTCGGCCATGTCGGCGACGGCAATTTCCATGTCGTCTTCTCGATCGATCCGGAGTCCGAGGCGGAACTGGCCGAAGTGTCGGCGATCAACGCACGGATGGTCGAGCGCGCGCTGGCGATGGACGGCACCTGCACCGGCGAGCACGGCATCGGCATCGGCAAGCAGGACTGGCTGGTAGCGGAACTCGGCGATGCGGTCGATCTGATGCGGACGCTGAAGCATGCGCTCGATCCTGACAACCTGTTCAACCCGGGCAAGATCTTCGCGTTTTAACTCGCTCGCCTCCCTGGAAGGGAGGGGCGGGGGTGGTGGGCTGATGGGCAAGCGCTAGGGTTCGCTGCGAGCCGACCCACCCCCGACCCCTCCCGCATGCCGGAGGGGGAAGAAGGACTTGATATGGACAGCCTACACCTCGTCGATCCCACGCTCCGCCCGTTGCTGGAAATGATGCCGCAGATTTCGCTCACCGCGGATATCCTGCCGGCGATGCGCGACCGGCCGTCGATGCTGCCGCCGGCCGACGAGTCGCTGGCGACGCTCGAGATCCACACCGTTCCGGGACCTGCGGGCGCACCCGATATCGATCTCCACGTGTACCGCCCGGCGGGCGTCACCGGCACGCTGCCCTGCATCTATCACATCCACGGCGGCGGCTATGTGATGGGCAAGGTCAGCGAATATGATCCGCTGGTCCGTCCGCTGATCGCCGACCTGCAATGCGTCATGGTGTCGGTCGAGTATCGCCTCGCGCCCGAGACGAACTTTCCGGGTCCGATCGAGGATTGCTACGCCGGGCTCGCCTGGACGATCGCTAATGCCGAGCAGCTTGGCATCGATCCGACGCGGCTCGGCGTCATGGGGCAAAGCGCGGGCGGCGGGTATGCGGCGGCGCTGGCGCTGATGGTGCGCGACCGTGGTGAGTATGCGCTCGCGTTCCAGCACCTGATCTATCCGATGCTGGACGATCGTACGTGCACCGCCGCGCCGCATCCGTACGCAGGCGAGTTCATATGGACTGCGCAGAGCAACCGCTTCGGCTGGACCTCGCTGCTCGGCCACGCGCCCGGTGGCAACGACGTTTCGCCCTACGCGGCCCCCGCCCGCGCGACCGACCTCGGCAACCTGCCGCGTGCCTATATCGCGACCGGTGCGCTCGATCTCTTCGTCGACGAGGACATCGACTACGCGACGCGGCTGATCCGCGCGGGCGTGCCGGTGGAGCTTCACGTCTATCCCGGCGGCTATCACGCCTTCGATGTCTTCGCCGACGGTCCGGTCTCGCAACAGGCGCGCCGCGACAGCCACGAGGCACTGCGCCGTGCGCTTGCATAAGGACCTCACATGACCGATTTCGCCCGACCGATCGACGCGGCCTCTCCGCCGTTCGCAAGGACGCTGTTGCCATTGCTCGCGCTCGCGCTGGCGATGGCGGTCGGCTTCACGATGATGGGCTCGTTCGGGACGGTGCAGGAGGGCGCGAAGGCCGAACTCCATCTTAGCGACTATACGCTGAGCCTGATCCAGGGACTGTCGGCGGCACTGCCGCTCGCGGTGTTCTCGATCCCGATCGGTATCCTGGTCGATCGCTACAACCGCGTGCGGATGATGATCGCGCTCGCGTTAGTCTGGACGCTGGGCACGGTGCTCACCGCGTTCGCGCACGGCGTGCCGCTGCTGTTCGTCGCGCGCATGCTGACCGGGATCGGCACGACCGGCGCCTTGACCGCGGCGCTGTCGCTGTGCGCAGACTTCTGCGTCCCGACGCAGCGGGGCAGGGCGATGCTGATCGTCAACCTCGGCAAGTCGCTCGGCGTCGCGCTCGCTTTGGGCTTGTCAGGCGCGCTGTTCGGCCTGTTCGCGCATGGCGGCGCGCCGACGTGGTTCGCAGGCATGATGCCGTGGCGCAGCGTCCATCTGGGTCTTGCGGTCATCAGCGTGATCGCGATCCTGCCGCTGTTCCTGCTGCGCGAACCGGCGCGGCAGGAGGTTGCGGCGGGCACGCATGCGCCGTTCAAGGTCGTGGCCGGCGAACTCTGGGCGCGTCGCGTGTTCCTGATCCCCTTGTTCATCGGCCAGATCAGCGTCGTGATGGCCGATGCCGCCGCCGGGATCTGGGTCTCGCCGGTCCTGTCGCGCACTTTCCACCTGCAGCCCGACCAGTTCGCCGGCTGGATGGGCACGCTGCTCTTTGGCTCGGGCGTCGTCGGTGCGATCGTTGGCGGCCTGTCCGCCGACCGCGGACAGAAGAGCGGGCGGCGCGGTGGCCTGCTGATTGGTGCGATCGTTGCCGCGGCGGTCGGCGTGCCTGCAGCGTTGTTCCCGGTCATGCCCTCGGTCCTGCTGTTCGGGGTCGCCGTCGGTCTTCTCGTGACGTGCGGCGCGGTGACGGGTGTCGTGACCTCGGTGGCGTTGACTGTGCTGATCCCCAACGAACTCCGCGGGTTATGCATCGGCGCGTTCATCGCGATCGCTGGGCTGATCGGCTACGGGCTCGCACCGACGCTGGTCGCGGCGGCAAGCGGCATGCTGGGCGGCGAGGCGCATCTCGCGCAAGGTCTCGCGATCGTCGGCGTGGTGACCAGCGCGATCTCCGTCATCGCCTTCACGATGGCGATGCGTCGCGCACCGGTATCGGCAACCGCTTGACCTGTAAGATAGCTCTTGCGCGAGCTATCCGATAGCTGCATGATCGACCCAATCCCGGCAATCGGGAACAGGAGATCGGTGTTGGGCGAGGGTAGCATGCAGAAGGAACGGGTCACGGTGTCGTCCGAGATGGCGGCATTCATCGGCGAGGGCCTGGTCGACCCGGCGGCTGTTTCCGCCGACGCGGTGGTCCTTTGCTTCACGCTTGGCGAAGACGCACCCGCGCACGTCACCGTCACCACCGGCACGATGCCTTCGGAGGAGCGCGCGATCCTCGTCCTTGCGGTCGAACGTGGCGCCTGCCTGCGGGTCTTCGATTACGCACCCGACGCGAACATTGCGTGCCATCTGCCGAGCGAATTGCGGATGATGGTCGCCGCGATCCTCGATTGCACGCTGCCCGAACCCTGGCGCAGCACGCATCGTTCGGCAAAATGCATCGAGCTCCTGTCCAGCACGTTCCAGCGGATCGTCGAGGACGACCTTGTCCCTCTCGCGGGTGCCGGGCAATTGTCCGCTCGCGACAGCCAGCGGATCGTCGCGGCGAAGCGGATGATCGACGAGCGCTGGGGCGAGAAGATGACGCTCGATTCGATCGCGCGTGCCTGTGGCCTGAACCGGGCTAAGCTCACGCGCGGCTTCCGCGACATGTTCGCCTGCACCGTCGCCGACGCGTTGCTGGACAGGCGGCTGGGAGCGGCACGCCAGATGCTGATGGCGACCGACCTGCCGGTATCGTCGATAGGGTACCAATGCGGCTATTTGAATAATGCCAGCTTCACGCGAGCCTTCTCCCGGCAGTTCGGCGCCACCCCATCGTCGCTGCGCACACCACGGCTCGCAGCATGAGCGCGGCAAGCCTGCGACTGGTCGAAGGCGGCTCGCTCGTCGATCAGGCGGTCCACGCGGTCCGCACGCACATCCGCACGAACGACTTGAAGGTCGGCGACACGCTGCCGTCCGAGGGCCATTTTGCGACAGAACTCGGTGTGAGCCGCCCAGTCCTCCGCGAGGCGTTCGGCGCGCTGGCGGCGTTGCGGCTGATCGACGTGGGCAACGGCCGGCGTGCGCGTGTCGCGGCGATCGACGGATCGGTGATGGCGACCTCGCTCGATCACGCGGTGGCGACGGCGCAGATCTCGATGGTGCAGATCTGGGACGTGCGCCGCACGTTGGAACTCCGCACCGCTGAGCTCGCGGCGATCGAACGCAACGACGATGAGGCACGGACGATCGTCGCTCTGGCCGAGGCAATGGAAGCGGCCGGTACCGATGTCGACGCGCTGACCCGCCACGACATCGCGTTTCACCAGGCAATCGCGCAGGCAGGGCGCAACATGCTGTTTTTGCAGATCATCCGCTCGTTCGCACCGATGATGATCCACGCAGTGCCCGCCGCCTGGGCGACGCGAACCACCGCGCGACAGCGCACCGCCGTGCTGGCGCACCATCACGACCTGGCACAAGCGATCGCCGACCGTGATCCGAAAGCGGCGATCGCAGCAATGAACACGCACTTTGTCGCGTCCATCGGAGATCTGTTCGCGCGACGTGAAGAAGTCAATTAACCGGTATTTGGTCAGCGCGATGTAAGTAAGGCGTCCGGAACAGGTGTCTCCGAAGGCCAGAGTCTTATCATATCAGGTGGACAAATCGGTCATTGTTCAATGAGAACCGATGTCTGATCGTTATTGCAACGGCAACCTATTGAAGGTCTATCCGAAAAGTTAGAAAATTCATATTCCTTCTGAAATGCATTCAGTTGACCCTGCCCGTTGACTGACGGAATGCAAAGTATCAATATTTCAGACAATTTCGCACTAACATGAACGGACATCCGAAGTTTGGAAGGGCTTCAGGCCGCCTTAGCGTCCGCTTCTGGGTCGTCGCGCCGCAAGCATCGTCGTCGGCGCAAGAAGCTGGCTAGCGCAGTATAAGCTTTTGTCGGGCTTGTCTGATCGTACCTGACCGGCTGGAATTATGCCGCCAGCATGCTGATGGTAGCGCGGTTGCGGCCGTCACGCTTGGATTGATACAGTGCCATGTCTGCCGCCTGGATAAGTGTAGAGCCATCCCGGTCCATGGCGTCGGACCAGGTCGCGATGCCGAATGACATGCTGGTCGAGCCCAGCGTGCGGTTGCCATGCCGGACGTTCAATTCGGCGATCGCCTGACGTACGATTTCAACGCGCCCGGCAAGCGCCTCCGCCGTCGTACCCGGCGCGATGATTGTGAACTCTTCGCCGCCGAAGCGGCAGATAACGTCGCCGTCACGGAACCGACTGCGCATTTCTGCGGCTACCGTCTGCAGCACGGCATCGCCGGCATCGTGGCCGAACTCGTCGTTGAACCGCTTGAAATGATCGATGTCGCACATGACGAGGCTCAGCGGACCGCTAGCACGGGTTGCGCGGGCAATCTCCAGCTTCAACGCTTCTTCCATGTAGCGACGATTGAACAGACCGGTCAGCGGATCACGGATCGTCTGCTCGCGCAGCGATCGCTGCAGGCGGTGGTTCACCAGCGCGGACGCGATGTTCTCGGTCAGCACGCTCATCCGGAAGCGGTTCTCGGCTTCGATCCGTCCTTGCAGATAGAGCACGCCGATGACCTCGCCGCCCGCCAGCAACGGTTCGCAGTGATAGACCTCGTCCTCGGCCACGTGACCGCAGACGATTTCGCGGCTGGGATCTTTTACGGAGTGGCTCTGGCCGCGGCGTAGCGCCCAGCATCGTTCGGGCGCAAAGCCGTCAATCGCCACGGTGATGCCACCCCAGGTCGCGACGGGCACCAGGCAGTTGCGCGAATTATTGTGCGCATACAGGGCGCCTGGGATGTTCGGGAGCACCTGCGGCACGAATACCCGGATGATCTGTGCCAGCTCGTCGTCGGTACGCGCAGCCTGCATGCGATGCGCCATGCCGCCGAGCAGTTCGATCACGTCGCCACGTTCCCGAAGCGTCCTGGTATTCCGCTCCAGTTCCGTATTGACGACCTGCAACTGGCGCTCGCTGGCCCCCTGGTCGGCGACGGCGCCCTCCAGTCGGTCGGCCATCGCATTGTAGCCCGTGGCGAGGCGGGTAAACTCGCGTGAGCCCATCGCGATGTCGATGCGCGCCTCCTGCTCGCCACTTCCCAGCGCGGTCATCGCGCGCATCATGGTATCCAGGGGGCGGCGGATCGCCCGTACCAGCAACGCAAAGCTGCCGACGACGAGAAGCGCGACGGCGATCGCACCGAGGATGGCGAGCCTTTTGCCGCTGCGCAGGCGTTGCACCGCGGCATCCTGCCGCATGGTCTGAAGCGCGCGTTCCTCGTCGAGGAAGCCTTTGGCCCGCACGCTGATCGCGTCCATCAATTCCCGCCCCCGGCCACTCGCGATGATCGCGACCGCTCCGGGGAAATCACCCCGACGAGCACGGTCGAGCGGCTGCAAAAGGAAGGCGGAGCGCTCCTTCATCAGCGACGCGATCTCCCGCGCGCGTGCATGCTGAAGTCGGTTGTCTTCGGTCTGATCAACCACTCTCGCGATGGTTCGGGCGGCGCTGTCGACACGTTCGGCGAACGATCGGGCATAGGCCGGATTGCGGGTGATGACGAAGCCGCGCTGGCCGGACTCGGCTTCGCGCAGATCGCCGAGTGCGGCCTCGGTCGTCTCGATAATTCCGGCGGAATGCGCGGCCCAGTGGAAGCTCTGGCTGGCCTGGTACGACGCATCTGCGAGTAGCCCCGCCAAAGAGCCCAGCGCAAGCAGGACTATGAGCCCGATCGCGGTGATACGGGCGGTTAGCGAGACGAACATGGCAGCATGCTTAACGGCAAAGACTTAGCGTTTGGTTACTCGGCATTATGCATCGCACCGGTCTTGCTTCGTCGAGTTGGAAAGATTGATCGGATCGATAAGAATGTGAATGAATGACAAGCCACGAACCAGGCAAAACTGCTGCTGAACGACCTCTATTAAGTCCTGCCCACCCTCGGCGTGGAGCAGTAGCATGCACGGTTGACAAGAACGCTGGGAAGGAAGGAAATATCCGGCCGACACGAGTGACCTCCGCATCGCCGGCAAAGCCGACGATACCGATCTGACGAATGCTGCTGACCCGCGAGCAGACGGTCTCAACGTAGATCGCAATGATATCGGGGCGGGGCAGAGGAATAGCAGGGGTCGCTGCCGCGCGACGGCATGACAGCCGCCGGAATCTCTATCGGACTCCATCGCCCTCGGACAGGACATGCCGGGCGAAGTCGCGTCGGATAGCAACCAGCTTGGGGTCGATATAGCGTCGGCAAAACGGTCGGGTCGGATCGGTACGGTAATAGTTGCGGTAGCGCTCTTCCGATGACCGGAACCCGGCGAGCAGGAGCACCTTCGTCCGCGCAGCGGTGTCAACATCCTTCCCAAGCCCGGTGATCGCCGTGCCAGCCTGATGCCGCTGGTTGGCATCCGCAACGTAGACTGCGCTGCGATAACGCCCGTTCGGCGTATAGCCGCTGTTTGCCGAATGGGTGCGCAGATGAACCTCGATCAGAATGTCGAGCGAAATCATCCCGGGATCGAAGCGGAGCACTACTCCTTCGGCCCAGGCATCATCGGGTGCGGTCGACTGCAGGAAGCCTTGATGGACCTCGGAAACACCGCGCAGGATTTGGAACACGCCTTCTGTGCACCAATGACACCCGCCGCCGAAGCCTGCCGTTTCCATGGTCATCCTCTCCATCCGGTCCAGCGAGATGGCGTTCCGCTTTTCGCGTTCAATGGCGGCGACGTGGAGCGTTGATCGCATAGTGGCCCAGCATCGGCCGAACCGTCGGCTCCACGAGCCCGTACGCCAACGGTACTGACGAATACCGGCCCAATTACACCTGCTGGACAGCACCTGGACGAACGGCTGGTTTCGAAAGACACGCAAGTCGCCTTGGACGTCCGTTTGTGGGAGATCGCGAATAGCCTATGACCGTCTGCTTGAGGGTCTGGCCGGAAGTCGTAGGGCAGGGACGTGCTTGCCCAGTTGCGGACGGTAGAAATCGCGGAGTTTGCATGCAACGCAGTGCATCGTCTGCAACTTCCACACAGGCAGCTTCCTGCGGACGATGGAATACGAAGATGAGCCTCGCAGCAGCGACAGTTCGCTGGCGAGAAGGCGGGTATGCAGCACGCCCGACGCACTTATCGCGTTCGCCAATCGCGCTCTGTGTCACACCAAGGGCAACGGACAAAACCAAGTATCGACCGGCTTAGTGCTGGGCGCGTCAGCGTGGGGGGCGGCACAGGCCTAGGAGTTAGTCGTCGCATTTCCGTGCGTAGGATCGGATCGTCGTCTCCCGGAAATTTGCTTCTCTCGATATGGGCGAGAATTGACGCTCAAGGTCACGGTTTCGGCCCTGCTTGGGTTGAGCGTTGTATAGGTCTCTTTCTCTCGGTCGACCTTCGAAAGCGGCGCACAGATGTTTGTGCCGTCGGCGCATACTCATTGCAACAAAATCGTCTGATCGAGTCCGTTGGCCGGGCCGGCACTCGAATGTGAGAATAAAGTAACCTCTTCTCGCGGTATGCGCCCAATTTCTCGGGGTTGGCGATCTGTCGGCCAAGCTACGTGCGACGTCTATCAGAACGAAAAGCGCATCCCCGCCGTGAACTGTCGTCCGCTATGCGTCAGCACACTGAGGCGGTTGGTTTCGTCGACGAACTGGTCGTTGACCTGATCGGTGAGATTGATCGCCTCGACGCTGAACTTGAGGTTGTCGGTCAGGTTGTACGACATCTGTGCATCGACGTTGGTCGTGCCGCTCGTGCCGTTATACGCGTTGCCCTCGGTGCCGGGGACGGCCGTCAGATAGCGCGAGCGATAGGCGATCGAGCCGCGGATCTGGAACTTCGCCGTCTCGAAATACAGCGTGCCGTTGGCGGCGTGCTTCGACAGCCCGATCAGCGGCGCCGTCACCGACGTGCCACCGGTCGCGGACGTGAGATACTGGATGTTCGACGTCACGTGCGTGTAGTTGGCCAGCACGCCGAAGTTGGAGAGGAAGCCCGGCAGGAAGCTGAAAGGCTGTTGTACGTTGACCTCGAAGCCCTTGAGTCGCCCGCCGCTCGAATTGACGGGCTGGCTGACGATGAACAGATCGGTCGGTGATGCGCTCGTGCCAGCCAGGAGCGAGTCTGGCAGGCCCAGGCTGCTGAACGGCACCGTGGTGCTGAGCGACTGGACGAACGTGCCGATGTCCTTCTGGAACGCCGATACCGCATAGATCGCGCCGCGCGTCGGATACCATTCGACCGAGACGTCGAGATTGTCCGATTCCGTCGGCTTCAGATCGGGGTTGCCGCTACTGAAGGTCCGGTTGCCGCCCGAAACGCTGAGGTTGCCGCCCGGTGCGATCGCCGAGATGCCGGCGCGTGCGAGCGTCTTGGCCGCTGCGAAGCGCACCAGCAGCGTATCGGTGACGTCCATCACCAGGTTCCCCGACGGCAGCCAGCGATGATAGCTCCGGTCTGCGACGACGAGGTTGGTCGCGGCACCCTGGCCTGCATAGCCGGTCGAGCGCTGATCGGTGTTGGCGTAACGTACGCCGACATCGCCGCGGATCGGCAGGCCGCGATCGGCGAAGTTAAACTCCGCCATGCCCCAGCCGCCGATATCGTCCTCACGCACGGTGATGTACGATCCGCGGGCGCTCGCGTTGGTCACCCCGCCGGTAGTGTAGAGCGAGTTGGAGTAGATTCCGTAGAGTTCGGCGAACTTGGCCAGATCGGGGACGACCCACGCTGTCGGTGTACCGGCTGGCGTGTCCAGTCCCTTGCCAAAGCCCGAGAAGAGCGTCGTGGCCGCGGCGAGCTGTGCGGGCGTCAGCGTCTGCACGACCGACTCCCCGGAGAGGCGCCGCTGCTCGGTCGAGCTGTAATCGAACCGGCGCCAGTCGACGCCGACCTTCAGCTTCAGCAACGGGTTGACCGTCCATTCGGCAAACGTCTTGGCGTTGGTGAAGCTGTTACTGACGGTCTGCGGGCGGATACGAACTTCCGACGTGCCGTTGGTAAAGGCGAAGCTGTTCGGGTTGGTCAGGTCGACGCCCGGCCTGATGGTCGGAAACCGGGTGCGGAAATCGTAGAAGAAGTTCGGCGTATTGGCGGCATCGATCGTGACGGTCGACTGGATGGGATTGCTGAACTTCGAGTCCGCATACCCGACGACCGCACCGATCTTGAAGTTCTCGCCGAACTTCTGGTCGAGCGTACCGGTCACCTGGTAGAAATCGGTGACCAGCTTGTCGTAGCGTGACTGGGTGCGCAGATCGACATTGTCGAACGTGCCGCTGATGATGTTGTTGTCGCCGTCGACCACGCCGTCGCGGATGATCGTCTGGGGCTTGCCCGTGCCCGAACGGCTGAAGCTGATCGCCTGCAACTGCGACTCCTTGCGAGTCCCGTCGAGCCGCGAATACAGCGCGTCGAGCGAGATCAAGGTCTTGGGCGTCGGTTGGAACTGGACCGATCCCGCTGCACCAAGCCGCTTCTGGAAGATGTCGTAGCTTACCAAGCCGGGGATGCGTGGATGGTACAACCCGGTTGCGGGGTTCGGATCGTTGATCTGTGCGAGCGTCTTGCCCGGCAACCGCGACGCCGCGTTGAAACCGGCATTGAAACCGCCATACGTCCAGCGCGTGATGTTCGCGCCTTCCTCCTTGATCGCACGCTCTTCGTACGCGACCGACAGCAGCACGCCGAACCGGCCATCGTCCGTGGTCTTGGTGATGAGTCCCGAGATCTTCGGCGTCACTTTCTCGCGCAAGTCGTTGTAGCTGGCGCTCGCCGAGATGACCGCGGTGGCCTTCTTGTAGTCGAACGGGCGTGACGATTGCAGGTCGACGGTGCCGCCCAGTGAGCCTTCCTCGACATCGGCGGTCGCGGTCTTGCGGACTGCGATGCTGTTGAACAGGTCGGACGAGAAGATGTTGAAATCGAACCCGCGGCCACGGTTCACACCGCCCGAATTGTCGGTGCCGCCAGTCGTGCCGATCGCCTCCATCCCGTTGATCCGGACGCGCGTGTAGTCGGGGCCGAGACCGCGCACTGAGATGTTACGACCCTCGCCGTTGACGCGACTGATCGAGACGCCGGGGATGCGCTGCAACGATTCCGCCAGGTTGAGGTCGGGAAACTCGGCGATGTCCTCCGCCTTGATGATATCGACGGTCGCGGTCTGCGTGCGCTTGATGTTGATCGCGGTGTTCAGGCTCGCGCGAAACCCGGTGACGACGATATCTGGCGCATCCGCTGCGAGCGGCGCGTCGGTCACGGTCTGCTCGGGCGGCAGGGCGGGGGAGGCGGGAGGCGCGTCGGTATCGGTCGTGTTGCCAGCAGCCCGAGCGTCTTTCTGTGCGGTCGTTTCCGGCACGCTTTGCGCGTGTGCCATCGTCGCCAGCGAACACGCGACGATCGCGCTCGACATGGCCAATACGGATTTGAAGCTGCGGATCCCGGTCATACTCACTCCCCTAACTCCGGCACGTTCGTGCCCGTCGCCGGCTTCGTTGGAGCCGGTCTGTCGCAATCTGTGTTAGGCCGGGTTTCGTTGCCTAAGCCAATCTCATTCAGGCATCGATCGATGCGAATGATGCACTGATCCGGCATTGGCTTGGCGCCAAGTCACCCGATCAAGTCGCTGCTTGACTGGATCAACCCGTTTTAGGACTTGGACCGTCCGCCTTCCGCTCGATACACCGGACCGGAACACTCGCGCAGATCGAGTGCCGGACAGGAGAGCGAAGCATGACGATCGCCGCAGCAGCCCCCGCCAAAGACGCGGTTGCAGGAGGCGTGGCCGGGCGCCCGACCGCGGTGCGCTACCGTGTAATCGCGCTGATCTTCCTGATCACGTCGATCAACTACGCCGACCGTGCGACCTTCTCGATCGCGGGGTCTGCTGCATCGACCGAACTCGGGCTGTCGTCGGTCCAGACCGGCTTCATTCTGTCCGCGTTTGCCTGGGCGTATGTCCTCGCGCAGATCCCCGGCGGGCTGCTACTCGACAAGTTCGGTACCAAGCGCGTCTATGCCGGCGCGATCCTCGCTTGGTCGATCTTCACCGCGACCCAGGGGCTGACCGGTTTGATCGCGGGCGTTTCTGCGGTCGCCATGTTGTTTGCGCTGCGCTTCCTCGTCGGCCTCGCGGAAGCCCCATCCTTCCCTGGTAACGCCCGCCTCGTCGCCGCCTGGTTTCCGGGCGCGGAGCGTGGCACCGCGTCGGCGATCTTCAATTCGGCGCAGTATTTCTCGCTTGTCGCCTTCGCCCCGCTGATGGGCTGGCTAGTGCACAGCTATGGCTGGCGCGCGGTGTTCTGGGTGATGGGCGCAATCGGCCTGGCCGCGACCGCGCTGTTCGTCCGCTACATCCACAGCCCGGTCCGCCATCCGAAGATCAACGCCGCCGAACTCGCGCATATCGAGGCTGGCGGCGGGCTCATCCGAATGGAGGATGCCGCCAACCGTCCGCAGGCCTTTTCGTGGACGAACCTGCGCCAGCTGCTCGCGAACCGGATGCTGCTCGGCATCTATCTCGGCCAGTATTGCATCAACGTGCTGACCTATTTCTTCGTCACCTGGTTCCCGATCTACCTCGTGAAGGAGCGCGGGTTGAACATCATGGAGGCGGGCTTCGCTGCTGCCGCACCGGCGCTGTGCGGCTTCGTCGGCGGACTGGTCGGTGGCTACACGTCCGACCTCCTGCTCAAGCGCACCGGCTCGATCGACATCGCGCGGAAAGTGCCGCTGGTGTTCGGGATGTTGCTGGCGACGCTGATCATCGCCTGCGTGTTCGTCGAGGCGGAATGGCTGGTCGTCACGCTGATGGCGGTTGCGTTCTTCGGTAAGGGCGTCGCGTCACTCGGCTGGGCGGTGATGTCGGACGTCGCGCCGAAGCAGCTCGCCGGGCTGACCAGCGGGGTGTTCAACATGTTCGGCAACGTCGCCGGAATCGTCACCCCGATCGTCATCGGCTTTATCGTCGGCGCTACGGGCTCGTTCGATTGGGCGCTGGTGTTCGTCGGCGCGCATTGCCTGCTGACGATCTTTTCGTTCCTCGTGATCGTCGGCCCGATCCGCCGGGTCGAGCTGGCTGCATGACCGTCGATCGCCGTACGCTGCTCGGGGGTGCCGCGGCCGCGCTCGCCACCTTGCCCGCCGCCGCCCGTGCTGCACCCGCGGTGCTGCGGGTCGCGACACCGATGGCAGCGCCGGAATGGGCGGTCCTGCAACGCCGGTTGCTCGCCGCCAATGCCGAGGCGTGCGAGGCGTTCTACGCGAAATATGTCGATCGTCGCGGGTGGCTGCGCGTGTTCGAGCGCTGGGGTGCGAACGACGGCCCCGACGATGCGGCGGAAGCGACGAACGACTGGGCGATCCTCCACGCGCTCGGCGGTCCCGATCGTATCCGCGATCTTTATGCGCGAGCCTGGGAAGGGCACCTCAAGCAGTTCGCCGCGGCGCGCACGGCTGACGTGCCGATCGCCCGCGCGGGTATGTATTTCCGCGAGTTTCCCGTCCAGATGGACTGGCAGCACAATGCGGAAGGGCTGACGACCTTCAACATGATGGGGCTGTCAGGTCCGCGCGACCTGAAGCTGATCGAGCGCACGCGTCGCTACGCCGATTTCTACACCGGCCGCGATCCGACCACCCGCAACTACGATCCGAAGCTGCGGATCATGCGCAGCCTGATGAACGGGAGCCGGGGGCCGATGCTGCGCCGTGCGACCGAGCTCGACTGGGCGGGCGATCCGTTCGCGGCCGGCGAACGTTTCCACATGGAACATGGCGAGACGACCTACGCGCAGACGCTCGCGCATTATGCCGAATACGGCGACGTTGTTGGCGACAATCCGCTCAACCTGCAGGCGACGACGCTCGGACTGAACGCCTATGCGCTCGGGGCAGGGGACCGATACCGGACCTGGGCGCTCGACTATCTCGACGCGTGGGTTGGCCGTGCAAAAGCGAACGGAGATTTCATCCCCAGCCGCGTCGGTCTGGACGGCATCGTCCCGCGCGACTGGTGGAGCGGCGTATACGGCTGGGGCTTCTCGCCGATCGTGCCGCAGACCGGCAAGCGCGAGAACCGCAACCGCGTGCCCCGCTCGATCACCGCGTTCATGACCGGCACGCTGCTGTCCGGCGACCAAGGCTATATCGACGTCTGGCGCCGTCAGACCGCGCGGATCAATGCGCAGGCCAGGACGATCGGGGGCGTGCTGTCGACCCCGACGATGCACGGCGCGGACGGCTGGTATGGCTGGCAACCCGGTCCGTTCAAGACCAACGGCTTCGAGATCTGGTACATGTCGCAAACCCCTGCCGATCGCGCGGCTGCCGGCGATCATCCGTGGGTGAGCTTCCTCGAAGGCAAGAACCCGAGCTACGCCGTAACCGCGTTGCGCGCGGACCTGAATGCGGTCGCCGACCGCGTCGCCGCGCGCGTGTCCGATCCGACGACGCCGGAAACCCGGCTCGCAGACTGGCCGATCGACATCAACCCGGCCAACGTCACCAGCCTTGTGCAGCTCATGACCGGGGGCCTGCACATCGCCCGCCCGCCCTGGTCGAAGACCTCGCCAGCGCAAGGCGGCGTGCCGCTCCACTGCCGGCTCCGCTACTTCGATGCGGACCGCAAACGCGCTGGCGTGCCCGAAGATGTCGCCGCGCTGGTGCATACGCTGGGCGACACGACGACCGAGGTGACGCTGGTGAACCTGAGTATCAGCCAGGCGCGTACGGTCGTAGTGCAAGGCGGCGCCTATGCCGAGCACCGGATCGAGGCGGTGACGATCGACGGCCGCACGACCGACGTCGCCGGCGCGGCGTTCACGATCCGGCTCGAGCCCGGCGCCGGCGCGCGCTTGAGCCTGCGCATGCGCCGCTACGCCAACCGCCCGACGCTCGCCTTTCCGTGGGACCGCTAGCCGCCCGGCTTGATATACGGAGCGACCGCGAACAGCAGGCGTTCCTCGCGCCGGGGATCGTCCTCCATCCGAACCGCCCGATCGAAGATCATCGTCGAGCGCCGCGCCAGGTCATAGTGACGCCAGGTCGGCACGCTCGCACAGTTCGGATCGCCGGTCCGCGCCATCGCAATGAACGCATCCGCCATCCGCCCGGCAAGCCGTCTCGCTTCAGCGCCATCACCCGTCCGCGCGCTCGGCTCCCGCGTATTATCGAACACCAGCCCGATATCGAGCGAATGGAACGCGCCAAGCACGCCGCCCGCTTCCGGTGCTGGAAAGTCGAGCTGATACATCCAGGCCGGCGCACCGATCTTCGCCCGCTCCTCCGCCTGGATCAGATGCCCGGGCCACGACCGACCCGCAGTCGATGCCGCCAACAGGATCTGCCCCGGCGTCCGATCGGGATAGAGGTCGCGGTAGCGCGCGATGACGTGATCGGGCGCGAGATCCTTGGTCATCTCGCGCCCGAGCCGTTCGGGTAGGTTCTCCCAATTCGTGTCGCCGCGCTTCAGGATCTCGCCGATCCACAACCCGGTCTCGTCATGCGTATTGCCGACGATCAGCGGGATATGCGCCGCCTCGCGCGGAGCATCCGGATAGAAAGGATGCCGCGTCAGCACATGATGATCGAGCGTCGAGGTAAAGCTGATCTCGCCCTTGCCCTCGATCGGATCGGTCGTCGCCATCGCCTCGACCAGCCGCTCGATCGGCAGCACGTTCAGCGCCGCAAAGTCGCCCGCGCCGGCCTTCGCCATAAACGCCCGTGACCGGATCGTAGCGTGGTTCGGCCCGGCCGCCGTAACGTGCTGGCCGCTCATCGTCGCGGCGGCGTGGAACAGCGGGCGCGCCTCGGCCATCGCCATCAACGTGACGATCTTGGCGCCACCGCCCGACTGGCCGAACAGCATCACCCGCCCCGGATCGCCGCCAAACGCCGCGATGTTGTCGCGCACCCATTGCAGCGCGAGAATGATGTCGAGATTGCCGACGTTCCCCGACTCCGCCGGCCCGCCAAGCGGCGCGAGATACGCGTAGCCGAGCGCCGCCAGCCGGTGGTTCAAGGTAACGACCACCACGTCGCCCCGCCGCACCAGATTGCCGCCATCATACAGCGGATCGGACCCGGACCCGTGCGCGTGCGCGCCACCGTGGATATAGACCATGACCGGCCGCCGCGCCGCGTCGAGCGCAGGTGTCCAGACGTTAACGAATAGGCAATCCTCGCTCGTAGGCTCGGTCGCCTTGGTCTGTGGCGACGCAGCGCCGTAGCGCGTGGCGTCCGCAATGTCGGTCCACGGCGTCGGCGGCACCGCACGCGCAAATCGCCCCGTCTGCGTATCCGCCCCGTAGCGCACGCCGCGAAACACCAGCACGTCGCGCTCGACCGTCCCGCGCACTCGTCCGTAGCGCGTCGTCGCTACCGCATCGCCCGGTACGCGCGCCGCGACCAGCGCCGGTGTCGCCGCGAGCCCGGCGAGCACCGCGCGCCGGTCGATCACGCCGCGGTTTCGGCGCACAGTCGCCGCATCGGCTCCAGCGCCGGGTTACTGTTGTCCCGCCGCCATGCCATGTGCAGCTCGACCGGCTTCTCGGGCTCGGTCGCAAGCCGGCGGAACTGCACGTCGTTCATGTGCAGCCCCGATGCGGATTCAGGCACGATCGCTGCGGCCAGCCCCGCATGCACGAGCCCCAGCATCGAATGGATCTGCGTCACGTGCTGGACATAGTGCGGCGACACGCCGGCAGCGTCGAACAGCCCGATCAGCATCTGGTGGAAATACCCCGCGCCCTGCCGCGCATACATGATCAGCGGTAGGCCATCGAAATCACTCAGTTCGAGCACCGCCTTCGCCTGTCGCGAATCCCCCGCAGGCAGCGCGACGACCAGCGGCTCGACCTGTACGCAGACGGTGTTGAACTCGTGACGATCGAGCGGCGGCCGCACGAAGCCGATGTCGATTAGCCCGGTCAGCAGCGCGTCGACTTGGTCGGTCGTCACCATCTCGCGCAGTTCGAGGTCGATATTGGGCAGGCTCGCTCTCGCTTGCGCGACGATCTGCGGCACCAGATTATACCCCGACACGGCGGTGAAGCCGATCGCGACGCGTCCCGCATCGCCCTTCGCCACGCGTCGCGCCGACAGCGCCGCGCTCTCCGACAGCCGCACGATCCGCCGCGCCTCGATCAGGAACACGCGACCCGCGGGCGTCAGGCTCACCTGCCGGCTGGTGCGTTCGAGCAGCGTCACGTCGAGGATCCGCTCGAGCAGCTGGATCTGCCGACTGAGCGGCGATTGCGTCATGTTCAGGCGCTGGGCTGCGCGCCCGAAATGGAGTTCCTCGGCGGCGGCGACGAAGCAGCGAAGCTGGCTCAGTTCGAACATCATCGCCGGACTATCCGTTGGTTTTCGCCCGCTGTCACGCCGCCTTGGCGAGAGCAGCGGGGGCAACCTTCTCGATCAGCACGCGGAGCCGCTCGTCCTCGGCTGCGGACAAATCGGTCAGCGGCGAGCGCACCGGCCCGGCATCGCGCCCGACGACGCGCATGCCCGCCTTGACGACCGACACCGCATAGCCGCGGCCCTGGTTGCGCAGCGTGATGTAGGGCAGCACGAAATCGCGGAGCTGGTTCAGCACCTCGACCCGGTCGTCGGCGCGCACCGCCTTGTAGAACGCCAGCGCCCATTCGGGCAGGAAGTTGAAGATCGCCGACGAATAGGTCGTGACGCCCATCGTCAGATACGGCGTCGCGAACGTCTCGGCGGTCGGCAGGCCGCCGATATAGGTCAGCCGGTCGCCCATCCGCGCATAGACGCGCGTCATCAGCTCGATGTCACCGACGCCGTCCTTGAAGCCGACCAAATTGGGATTGCGGTCGCAGAGCCCGGCCAGCGTATCGTCGTCGAGGATCGCATTGTCGCGGTTGTAGACGATCACGCCTAGCCCGGTCGCCTTGCAGACCGCCTCGACATGCGCGGCAAGCCCCTCCTGCTTCGATCCGACCAGATAGGGGGGCAGCAGCAACAGGCCGTCCGCGCCCGCCTTCTCCGCATCGCGCGCGATCCCGGTGGCGATCGCGGTGCCGTAGCCGCAGCCCGAGATCACCGGGAGACGCCCGTTGGCTTCGGCCACGGCGGCGCCGACGACCTGCGCCACTTCGGCGGGCGTCAGCGAGAAGAACTCGCCGGTACCGCCGGCGGCGAACAGGCCGGACAGTTCGTGTTCGAGCATCCACGCACAGTGCTTGCGATACGCGTCCTCGACGAATGCGCCATCGGCATCGAAATGCGTGACGGGAAACGACAGCAATCCGCCGCCAAGGCGCTGCGCCATCTCGGTCGGGCTCATGGTCGTCATAACGTGCATCCCCTCGATCGTCTGGCCGCTCTCAGGTCGCGGCCGTTTCGAGGGTGGTGGTAGGTCGCGGGACGACGCGGGTCCAAACCAAAGGCGCGCTAGATCGATGCACGCCGTGGCTTGATCCGCGCAATTGTACCGATCAAACTGCTATGTGACGTTCGCTGTCGAGTCCATAAATGGCGGCTTCGTCCCGGGTCCCGTCGTTCCAAAGAGTAGTGATCCCTCCCGGAACAGGGGCAGCACTCACGTGAACGGATGATCATCTTGAGAAGCCACGTCCGAGCCGCGTCGGATGAGGCCGTCGCAGATGACGTCCGGCCCATCGCCAACCGCCTCGCGCACCGCTGCGATCAGGTCGATCGGGGCGGGCGCTCCATCGAGCTGGCGTCCGCCGTGGTTCGACACCATCACGCCGGTCGCGCCCGTCGCGATCGAACGCCGCGCGTCCTCAGGTGTCATCACGCCCTTGATCGCGGGCGGCCCGTTCCACTCGCGTGCGAGCCATTCGATATCGCGCCAACCGACCGATCGATTGAATTGGCCGCCGAGATACTCGAACAGGCTCATCGGCCCCCACGCAAGCGCGTCGATCTTGTGGCTGACGTTCGCGAGATCGAATTTGGACCCTGTCAACGCGGGCAACGACCATGACGGATGACGCGCGAAACTCAGGAACGACTTCAGCATCAGCTCGGCGGCAGGGACAGTCCGCTGCGCCTGTCTCGGTCGCGGTTGCCGGTAACCGGCGTGTCGACGGTCAACGCCAGCCCGTGAAAGCCTGCATCTCGGTAACGCGCGACGAACTCTGTGGTCAGGCCGCGGTCCTTGAAGATACAAATCTGGAAAACCTTCGGTCCGACGAATGCATGGGCAAGGTCTTCCAGCCGTGTCGTTCCCATCGTCGACAGACTGTAAAGCATGCCGTGCCGGTCCTGATCTTCGAAACGTCGTTCAGGACGTCGGGTACCAACTCCTAGGGTCAGGACCCATTGATGTGAGAGGCGCGATCTGATTCAGGCTCCGTGAGGAGAGCGTGGATGAGC
>NZ_JACYUS010000009.1:0-89011 GCF_014841895.1 Sphingomonas sp. CFBP 13728 | reverse complement strand
CTCATCCACGCTCTCCTCACGGAGCCTGAATCAGATCGCGCCTCTCACATCAATGGGTCCTGACCCTAAGCTAGACCGCCTACGTCCCAAAAACCCGAACGGCGCTAAAGACGAGCTTCCCCTTGCCGCCACTGCCTAAAACCTTTGCAAATTGGCAAGCTCCTTCCGAAGCCGGCACAGATGATGCCAGCTTAATCATCAGGCAGGCTTGCGTTCAGTTCCAACCGCATGGCTACCTAGCACCAAGGCCTATCTCAACTCGACCAGTTCTTTATTCCGATAAATGGCATTCTCGGAATAAAGGATCTGGGCACAATATCGCGGAATTGCTATGCGCGCTTGGTGCACACACCCGGTGCGACCCAAGCTGGAGCAATTGCGCATGAGCGACGACCTCGACGACACCGCGCTGACGCGGATCTCGTCGACACCGTTGATCCCGTTGTTGTTGGACGAAGAGATTGAAGCCGCACGGGCCTACGTTGCCGCAGCGCGTGCGCCAGCGACGCGGCGTGCGTATGAATCGGATTGGCGCATCTTTCTCGCGTGGTGTGCGGCGCACGCGATTGATCCGCTGCCGGCCGCGCCTGGCGCAGTGGCGATCTTCCTGTCAGGCGAGGCGCAGGACGGCGCACGGCCATCGACGATCGGGCGGCGTCTGGCGGCAATCGGCTACATGCATGCGCAGGCGGGGTTGGATCCACCGCAGCAACAGGCGGGTGCGATCGCGATCCGCAATGTTGTGGCCGGGATCCGGCGCACCCATGGCGTCAAGAAAGTGCAGAAGCGTGCCGCGGACGGCGACATGCTACGCGATATGTTGCGTGCCTGTGATGGTGACAGCATACGCGATGTGCGCGACCGGGCGCTGCTCGCGATCGGCATGGCTGCGGCGTTGCGGCGATCCGAACTGGTCGCTCTGGATATCGACGACGTCGCGATCACGCCTGATGGGTTGTTGATCACGATCCGCAAATCGAAGACCGACCAGGAAGGCGAAGGCGCGACGATCGCGGTGCCCGAGGGCCGTCGGATCCGACCAAAGGCGTTGCTGTTGGCGTGGATCGCCTGTGCTGGGTTCGGCGATGGCCCTGTATTCCGCAAGCTGACCCCCCAAGGGCGGATCACGGCCAAGCCGATGAGCGATCGCGGCGTGGCGCTGGTCGTCAAGGCGCGGGCCGCAGCCGCTGGCTATGATCCGGCGCACGTTGCAGGGCACTCACTGCGTGCCGGCTTTTTAACCGAGGCGGCGCGGCAAGGAGCGACGGTGTTCAAGATGAAGGAAGTCAGCCGGCACAAGTCGCTCGAGATCCTGTCCGACTATGTCCGTAACCACGAACTGTTCCGCGATCATGCCGGCGAACGCTTTTTATAGCGGCCAAGCGGGATCGGTCAGGCCTTATATATGCGACGCACAGTGCCCGGTTTCCCATAGCGGGAAAATACGTTGATTCCCACTACGGGAAACGCTAGCTCGACGGTATGAGGATCATTGCCAGGAACCGGCTGATCGCGTTCTGGGCAAGGCACCCGACTACCGAAGCCTCTTTGCGGCATTGGTATGAGGTCGCCAGCGCGGCGTCGTGGAAAAGTCCCCTAGATGTCGTCGCGGACTTTTCGAAAGCCAAGTCGCTCGACGGGGGGCGGGTTCGGTTCGAGGTTGCCGGCGGGGACTACCGCATGGTGGTGGCGTTCGACTGGAGGCGGTCGATCGCCTTCATCAAGTTCGCCGGGACGCATGCGGACTACGACAAGATCGATGCCCTGACGGTAAGCCTGTTTTGATCATGCATATTGGAGATGGTGCGATGCATATCCGTCCTATCCGGACCGACGAGGATCACGAAACGGCGCTGCGCGAGATCGAGGCTCTGTGGGGCGCGGAAGACGGCACGGAGGCGGGCGATCGGCTCGACGTGCTGGCAACCTTGGTCGAGACGTATGAAAGCCGGCGCTGGCCGATCGAACCGCTCGATCCGGTGCGCGCACTCGAGGCGGCGATGGAAATGAACGGTTACACCCGTGCCGAACTCGCCGCGCTGATCGGGCAGTCGCGCGCGACGGAGATATTGGCGCGGCATCGTGCCCTCACCCTCCCCATGATCCGCAAGATCGCCGGAGCGTGGCACGTCCCTGAAAAGGTGCTTGTGCAGGAATATGCGTTGGCGAAGGGGTAGAACATGGCATATTTCCCTAGATGCATCATGTCGCTGGCGTGCCTGATCGCTGTTGACCGGCTGCGATCAGACATCATCACCCCCATCTGCAAAAGCGAAGGCTGCTCAGGATCCAATCGCGATAGACATTGATCAGATTGAAGCGCGGGTACGAATTGCAGCCGCCATCAAGCGTATCGATGAATTGGAACGACAGGTCAGTGAGTTGCAAGCTACTCCGGAAAAGCTTGATCTCGATCTTTTAACCCGTCGTGTAGCAGCTTTGGAAGCTATGGGCTCTGGCGGCGCGTCTAGCCCGAAACCAAGCGAGTCTCGACAGGATAAACCACGTAAGGTTTCAAAAATACGCTCGACTGAACTGGAATCCAAGTCACGTGCGGTACAACCGACGAAACCCAAGCGTTCAATCGCGTCAAATAAGCTTGGCTGAACATAATAAATAAAATGGGCCGGGGTTGCCGGCCCATTTTACTCAGTTGCTGTCGGAGTTGTCGTCTTCGTGGTCGACGATAAGGTACGTTACACCCGCGATGATGCCGATACCGATAACGATCGGAACGATGCTCGAATCCTGAAGACCGGCCAGCTTGCTGGACTTCGACGTAGGCGTACCTGCGCGAACCGAAGAGAGCGAGAGCGACCCGGCAGGAGTTGCTGCGGCAGGGGCGGCGCTTGCTGCAACCGGCAGGGCGGTGAGGGCGAAAGCCGATGCGGCAAGGGTCAGTTTCTTAATCATAGGTCACTCCAGGTATCAGCCAGTTCGGCTGCTCCGGCCAAACGATCACAATCATCAAGGGTTGCTGCGACAGTACGGATTAAGGGCGTGCGTTATCGGAATCCGTCTGAATCCGGACTTCCAAGACATTCGATCGCTTATGTATTCGAGCAATCGGAGCAGATACGATTCTCGAACAATCTCGTGAAGTTATAGTACGTCAGTTCATTCGTTCTGCCGGCTATCTTTTTGTTTGCATAGTCTGCGTCGCTTCAACATTTTTGGGATGCGTTGCAAAGGGTGAAGTACGTACCAGAGGCGTGAGCGATTGGTACTCTCCTCGTCGGAGGCGGAGAACAGCAGCCGTATCGTCCAGCCGACGAGATCGCCGGCATTCGAGGTGACGAGCAGCTTGCCGGTCATCTCCGCCCACGTTCGGATGGTGGCCGGGAGGGTCTGGTAGCTGCGGCTGGCCGATCCGCACTCGGTCGCCAACGCCGGCACGACCACCCGCGTCCATCTGGTGATCGATGCGATCGTCGACCCGTGGCTCGAAGACCTGCTGGATCGGAGCAAGACCGTTGCATAAGGCTGCGCGCAACGTCCGTACTCCACACGATCGGGAGAGTAGTATGACCGGAATGACCACCGCCTGGGCGGCATGGACGCAATTTCATGCAGGCCATGGCTTCGCGATCGAGCATTTCCTGAACCCACCCGCGCCGGAGGCCGATCTCGCTGCGATCGAGACCGAGACGGGCTATCGCCTGCCCGATGATCTGCGCGCGTTGTGGCGCCGTGCGAATGGCCAGCCGGACAGCTATCGTATCGCGTCTCCAACCCCTGGTACCGTAATCAGCCCGGTCTTCGGTTCGTACGACTTCATGGCCTGTGCGACCGCGCTGGCGGCGTATCGCGACTGGACCGAAGTCCTCGAGGAGCAGGGCGATACGATGAACGACGGGATCACCCGGCGGGAGGGCGATCCCGTGCAGGCGGCGTATTGGATACCTGGCTGGCTGCCCTTCGCGATCGATGGAGGAGGCAATTTCTATGCGGTCGACATGGCACCGGACGAAGGCGGGACCTACGGGCAGGTCATCCTGATGGGTCCCGATGAGGACGAGCGGCGTGTCCTGGGGACCGGGATCGCCGCCTGGCTGACCGAAACCGTGCAGCATGCCCCTCCGCTCGACGACGAGGCCGAACCGCCGCTGGCCCATTTCGACATGGAATATCGCACGCCGCAATCGACGGTATGACGGGTCATAGGTGCATGGCTGGACCGCGTTGACGGCGACCGGTATGCCTTGGGCATGCGAATCGCGGGTCCGCCGGGATCGCCGGAGAAGGGCATGTCGTCGCTCCGCCGCAAGCTGCTTACCGCGTCGGGCATGACCCGTACCGATTGGGGCTGATCTTCGAGGCTAGTGCGGCGCTGCTGGTCGCACGGTTGCACAGCCTGTTGCCGTTCAGGGTCCTTGCCCGCCAGCTGGGTGGCATCCCCTCGCACCGCATAGCCGAGCGGGCGCCCCTGCCCCGCCCGCCCCTGCCCCGCCCACCCCGCAAGCTAAGGCGGACGTGATCTTCGCGATCTGCTGGGCGATCGGTGCGGTCGCGCCGTGGCTTCCATTCCGGACGCTGTGCCTCCAGCAGGCGATCGCCGCACGCGCGATGCTGGAACGTCGCGGGATCGACAGCGTCCTGCATCTCGGCGTGCGCGATCCGACCGGCACGGCACTCGAGGCGCACGCCTGGCCCGATGCCGGCGGGCTAAACGTCACCGGTTATCCGGTCAATCCGGCACTGACCAAGGTCGCGCGGTTCGTCTGAAACCCGGGCGCCTATGCTGGCGCACGGGTTTCGGGGAATGCTCAGCGCGCGGTCTTCACGTAGCGGTCATACCAGGCGATCGCGCGTTGGCGGACGTCCGCAGACTGGTCCGGCCCCGCCACGCAGTGCCCGGCGTCGGGGTAGATCACCAGGCTCACCGGCACGTTGCGATCCTTCAGCGCATGCCACCATTCGATCGACTGGGTCGGTGGGACCTCGATATCGCGCTCGCCGACATAGATGAAGGTCGGCGTCTTCGCGCGTTTGGCCTGGTAGATCGCCGACACGTCCTCATAGGCCTTCATGTCGTCGTACATCGACTTGCCGAAGAACGGCAGCATCCACTGGTCGATGCCGTTGGTGCCGTAATAGCTCACCCAGTTCGACAGACCGGCGCCCGCGACGATGCCCTTGAAGCGATCGGTCTGCGTATTCGCCCACATCGCCATGAAACCGCCATAGCTGCACCCGCCGAGGCCCAGACGTTTGTCGTCGATCGGCGCGATCCGCTCGACCGCGTCGATGCCGGCGAGGATGTCGCGCAGGTCGCCACCCCCGAAATCGCGCTTGTTGGCGGCGGTGAAAGCTTCGCCCTGCCCGTAGCTGCCGCGCGGATTGGGAAGAAAGACGTAATAGCCCGCCTTGAGCAGCGCGGCGTTCAACGAGCTCTCGGATAGATAGCCGGGCGTCGACGCCGCGGACGGCCCACCGTGGACGAGCGTGATCATCGGTGCCCTGCCCGCTGATGGGCCCGTGGGCGCAGTTCGCGGTGCGAGCAGCCAGCCCTGCACGTCGTATCCCTCGTTCTTCCAGCTGATGCTGCGCGCCGTCACGAGCGCGGGGGCCGCGTCGTTGTCGTGCGTGAGCTGACGCACCGCCCCGATCGGTCCCGCATAGATCGCGGGGGCATGCTCGTAATCCTGCACCACGGCCGCGGCGATGCGGCCATCGGCCGAGAATACCGCGCGACCGTCTCCTGCGCTGACGCTTGCCGGCTTGGCGAAACCGGGCACGACCGGCTGACCGGGCGNGGTCCAGTCGATCGTGGTCACGGTCGACTTCGCGCCCGCGGTGATATTGCGCGGGCTGCCGCCCGCCAGCGGCACGGTGAAGACGTCGCCGCCAATCGAGCCGAAATCGCTCATCAGCCCGCCGATATAGGCCACCGTCCGCCCATCGGGCGACACGCGCGGCTGGTTGAGCTGCGTCGCCGGCTTGGCGATCGAGCGCACCGCGCCGGTCCGCGCATCGATCGCGTCGAGCGTCGCCACCCACCAATTGTTGTCGCCATTGCCGAGCGCGGTCGTCGCAACGAACCCGCTACCGTCCGGCGTCCAGGCATATTCGTAGACATAGCGCCCTGCCGGCGACAGCGGCGTCACCGCCGTGGCTGGCTTCGCAATGTCGAACACCGCGAGGCGCTGCTCGTCGCTCTTCTCGCCGATCTCGCCGATCATCCGCACGCCGGCCTGCGTCGCGCCCGATTCCTTGGCGGCGCCCAGCGTGACCAGCAGCGCGATCCGCTTGCCGTCGGGGGAGACCCGCGGCGTCTGCGCGATGCCGGCGATCGTGGCGACGGTGCGCGTCGTCCTGGCATCGGCATAGGTCAGCCGCACGGTGCTCGCGGTGCCGTCACGCACCAGAAAGACCAGGTCGCCGCTCGGCGTGAAGGTCAGCCCCGAATAGCTGCACGTCGCGCAGGGATCGATCGTCCGCAGCACCCGCCCGTCGGCGACGCTGCGGATCGTCACCACGCCCCGCGCACCGCTGTTCTCGACCGTCGCGATCCGGTCGCCCCCAGGCGAAAGCGCGAGGGCGCCATATTGGTGAAGCGACTGGGCCGATGTCGGCGCCGCGGATGCAACGAGGAGAGCGGCAGCAAAGGTCAGGCGCATCGAAAGCTCCAATTAAGCGGCAATACCCATGACGCTTAACGTGTTGCCCAGTCGTCGCAAGCCAAGGCGAGGAATTGCAATCGTGAGACGGGCGTCGGGCCCGTCGATGTATTCCGAACTAGGGTTAGGGCCCATTGATGTAACAGGTACGATCCGAATCAGGCTCCGTGAGGAGACCTAGGATGAGCGACTGGTACTGGCTGACGGAGGAGCAGATGGCGCTAGACAATTGGACTAGGTGGATACGTCTAGTCCGGGCGCGATGAAATGGGCCGAGAAAAGGCCATGACCGCAGCACTCGATTCCCTTGGTTGGCATTGACAAATTTTGCCAGGCAATTTTTCGTCTGCCCGAGCCTCATTCGCGCGCAAAAGCCTTTGCTTCAGCTAGCATTTTTAATCGGGCACGTTATTAGCAAAGGCATCCAATTCCGTGCCATTTTGCCCGTCGAAACCGGTCGGGGCAACGCGGCGTATCCGCTGTTGGATAAGGCAGTATGCCGAACCCGCCGTTCCGGCATACTGCCGAAAAGTGCAACCGTCGTGCGTGCATGCGCGTCGACGCTCGGTTCGGCACGCTCCCTTACGCCACCATGCGCAATCCTGTTCTAATTGCATTGAAACTGATCTAATGCGCCAGCGACGGCCTATCGGGTAGTGTTTCGTGGGCTAATGGATTTTTGAAAGTCGATCGGTTGAGTATCGAACACTCGCAAGGCACGCCTGTCATGGCGCCCTCTCTGATACGCAAGGCCTGGCAACCCCGTGCAACGACGCTGCGAATGCGCATGGTGCTGGGGCTGTTGACGCTTGATATCGCGTGCATCGGCCTGAGCTTCGGGCTGGCGGCGTTCCTTCGGGATCGCGTTCTCGGCGCGTCGAACTGGTCTTTCATCCTGGTCGTTATGTTGCCGACCTACGTGATCGCGGCAGCCAATGCGCATGCCTACGCTCCAGCCAATACGCAGGATCCCTTCAGGGCGATAGCCAAGGGGTTGCAGGGGTTCCTGCTAGCGATCTGCGTCGTGATCTTCGCCGCCTTCACGATGAAGGCGACGGATACCTTTCCCCGGTTTATTGTGTCGGTCGGTTCGATTTTCACGATCGCGACGATTTCGATCGGTCGCTACCTCTTCACGCGGCATTTGAATGCCATCATCGGCGGAACGCCCTTCAGCGTCGTACTGTTGCGCGATGGCAACGCGCCGATCCCGGCCGGAAGCTTTTCTGTCATCATGGCGATGGACGGCATCTTCGATCCGGAAAGCCATGATCCGATCATGTACGATCGCTTGGCGACATCGCTCGCGCATGCCGACCGGGTCATTGTCGCCTGTACTGCAGAGCGGCGCATCGCTTGGGCCCACGCGTTGAAGGGGGCCAATATTCAGGGCGAGATATTCGTCCCCGAACTCGAGATACTAGCCCCACTAGGCATTGCCAGCTATGGAAACACCCCAACCCTGATCATCGCCAACGGCCCACTGGGATTGGTCGATCGCTGCGTGAAACGCGGCTTTGATATCGTGTTGGCGGGAGCTGCGCTCCTCATACTGCTGCCACTGTTCGTGATCGTCGCACTGCTGGTCAAGCGCGACTCCCCTGGCCCCATATTTTTCACCCAGACTCGGATTGGCCGGAGCAACCAGATGTTCCGGATGAAGAAATTTCGCAGCATGTACGTCGATGGCAGCGACGGCGCCGGCCATCGGTCGACCGGACGCGACGACGATCGGGTAACCAAAGTCGGCCGCTTCATCCGCAGGACCAGCATCGACGAACTACCTCAGATCCTGAACGTACTGAGCGGCGACATGAGTATCGTCGGGCCCCGGCCTCATGCGTTGGGCTCGCGTGCGGCTGACAAGCTGTTTTGGGAGGTCGACCAACGGTACTGGCACCGGCATGCGACCAAGCCCGGCCTTACCGGCCTAGCGCAGGTTCGAGGCTATCGCGGCGCGACGCTGGTGGAGGCTGATCTCGAAAACCGCCTACACGCGGATCTGGAATATCTCGAAAGCTGGTCAATTTGGCGCGACCTAAAGATCATCGTGATGACGTTCCGCGTGCTCCTCCACCGCAACGCATTCTAAGGCGGCCAAGGTTTGGTACGCCCTCGCCGCTAGGCGCAGGAATAGTCCGAGGCAAAGGGCGGTCAGTGGTCAACGGTTACCCGTTCGCGACTGATAGTCACCCTACCACCGGTCCGCCCAACGTCCATCGATCATAAGGACGCCTGATCGGCCGGATTCAAATCGACCAGGATCAGGTAATGCGTCGCCCATGACGGTACCCTGAAATCGGTGCGCCGTTGCCCGGCACCACCATGACATATCGGTCTGTGGGAGGCGTGACGACAAAGTCTCCGGACGACACGAACTTGCGCATGATCGGAATGCCGTACTGCTGCTCCATGCCGTCGAGGATCCCGAACCCGCCCTGCGCCATAATTAGTTAGACAAGCGCGTCCATACCCTGTTGCTCGGCGGAACACGGCCTGAACTCGAGATGCTCGCCCACTTGGCATTGCGAGCTATGGCGACGCACCGACCCTGATAATTGCCAACGGCCCGCCCGGATTGGTCGATCGCTGCGTCAAGCGTGCCTTCGACATCACGCTGGCAGGTGCTGCGCTACTTGTCCTGCTGCCGCTGTTCATCGTTATCGCCATTCTGGTGAAGCGCGACTCGACAGGCCCGATATTGTTTACGAAGACGTGGATTGGCCGGAGCAACCAGCTGTTCCGGATAAAGAAATTCCGCAGTATGTACGTAGAGGGCAGCGACGGTGCGGGACATCGATCGACCAGCCGCGACGATGACCGCGTCACTTGGGTCGGCCGGTTCATCCGCAGAACCAGCATCGACGAGCTTCCTCAAATTTTGAATGTTCTGAGTGGCGACATGAGCATCGTGGGGCCGCGACCGCATGCGCTGAGATCGCGCGCGGCCGATAAGCTGTTCTGGGAAGTCGAGCAGCGATACTGGCACCGCAATGCTGCCAAGCCAGGCCTTACCGGCTTGGCGCAAATGCGCGGTATCGCGGCGCAACGCTGGTCGAGGCCGATTTGGAAAGCAGGTTGCAGGCGAACTTCGAATTCCTCGAAAACTGGTCGATCTGGCGCGACCTGAAGATCATCGTGCTGACGTTCCACGTCCTGCTTCATCGGAACGCTTACTAAGACAGGGCTTCTCCCTGTTGACGTATCTATCTGCCGGCTCGCGATCAGAATGGCGCAAAGACTTACAATCGCGCGCTCTTAACGGCCGATGTGGATCGATCCACCTTCCGAACGGTGGGTCATAGCTGGCCCCGTCCATTCGGAGAGGCAAACGCTCAACCGTAGCTTGGCCCTTCCGCAACCGCGTTAAGGATCGCTCGGCCATAATTAGTCTTCCTGAACCTCTCGCCGGCTTCGCGCGCCTGATCGGCGGTGATGAAGCCCTGGAGGAACGCGATCTCCTCTAGGCAGGCGACCTGGATCCCCTGGCGGTGCTGAATCGTCCGCACAAACTCCGAGGCCTCGAGCAGGCTGTCATGTGTACCCGTATCGAGCCACGCATAGCCGCGGCCCATTTGTTCGACGAACAGGTCGCCGGCGTCCATGTAGAGCCGGTTGAGATCGGTGATCTCGAGTTCGCCGCGGGCCGACGGCTTCAGGTCGCGCGCGAGCTGCACGACGCGGTTGTCGTAGAAATACAGGCCGGTAACCGCGTGGTTCGACTTGGGCTTCCCGGGCTTTTCCTCGAGACTGATCGCCTTGCCGCCTTTGCCGAACTCGACCACGCCGTAGCGCTCGGGATCCTCGACGCGGTAGGAAAACACCGTTGCGCCGCTTTTTCGCTCGACTGCGCTGGCCAGCAGGTCGGTCAGATGGGCGCCGAAGAAGATGTTGTCGCCGAGCACCAGCGCGACATTGTCCTCGCCGATGAAATCCGCGCCGATCGTGAACGCCTGGGCAAGGCCCTCGGGCTTGGGCTGTTCGGCATAGGCGATGGTCAGGCCGAGCGCCGACCCGTCACCGAACAGGTTTTTGTAATTGCCGATATATTCGGGGCTGGAGATGATCAGGACGTCGCGGATGCCGGCGAGCATCAGGACCGACAGCGGGTAATAGATCATCGGCTTATCGTAGACCGGCAGCAGCTGCTTGTTGACCGCCAACGTTGCCGGATGGAGGCGCGTACCCGAACCGCCTGCGAGAATGATGCCCTTCACGCGCGTGTCTCCTTGTTGGACGCCCCGAGCAGTTCGTCGAGGATGTTGCCGAGCGCGGTCTGCCACGCTGGCGGATGGATGCCGTAGTCGCGGGCGATCGCGTCGTGGCTGAGGAGCGAGTTGGCCGGCCGCGTCGCCGGTGTCGGGTATTCGGCGGTAGTGATGCCCTGCACCTCGGCGCTGGCTCCGCCCCGCGCGGCGCTCTGTGCGAAGATTTCGCGGGCGAAGCCTGCCCAAGTGACCGCGCCGGCATTGCTAAAGTGATAGGTGCCAATCGGGGCTGCGGGATCCTCGACGAGACGCATCGTGATCTTCGCAAGCGCGGCTGCGAGGTCGGTGGCCGACGTCGGGCTGCCGTGCTGATCGTCGACCACCCGCAAAGTGGGGTTGGTCGCACCGACGCGGAGCATCGTCTTGATGAAGTTGTTGCCGTGGGCGCTGACCACCCACGCGGTGCGGACGATGGCGTGGCGTGCACCTGAGGTGCGAACCGCGAGTTCGCCGCCTAGTTTAGAGGCGCCGTACACGCCGAGCGGGGCGACAGGATCGGTCACCTCCCACGCGCCATCGCGGGCACCGTCGAAGACATAGTCCGTGGAGACCTGGACGATCGGGATACCGGCCTTGGCGCAGCCTTCCGCAAACGCCGCGGGTGCCATCGCGTTGACAGCCCAGGCGTTCACGATGTCGCTCTCGGCCTTATCGACGGCGGTATAGGCACCGGCCGAGATCACGGCTGCCCAGGGTTTCGACACGACCATCGCCGCAATCGCTGCGGTATCGCGCAGATCGAGCTCGTCGATGTCGATCGCAGTGACTGCCCAGCCCTCGGGCCACGCATACCGCTTCAGCTCGGTGCCGAGCTGGCCGTTACTGCCGGTGACGAGGATTCGCTTTACGTCGCTCATACGGAAAGCCCCCGGCGCTGGTCGGCCTTGTCCTCGGCGACGATGGCCTCCCACCAGCACTGGTTGTCGAGATACCAGGCAACGGTCCTCTCGATACCCGTCTCGAACGTCTCGGCCGGCTCCCAGCCGAGCTCGTTCTTGATCCGGCTCGCGTCGATCGCATAGCGCTTGTCGTGGCCGGGCCGGTCGGCGACATAGGTGATCTGCGTCGCGTAGGACTGGCCATCGGCGCGCGGGCGGAGACGATCGAGGATCGCGCAGACGGTCTTCACGACCTCGAGGTTCTGCTTCTCGTTGTTCCCGCCGACATTGTAGGTCCGGCCGGGCTCGCCCTTTTCGAACACTGCGTGCAGCGCGCGGACGTGATCCTCGACGAACAGCCAGTCGCGGACCTGATCGCCCTTGCCGTAGACCGGCAAGTCGGCACCGGCGAGCGCCTTGACGATCATCAGCGGAATCAGCTTTTCGGGAAAGTGATACGGCCCGTAATTGTTCGAACAGTTGGTGATCAGCACCGGCAGCCCGAAGGTGTGCCCCCACGCGCTGACGAGGTGGTCGGAGCCTGCCTTGGAGGCCGAGTAAGGCGACCGCGGATCGTACGGAGTCTCTTCGGTGAAGAGCCCGGTGTCGCCGAGCGAACCGTAGACTTCGTCGGTCGAGATATGATGGAAGCGGAACGCCGCCTTCGCGTCGTCATCGAGCCCGAGCCAGTAGGCGCGCGCCTCGCTCAACATCGTGAAGGTGCCGACGACGTTGGTCTGGACGAACGCGCCCGGCCCGTCGATCGAGCGGTCGACATGGCTTTCAGCGGCCAGATGCGTGACGATCTCCGGCTTGAACTCGGCGATCGCGGCCTTGACGGCGTCTGCATCACAGATGTCACCCTGAATGAAGCGGTATCGGTTCGAGTTCGCCACGTGCTCGACCGTCGACAGCGTGCCGGCATAGGTCAGCTTATCGAAGTTCAGGACCTCATGGTCGGTGTTCTCGATCAAGTGACGAACGAGGGCCGAGCCGATGAAGCCGGCCCCACCGGTGACGAAAATACGCATGGATCTGTCCTTTAGGCGAGTGGCGCCAGCGGGCGGCCGTCGTAGGAAAAGGGGCTGTCGAAGCTGGCGAGCAACGGCTGCACCGCATCTTTGGCCGAAAGTTCGGGATCGGCGCCGGCTGGCATCAGCCAATCGATATCGATCGTGGGATCGTCCCAGCGGATGCCGCCATCATTGGCGGGCGCGTAGGTGTCCGAGCATTTGTACGTGACCTCGCAATTGTCCTCGAGCGTCACAAAGCCGTGCGCGAAGCCGATCGGGATGAACAGCTGGTAGCCGTTCTCCGCCGACAGCTCGGCCCCGACCCACTGCCCGTAGGTCGGCGAACCCTTGCGGATGTCGACCGCGACATCGAAGATCGTGCCGCGAATACAGCGCACCAGCTTGTCCTGCCCATGTGGCGGCGTCTGGAAATGCAGCCCCCGCAGGGTGTGTTTCGGCACCGACAGCGAGTGATTGTCCTGCACGAAGCGACAATCGATGCCGAGCTTGGCGAACGCCGGCTCCGAATAGACTTCGGTGAACCACCCACGACTGTCGCCGAAGCGCTTGGGCTGGATCAGCTGTACGGGAGATAAGATTTCTGTCATGCCATGCCCGGTATAACGATTGTTCGACAACGACAATTGCGTAGTTCGTGCAAATCTATCGGGGCTCGTCGGGAATGCGATTTTTTCCGTTGCCTCCACTCCGGTCGCAATCGATCAGATTGACAATGAGCCCGATTTCTCTAGGAGGCCCGGCCACTCCCGCTGGCTTATCTGCGCCCTTTATCTCGGATTTTATGGTGACAAAGGTTGCTATCGTACACGACTGGCTGACGTTGAAAGGTGGCGCTGAAGCGTGTCTGCAGGCCTTTCTCGCGCTGTACCCACAGGCAGACCTATTCTGCATCGTAGATTATCTGCCTGAGAAGGAGCGCGGTTTCCTTACCGGCCACAAAATTACGACTAGTTTCATTCAACGAATGTGGGGGGCGGAGAAGCATTATCGCTCCTATCTGGCGCTGATGCCACTTGCGATTGAACAACTCGATGTTACGCAATATGACTTGGTTCTCAGCAGTTCGGCGGCAGTCGCCAAGGGCGTCATTACAGGCCCTGACCAAGTACATGTCGCCTATGTTCATAGCCCGATCCGTTATGCATGGGATCTTCAGCACCAATATATGCAAACAGCAGGACTGACCAAAGGATTTAAAAGCGCAGTCGCTCGTGCAATGCTGCACTATATTCGACTCTGGGACACTCGGACTGCCAGTGGCGTGGACTATTTTGTTGCCAACTCTGCCTTTATCGCACGTCGAATTCGTAAAGTGTATGGACGCAACTCCACGGTCATCTACCCCCCAGTCGACATCGATCGTTTTATCATTGAGCCCGAAAAGGACGATTATTACGTCACTATCTCGCGCATGGTGCCTTACAAGCAAATCCCCCTGATCGTCGAGGCGTTCGCTGCAATGCCACATCGTCGCTTGGTCGTGATCGGTGATGGGCCTGAGATGGCGGCAGTGCGTGAGGCAGCGGCTCCCAATATAACAATACTTGGCAAGCAACCCGATTCAGTCGTGACCACACATCTTCAGCGGGCGAAAGCGTTTGTATTCGCGGCCGAAGAAGATTTCGGTATCGCCCCGGTCGAAGCGCAATCGTGCGGTACGCCGGTCATAGCCTACGGCAAGGGTGGTGCGTTGGAAACCATTCGCGGCGAGGATGGGCCCGGCCAAACTGGGGTGTTTTTTGGCGAACAAAGTGTCTCTGCCATCATTGATGCGGTCAACCGTCTCGACGAGCGCAGTGCTTTCATTACGCCGCAAGCCTGTCGCGCAAATGCCGAACGCTTCGGCGTGGCGCGCTTTCGTACCGAAATCGCCAAATTCGTAGAAGCGGCGCTCAAACGACATTACCTCCTGCTGACATCGGACGCATCAGGACGACAGCTATACGACGCCACCGCCATAGGCCTGGCATCCGCGCGCCAAGGGCGTTGATCTCTAGCCGCCCTGTAGCAGGAAAGGTTTGTCTCGCATGAGCAAACGCCTCGATCATATTGACGGTCTGCACGGGATAGCGGCGATGCTCGTGGTAGTTGGGCATTGGGCGGAAATGATCGCACAGAGACCCGTGCCTTCTGAGTTCTCCATTAGTCTGAAAGCGATATTTCTTGAATATTTCAGCAGCGGCAGAACCGGGGTGTCCACCCTGTCTGCCTGGAAATGTCCATGATGCTGTGGCCGAGCTTCGCACGATGGCAAATAGCCTTTACCGTTCTGACGCCACTCTATATATCTTGCAGCATCCTCCTTTCATCCGTGGTGTATTATCTGGTTGAGCGGCCAGCGATTAAGGCCGGACGGCGCATGATCGGCTTGCTGCCCCCCGCACGAACGCCGCGGCGTCTTGTCAAAACAATAGCCGTTACGGATAAAACAGGATGATTCAGTCAACTGCGCCCCGGGCCAATCCTACGCGGAAGCGGGTCAAAGCAAAGCGTCAGCCGGTATCGTTTACACTGATCATAACAGCTGGTTATTTTCTGCTGCTAGCGATGCTTGGCGGCGGAGTGGTCGAATGGTCGCCAGCCTATATGACGCTGTCTGCCGCAACACTCATTGCAGCCTTTACTATCGCGTGGGTAGATGGAGGTCGAGCACTCTGCGATGTGCCACTGCTTGGTCGATTAGCGTTGGCCGGGATCGTCCTGTTACCTTTGTTGCAACTCGTCCCCTTACCCCCGGCGTTGTGGCACGCAGCCCCGGGCCAGGAAGTACGGATCCAGACGCTCGGGCTGGTGGGGCTTGCGGATACTTGGCAGGTGCTCTCGCTCTCGCCCTTTGACACCGCAACGGCCGCGCTAATGGCAGCCGGATTCGTCGTGTCGATGGCAGCGGTGATGCGGCTGGACGATGCAGGGTTCGTACGACTGCTGGACATTGCGGTAGGCGTCGTTGCCGTTGGTATGTTACTAGGCGTGCTGCAAGTCCTTAGCGATGGGCAGTTTCCGCGATTCCATGCGGTCAACACAGGTGCCACGTTGCTCGGTTTCTACGCAAACAAGAACCACATGGGGCTCATTATCGCCTGCATGATTGTTCTGTTTGGCCTTGTCGTCGGACGGCGCTATCTTGTGGCACGCGCACGCGGGCCGGTGATTGGTATTATCAGCCTGTTCGCCTTCATCTGCATTATTCCGACCAACAGCCGGGCAGGACTAGCGTTTGGCGCGATTGCGCTGCTCGTCGTTTTCGCCGACCTGACAAAGAGAGTCCCGTCACGCTACCGTATTGCAGCGCTCGTCGGAACGGGATTGCTCGCCGTATTGCTCATGTCCAGTACGAACGTCCAACTCGCGATGCAGCGCTTCAACGATGTAGACGACGACCTGCGCTGGCGCATACTCGAATGGTCCAAGCCACTTGCGGAACGTTATTATCTGTTGGGTGCAGGGGGTGGGACATTCGTGCCGATCTTCAACGCCAACGAACATCTGAGTTGGGTCAAGCCGACCTATGTTAACGCCGCTCACAATGATTATATGCAACTGGTGATCGAGTTCGGGATTCCCGGTCTCGTCGTTCTGGCGCTTTTGGCCCTGTCGGTACTGCAATGTATCCGCCCGATGCTATCGCTGCCACGCCACTCGCCTCATCGATGGGAAATGCGGTTCGGGATGATAGTGATCGCCATGTTCGCGATACACAGCCTGATCGACTATCCGCTTCGACGACCGGCAGGCTGGGCGTTCTTCGTATTGGCGCTGGCGGCTCTCTATCGTGGCCGCGCGTCGCAGGATAATGTGAGCTTGAAGTAGCAGTGCCCCTGCTGCTAGAGCGGCGCTTTAATTCCTACACTCTCGAGCATCTACCGTACCGCTGTTGAAGGGCTACACGTTTGCGTCTTATGTTCCTTTTGGTTGCTGCGCTCAGCGCAACGACCGCTGGCTGTGCCGGAAACTCAAACATCCCGGTCGGACAGACGACGTTGCCGACCGCTGTGCCGGGTGGAAATTTTATTTCTCCCGCAACTTTGCAGGAATATGCGCTCGGGCCGCTTGATGTGATCACCGTCAACGTGTTTCGCGAGCCGGATTTGACCGCATCTGAAGTCCCGATATCTCTCGGCGGCAACGTGACGCTGCCCTTGCTGGGTGAGGTGCCGGTAGTCGGCAAGACCACCCAGCAAGTGGCAGACCTGATCCGGGCCCGGCTCAATGCGCGCTATCTGCGAGATGCCAAGGTGTCGGTGTCAGTGGTGAGGACTGCCAACTACACGATCACCATCGACGGCGAAGTCAACAAGCCTGGCGTGTACCAGATCCCAACCGCCAATCTGACATTGCAGCGCGCAATTGCGCTGGGCGAAGGTCCGGCAGAATATGCGAAGCTGGATGAAGTCATCGTCATACGCGAAATCGACGGTCGCCGTTATGCGGCACGCTTCGACCTGCGGTCGATCCGCAGTGCGGAAGTACCGGATCCCAGGCTGCAGCAGTCCGACATCGTGATCGTAGGTTATTCACGCGCTGCTTCGCTGTTCCGCACGCTGATCCAGGTTCTGCCCGGCGCAGCTGGTATCTTTGTCGCGCTTCGGCAGTGAACGAGGCTAGTACAAGCATGCAATTTCCATTTTCCGCCACACCCACGCCGGTAGCATCAGCCAACGGCGCCGCTGTTCCACTTGCAACCGAAACGCAATCGTCAGGATCGTTGCGTGAAATCTGGGCCGCGCTGTATCGTTCGCGATTCTGGGTCATCGGGATTTTCGTCGGCTGCATACTGCTCGCGATTGCTGCGTCGCTACTCACGACCCGACTATATACTGCGACGGCAATGGTTGAGGTGCGCCAAGAAGCCGAAAAGGTTCTGGGTACCGAGCAAGACCGCGAAGGAGGTGCTTCGCGGCTTGATACTGATCGCTTCCTTCAGACCCAGCTTGATATCGTTCGCAGCCGTACCATCACCGATACCGTCGCGCAGAGTGCGGGTCTCTATAGAGGTACGACGTTCCTTGATGCGATGCATGTCACGCCGGAGAACGACGATGATCAGTCATCTGCTGGTCGCGACGCACGCCGTGAGCAGGTTCTGCGGGTCCTCCGCAAGAACATGTCCGTAAAATACAGCGGCACCACAAGAATTGCTGTCCTATCGTTCACCAGCCCCGATCCGCGCCTATCCGCCAAAATCGCCAACGCCTATGTGGAAGCGTTTATTCGTGGAAATCTTGCGCGGAAGGCAGGCAGTTCGGTCTACGCACTTGATTTCTTACGTGGACAGTTGCGCGAAGCACAAGAGCGGCTCGCCCGTTCCGAACAGGCGGTGGTTGATTACGCGCGGCGAACCCGGATCGTCGATGCTGGTGATGCTGCCGGATCAGGTGCGAGCGGCGAAAATGGCCGCCCCCAGTCGCTCATCACAGCGCAACTTGTTCAACTGAACCAAGCCTATTCGACGGCGATCGCAGACCGGATACAGGCAGAGCAGAAGTGGAGCCAGGTTTCCCGGCTGCCGGTGATTAATATTTCAGAAGTGCTGGCCAATCCTGCCATTCAAGCGCTCCTCGAACGCCGCGCCCAATTAGAGGCACAGTACAAGCAGCAGCTTTCTACACGGCAGGCTGACTATCCAGGCGTTTCGGAAGCACGCGCGCAGGTTCAGGAGACCACGCGTCAAATCAATACGCTGGCCGGTAACATCCGCGCCGGCATCAAGAACCAATACGATGTGGCGAACGCACGGGAACGCCAACTGAGCAATGAGATCGACAAGCTCAAGAGCGACACTCTGTCCGAGCAGAATCAAGGTATCGAACTGTCGATCCTGCGCCGCGAAGCGGATACCAACCGTCAGCAATATGAAGCGCTTCTACGACGCTTTAATGCTTTGAATGCCGAATCCGGCGTGCAGACGAATAATCTGTCAGTTATCGATCAAGCATCTATACCGGATCGTCCATCCTGGCCAATACTGCCACTTAACATTGCGGTCAGCTTGATCATGGCGATGGCACTCTCGGCATTCTTCGTCTTCTTGCGAGAACAGCTTTTCTATCGCTTGCGTACCCCCGACGAAATCACACACGCACTCGACCTCCAACTGCTCGGCGTCGTTCCTTCAGCCGACAGCGCGAAGGAAGATCTTAGTGACGTCAAATCAACACAAAGCGAAGCCTATGCCTCGGTTCGGACTAGCCTCTCGCTGTTGTCTCGCGACGGCGCTCCGCGCAGCATAATGGTCACCAGCTCGCAGCAAGGCGAGGGGAAATCGACTGCTTCCTATGCATTGGCGCTAGCTTTTGCCCGGCTCGGCAAGCGCGTATTGCTGGTGGACGTCGACCTACGGAGACCCAACGTTCACCGTTTCTTCGGCGTCAAAAACACCGTAGGCTTGAGCAACTATCTCAGCGGCCAAATATCTGTCGATCAATTGATCCGTTCTACCGATCAGTCTCAATTAGATATCGTCGTTGCTGGAGACATTCCCCCTAATCCGGCGGAATTGTTGAACAGTACCCGCATTGTCGATCTGTTTACCGATTTGCTCACCCGCTATGACATCGTCCTGCTTGATTCCGCGCCGGTGCTAGGATTGGCGGATGCGGTCGTTCTCTCCAACATAGTAGAGGCCACGGTCTTCGTCATCCAATCCGCTAAGAACTCACCACAGACCGTTCAAAATGCCGTGAAGCGCTTGCGCCAAGGCGGTGGGAGTATCGTTGGCGCAATTCTGGTTAAGTTCGATCCGGGCAGATCTGGTTACGGCACAAATACCGATTATGGATATTCTTATGAATATTCGGCGCGGGATGACTAAAGTTCAGCTTCACAAGAGGGTGTCCGCTACGCTCATTGCCGTTGTCCTTTTGTCGGTCGCCGGCTATCTTATAAAAAGTTCGGCTGCGATCGAAACGGTTAGGGCAGCGCAATCATCGGCATCACTCTATGCGGCGATTAATACGCCGACCGACGTTGCACCTGTCAAAGCGCTTTCGGAGACGGTAATACGTCAGGCAGTGGCTGCTCGCCCCCTGAACCCCGGCTTTGTCAACGTCGCAATGGTGCACGACGTCGTCACTCATGGCGAAGCCGCGGCTGATCGGTGGATCACCCCACTGTCGCGCCTGGGTTGGCGAAACACCGCTGCGTTGCAGAACCGTTTATTCGTCGCCGCAGTGCGATCCGATACAAAGCAGGTCCTCGACCTCTGCGACGCTTTAATGCGTAGACTGCAAATACAAGATACGCTGATACCACTGCTCAATACGGTCGAACTCGATCCAATGTTGCGAAAGGAGTTTGTCAAACGCCTTGCCAATGCGCCCGGTTGGCGGCCATTATATTTCTATGCCTCGTCCGGTCTTAAAAAGCCGGATCAGTTACGCGCACGCTATAGCATTCTGCAGATGCTGCGACAGCAAGGCGTGCAGGTCGACGCGACGCTGGTACGCTCCAGCGTGCAGGCAATGATTGACAACGGCATGCCTGAGCTTGGCTTTGCCCTATGGCGGCAGGTCCAATCCGGTGTCACAACACCTCTGAATGATTCCGGCTTCTTGCAGGCGAGCGCCGGAAAAACTGGAGATTCCCCCTTTGGTTGGGAAACCGCAACCGGAGACGGGTTTGACGTCGATACCTATCGCGAGGGTGCAAAGGCAGTTCTAGCGGTACAATGGAATGGTCGTGGCGTTCCGATGCTTGCTTGGCAGCGTACGTCAGCCCTTGCCGGCAGCTACGCCCTCGATGTCGATGTTTCTCCAGAAAAGATACGCGATCTCAATGCGTTTCGCTTCAGGTTGCTATGCGGCAAGGTGGCCACTGAACTGCAGCAGGATCCGCAGCGTTCCACGCGGTTTATCACGAGAGAAAAGGTTTCTTGCAGCTTTCCTGTTTTCGAAGTCTCGGGTGACATTGCTGCGCAAAACGCACCGCGAAGCGTGGAGTTTCGCCGTTTTACGCTAACCCGCATGGCCAGTGCCGAGGCACGACCGACATGAACGCCACGCCCATGCCTTCGCATTCTTCTAACGTTGTCCAGTCGCAGGCCGCGATAGATTCCTACGCTTGGATACCGCAAGGACGACTGATTGACCCCTATTTCAAACTACTACTTCTAGTAGCACCAATTCAGAGTATTCTCGTCACCCCAGTACAAGGCACGACCCCCGCCTTTGTCGTTATTGGCGGGGGGCTAGTTATATTGGCGGGAACTGGACGACGATACGGCAGGCTATGGTCAATGTTGCTGGCCTTCACTTTGCTCTATAGCATTTATATGGCGCTGAGTATGTCTGGCTACCTTATCGATCAACCCGACCTGAGCCAGCTAAACGTCGTTCGTGATGTATTTATTGTTGGATCCCTTCGTCAGACACATCTTACCCAGGGCATGTATTTGCTTGGACCAGTCCTTTTCTGTTATTTGACTTATAGTTTCTATCAGGAGGCCTTTCTAAAATACGCATATTACGGTATATTGATACTTGCGCTGTATGGCTTTTACGAATTCGTATTCTACGCTATTTTTCATACAAACGGTGACTTTCTTTCAAATCGAGATTTCGGAGATCTTGATAAAGTAAGTGCCGGATTGGGCGATAATAATGAAGCGGGATTCGTCAGCGGTAGCCTGGTTCAGCAGTCCAACCTTTTTGGCGCCGGCTTCATGCGACTGAAGAGTTTGGTCGGAGAACCTTCGATGTATGCACTGACAGTCACGCCATTTGCCGTCTATGCATTTGTTCGTCGCTGGCGGCTAATTTTCGGCATATTGCTGCTCTCGCTTTTCATGGGCGGTTCGACGACTGCGTTGTTGGGTTTGGCAACAGGCATTGGCTATGCCTATACGCGCCAACGGCAGGATGCGGTGTTATACATTATCGCTTTTCTTTTAGTTTTTACATTGCTGTACTTTACCACTCAGCCGGTTCACGACGCGCTGGATTCAGTATTGTTTGAGAAACTCAATTCTGTTTCTGGTAACCAGCGCTCCGATTTGTTCATGGCGCATGCGCATGTGGTGTTGGATGGTAATATCGTACGAACGTTATTTGGACTGGGGTTTGGCACGGTTCGTTCAACGGACATGTTGTCTACGATGCTAGCCAATGTCGGAATGGTCGGTTTCATATTATACTCGATTATACTGCTAGCCCCGTGTTTTTTGTTGCAGCGTAAAGGTGATACCGACGCGATCGTAGGCGCTTTGCTGGCCGTATACTTCATGGAAATGATCACTGTGCCAGAATATGCCTATTTGCCGCCATGGTTCATGGTTTCGCTGGGATTCGCTAGGGTGAGACAGCAACGCCGCGCACTAACGTGGAACGCGCCGTTATGAGCTTGCACATGACGCTCAACGGCCGCTTCCTGGGGCGACCTGTCACCGGGGTCGACCGCGTGGCGATCGAACTTACTCGCGCCATTGGCGATGTCCTTGCTGAACTCGGGTCTGCGAATGGATCGCTGACAGTTGCAATTCCACCGGGCGAGCCCGCGCGTATTGATCTGACGGCTGAATGTTTCGGTCGCCAGCTGCCAATCAAGGTCGAAGGCAGGCGCGGTGGCCATGCGTGGGAACAGCTCATTCTTGCCAGATATCGGCCGCGCGACTGGTTGCTCAACATGTGCAATACTGCGCCCATATTACGCAGACGGCAGATGGTGCTGATTCACGATGCGCAGTTCATCTCACACCCCGACTCCTATTCGCTCGCGTTTCGGACTTGGTATCGCATCCTGCTGTCTTTGCTTGGTCGACGGGCGGCAGCGATTTTCACAGTCTCGCACGCATCGCGAACGATGCTCGAGCAATACGGCGTAGTGCCGCAAGGCAAGGCACACGTCATCCGGTTGGGCGTTGATCACATCCGACGGCTCGAAGCCGATGCGACAATCAGCGAGCGGCTAGAGATAATGCCGCACAGCTATGTGCTCGCGATCGGGTCACTGGCTCGCCACAAGAATATTGCACGCCTAGTAAAAGCTTTTGTCGCAGCCGACTTGCCGGGAGTCCGTCTCATCATTGCAGGTGGCGGCAATCCAACGATCTTTCGTGCAGCCGGGCTGCCGACAGCGAGAAACGTAGAGTATATCGGCCGGGTCAGCGATGCCGAGCTCAAATGGCTATATGGCAATGCAATGGCTTTTGCATGCCCATCGTTGTCCGAAGGCTTCGGACTGCCACCACTCGAGGCAATGTCGACCGGCTGTCCGGTGATCGCAACCACTGGTGGGGCGGTGCCTGAGGTATGCGGCGATGCAGCATGCTATGCCGATCCACTTGACACTGTGGCATGGACCACAGCGTTGCGTCGCATCGCCCTAGATGAGAATTTTCGCACCGATCTTGCACGACGATCGCTGGAACGCGCAACTGCGTTTACTTGGGACCATGCCGCCCGTCAGGTGCTGGCGGAGCTGGCGGGGCGCGACGGAGCTACCGCACTGCAGGCTCGATTAATTGCAGATATCACTCCACCTTGTGATTCTGTGCTCCAGCGCTAGGATATGCGGATGGTTCGGATCTTTCTTGCCTTGCTGGCCCTGCCGGGAGTCTCTGTCGCACAGACGACGGTCGGCGCCCCAGAACGAACGCGGCAGGAGGCGACCGCGCCCGGGGTGACGTTGGATGAGGCAGCCCTCGACGATGGCCGATCCGGACCACCTGCGACCAGCACAACGCGCTCTGCTCCGATGAGTAAGAACGAGGCCTATAACCGCGCTCGGGCTGCGAAGGGCCGGATGGGTGTCCGCCTAGGCAACGACATGAGCTATCGCGTCGGCGATTAAAGTATGGTGATTGCTCGAAGATCACCCGCTCTGATTGCAAAAGACAAATGCGCATGCCACGCCAATCTCGCTCGTGACACAGGACCGATCTTCACGATGATACCAAAGATCGTGCATACTTTCTGGTTCGGCAGGCGCCCCAAGCCATCGCGGATACAATCCTGTATCGACAGCCAGCACGCCCTGCTGCCCGAATACCGCCATATCGAATGGAACGAGGATAACTTTTCCTTGGACCAGTATCCAGCGGTCGCCGAGGCGGTAGCGAACGGACGCTGGGCGCATGTGTCCGATTATGCGCGACTGCGCGTACTGAGCGATTACGGCGGCATCTATTTCGATACAGACGTAGAGGTCCGGAAGTCGTTCGATCCGTTACTTAACGAGCGAGCTTTCCTGGGCTATATGTGGGACTGTAACCTCGGCACTGCGGTTATCGGTGCAGAGCCCGGACATCCGATCATCAAGGGCATTTTGGCAATATACGAGGACCCGGTATACCGGATCAACTTCAACGCCCCCAACAATGACATTTTCACCCGTTATTTCATCGATCATGTTCCGGACTTCAAACTGAATGGCCGCAACTGGCGGTCGGACATGGTCACGGTGTTCGAAAAATATACTTTCGAACATCCTCGCTTCATCAACGATAATGGATTTTCGGTCCATCACTTCGATCAGTCGTGGAAGGCCGGCGGTACCAAGAAGCAATTGATATCGCTGATAAAGAAAACGCTCGGAATCCGGCTATATCGAAAATACGTCACCGCCAAATCATTGCGTATCTCGCCGTTTCGGGATGAGTTTCATCCCGGTTGACTCCGAATTCGACGCCGAGCCTGCTCAGCCGATATCACGCCATTTCAAGGAAACAGGTTCCATCGATAACGAGATCGACCGCCGTGTCGCAGTGACGGCCATGCTTGGCAGCCTGCTACCGCTATCGTCATCTGCCGGAGCCGGCACGCAGACAGCGTCGCGAAGCGACCCCGCCCTGCTGGCGCGGCTGGCGAATGCCGTGATCGATACCGGGCCCATCCTACACGACGGCATCCTGTGGCAATATGTTCGGGGCGACCTCGCCAACCAGGTTAACGGCATCAATATCGTCGCATCGCAACGTTCATCGGATGCGCAAGGAGCATGGGTCCGCTTGGACGATCGCCTGCTCATAACGCACCGGTCCGACTCCGCGGCATTAGCAACCCCGCTGGCGCAACTGACCGATGCCCTGCCCCGTCGGCCCGAAGAGTTTGGCGCGGTTGGCGACGGCGTACACGACGATGCTCCTGCCATCCAGCAAGCACTCGATGCCGTTCAAAGCGCTTCCCTCGCGCATCAGGACGGTTTTACCCGACCCGGCGTGGTGATGCTCACTCAAGGCAAGCGCTATCGTTGCAATTCCACGCTGACCCTTGATCGTCGGTTTCATACCTTGCTGGGGTACGCCACGCTGGATTTCTCGAGCTGGTCGGGCGTTTATGTGCGGGTCGGTGGCACCAATACCGAGTTCGGCAACGCCAACGGCTTCAATGGAGCGATAGAGGGCACCATTCTGATCGTCGGTTCGGGTGGCGGCGGTAGCGTGGGCATCCTGTACGATTCGCCGCTAAAGGCCAGCGCCACGGCTATCCGCACAGTCGGCATCACGGTCTGCCGTTGCGAAGTGGCATTCCGGTTCGCGTCGCGTGGCTATAATCAGGAGTTGGTCAACTGTAAGGCGTTCGAATGCAACGTCGTCTTCGACTGGATTATCGCGGACGATAATGATGAGCGCATTACCGTACTGGGCGGCACCTTCTTCAATAGTGACTTGTTCCTGCGTCATCGGCGTGGCGCTGGTGGTTTCTACTGTTTCGGTGCGTCGATCGATTATACTCGGGCAATCGCGCGCATCGATGGTGGGAAGGTACATTTTTTTGGCGTACATCTTGAAAGTAACCGCTGGGACGATCGTCCGATAGACGTGCAGGGCGATGGCGGATTGTTGACGATGACGGGAGGCTGGCTGCTGCCGATGGGCAAGAGCGCAACGCTCACTCATCTCATCGGCGCCGGCGCTGGCAGCGCAGTAAAGCTCCGCGATGTCATCACGCATAATGGCAACAGCCTACAAACCCCCGATACCCGCACCCCGACCACTTGGGCGACTGGGGAAGGACGGTTTGAGATGCAGGGAACCGAACCTGCTTTCGAATATGGTGGCTTTCCCGCAAGGCTACACGATCGCCACAGCGTCCTTGCGGACCCCGGCTTTGACGAGGCGGATGTTCAGCTCAACCCCATCTGGCGAATTGCCGACGTCAACCCGATCCGCTCACGCGATGGCAGCGATGCGCCCGGTACGGGCAATACAGGGCACAATATGCGCTTCGCCCGCGTGACACAGGGACAGATGGAGGGGACCGGCTGCCTACGGATCGACAAGGCCTATGGCCCCGGATCGCCATCGGCAATGACAATCATCGCTATCCCGGTACGCTACGGGGACAAGGCTAGGGGCGGCCTACGCGTCCGCACCGCGCCCGACCGCCCAGGGCTTAGCCGCCGCGTCGCTGTACGGGGTGGGTTTGCTATCCTCGATGGCATGGATCAATACGGTGTCCCAGTATTGCGAAAATTCGTCACCCCTGGTGACCTTATTCTAGAGCCGCCCACCAAAGATTACGTCTTGGCAGCGCCCGGCAATGGCGCCGGTGATTTCAAGGCGCCTGGCTGGGCTACCCATTATCTGATACAGGTCGATCTGCATTTGGCGGATCAGGCGTCGTTCCTGATCGACGGCCGGTGGGCTGATCGCTGGTAGCCCAATCGGCTACCCGCCGTGGGAAGCGCGCTCGATTTGCTTGTTGCAGTTTTTCCCAGTAAGCGGCGCCAGGAACGAAGGGCACTTCCCCTGCCCCTCTCATGAGATGCCTTAGTGAACAGGACGATTTTCTCCAACGGTTTGTGGAACGTCCTGGGGGGAATGTCGAGCGCGATCGTCGCGGTGCTCGTTCCCCCTTTTTTGACGCGCCTCCTACCACCCGAAGCCTATGGTGCATGGGCGATCGCGCTACAGATTGGTACTTACGTCAATCTTTTCGGCATGGGCGTGCAGATCGCTGTCGGTCGATACGTAGCTTTTCATCACCAGCCCGAGGCGACCGCCGAACGCGATGCAATCGTAGCCTCGGCATTCTGGTGCATTCTGATCGCAGCAATCATAGGTATCCTTATCATTGGCTGCGTCGCATTGAATACTGATCGGCTGTTCCCGCAATTGTCGCCGGTATGGCGCGCTGATTCCGCTCTTGCTACTGGGCTGCTTGGTCTGTCGTTTGGCATCGGACTACTGGGATCCGTGTTTGGATCGGTATTCCTGGGTCTGCAGAAAAGCCATGTGCCGGCCATGACGCAGATGGTCGGCAGAGTCGCGCAGGCGATCCTATTGATCGCCGCTGCGCAGACCCGCAGTTTGACGATCATGGCGATCGCGCATCTAATCGGTTCGATCGGCATATGCTCTGTGCTGATCTATCTCTGGTCCACGCGGACGGCCAAGCCGACGATCGCACCAAAGCTGGTCAGCCGGAAGAGTCTGAAGGCGCTAGCTGACTTCTGCGTCACGCTGACGGTCTGGAACCTTGCAATGCTCTTGGTGTCCGGTTTGGATCTTATCATCATCAGCCGCTATGATTTCGGCTCGGTTCCCTATTACGCCGTCAGCCTGACGTTGGTCAGTTTCATCACCGGCACGCTCCAATCAATGGCAGGGGCGTTGCCGCCAGCTGCAGCGACGATGCAGTCGACCGGCGACCAGCGGCAGCTGCACGACCTGTTTTTACGCTCGACGAGCCTGATGGCCGTCGCCGCGCTCTTGGTATCTGCACCGCTCATGTTCCTAGGCCAAGGAATTCTGCACCTGTGGGTGGGAGAGGTCTATGCCGACAACGCGTATTACATATTGGCCCTGCTGGCCGTGGCCAATGTCATTCGTACCTGCCTATTACCCTATGGCATGATTGCGATTGGTACGGGGCAACAGCGGCGAATGCTCTATACTCCATTGATCGAGGGCGTGGTCAGTCTGGCGCTGAGCCTGTGGTGGGGTAGCCTGTTCGGAGCGATCGGAGTTGCCGCCGCCAAGATCGTCAGTGCTGGTATCGGCATTGCTCTCCTACTAGCACAGCACGCACTATCCTATACCATGCCGGACTTGCACCGCCGCGAGGTCGCCTTTGTCGGCATGGTCCGACCAGCGATATTCTGGCTGTTTCTAGGAGGCACGGTCCTGCTGCTTGGCCCGTTCGCGGAAAACATGGTCGCTTACTACCCGGCTATCGCCATAGCGATACTTGCCGCAGCTATCGCAATGGGATGGCGCGAGTTGGTAGCAGCGATCGACTATATCCGAAGCCGGAAAACGACCCATGCCTAATCCGATCAGACGCATTCTGACGTTCATGCGCTGGATGCCACCCTATAGATTTCTACGCCAGCGGAAAGGTGTTCGCGTCGGCCATCCCTATACTTGGGAGCATCTAGACCGGATCCAAGTTGGCGAACGCACCATCGTGCGCGAGCATAGTTGGCTGTGCCCGATTACCGAATGGAATGGCGCGCCGCTTTCACCCCGTATCGTAATTGGCCGCAACGTTTATATTGGTCGGTTCTGCTGCATCTCCGCAATTGAGCTGGTTGAAATCGGCGATGACTGCGTGTTAAGCGAACAAGTCTATCTAGCCGATGCTGTTCACGAGGTCGATCCACGCGCGGGCCATATTTTGACCCAACCCATGGCAAGCAAGGGCGCCGTACGGGTTGGTCGCGGCACATTCCTGGGCTATGGCAGCCGCGTGCTTACCGGAGTGACGCTTGGCGAGCATTGCGTCGTTGGTGCCAATAGCGTCGTTAACCGTTCCTTTCCAGCTTACAGCATGGTTGCTGGTGCCCCTGCGCGTCTCATCAAGGTATTTGACCATGCAACCGGGCAATGGGTGGCTGCGTAGCTGATGCCCTATCCCCTACCCTTTACGGCCCGGCTGCTGCAGATTGGCGACGCACTTCACTTTCGGCTGCGCCGCCTGTGGTCGATGCTTGTGCTGAGGCTGGTTTTTGGGCGCCTTGGCAAGGGCACCGTGTTGTTCCGACAAAACATGATCCGTTATCCCCATCTGATCCGAATTGGGTCGCGAACTATCGTTCGTCACGGCGGGCGGATGGAAATTATCCTGCATGGTCAAGACTGGGAGCCTGAACTGACGATCGGCAACGATGTGAACATCGAACAGAATGTGCACATCGTTTGCCATGATCGCATTAGCATCGGCGACAATGTCTCGATTACCGGCAATTGCGCGATCGTCGATGTCCTGCATCCCGTCGATGCGATCGAACACGGTTCAAAGATCGGCGACAGTATTGATCCTGCACGTAGTTTCGTCGAGATCGGCGCAGGCAGCTTTTTGGGCTATGGCACCATAGTTCTGCCCAATGTCCGTATAGGTCGCAACTGCGTGATCGGTGCCGGATCGGTTGTAACTCGTGACATACCGGACGACAGCATCGCATCCGGCGCGCCTGCTAAGGTGATACGATCCCGGACAATCTCCAAGATCAGGAACTGACGCATGCCCCGCATATCCCTCGTGACCGTAACCTATAACGGTGTGTCGGTCTGGCCTGAATTTTATGCCAGCCTTGCGGCGCAGGAAGGCGTCGACTGGCATCTGGTTGTTATCGATAACGACAGCCGTGATGCCACAGTCGAAATGGTCCGGGAAGCGAACGATCCGCGCATCACGCTCATAGTAAATGAAGATAATCTCGGTGTCGCTGCCGCGAACAACCAAGGCATTCGATGGGCAATGGACCATGAATTTGAGCATATAGTGCTCATCAACAATGATACCGCCTTTGATTCAGGGATGTTGCGTCAATTGTCAGCGACCGCGCAGACGACCGACGCAGGCGCGGTATCGGCATTGATTCCCTATTACGACCGCCCCGATCTTTCATGGTACTCGGCGGGGCATTTCAGTGCCTTGCGTGGAATGCAAAGTCTGCATGACGGTTCCGAAAAGCCGATCGGGGCATTGAGCGAACCTTATAAGACGGATTATGCGCCGACGTGCTGCGTCCTGTTTAAGGCTGAAGTGTTCCGCAAGATCGGCCTGATGGACGAAACCTATTTCGTCTATTGGGACGACGTGGATTTCCTATGGCGAATGAAGAAGGCGAGAATCGGTATCGTCGTGGATCCGCGTGCCGTCATGCTGCACAAGGTCAGCGTATCGACCGGCGGTCGGTTGTCCGACTTCAGCATCCGCTATGGCCATCGCAATCAGATTTTCTTTGCTCGAAAGTTTTTCGGCGGCCTCTATGCCGCCTATGTGACGGCGTACACCACCCTGGTCGGAGTGGCACGAATGGTCCTGGTGGGCGATACCTGGCATAATTTTCGCGTCCGCATGAAGGCGGTGGGCGAAGGTTGGCAGATGAAGAAGATTTAGAAACGGAGTTTTCTGTGAAGGTTCTTATAACGGGTGGGGCAGGTTTTATCGGGCGGCGCACCGCAGCCGCACTTGCCGCAGGTGGTGATACCGTCACTATCCTCGATTCATTTTCGCCACAGATTCACGGGGACCCAACCGGTCACGATGCACTGAAAGCGGAACTAGCCCAGCATGCCGACGTCATCGTAGGCGATGTACGCGACGCCGCGCTTCTCAAGGAGTTAGCGCCCGGACATGATGCAGTTCTCCACCTCGCCGCGGAAACCGGCACCGGGCAGTCGATGTACGACATGATCCGCTATAACGACGTGAACGTGACCGGCACCGCTGCGCTGCTCGAAGCCGTAACGGCGGCAGGATCTAAGATCGGGAAGGTCGTGGTCGCATCGTCCCGCTCGATCTATGGCGAGGGTGCCTATCATTGTGCGCAGCACGGTATCGTTCACCCTGGCGATCGTTCACCTGCAGTAATGGACGCTGGCTCGTTCGATCCGACCTGCCCGATCTGCGGCGAAGCAATCACCGTGGCATCGACGTCGGAGCAGGCGCCGCTGACGCCCGCCTCGGTCTATGCCGTTACTAAACTGGCTCAAGAGCATCTGGTTTTAGCTGTCGCCAAAGCGCACGGCTTCGCGGGCTATGCTCTGCGTTACCAAAATGTGTTCGGTGCCGGTCAGTCGCTAAGCAATCCCTATACCGGCATCCTCTCCATCTTCTCGCGCGAAATGCTGTTCGGCCGTCCGATCGAGATCTTCGAGGATGGCCTGGAAAGTCGGGACTTCGTGCATGTCGACGATGTCGTCAAAGCCAATTGCGCCGCGCTGCTGCCCACCAATGGCGGCGTGCACTCGATTAACGTTGGAACCGGGATAGGTATTTCGGTTAACACGGTCGCCGCAGAACTTGCGCGCCTGCTAGATTACAAGGGAGAAATCCGAATTTCCGGCCGGTATCGTGCCGGCGATATCCGCCACAACATTGCCGATGTCCGCCTTCTCCAAGATACGCTTAATCTTGAATGCACAATTGACTTTAAAACTGGCCTTGAAAAGTTTGTTGCCTGGGCTCGTGAAGAACTGATCCGCGGCAGTGATAATGGGGGTGCCTATATTCATTCTCTGGCCGAACTTGCAGAGCGCGGCCTCATGAAGGGAGGCTGATTATACAGCGCTATACGGTGGCAGCTGTTAAACACTCTTCTTCCAACACTGCTTGCATCTCTGCGGGTATGGCGCAGAGATGCTCTGATCAGCCTGCATCGTAACCAGCGGCTGTGGAATAGTGCGAGCATTCTTGGGACGATAGAGGCCGATGATGCATCCGATGGCATCCCAAAGGCCGTGCATGGTCCGCTCGGCCGCTTTTCGGCATGCATTCGGTGAGCGCCCTCTAGTTTAGTGCGACTGATACTACGCGGCTTGCGCGACCGCTTTGGCGTGCTGCTGCCGAGCTTTCCACTCCCACGGCAATAGCTCGTGAAATCGTGTCTGCGGATAGTCGGAGATCTGCGCGATGGCGTCGCGGAGCCAGGCATGCATGCATGTCGACGTCATTTAGGCGGCAGGTCTGGATCAGCGTATACATGCGGCCGCACGGTCAGAGCCGCAGAATGTCCAGTTCCGGCGCTTGACGGCAACGGTTCTCACCCGGCGTTCGGCCGCATTGTTGGTCATGCAGATCCTGCCGTCGGACACGAAGCGGGCGAAGCTGTTCCAGCGTGCCAGCATGAAGTTGATGGCCTTGGCTAGATCGCCCTTGCGCGACAGGCGCCCATATTGCTGGCGCAGGAACTGCTCGAGCTCAACAACGAGCCAGGCGACATGGACTTGTCGCAAGCTGTCGCTGCGGATGGGCTCCTGAGCGGTCGCGGGTGTAGCAATAGCAGACGGCGGGCGGTTCGGTGCCGCCAAAGGGGCGGCCGTCGCGAACGGACGCCCAGATTTTGCCCGTTATGGTCTTGCCGGCTGCAATGACTGGCACGGTCGTATCGCCATGATGGATGCGCTCGCCGGCGAGGATGTGCGCCTCAATGAGATCGACCGGGCCGCGCAGCAGGACGATGCCGTGGCCGACATAGTCGGCAAGCGTCGACACGCTGATGCTCATGCCTTCGGTGGCACAGGTCTCGCTTTGACGGCTAAGCGGCTGATGCAGGCCAAACTTATTGAACCGGACCATCGCCAGTAGGTTGGGGCCAGCCGATGCACGCGGAATGGGGTGGAAGGGCGCTGGCGGCTGCGTGATGGTCACAGGCCTTGCAATTCACACCTAGATGTCCTTGCTAAGCTCAACCGCGTTGGCGTGATCGTAACCCGCAGCGTGGCCGCCCTCCGCTATCTCGGGTCGTTCGCCCGATTCTATGCGTTTGGCTAAGTCGCGGTGAAGGATGGTCAGCTCGGGTTGAACGGCGTTACCTGTGACGGCCTCTAGCCTGTTTTCCAAGGCGTCGAACAGGTCAATTGCGCCGGCCAATTCAGGCTCGGCGTAAAGTGCGGCGCTTTCTCCAGCCCTCCATAAGTCAGCGAGTTCCTGGGATCGTTCAAAGCAGGTCGCTGCCGATCGATCCGTCGCTCGTGTCGTGGTGGGCCGCGCAGGCGGCACCGCTCCACGCTCCTCAATCTTGGCTCGCGTGATCGCGGCAAGACGATACCGAAGGACGCGGGTCTGTGGGGTGTCAGTTGGCGATGGCATCTGCTGCTTCTGAAGAAGCGTGATGAGATCGGCCGCGCTGGCGGAGGCGACCGTGTTCCGCCAGTCGACCAAGGCGCGGTCGGTTGAAATAAGGTCGGCTGGCTGGGCGAGGATGAATCGCTCCAACATAGGATTGTCTTCTATATGGACTGGCAACGGTAGAGGCTGGCCCAAGACTGCCGCACGGGTGAAGCTAATTAGCTCGCCTGTTGTCGCGAAATCGGCGCTTTGCTTCCTGCGGCTCTCGCAGATGGCCGCGGTCACCTGCTCCGCGATACCCTCCAGCCCAGAGGCGATGCCAGCCGTGTGTCTCTGACCTGTGGCGGAAACCTCGTGGATCCGAGCGACCTCCCGATGGAGCGCGCTGATCGCGGCGCCGTGGTGATCGGACTGATCCACAATCTTGTCCAGAACCGGTGCAAGCAACCTGAGCCATCTATGCGTGGCGGCGTCACCCTCGACAGTACTGGAGAGGATTGCTTCCTGGAAAGGCAGGAGGTTCGCGATCGGCGCCATACCGATGTCGATCACGTCGAGGCGACGTTGCATCTCTAGTTGCGCTTCCTCCACGCGCGCGTTGCTCCTTGCGAGCGCTGCGACCTCGATCTCCGCGCGATGCTCGCGCAGCGTAGTCGCGCGAGCAGAATAGTCGGCGAAGTCGTCGGTTCGGCAACCGATCTGGTCGGCGAGCAGCGACAGCATGGCGGCAGGCACCGCCTCACCCGGCAGCAGCGCACGCCCCGGATGGCGCAGGTAGCAGAGCTGCACCGCATAGCCGAGCCGGTTCGGTCCGCGCCGGCGCCGCGACACCTGACCGAGGTCTTAGGGGCCGAGCGTATAGAGCCGTTCGATCGTAGCTCGGTCGGCAGGCGGATCGAAGATCGCGCTGCGCTGCGCGGGCGACAACATGGTCCTGGACGGCATCGGCTGCCTGTTCGTCACGCAACAGGGAAGCAGCCCTGTTCACGGAGCGTAGACCACAATACGGGTTATGTGACATTATGGCGATCAATTGACGGGCAATGCCGCTCCGTCACGCAGACGGACGTATATGTGACAACGCAGATCGGTTACGCGCGGGTGTCCAAGGCGGACGGCAGCTAGGTCCACGACCTTCAGAGCGATGCCCTGATCGCGGCCGGCGTCGATCCCGAGCAGCCAAACCGATGAGGTGCCCGACCTCGTCCAGGAAACCTTCGCCCGGCTGATCGCTGCCAAAGCGAGCGAAACATGTCGGCGTCCAGCTGCTTATCTGCAGCGCATGGCGCGTAACCTGCTGATCGATCAATCGCGGCGCCCGCACACACGCCTCGCGCGGTTCCACGTCTCGATCGACCACCAGTGCGAAGTCACCGGGCAGCCTGAACAAGGCCACGCGATCGAAGCCGACGACGCACTGCGTATGTACGGTCAGGTGCTGGCCGCCCTGCCCGACCGAACCCGGCATGTCTTCACTCTTCATCGGGTAGACGGGCTCGGCTACAAGGCCATCGGCGAACGGTTGGGGATCAGCGTGCCGACTGTGCAATCCCCGCTTCGGTACGACAGGCACGGATCGGACCGGCAAAACAATCTATATCCCGCCCCCCGTGCGCACTGTACAGCCCGAAGATCGTTCCGGACCCGTCGGCGGGCCGGTCAGCAATCCCCTTTCTAGCATTCAGACGCCCCCTTCCGGGGGGTGCTAACATCGCCCTTTAGGTTTTGGTGAGTCGAAGACAGCTAACGACTTAGCCCCCCCCTTAATTTTGGCATCGCGACGACGGATCTGAGAAGCCAATCCGCTGACACAGGGTACTTCGCGCGCCTAGGCAAGCGTGACGATAAGATTAGCCAGCGGCCGGAAGTACGCGCCCTTGCCTCTTCCACGTCCTCGACACCAGAGCGGTCGCGACACAGATTTACCCAGTACCAGGCAACCCTGGAAGATGAAGGACCTCGCAGCGGCCAGCGAAGCCCAGCGAGCGGCATGATACGCAATTTGTCGAGCTGTCGAGTACGCATCAGATAGAGGCCGCGGATTGACGGCTCGTGGAGCCGGTCTGGTACGTTAGTCCTTGTCGAGAAAGGCCTCGAAACCTTCTTCGGCCAGCGCGCTTTGGAAGGCTGCATCAGCGTCGCGATCGGTTTCGAACTTGGCGTCCCAGACGATCGAGGTGTTGTGATCGTTGACCACTTCGAGAGACTACCCTCGCTCGGTAGCTAGACGGACGATGTGGACTTCCAGTCGCCGGCTGCCTTGCTCGATCGACCGGTTCAGCGAAGATTCGATCACTTCGGGTTCAGGTTGGGAATCAGTCATCAGTTAGCCTCTTACACGAGCGGTGTTTTGCGAAGACTATCTATTCCCAGGGCAACAGCTCGTGAAGCCGGGACTGCGGCAGATCAGCGATGCGGGCAAGTACATCGGTAAGCCATGTGAGCGGATCGACGCCATTGAGCCTGGCGGTGCCGATCAGGCTGTACATCATCGCAGCGCGCTTACCGCCGCGATCCGAGCCGACGAACAACCAGGCTTTCCTGCCCCGCGCTATGCTGCGCAGCTCTCGCTCGTCCGCGATCCGCGCCGACCGCTCGATCAACGCCGGGTCGACGCGATGAAGTGGCTGCATGGTTCGAGCTATCGTACTCGTCGCCGGAGTAACCTTCGCCTTTGCCGAAGCCATCCGCGGTTCGGTCCGCGTCTGCGGACTTGACGCTGACGTTGTCGACGGGCTCGGGTGTGTTGCGCTCGGTCATCGGAATCCCCTTTTGTCCGGCAAGCTTAACGCACAAGCCGACACCCCGGGCGCGGATCCATCATCCGGCCAACAACCACTTCCTCGCTTCCGCGGGCTCCCCGCTGAAGTATTGAACGTCTCGGCGTCCTGCAGCTCGCTCGACCTGCATTCGTGCAAGCGTCTGGCTCGTGACGATCGCAATGCGCTTGGATTTGGTCGCGTGGTTGTTCAGGACCCGCTGGAACCCGCCGATCGCCTCTTGGGACTGGATCAGCATCTCACGCATGTCGACCAAGGTGAGGTGCTGGTTCGGACCGCACTGGAGCTCGCGATGAGCGATGTCGCGCGCCTGTTCGAACGCGTCGATGTCAGGCTGGGCGAAGAAGCCGCCTATGATGATTGTCACCAGGTTGCGTGTCGGGTCGGCGGTTATCGTGAAGCGTGGGGCCATTTCAGTTTAATATTAAGTGAGCGTTACCAAAGCGTTGCACCAACGCCTCGCACTTACAAAAGTTTGGTTCCGCCGGGCTCCACAGCGGTCGGATGTTGGCAGGAACTAACAATAGCTGACACGCAGGATGGGATTGAGACGATGGCGCGGGCGGGCAGGACAAGTACGAATGAGCGCCGCTCGGAAGACCGTGCAGTTCGGGGCTGACATTATCGCGATGAAGGAGCGGTTGTTCTAACTATTGACAGGTGTTGCCCTCTCGCAGGAAGCCCGGCGAGAGGGCGGATCGGCTACTTCTTTTCAGCAACGCCAGCACTCACTGCGACTGGCGCGGCGGGGGCAACGATCATCGGTGCCGAGGCCGGAACCACAGCAACCGATATGTCCTCGTCAACGAATGCGTTCACCGGTGCACCGAGCGGAATTTCGGCGCTGGTGCCGGTCATGAAGAAGCCAGCGATCGGGAGCAGGCCAGCGGCACCGACAACGCCAGCCGTGTCCGTTGTGCCCTTATCATCCAGCGAGCCTGTCATGCGAATCTGTCGACCGTTGGCGCGGACGTAAAGAACGCGAGCGTTGATACGGCCCGACTTGCCTCACATTCCCTTGTTACGGACCTCGGTGATCTCCCCGACGGCAGGGCTGCCTGCAGGAATGACCACGTTGCCATCGATGGTCACGTTCTCGGCCGTCTCAAGCTGAAAGCGCTGTCCGACCTTGAGCTTCTTGCCCTTGGTCGACAGCACCTCTGACATCTTGAGCGGGACCGACGTGCCGGCGCGGAGCGTGCCGGTCGTGGTCGCAGCGACTGCGGCCGGAGCGGTCTGCGCGTGAACGACAGGCGCAGCGAACGTGAGCGCGCAAGCCAGCGCGCCAATAGCGATTTTCATTGGTATCCCCTCTGAGTCGGCCTCCCCAGGCCGAGTGCAAGCAACGTGTTGGGATTAGCTCCGGAGGTCAATCGGATAGAACATCCATAATGAGTGTTTGTGAGAGGTAGACGCGATCATCTCGCAAACTACGCAAATGACCAGTTGTTAGAGCCGCGCCTGCGAGGGTTGCGGCTCTTGCTATATGTGGAGGTCTAGATGGCTGCTCCGCATTTGCGGCTCACCACTGGCGACCATGTCGAGGCTATCGGCATGCGCGTGCTGCGTATCGCCGAGGACATGGCCTCAGGGTCACGCCACCAGGGCCGCAGCGAGCGCCTGATCAAGCAGGCGGAGCAGGCGGCGACCGACCTGCGCGCCGCGGTGCGGGGTCGCTGACCTCACCGAGTATTCAAACCGTAAGGGCTAACCCTCTGATCCTGCTCGGTTTTCAAGCACGATTGTTGCGCACCGATGCACGATCACGAAACGGCCGAGGTGGCTCCTTTGGGTCCTTCCGGGCATTTCGGGTAATACGGGGGGCAAAGGCGTGAACGAACCCCAGCTACAACTTGCCAAAGGGGTCCGCACTTAGAATGTCCGCACCCTCCGATACTGTCAGCATTCGCGAGTTCTCCCGCCTTGATGGGTGCAGCGATACACTGGACCGGCGCGCGATAAGTGAAGGAAAACTGCGGGTTTCGGGCAACGGCAAGCTTGATCGCTCGCTTGCCGGAACTGGCTGGCGCCGCACCAATCGGCGCGCTGCGGAGGGTGCGGACAGTAGTGCGGACACCGCGCAAATGTCCGCACCTACTGTCCGCACTCCGAAACGCGGCGCGAAAGTGTCCGCACCCGCGGACCAGGCGCCTGATCCGCTCCACCTCGATGACGAGGACTTCATCGCTGAGGTGCTCGCCGGCAGGTTCGCCCTCACCGGCGAAGCCGAGCGGGTAAAGTAAAACGGTCTCGCTGCTCGCAGGCTCCTAGCCGCCCGGCGCGAAGCTGGCGACGTTGTGGATCTAGAAGTTGCCGAGACTGTCTTGTTCAACATGGCGCGGTCGCCGCGTGATGCCTGGCTCAACTGGCCGTCGCGCGTCTTGCCGCTGATCGCCGCCTCCTTAAAGATCGCCGTCGAGCCGCTGCTGGAGGTGCTGAACGAGCATGTCCAGCAGCACCTCGCCTCCTTCGGCAAGCCGGAAGCCGACTTCGCAAACGCAGAGTAAGGACGAACGGCTAGAACGATCGTGGCGGCGAGGGATCACCCCGCCGCGACGCATCAGCGTCCCCGAGTGGGCCGATCGCTTCCGCAAGCTGGCGCCTGAAGCCGGCTCGACGTCAGGCGATTGGTCGACACGGACCGTAGAGATTGCACGCGGGCCTACCGTCCATTTCGGATGGCGACGCTCGTCGCTGGCACCAGCCCATGATGGATGGGCTTCGGCGCCATGCGCTTTGTCCTCGTCCTCGCGAAATCGATTGCGGGCCAGCTTTCGGCGGCCAAGGTCGAGTGACGTAACGGCCCGCCCCCAGGGTCAGCCAAGAGCGGGCCGGCCATTCACTTTCCGGGTCGTGGCTGAGCATAAACGCCAAAGCAGCAGAGAGGTTCACCGGTAACGGCCCGCCCTGATAGCCAAGAGAGATACAGGACGGGCCGACTAGGGCCGGAGGACAGCCTTCGCCCATGGTTTATGGGTACTGGGAAAGAGAGCCGCAAGTTAGGCGCAGCGGCCAGCCTATCCGGAAAACTGCTGAGAAAAACGGATAGGCTGGCCGCCTCGGTAGCCCGCGTATCGAGCCTCGCAACGGATCAGCGTGGGAGCAAACCGCGCTGCGGGTAAACAGGTACGTAAACCTGTCCATTCCAGACGCAAAAAAATTTGAGCTTTAACGGCCCGCCTCAAGCGCCGTGTGAACGCGAGACGGGCCGGCCGGAGCTTTGGAGCAAACCCCAGCGAAGCCTGAACCGCTCGCCGAGAATATCGCCTCACCTTGGAAGGAATATACATGACGATGGCTAATGAGCCGGCGTGGCTTTGCCATGCCCGGTCCCTTAGTCCCAACATTCGAACATTTCCGGCGGCCGATATCGTAATTTCGATAATGGCTGACCGGGGGGGCGTGCGATGACCCGGCAACTGATGAGCTCATACCCTCACCTCCGGGTCACAGCCGTGACTACGGGTCAGCGTGGACGACGCACCGCTTGCCGCAATCTACCTCCTATTGGATCGCAGTCACGGTGAGCCCGACTTGCGCAGGGCAATCTAGAATGACAGCAATACTGACGGGTTCTAGCAAATGATCCGACGACGAGTCGAACCGCACCCTGCGGGAGCCAGATCCCAAACGTAAGAACGGAGTTGAAAAATGCACCGTAGAAACCGTTTTGCAGTACTTTCAGCAGTTGCGTTAATTTTCGCGGGAGGTGCGCCAGTTTCCGCACAAACCTACTCCTGCGGAACAGACGGCACGGAGTACGCTCTTGCCGCCGGTCCCGTAGGTTCCGAAGCATATGAGAATGCGCTCGAGCAGTATCGCGCATACTGTAGCGAATATGGCGGTGGTGGCGGTGGCAACTACGGCGGCGGCGGCGGCGGCGGTAGTGGCGGCGGTGGTGGTATTGGTCTGGGAGACCTATGCACCCAACACCAGTGCGTCAGTCCTCAATAAAGTACTATGACGCATCAGCTGCCAGGTCTGGTGGTCGAATGCTAACGAGCTGACATCTGAAGGCTCACTCGGGGGCTCGCTCATCGGCCGAGCCCCTGGAGCAACTGACCGCGCGGAAGGAGGCGGATGCGGCGATGGCTAAATCGAGGCCATCGCCGGTACGTCAACTATCTAATGCACCGCGGCAGGGAGGCGTTTTGGGAATGCTCTACCTGCCGCGACACCCCGTAGGTAACGGGAATTAGAGAAGGTGCAACCACTCATTCGTCACCACTTCGTTCAACGGCGGTGCTTGAATCAGGTTGATCGAGATCACCACCTTTTTTGGGGCAATCTACCTGTCCCGTTAACTTTCCAAACCCAAAACGGTTGAATGCTTTTCCCCCACAATTTCGATCTCATCGAGCTTGAGTCGGGCCGTCGGCGTCATGTCGTATTGGCGTCTCGAGCTATGACCGTGCCGCTCATCGAGATGCACTTGAACCTCGCGGCGTACTACGAGGAAAGCTTCAATGTGCTGTCTGGATTGGCTACGACCCGAGGCGAAGCTACCGATGCCGTCACGCGCATAGCCTGTAATAATGTGTCTGCTCTTGCCGTGCCGCAGAAGCCATGCTGCGAAACGCGGAGAGTGCGCCCCTGATCGGCAAGCGGATGAAGGAAGACGACGCGACTGCGGTCTTCCAGGCGATGTACGGTAGCGGGGCCTATATCCCGATCCGGTTCGGAGGCGGTTTACCTACCCTGCCGGACCCGGTCCCTGATGTTGCGAAGCCCGCCCCTCCCCGCCAGATGCGGCCGGCGCAGCGACCGGTGTACGAGCCCTACGCGTTCTATCCTGATCCCCACGGGCCAGAGTGGGATGCATAACCAAGCTCGATCCGTAGCGGACATATTCGAACAAACGGCTATCTTAGTCGTTCGACGTGCGTGGCAGGCAATGCCGCACTCCTGGAGAAGCTTTATGAACATCAAATTTTTGACGATGGCCACGGCTGGCTTGGCAATGATCGCCGCCCCTGTCGCAGCAAGCGCAGCCCCTGCGAATTCCGCATCGAGCCTCTCGGTTTCGAAGCCGGTTCGTGCCGGCACGGCAGCAAACGCCAAGAGCAAGCTGGCCGAAGGTTCGAGCATCGTTCCGCTCGTGATCGGCGCAGGTGTCATCGCCGGTGTCGCCTACCTCATAATCGATCATGAGGACAAAGACGACAACTCCGACAGCAACTAAAACAGGAGGTCCGGTGCTGCGGCATCGGACCTTACCGACTCATGACTCTCTATCCTGATGAGGAAGGGCTGGAGTTCGTGGCTCGGCCTGTTCGCGGCTTGGCCTAATGTCGCCTGCTACCCTTGGCCGCTAACGACACTCTCCCATCCGGTACTGACGCCAGTATCTATTCCACCGTACAGCCGCTCCGGAGGCGACCGCCGCACATGAAAGCGATCGGCCGTCGGGCAGCATGCATCGCGCGACGACACGACTGTAGCTCTTGCCGGTCGCCTCGCATCGCAACGTCCTGCTCAGCACAAGCCGTTCGACGATTTGTTGGCTGCGCTTGGCGGCGGCATTGTCGCACCGATAGTTCATCCGACGCGAATCTGCAGACCGGCAGGGCGAAGCATTTTCGAAGTCCGGCGCCTGCACCCCCGCGATCCGAACCTTGATGCCGTTCGAGCACCACAGGGGGCCGTCGCCATCGTGAACGCGCGTTACGGTACAAGCAAACGTAGTGGGAGCCGCGGCAAGAAGCACGATCAGCATTTGGCGAGATGCTCGAGGAAATTCGTTAGTTCGAGCCTGCGGCTCTCCTCATCCGCGAACTGGTGATCTACCCCTAGCGCCCAAAGAGCAGTTGTTCGGCCCGCGTCACCCTGCAGCACATCGAGTTGGTCGGCTCGGCGTTCGACATCTCCTACGGTCTCCGCCAGCCCAGCATCGACAATGTCTGATGCTTGGCGACGTAACGCTACCGCAATTTCACCTGGGGCCAGTTCTGGATGATACTGGACGCCCCAGAAAACTCCGCCATCATGCCGTATCTCGACGGCCTGCACATGGCTTACCGCGTTGCTTGCCAGCAGCGTTGCGTTAGCTGGCAGTGTCTCTACCTCATCGCCGTGGATCGCGGGAGCATCCCAGCAAAGACCCCGCCCGCTCAGTAAGGGGTGATGGCGGCCTTCGTCGGTAGGGGTAATCCGGCGCGAGATGCCCGCCTCCATTCGTTTCATCTTGCGGACAGTCCCTCCCGCGGCAGCGACTGCGAGTTGCAACCCGGCACACGAGCCGAACGATGGTGTTCCGGAGGCGAAGACGCTTGTCATGAAGGCCAACTGCCGGCGGACCTCGGCGCTATTGTCATAGACGTGCAGAGGGGCGCCGGTGACGAAGACGGCGTCGTATTGAGCCAAATCAGATGGCATGAGCGACGCCGCATCGGCGTCAGCTGGTGCAACGATCGTGACGTCAGCTTCAGGCCGCAATTGGCTGAGTGTGGCCGCGTAGGTTTCGCCTGAGCTTTTGCCGGCGTGCTTGCGCCGCTCATCACGTTCGGTTGCCGTTTCACTCTCGGCGACTAGGAATTTAGGCAAACGAAGTCCTTTTGCGGCGGGCCGGGGGAATAGCGGCTCGTCATTCGCTAACGATCTCGATGACCATATGGCACAACTCGGAACGATCATCTGCCTCGCGTCGTACTAGTGCTGATGCTCTACGACACTTGCCCTTGAAACGGTCCACGCCCGCTGTAACGCCAGACGGAAGGTACATCGTCGTCCGCGGACGCCTGTGGCGGCGAGCAAACCCGCACCTGCCCGATGACGAGCGTACGGCACTCGTTACGCAACTGATGAACGCGCGACGGGCGGTACGCGCAGCACTGGCATCCCCTAATGACCCAGCCTTGGCAGAAGCGCGCGCCAGCGTGAACGCTGCGAAAATCGGCTTAGGCGAACGCGGACCGGTGTGGTGGGACGATGACGTCGACCTGAACCGGCACCTGGCTCGCAACACGTCCTATGCCGAATGGTATGACACTCTCGTTTTCAGACATGATCAAAGCGCCGCGATGCGATGTAAAAAAGGGGGGTGCGTGCCGGTAAATTGTGACGCGCTAACGCGTTCCGACAAATAAGGCCTTCCCTCGGTAACTCCACACGGTACAGATCGAGAAGATGTCGGGACCGCGCTAAAAACATTGGATAAACTGCTGACCCTTAATCAGCGGGTCCTTGGTTCGAGCCCAAGTGCGTCCACCATCCTCCACTTTGAATACAAACGATTTTCTCGGTGGCGGAGCTTTGTTCTCCCGCCATGTTCCGACACGGTCTTCCGGCAATTTTGCCTGGAAGCTAAGCTTCAACCTCATGTCCGAGGCGTAATTTTGGCCATGTCATCAGAGCCATCGATGCACCCTATGGCTTTGCCCCGCCCTACCAATGCTAGCGGGACCGGCTTTCAGACGTGTTCGAGCAGGTTCCCCGCCGTCCCCACAAAGCGGAACTGGGCCGGCCTTTGTTGAGCAAGCCTTTCCGTGGCTCCGTTTTGATACCACGGTGATATCACTTTCTGCTTGCAATGCTGACAGTGCTGTCACTATATGCTTGCATGAAGGGCAGGCATTCCAAGACGCTCAAAGCGGTTTTTAAGAACCCAGTGTCAGGAACAATCAACTGGGACGACATTGAGTCCTTGCTGAAGGCTGCCGGGTGCAACGTAATCGAAGGCGACGGATCGCGCGTCCGGTTTGAGCGAGATGGCGTAATAGCCAGTTTCCACAGGCCGCACCCCGCCAAGGAGGCGAAGTTTTACCAAGTCCGTGACGCTCGTGACTATTTGACTAAGCTAGGAGTTGGGCCATGACCGACATTGTGTCTTATAAAGGCTTTTCGGCACGTATCGAGTTTGATGCCGATGACGGCATTCTTGTTGGCAGGATCGCCGGCATAAACGATGTAATCGGTTTTCACGCAGATGATTTGCGTGGCATCGTACCTGCGTTTCATGAGGCAGTTGACGATTATATCACTACATGTAAGCAAATCGGCAAGGAGCCTGAGCGGTCTTATTCTGGCAAAATAATGCTGCGTGTATCGCCCGAGCTTCATGCCAAGATTGCACTTAAAGCTGAGTTGACTGGAAGAAGCCTCAACCAGATCGGTGAGCAAGCACTCATGGCGGTTGCCGAATAAGAAGTTCGCGACACCTACTACAGGTGATGTATATAACGCGAGTAAGCCACGCTAGCCGCGCATAGCCAGTAACCTCGTCAGATCTCGCACGCTGGGGTAAATGCTGTTGGTACAAACTAGCTGCGCGAGGCCTAGGGCAACGCCGTTTCTACGGGGTAACTAAGTCAAGCAGGTGAGCTCGCCGTGCTGCGCCAATGCGCCGGGCCTTTTCAGCATTCGCCTTGTTATATATCCGAGTAACAGCCAGCGTCTTATGCCCTGAAACCGCTCGCACGTCGTCCTCACCCGCGTCGCCGATCTCCGTGATCCCCATGTCAAAACCCGGTAAACGTCATATCCTTGGGTAGGCCGGCTTCCACGCAGATTTGGCGATGGATCGACGACTTGCGCTGTTCCCTGTATTTTTCCCCGCTGCGCTCCTCAAGCACGATCATCTCGGCGTCAGCGGTGACCATCGTACGCGACCGAGCAAGCTCCTCTTCCAGTTCGGGATATAGCGACACCGTCTCTGGCTTCCCGTCTTTACCGGTCACGACGATCGACAGCGGCAACGTGACCGGGTTACCGGTCTTGGACTGCGCCAAGCTGATCTCTTCGCCTGGCCGATACCCTGCCCACTCGATGCCACGCCGCTCGACACCGTCCGGATCCCCAAATCCGAACGCGTCCCAGACGCGCTGACAGCATTCAAAGCACAGCGCGACGGCAGTCGCCATTGACTGGAAGCCCAGCTTACGCGTTGTCTCGCGGTAGAGGTTGTACTCTGCCCTGCTGGTCTCGCGATTGCCCTTAGCGGCCGTGCTGGACAGGCCCATGCCTTTGAACGGGTTCTCCTTCACACTGGTGACCGGTGATGACGAGCTGCCCAAGTCTAGAAGAGCCGGCAGACCTGCATGGCGTACGACGCCTGAGGGCCGCGCATGCAGAAGCGGACAGTCCCGCGCCGTTCCCACTCGCGTAGCTGAGCTTCAGCGACACCGGTGTAGGCGAGCGCCAACTCCCTATTCATTGCAACAGGCCAGTCAGGCAGCCGTTCTAGTGCAAGGCCCATCAGCTGCCGCTCCAGAGGGTTGGGGAGGTATAGGATGACGGCCGGGAGCCCGCAGACCGAAGTCGCGCGTTCAAACCCCTCCAGCAAAGGAGCAGACCATGACCGACGGCAATCCTACCGACCCGAGCGCAGCTGACTTCAAGGAAACGGCCAAGAAGAGCACCGAAGCCGGGATCGCCGATGAAAGCGCGGCGTACGAGCAGGCGATCGAAAGCGACGACGAGGACAACGACCAGGTCGCCGAGGGCAAATGGAAGTCGACCGACGACGGCAGCGGCACCAGCGAAACCGACTGAACGCGAAGACGCCGGCACGGTGCGTGAAAGCCTGACACCCGCACCGTGTCGGCCGGGCCGAAAAGTTGCCCACCAAGCTGATACAACCAAATCGAATCCATACTGCCCAGTATCAATATGGTTTCCCCGGCGGCGTGCTATGAATGCCGGGTCGAAAGAAAATAAGGGGGACATGCCATGAACATTCCTTGGAATGAACTGGCAACGCTGGTCCGTATCACGGACCGGTCTAACGGCGCGGAAGCTGACAGACAGATCCTGTTTGAGGGTCCGCTGTACCGCGTGATCGCGAAAGTTGCTGGTACCCCTAAAGATGGGCGCCGCGGCTTCTCGGTTTCGCTACCCGATCGCCGAGTCCGGCCGCACACGTTCGACGGGCATGCCCTTCTGGCTCTGATTGCGGATCCAACCCGTCCGCTATGAGGCGACGCCGCATCTCGCCTGTAAGAGCGGCACAGGGCAAGTTCGCCTGCCGGAGCTGATCGATGGATCGTCATGCAGCAACTTTGCGGAACGGCGTCACGGTAGTGTCGATCTCTTCGCCCTACCCTACTCGATCCCAACCATCAGGGCCGCCACCGGGGCCCGCCCAGCGCCCGCAATCGCGAGACGCGAAACGCGAGGGTCTCAGGAAAATAGCTTCCCTGCATCCCTGCGAGGCGGACAGCGACCTGCTCGATGCCAAGCGGCTGGCCGAGCGGTACGAGGACGAGGCGTTCGTCGGGATCAAGGATCTAGCGTGCGTGGCCAAGTTCACGATCGACAAGCGCGATCGCATTCTGGCCGAGTGGCCGCGCATCGTCCGGTTCGCCGCGGTCGAGTTCGCCGAGAAGCGCAACATGGCGTGCATCGCCGTACTGCACGTCCCTGCCCGCAGCGGCGTCCGGCGTGATGCGCATGTCCACCTGGTGGCGCCCGCTAGGGAGCTGGGGCCGGATGGGTACGGCGCCTTCCTGAGGCCGTTCGCCACGGACGCTGGCGGGCCGGAGATCGCGCGGGCTTGGGCCGCTCGGATGAAATAACACCTGTCCTTAACCCTTAGACTTGATGAAGATGTGTTCATGTCGCGAATCGCGTCAAAGGAGATGACTGATGACTGACGTGACGACGACGGCTGACAGCAACAGCAGACTGGCGCACCTGTTGAAGAGCTGGATGGTATCGCCCAAGACGATCGGCAATCGTACCTTTCGCGGCAGCTGCGTCGTCGCCGAGGTCATGCACGTCACCTATCAGCAGCAGTCGACGACGTTCGGCCGCACGGCTGGCGTCTTCGGTTTGAGCAAGGACGGCGACGGGTTCGTCACCGGGGGCGGCGGTTTCGTCGATACCGTGCACAAGGGCGTCGTGACGGCCGTCTTCCGGGATCAGGACGGCGCCGAGCAGACGCTGGAGCTGCCGGCTGGCGTCGCCGCGCGTGAAGGCGCAGTGACTCGCCTGGACATGATCGATTCGAAAGTGATCTCGGCAACGAACATCTCCGGCAAGGGCCGCTTGATCCGTGTCCTCGACGCCACGAGCTTCATCGACATGCCGCAAATCGGAAGGTTCGAGATCGCGCTCGCCATCATCGGAACGTTGATGGTCGTCATCGGCCTGCAGAAGGTCGACCTGTCGGTCGCATTTTGGGGATTGGTCGCCATAGGCGTAGGAGCTTTCAAGATCTGGCGCATCGCCAAGGCGAAGCGGGAACGACAAGAGCTTGAGGGATACATGGGTGAGGTCTGCGCTTAACGACGTGGGTCCAGCTTCTGGCTGGCTCGTACCGGACTGACAAACGCATAGGCTGGCGCTGGCCATCCACGCTCGCATCGGTAAAAATAGCCGATGAGATACTTCGACAATATGGTGACCAATGATCCGGCCGAGCCCCAGCTCGACATGTGGCTGGTCGATAAGTAGAGGCTCGGTCTAGACCCGTACCGGACTGGGCGCGGATGCCCCCGCCCCAATCCGCTGATCGATCTCTCACGATAATCGACATGCTCACCGATTCCAGCACAACCCTATCCAGTCGGAACCTCAGTCTAGAGGTGAGTAAATCTTACTGTAAGCACCATAGCTGTTCTTGGATATCACGAGGTTATAGAGATATGTTTCGCTTCCTCATCTCATCACAAGTTATCTGAAAAAGCGGGCTATCCGCTTGGGACTTAAATATATCGGCTAGATCGAGCAGGTCTTCATCTTGGAGCCCCGTAATCGATGCTTCAATTCGAGCAAGACGGATTGCCACACGAAAGCCTTCCTCGGCCCGCCGTTTAGTACGTATTTTTAACATGCCTGCTATTAACATGAACCAAGCAAGAATGGCAAAGTCCTAGGTGTTTGATCCCACGGTTTAAGGTGCGATCCTTTCGTTAGAATGGAAGGAAGCAGTATGGGACAGGTACGTCACGGGAGCGCCACGACCACGCACGCCGTCCGACCAGCAATACAGCGATCGCAAGCTTCGCTCTCGACGCTGAGCCGGGAGCTTGGGATCAACCCGAAGACGGTGGCGAAGTGGCGTAAGCGGGTCGCCCACGCAAATGACCGCTCGACGACCCAACTTCGCGGCACGGTAGCGGTTTGACGAGTAGCGGCATGAGGCCATTAACGTCGAGATCGAGGCGATCGGACCAGACATAATCGCCGTCCTTCCGCACAGCAGCTCGGAAGTGGGAGCAGGTCGCGTACATATCGATCAAACTGGCCAACAGTAATGGATACGCGTGGACACGCATCCGATAGAAAGATAATGCTTTCGTCATAAATATTGGGGGAATGCATGAAGGTCGGGTAAATGACGTCGCGCACGCGGCGTGTTCGTATGTGCGCGTTGCAGACGAGCGCGATGTTGGCAGCCGTGTTGGTTGCAGACCCGGCGTTGGCACAATGCTCACCCGATCCCACCGTCGCCAGCAGCACCACGACCTGCGCGGGCACCGACACAGACGGACTTTCGGTAACGACCTTCAATACGCGCATCATCGTGGCAAGCGGGGCGATCGTACGGCCAGGCAGTGCAGCGGCCGCAGTCACGAGCAACTCGAGCAGCGCCGTCTTTCAGGTCAACGGGCTGATCGATGGCGGGGCCGGAAAAGCAGGTTTGTTCGTGACCACTGCAGCGCCGTTCACGACTGTATGTGTCGACCCGTATGCGGGCGCCTCGGTCAACTATTGCACGCCCGGTTCCACCTACACGACCTATCCATCGTCCAGCGCCAACATCTCGGTCGCACAAGGCGGCAGGATCACCGGCGCGCAAGGTATCCTACTGCGACGTGATCCCAGCAACACCAACGGATATGTCTCCGCATCGATCGACAATGCAGGTACAATTACCGGCACGGCAGGTCCTGCCATACTTATGGACCCGTCGACGGGCATCGGGTCAATGTCCATCACCAACCGTGCAACCGGACTGATCGGCGGGATCAGCGGCGCCGTCTCTTACATCACGAACGCGGGGACAATCGATGGGGGCAATATTGCAGCCCTTGCATCGAGCGTACAGGGGACGAACGTTATCAACACTGGCCGGATCGTCTCGAACGGCCAAGCTACGACCTTGAGCAGCATCGGTTTTCTATACGTCAACAACGCAGCGGATGCGGTGATCGGAGCCAGTACAACCGCGATCAACACTAGCGGTGCGCTGTCGCTGGTCAACGCCGGCACGATCAACGGATCGGTCATCTCGACCGCAGGATCCGGATTCAGCAGCACGATCGATACGCGCCAGGGCGTGATCAACGGCGATCTTGTGCTGGGCGCGGGGAACGACACGCTGCGTGCGCGCTATGACGTCGCGACGGGCCGGATCGCCTCGATCACCGGAACGATCGACGGTGGAGCGGGGAGCGATACGCTGGCGATCGGCGTCGATGCCAATGCGGTGTTCACCCGCGCGCTGCTGCCGACCAATTTCGAACTGCTCGGCTTCGACCTGAGCAACAATGCGGTGGCGACGCTGGCCGCGGGCTTTACGTCCGGCACCGGCGTATCGGTCAGCGGTACCGGCGCGCTCGTCAACCAAGCCGCGCTCGTGACCAACGGGCAGGCCGTGGTCGCTGCATTCTCGTCCTATGGTCTCGACTTCACCAACCAGGGATCGATCACCGCAGCGCTCGGCGGCATCGGCCTGTTTGCCGTGGGTACGCCCGCGACAGTGACCAATTCGGGCACGATCACCGCCAATGGCGGCTCGGGCGTCCAAGCCTATACGACGCTGACCAACAGCGGCACGATCACCGCGACCGGAACCGGCGCTGCGGTCATCTATGGCACGCTGGCGAATAGCGGTACGATCCGTTCGACCGGGGGTATCGGCGCCACGATATCGGGCGGGAGTTTTAGCGCATCGACCAATGACGGGACGATCGTCGGCGCGACCACCGGCCTCTCACTGTCGAGCGGACGACTGGTCAACACCGGCGCTATAACGGGCGGCACCACGGGCGTTTCGCTGGGATATAGCAGCACGCTGATCAACGCCGCCTCAGGCACGATCACGGGCGGTACCGCGGCAGTCAGCGGCACCGGATCGCCCGTCGTTATCGTCAACGCCGGCCAGATAGTCGGTACGGTGAACCTGGTTTCGCCTTACAGCTTCGATTCGAGCAACGATGTGTTCGTCGACGCGGGCGGCACGGTAACCGCCGCGATCAGGCTGGGTGGCGGTGACGATATGCTCGTCCTCGACTTGGCAAACACAGGCACGCGACCGCTCGCAGGGGCGATCGGCGGGGTCGATGCGGGCGCCGGCTATGATACGCTGCGCTATCGGGTCAATGCCGATGCCAGCGCGGCACTGGCACTGACCAACGGGTTCGAGGGTCTCGCCTATGAACTAACCAACGCCGCGGCGCTGACGCTGACCGCCGCTACACCATTTGCCACCACGATCGGGCTGACCGGCAACGGATCGGTGACGCTGAACGGGACGGTCTCGGCAACCGATCGGACGCTGATCGATACCGGTATCCTGACGGTCGACCAGCTGACCATGGGCACGGCAGGGCCGGCACAAGCCCTGACGATCACCAACGCCGGCACGCTGGCGCTAACCACGACCACACAGTACAACTCCTATTCGACGCTGGCAGCGATCGCCGCAGGGACCGCCGACGTCACCAATAGCGGCACGATCACCGTCGCCAATGCGGCCGGCCGCTATTATCCGGCCGTCGCGATCAGCGGCGGGAAAACGGTCACCAACAGCGGCACGATCACCCTGACCGGGGGCGGCACGGCGATCAGCAATGCGCGCGATATCGTCAATTCGGGCACGATCACGGATATTTCCGGCACCGGTGCCGGCGCGATCGGCGTGACGTCCTTCAACACGCTGGCCAACAGCGGCACGATCAGGGTCGACGGCACCGCCGTGCAGGGCGGCTATTACAGCGCCGTGCAGATCACCAACAGCGGTACCATCGAGAGCCGCAAGGCGACTGCCGTCACGCTGAGCTATGGCAGTGCGCTAACCAACGAGACGACAGGGACGATCAGCGGGCTGACCGCAATCGACCTTTCGAACGGCGGGACGATCGTCAACCGCGGCTCGATCATCGGCGATGTCGCGGCGACGTCGCCCTACGCCTATGGGAGTGGCCTCTACATCGCGGATGGCGGTACGGTCGCCGGGAACGTGACCTTCGGGTCGGGCTCCGACATCTTCCTTCAGACCGGCACGACGACCGGGGTGAGCGGGATTATCGATGGTGGCGAGGGCTCGGACATCTTCGGCTGGTCGCGCAAAAACAGCGACAGCATCGCGCTCGACCAGCGGACGGGGATCAATTTCGAAGCCGATTACGTCGAGGCGCTCGGCACCGACACGCGCGTGACGTTGACCGCGACGAACCGTATCGCAAGCGACCTGTACCTTCGGGGCGATGGCACGATCGTCAACGACGCGACCATCGATGGCGCCGCGTGGACCTATCTTCCGATCGGCACGGCCGGACTGGCCCAGACCAACGGACTGGCCGCGTTCGTCAACTGGGGGACGATCTCAGGCGGCGTGAACGGGGCGGTCTACGCCTTCACCAATAGCGGCACGGTTGGCGCGGAATCGCTGCTGTCGAACGCCGTGTACCAAGGCGTTTCGTCGGGGACGCTGTCCTTCGACAACAGCGGGACAATCGCCTCGTCCAGCGGTTATTTCGCCGCAAGCCTGGATGGCTATGGCATCGACGCCCTCATCGCCACGAACAGCGGCACGATCACCGGCGGGCTCGCGGTATCGGCCACCACGCTTGTCGATCAGACGGCGCCCGCCACGATCGCGCTCGCCAATAGCGGTACGATCACGTCCACCAGGGGCACCGCGCTAGTCATCTCGGCCGGCAGCGATTACTATCCTACCGGGCCGAGCGCGGTCACGCTGACCAATGGCGGTACCGTCACCGCGAGCGGAGCAGGCGGCGTCGCCGTGGAACTCTCCATATACGACAGCCTCGGCTCGACTGGCAGTTCGACCTACGCGATCACCAATAGCGGGACCATCGAAGCGACCGGCAATGGCCTGACCCAGACCTATCAGTATTGGGACGGCACGACCTACACCTACACCAGTCCGGCGGTCGGTCTGCTGGTCAATGCTGGAACCAATGTGACCGGGACGATCGCCAACAGCGGGACGATCCAGGCGACCGGCACGTCCGCGGTCGCGCTGCTGGTATCCGGCACCGCGCTCGACCTGACCAACAGCGGCACGATCCGGGGCGGCACCGGCAGCGTGCTGGCGAACGGCGATCGGCTTGTCGGCACCAGCCTGGCGGGAGCGATCCAGAGCTCGGGCGACGCCGACGACCGTATCGTCAATACCGGCGCTATCTTCGGTTCGGTTGATCTCGGCGACGGTAACGACAGCATCGAGAACCGCGGCCGGATCGAGGGCAATGTCCTGCTTGGTGCGGGCGACGACAGCTTCCTCCAGCGCGCCGATGCGGTGCTGGTCGGCACTGTCGATGCCGGTGAGGGCAATGACGGCCTGATCATCGATGCGACCGTGGGCGGCGCGGTCAATGGTGACCAGTTCGTCAATTTCGAGCGCTTCACACAGATCGGCAGCGGCAACGTCACGTACGCCGGGACTTTCCGCTTCGACACGATCGGCGTGTCGGGCGGCGATGTGACGGTCGCGGCCGGACAGGTCCTCGCCAGCGCAGGTACGGTGACGATCACCGGCAGAGATGCGGCCGAAAGCGTGATCAATGCGGGCACGATCGCCGGCAGCGTCGATCTAGGCGGGGGCGACGACCGCGTCGTCAACACCGGCACGATCCAGGGCGCCGTCTTGCTGGGCGCCGGCAATGATCGCTTCGTCGAAGGCGTCGGCAGCAGCGTCGCGGGCGGCGTCGATGGTGGTGCGGGCGACGACCTGTACAGCGTCACGCTCGCCGGCAACCGCAGCGGTATCGGCCAGCGCAGCAATTTCGAGCGCTTGAGCGTCGAGGGCAGCGGTACGCTCGCGCTGACGCTCGACCAGGGCTTCCAGTCGATCGCGCTTGCCGGCACCGGCCTTGATGTTGCGCTGGGTGGCTTCACCATCGGCACCGTGACGGGCTCGGATGCAGCCGAGACGCTATCTGTTGACGGCGATGTAGGCGCGGTCTCGCTCGGCGCCGGCAATGACGAGCTGACACTCGGTACGATGCGCGCGACCGGCCTCTATATGGGCGGTACGGGCGCCGACCTGCTACGCTTCACCGCAAACGCGCCGGTCACGCTGGCGGGCACTGCAACGGGCTTCGAGCGCGTCGCGCTTGCAGGCGGCGCGCTGACCGTGGCGGGAACGCTCGGCACCAGCGGCACCGCGCTGACCTTCGGCGACGGTGCACAGAGCGTCGTCGTCGCGGCAGGCGGGACGCTCGCCGGCACGATCGATCTCGGCGCGGGCGATGACAGCTTCCGCCTGGCGGCAGGCGGTACGCTATCTGGCACCGTCTCGGGTGGAGCCGGGACCGACACCGCGACGCTCGAGCTGGCGGGCGACCGCACGCTCGGCGCGGACATGCTGCGCGACTTCGAGATTCTGAATGGCGAAGGCAGTGGCACGCTGACGCTGGCAAGCACTCAGACCTTTGAGCGCGTCAATGCTGCGACCAACCTGACGGTTGGCTCGGGGGCATCGCTCACGGCTGCGGTCGTGTTCGGCGCAGCCGATAACCGCTTCACGGTCGCAGGCTCGTTCGCAGGGTCGGTCGACGGCGGGGCTGGTCGCGACACCATCCTGGTATCGGGCGGCAGCGCCACGGCACCGGCCGCATTTGGCGCGATCACGAACGTTGAAGCGTTCGGCATGACATCAGGCTATGCGACGATTGCCGGCAATGCATCGCTGAACAGTGTCGACATGTCGGGTGGTCGACTTGTCGGCTTGGCGGGATCGACGATCCGTGCGGCGCAGATCACGGTACGCTCGGGCACGACCTTCGGGTCGGCCGGTTCAGTGATCGGCGACATCGCGGTTGCCGGCACGCTCAGCCCAGGGGCTTCGCCGGGCACAATGACCGTGACGGGCAACGTCTCGCTTGCGAGCGGGTCGGTGTCGCTGTTCGAGATCACGCCGACCGTAGCCGACAAGCTCGTGATCAGCGGTGGGCTTTCGATCGCGTCGGGTTCGACGCTCCGCATCGTGGCGGAAGGTGCGATCCGGCCGGGCACGTCCTACGACCTGATCGTCGCAAGCAACGGGATCACCGGCAGCTATACGACGATCGACAAGTCGGCGTCGCTGTTCGGGTTCGTCGTGCAGCGCGCCGACCGGATCCAGCTGCTCGGCCAATTCCTCGGCGATCCCGCGTTCAACCCACAGGTCACGCGCAGCATCGACTATGCCAATGCAGCGATCCAGGTGCAGCCGGCGACCAGTACGCTGTTCGCCGCCCTGCCCGCACTGCTAACTGCAAGCGGCGCATCGAACAGCCAAGCGTTCGCGCAATTGACGCCTGAAGCCTATGCATCGGCGACGCAGATGGGCGTCGACCAGACGCTGAGCCTGACCGACGTCGCACGCGGACCGGGCTTTGCGACCACTGACCGCGAGGATGTCGGCCTCTTCACCTTCGCGCAAGGGATCGCGCAGTGGCACACGCTCGGCGCCGATCGCGACGCGGGCACCGCGAAGGCCCGTAGCAGCGGCTACGGCTTCCTCGGCGGAATCGGCATCGGCAACCGTGACTGGTCGGTCGGTGCGTTTGCGGGCTATCTCGACAGCCGCCAGCGGATCGGCGCGCTCGGCGCCGCGACCAGCACCGATGGTGTCGTCGCAGGCGTTCACGGCCACTATGCGGCAGGCAATATCCGGATCGGCGCGTCGATCCTGTATGATGGCGGCGATGCCCGCACCACGCGCGCGCTACCGGGGACGAGCAGCGCAACCGGGCGCTACGGCCTGCACAGCTGGGCGAGCGACGTGTCGGTCGGCTATGCGCTGGCGATGGCGGACGACTGGACACTGACCCCCAAGGTCGGCGTGACCTATCTGCGCACCAGCCGAGACCGGGTGGGCGAGGCCGGCGGACCGTTCGCACTGACCGTGGCGCGCGATCGCCATGTCACGGGCTTTGCCGATGCCGGCGTGACGTTCGCGCGCAGCGAGGCGTCAGACGCCGCGTTCCGTCCCTATGTCGGGTTCGGCGCCCGCACCCGGATTGAAGGCAAGCGCGCCGATGCGGTTGCAGGCTATGCCGGTGCACCGCTGACGCTGACCGCGCTGGGCGCCCCGCGCGCGAAGGTGACCGGCACCGCATCGGCCGGCGTCGCATACCGCCTGCCGAGCGGCGTCGAGCTGTTCTCGACGGTCGAAGCGCAGACCGGCCAGGACGACCACCGCGAGAGCATCGCGACGGGTGTGCGGTTGCGGTTCTAAATAAAGAACGTGGCTACATGTCGATAATTCGACATGTAGCCATTTGCATGCTGCCGCCTGCTAATGCCGTGCATTACATGTTCTGTTTGCGCTGGTCTCGAATTCAAATCAGCACCCGCTCACCTTGCTGTCGAACGCGAGCAATATGGCCTTCCGTCGCACAAGCGCGATCAGGCGATGATCATCGGTTGCATGCTATCACGCCGGGCCAGCTTTGTTGGCTTTATGTCTGACGACCGGATTTGCATGCCGCCCATGCTGCCCTAAACGACATCGAGGGCAGCCAGAGAGCAACTCCGGAGCGTTGCCCTCGGGCTGCGTACTGGACCTGCTACGGTTCGGACCTCGGCGGTGAACGGGTAGCCGCCATATGTGCACGCTAATCCAGACCTACTGCCTCAACGACGTCGAACTGCACGCCCTGGTTCCACAAGGTCATCGCTCAGATCTCGAACTGTTCACAACCCCTGCTTGACGAGCTGTTGCCGTGGAAACGGAAGGCCAGGCAGGCACGACCGTACCCATTTTCCGTTGCTTGCATCAGAGGATACGGCGCACGGTAGTACTCATCCGTCAACGGGTAGGCCACAGAACCTGCAAGTCCATAACAGGCTGTTATATCGCAAGACACAACGAGGCTTTCCAGCAAGGTCGCCGTCGACAAACATGGCGCCTTCAGATGCCTGAACACGCGTCACCGCTCAGATACCTTTTTCCAGCCATTTTGGATAATCGCCTCACCAACCGTAAATACAGGATATGGCGCAAGCCTTTGATTCTTCCTCATACATTTTGCCATCCCGGTAGATCTTAAACCTTGAACAACAATTTGCTTGTAGTTTGTGTCGTAGCTTTCTTACAAATCGACACCGGACGGCCGGTTCGCGACCGTTCGATCTATAGAAAGCAGACGATTCAGCGCGCGAGCGCGAGCCGTCGAGCAATAACTAGGGGCGGCCACTGTAACCGTATCGCGTGTCTGCAGGGCCGAGTGTATCGCTATGCACCTGCAAACGATGGTTGCCGATTTTTACGATGTCATGGAATTGGTCGATACGCAGGAACGGCTTTCAGATCTTATTACCGGGTTCTGTACCACCGCTGGGATCCCGTACTTCGCGCTTACACATCACATAGAATTCAGTCAAAAACCCGTTGATGCAGTCCACCTCCATAATTACCCATCTGATTTCGCAGCCTATTACCATCATAACGGGTTAATGATCCGGGATCCTGTTCACCGCGTAAGCGAGCAGAGGAGTGCGGGCTTTGCATGGGCCGCACTACCCGCGTTGACGAACTTGACCGCAGGTGACGCAGAATTTCTCCAAATGGCTTGTAACGCCGGTCTCGGCACGGGGTACACGGTCCCGATTCACATGCCGGGCGAACATACGGGATCCTGCTCATTTGCCGTTGCGCCAGGAACAAAATTTCCTCGTGAATGCATCCCATTGCTAGAAGCTTTAGGACGCTTTGCGTTTGAAGTCGCACGTCGGCTGGTAGGCACGCCAGCTCTACTTAATAACTCTCGCGCGCATCTAACAGATCGTGAACGCGAGATCGTCATCCTACTAGGTCACGACAAATCTGAAAAGGAAATTGCACGAATACTCGGCATTAGCCCCGATACGGTAAACGACCATCTTAAACATGCGCGACAGCGGTTCGGTGTCCGCAAAAGTACCCTATTAGTCATCTGTGCTCTCATTACCGGAGCGATTACGTGGTCTGATCTTATTTATCGATCGCCAATTCCCGTATTCGCGGGATAGCGAAAATCCGATGACTGCTGCCTAAATATTCTTTGGCAACTAAAGGATATGGTTATGCAGCTGATAACATGCAGGAGAAACGACGCTAATAACCGCGATATCCTTAATATGATGTTCGCCGCACGTAAATCGGTTTTCGTTGATCTACTGGGGTGGGAACTAGCCCTACGCGATGACCGTTACGAAATTGATCAGTTCGATGATTTACAGGCGCGCTACTTGGTCATCACCTGTAACGGTCGTCATGCAGCGTCCACGCGTTTATTGCCAACGACACGTCCGCACATCCTAGACACGTTGTTTTCGCACTTATGCGAAGAACCGGTGCCGACAGGGCCGGCCGTGCTGGAAATTACGCGGTTCTGCCTGGATCGCGTGCAGCACAGCGTCAAACGCCGTGCTGCACGCGATTTCCTTGTCGCCGCGCTGGTCGATTACGCAATAGTTGAAGCGGTAAAGACCTTTACCGGCGTCGCCGAGGCTGGTTGGTTCGAGCAATTTTCTAAATTCGGTTGGCTCTGCCGCGCGTTGGCACAGCCGCAGCAGCTTGGACCGAAAACGTTGATCCCCTTTCGCATCGACGTCGACGCTAACATTGTCGAGCGTATGATGGCGACCGGAATCTATGCCCGAACCGCGCCTCGGCCCACTGGAATGGCAGCGTGATCGCCGCCGCGCCCGATAAAGGACAGACTGGGATCGTGAGCCACCGACGACGTTGCAGGTATGGGTTATGAACTCGGCGCCCACCTTCGACCGGGTCTATACTCGTATTCGAAGTCGTATTCTGACCGGATGGTGGCGTCCGAGCGCGCGGATTGACCTTACGCTTCTTGCTGACGATCTGAATGCCAGCATCACCCCGATCCGCGACGCATTATACAGGCTGGTCGGCGAGCGGCTCGTCGTACTCGGCGTGTCTGAAGGGTTCGCTGTGCCCAGCCTCACTGAGCCCGACCTTCACGACCGCTACCGTTGGAACGAAATGCTGATCCTGCTCGCCCTCGGATCGCTGACCAAGTCACCGTTGGGGTTGCCAGTATTTCTGCTTGAGCCTGAAAACCTGGAAACGCACCCCGCGCGCCTGTTCCAAGAAATTGCCAAACGGGCAGGCCAGAGCGAATTGGTCGCCGCTGTAAACATCGTAAGCGATCGGCTTGCTTACGCGCGTATCGTCGAGCTCAAACTAGGCATCGCCACGCTGGGGGAGACGACTGATCTCCTACAGGCGCTCGACGATGGAGCGCCTGGCGTTCGGCGAGCGGCCATAACTCGGTATCATCGCCGACGCTTGCAGCAGTGCGGTCGCATCGTAAATGCCATCCATCGCGATCCAAGACACGATTATATGTAATACATGTATTCATCATATTCAGTGGTTTGCGGGCAGAGACGGTCGGATCCTGATCCGTCTGCGGTAGAACGAGAGGCTCCGCATGCTGCATGAGCGCGCCAGATATCATTCGCCAAGGGTGTTGCGCGGACGCAGCACCGGTTAGGATAATAAGCATGCGAAACGATCTCGACCTTCTACCGCCTACCAAGCGTGACGAACTGGACCGTATAGTCGCGACACTGTTCGAAGAATTCGGCTTCGTAACCGACGCTGCAACCGGGCGCCGCAAGGGCGCGCGCATTCTCAAGATCATATTATTCGGATCCTATGCGCGTGGCGATTGGATCGACGCCCCCCTGTCGGCCAACCGTTACAAATCCGATTTCGATTTGCTCGTCATCGTCAACCAGAAGGAGCTTGCGGACCGAGCCGCCTATTGGTCGCAGGCTGAGGAACGGCTGGTCCGCGAATATCTGATCGAGAAAACGCTCACCACGCCCGTAAATTTTATCGTCCACTCGTTACAGCAAGTGAATGATGGGCTCGCCCACGGTCGGGCCTTCTTTCTCGAAATCGCTCGCGAGGGGCAGGTGCTCTACGAGTCCGACGACCGCGAACTGCATCAACCCAAACCCAAGACACCTGTTGAAGCCTATATGACGGCGCAAGAATATTTCGATGAGTGGTTCCCAGCGGCGATGAAGCGCTTCGATATTGCAGAGTTTGACGCCTCGAAAGGATACCTGAAGGATGCAGCGTTCGACCTGCAGCAAGCAACAGAACGTCTATACAATTGCTTACTCCTCACGCTGACCTTCTACACCCCCTACAATCACAACCTCGCCTTCCTACGAACGCAGGCGGAGCGGCTCGATCCGAGATTATTTGCAGTGTGGCCACGCGGAACGCGCAAAGAGCGGGCAATGTTTGAGAAGCTGAAGGACGCCTATGTAAAAGCGCGTTATTCAAAGCATTACCGCATTACCGACGACGAACTCGCATGGTTGAGCACCCGTATTGAAGCGCTCGGTCAAGCCGTTCACACGATTTGCACATCGCATATCGCCAAGCTGGAAGCCGCAGCTGCGTAGTTGCTCGCGCAGAAAACCCCAACCTTCTGCCACTGACGGGCACCATTTCTAATTCCGCGAGAATGTAATATCAGCAACCCGGTAGTCTCCTGCGTCATTAGCTTAGCATAAAAGCCCGTTCAGGGGGTCAATTGTAAAGATATGGGACCTGTCGGCCATCCCAGGATGGTTCAGCTGACACTGTTTCCTATTTGACGATAGCTGTCAGTGCGCACCGCGGTAGCGGTCGAGACGCGTCAATGCACTACTCAAGCGCTAAGCGTATTAACGCCTTGCTGTCGTCGCGCTTTGTCTGCATCATGGCCCACGCAGGGTAGATCAAGCTGGCAACCACCCTGTGGGATCTTCCCGCCGGGCATTATCACGTCCGTCCATAACGGTCGGGCGGTCCATGGGTCGCCCTGGTGCCATATGCGCATCAAGTCGCCTCAAGACTCACCTCGCTTAACATCGCGTCTTCTCAAGATGCGGTGATGCTGGCGCGTGAGGTGCGGTCATGCCGCTTCATCCGACTGCCCCCGATCATCGGTCTCGCCGACCGCGCGCCGGCGCGCGCGCATCATGAGCGGCAAGACCGCGCCGATAGCGAGAAATCGTAACCCGCTCTCCGCAGATCTAGCCTCTGATCTGTCCGGTTCGGGTGATCTTGATGCACTATACCGCGAGGAAGCCCCTCGTCTCGCCCGATATTTTCGTCGTCACGCGCGCCAAACCGATGAGGTGCCCGACCTCGTCCAGGAAACCTTCGCCCGGCTGATCGCTGCCAAAGCGAGCGAAACATGTCGGCGTCCAGCTGCTTATCTGCAGCGCATGGCGCGTAACCTGCTGATCGATCAATCGCGGCGCCCGCACACACGTCTCGCGCGGTTCCACGTCTCGATCGACGACCAGTGCGAAGTCAGCGGGCAGCCTGAACAAGGCCACGCGATCGAAGCCGACGACGCGCTGCGTATGTACGGTCAGGTACTGGCCGCCCTGCCCGACCGAACCCGGCATGTCTTCACTCTTCATCGGGTAGACGGGCTGGGCTACAAGGCCATCGGCGAACAGTTGGGGATCAGCGTGCCGACTGTGCAATATCATGTCGCCAGAGCACTCATGCAGCTGGACAAGGCCTTCGATCGCGGATGACAGGCGTAGATCGTTCAGATCGCAAAGGGGCGATGCGCGAGGTCGCCGCGACGTGGTTTGCCGTAATGCGGGGTCCCGATGCGGAAGTCCGCCGGGCAGAGTTCGAGGCATGGCTCGCGCAGGATTCGCTGCACCGTGAAACCTACTCGCGGATTGCGGAAATCTTCAGCCTCGGCAAAGGCCTCGCGACACCAGCATCACGGCAGCAACCCGCAGCGGCGGTCCCTGACCGCGGTCGTGCACGGTATCCAATCATTGCCCTGTCGCTTATCGTCGCGACACTTGGTGGCGGTGCGTGGATGATTGGTCTCGCGCAATCGGGTCTTCACACCAAGCCGCAATCCATACGGGCAGAAACGGGGCCTTTGGCCTTGAATGCGCGCTATGCGACGCGCCGGGGGCAGATCAGTCGGATCCGTCTTGCGGACGGATCAACGATCACGCTCGACACGAACAGTTCGATCGCCGTGGCTTTCGATAAGACGAGCCGGCTCCTGCGTCTGCGCTCTGGTCGCGCACGGTTCGATGTCGCCCATGAAGACCGCCCTTTCGTCGTCAGCGCTGGCACCGGTAGCGTGACGGCTCGTGGAACAGTATTCGATGTGGCCGTGCATTCGACGGGCACGGTCGCCGTCCGGCTGTTGCGTGGTGTGATTGACGTAGCGCTGCCTGGCAACACGGCAGAACGACTGACGCGCAAGCCGGTGGTAGAACGCCTGAGACCGGGCCAGCAGGTCGTCATGGCCGGTACGACGCTCACTGCAGCGAGAAGCCTCTCCAGCCCGATCGATGCAAATTGGCCCAACGGCGAGTTGGACTGTGATCGCGCGTCGCTGGCGACCGTCGCACGCGCCGCCAACCGCTACGGCAATATACGGATTGCCCTTGCTGACCCCGCCCTTGGTAATCTGCGCGTATCGGGCGCCATCCGCATCGACGATTCCCGTAAACTCGCCGACAGGCTCGCGCTGCTGTTCGATCTGCGTGTTGACCATAGTGATCCCACACGGCTCGTTTTACGCGCGCCGTAAATATTTCAGCCCTGTCTCATAATCCGTCGCTGCGATCCGTCGATGTCCTGATCGTCGCATCAATTGCGGCGGACACAAGGGGGCAGAATGGGACATCACGACCGACGCATCCGACGCGCCATGCTGGCAACAGCCATACTCGTAAGTGCAGTATGTTCGACACCTGCATTCGGCCTGACGAGCCCATCACAGGCCTATCATCTGCCCGCACAAGGCTTGGAAGCGGCGTTACGTGAAGCAGGGCGCATATCTGGCCGGCAGATCATGTTTCCGGCTCATAGCGTAGCCGGTAGGCAAGCGCCGCGCGTCGAGGGGGTCTACACAATCGAACAGGTCATCGACCAGCTCCTGGCTGAATCGGGGCTGACGGCGATCTATGACGGCGATGCGATCCTTATTCGCGCTGCCGATCACACCCCGCCCGTCGTCGGCGCAAGCGACGCGATACCAACCCCGCCGTCTGACATCGTCGTCACCGGTTCACGAATCCGCGGCACACCGATCGCGTCCCCTGTCATAACGCTTAGCCAGGAAGCGATCCGCAACACAGGACAGGCCACCCTTGGCGACGTGGTCCGCTCGCTGCCGCAAAGCTTTGGCGGGGGCCAGCAGCCCGGGATCGGTCTGAACGTTCCTGGGAGTAGCGGTGGCGATGTCGGGGGTGGATCTTCGATCAACCTGCGAGGGTTGGGCAGCGATGCGACGCTGACGCTGCTCAACGGACACCGCGTCTCCTATGGCGGTGCGCGGCAGAGTGTCGACGTGTCGGCGATCCCACTTAGCGCGGTCGACCGACTGGAGATCGTTCCGGACGGCGCCTCGGCGATCTACGGGTCCGATGCCGTTGCCGGGGTGGCCAACATCGTATTGAAGCGCGATTACCGCGGCATAGAGGCGCGGGCCGGTCTGGGCATTTCAGCGGACGGCGGAAACTTCACCCGGCAATATGGCGTGCTGAGCGGTACGACGTGGCGTTCGGGCGGCTTCGCACTTGCCTATGAGTTCAACCGCAACACGCAAATTACGGCGTCGCAGCGTGACTATGCAAAAAGTGTCACCCCCGGGCTGACCCTCTATCCGGCCATCAAGAGCCACAACGTCTTGTTTACCGGCCACCAGGCGATCGGCGACAACCTCACAGTGTCCCTCGATGCGCTGTACAATCGTCGAACCGAGGCGCTCGCCTACCCGCTTGATGAAAGCGGGGATCGTGCAATCGCGCATGGCGAGCGCACGGGTGGCGCCCGGTCCTTTGTCATTGCCCCTTCGGTCGAATGGCGGGTCGGACAAGACTGGCGCATCGCGCTTGCTGGATCGGTTGCGCAGGATCGCACCCGGTTCCTGACCCGGGAGTTCACCGGTACCCGGCTCGATTACACCAGCGCCGGATGCTATTGTAACGACCAGCAGTCGATTGAACTGAATGGCAACGGGGCGCTTGCCACCCTGCCCGCGGGCAATCTCAAGGTTGCACTGGGTGCTGGATATCGATCGAACGGGACGGCCTTTTCGGCAGGCTCAGGCAACACCCAGAATTTCACACGCGGCCAAGACAGCTCTTATGGTTACGCCGAGCTCAGTCTGCCGATCGCCTCACCGGACATGGCCGTGTCCGGCATTGCCCGGCTCAATCTCACTGCTGCCGCAAGGTACGAGCGCTATCCTGGGATTGGCGACGTAGCGACACCCAAGATCGGTTTGATCTACGCACCCGACGCGACCTTCGACATCAAGGCCAGCTGGGGTCAGTCGTTTCGCGCGCCGACCCTGCGTCAGGCGTTTCAACCAACCGGCGTGGTCCTGTACCGCGCCGCGCAGGTAGGCGGTACAGGGTATCCGGCAGGGTCGACCGTTGCCCTGGTCAGCGGCGGGAACGCCGACCTGCGCCCAGAACGCGCCACGAGTTGGTCGGCAACACTCGTCATCCATCCCCCCGCCCTCCGCGGTGCGCAGCTCGAGATCAGCTATTTCGATACCCGGTATCACGACCGCATCGTCACGCCGATCGACCGCGCGTCGCAGGCCCTTAGCAATCCGATCTATGCTGATTATGTCACCCGCAATCCCACGGCAGCCGAGATCGCCGCGCGGGTGACCGCGTCGCCGTCGTTCGTCAACGCAAGCGGTGCCCCCTATAACCCGGCCACGATCGTCGCGATCGCAGATGCAAGCAACGTCAATGCAGGCAGGCAACGGATCCACGGCGTGGATGCGTTGGCACGATACCATTTCCAGATCGGTGGACCCGACCAATCCATCGATCTGAGTGCGAATGCGACCTATCTGACGAGCAATCAGCAGATCACCCCTACACTGCCCGTCACCACGCTCGCCGGCACCATCTTCAACCCACCACATGTCCGGGCGCGTGGCGGCGCTAGCTGGCGTGATGGCGCACTCACCCTCACGACTACGCTGAGCTATATCGGCAGCGTCACAGATACGCGCGCCGTACCCAGCCAACGTGTTGCAGCGATGGCACCGCTCGACCTGACGGTTCGCTACAACACGAAAGGCCCCCAAACATCACGGGGGATCGATATCGCGCTGAGCGTGCAGAACGTGTTCAACGACACGCCTGCCTCGATTGCGGGCATTTTCTTCGAAGCGCCGTATGATTCCACGAACTACTCGCCTGTCGGTCGCTACGTCGGCCTATCGATCGCCAAATCATGGTGAGCCGCTCTTTTAGAGTGATGATCGGGATCATGACGACGGCTTGGCTGCTCGGCCCCATGCTCGCCGGAGCCGACTGCTTGCCTCCATCGATCGCGCCGGCGGCAAAGCGTGCTCACACCATCACTCCAGACGATCTGGTGCGCTTGCGCGATATCGGGACGCCGGACTCCTCGGCAGTAGATATGCCAAGCCCGCTCGCAATCTCGCCAGATGGCACCATGGTAGCATTCGTCCTCAGCCAGGGTGATCCGGATACCAACAGCTATTGCCGCATGCTGCTCGTCGCCGACATCAAGCCGGGCGCCGTACCGCGGGTCGTGGATCGGGGCGGCGCATTCATGATGGTCTCGGCCAATGTCCGCGGATTGATGGTCCCTTTTGGCTTGGCCGCAACGGTGACGCCGGCATGGTCTCCCGACGGTCGGTCGATTGGCTATCTGCGCCGGGACAACGGAACCACGCAAGTTTGGCAGGTCGATGTCGCGACTGGAACCGCGAAGCCCGTAACCCGCTCGCCGGTCGATATCGAGCAATGGATCTGGGCGTCGAACGGCACCATGGTCGTCTCAAGCCGTCCCGGACAGATAGCGATCCGCGCACAGGACACAGCGGAGGGACGAATGGGGTGGCGTTACGATGCCCGCTTCGCGCCGACCTATGGCCCCCACCCCCAGATGCGCGGGACTGTACCGGCCGTGATCGAAGCGATCGACTTGCGGGCAGGCACGATCCACAAAGCAAATTCCGTCCAGACCCTTCGCTTGGAAGCCAGAGAACGGGGCGGAAATGGGACCAGACTGGTCAGCGCGAAGGGCGCAACTGCCTGGTTGGATGCCGATAATGCTTCACCTGCTACTCCTCGTCGGCTCCACTTTACCGATGCGGACGGCATACAGTCACCATGTACAGCTAGCGCCTGCGTAGGGGGTATCGTCCGCCTTTTCTGGACCGCGACCGAACGCGGGGTTTTGTATCTGCGTCGCGAGGGGTGGGCAAAAAGCCAATTGGCGTTCTACCGATGGATACCAGGCACTGGCGCGCCCAAACGTTTGTGGGTCACCGACGACGTACTGCTTGGCTGTCTCACGCATGCATCGCGCCTGCTATGCTTGCGTGAGACGTCCACATCACCGCGGCAGATCGTCGATCTTGAGGCGAAAACAGGTGTCGCAGCGCCAATATACGATCCAAATCCCCAGGCCGCTCGGTGGCAGTTCGGTACCGTCGAACGGCTGACATGGACCAACGACTACGGACTACCGGCATGGGGCGATTTGGTTCTGCCCCCCGGCCACAAGACCGGTAAGGCACTGCCGCTGATCGTCGTCCAGTATCGCAGTCTGGGATTCCTGCGCGGTGGGACCGGTGACGAATATCCTATCTTCGCACTCGCTGCGCGCGGCTTTGCCGTTCTCAGCCTTGAAGTACCACAAACGATAGGCCTTGCTTTCCCGGGCCTCAAGGATTGGGACGCGGTCAATCGTGCCGGTCTTACCGACTGGGCCGACCGCCGCAGCCAGCTTTCGTCCATGGTGACAGGCATATCGCTGGTAGCGGCGCGGGGGCTGATCGACACCCATCACATCGGCATTACTGGTGTCAGCGATGGCGCGACCAGCGCGCGGTTCGCGCTGATCAACAGTCGTGTCTTCTCGGCCGCAGCCGTGAGTTCGAGCAGCCTCGAACCCAAGACAGCCATGACCTATGGCGGTCCCGCGTGGGCCGACTTTAATCGTATGCTTGGTTACCCCCGCGCAACCGACGAAGCGCCAGCTTTCTGGAAGCCTGCATCCCTTGCCCTCAATGCATCGACAATGGACGTTCCCCTGCTGATCCAGGCATCAGACGACGAATACCTGCTGGCACTCGAAACCTTCACAGCGCTGCGCGAACACGACAAGCCAGTCGATATGGTCGTCTTTCCCGACGAGCATCATATCAAGTGGCAGCCAGCGCATCGACTGGCGGCCTATACCCGGGCGATCGATTGGTTTGCTTTCTGGTTCCAAGGTGTAGTCGACCCTGATCCTGCGAAGGTTGCCGACTATCAACGCTGGTCGATGCTACGCGCTGAGCATTCCGATGTGTCAGCTGGGAACAGAAAGCCTGGTTAGCGATTGCGCTTGCAATAGCATCGATCGGACCCAGGCCTCGGTATCCACCAGTTGCATTACTCGAATATAGCCTGCGCCCTTAGCCAGCCGCGCCGGATGCAGCGTCTCTGCCAGCGCAGCCGTATCAATAAGACCTTCGGCAGCAAGGAGCCCGTCAAATAGCATACTCGATATTTGACGATGGTTGACCTCGATAAGCTCGATAAGAAAGCTGTCCGGCAAGCCTTTGTCGCGTCGGTCGCAAATGCCTGAGGGCAGGACATCCCGAAACGCGTTGCGGGCGACTGCCCGATTTTGGCCGTCTTGCGTCCACAGCCAGCTCGGGACGCGTAAACATGCCTCAGCGACAGGTTGCGTGATCAGGGGAGAACACAAGGGGATAGCGGTTTGGGGATCGCGCGATTGCACGACGCTCGAGGCTGCGACAAGAAGAGCAACGTGCGCTGCACTGCCGGGCAGGACGCCTTTAGGCGGTACAAGCCACGGATGGTCAGTCGCTCCCCGGGCCATTGCGCAGGCTTTGGACGATAACAAACGTAGATCGGTGTGCCACCGATAAGCAGGCCCCCGCGTTGCAGCACGCCAGATTGCGCGGCGTGCCACGTACGCGGTTCCGGTATCAGCCGCGATCCCTATCGATCGCGCCGTGCGCCAGAAATGCCCCCATCCTCCGGTTCGGTAAAGACAGTCGGCAACGGGCGCCGGGGATTGCAAGGCTGCGAACATGTTGTCGCCCCCGCCCCCATCGAAGATCGCGGTTGCGCCGTATTGGCGCGCGAGCGCACTTGCAACGTACAGGCTGGCTTGTGCGAAAGCGCGTGCCGTCGGGCGGGGCAAAGTGCGGGCCTCAGATACAGCGAGATCGACCAGGTCTGTACTTCGTATTACCTCGCTTAAGGGTATCCCCATATGCCTAGCAACGGACTGCGCGTGCCTACGCTCATCACCGCCTCGGTCTCGCGTCACCATTGTCACCGCTACACACGGCGTCTCAGTCTTGGCCAGGCTCGCCGCCACGATCGAGGAATCGAGACCGCCGGACAACCGCAGCAGTATCTTCGAATGAGATCGGGCCTGTGCGGCGACGCTGGCTTGAACGGCGTCGCGTACGCTGTCTGCGGCCTCGCCCGCATCGCGTATACGTACATCAGCATCGACAAAATCCCAGACGCGCCAAGGCTTATCTACGGTATACCGGCCCGCCCTATCGCTCAGTCGTTCGCCACCCAAAAGTTCGTTCAGGCCTTCGAGGCAAGTCTGCTGCGCATGAAGATCGCTGGCTACCAGATGTCGCACGACAGCGGACCATAGAACTTTGAGGCTATACCCACCGAAGCGACGCAGCAGATCGATGTCGGAGCCAACCAGAATGCCGAATGGCGATCGCGCCCAATAGCAGCCTAGGTCCCCGAACGGGCTGCGAAGAACGTGAACGCCGTCTTCAGCGGACGTTGCGATGAATGCGACATAGGAGCCCCAACAGGCACGCAGAAGCGATGCGCCCTGCGTGCGCACGGCCATGCGGGCTGCTTCGGCATCGAACGTATGCAGCGTTGTAGTGGATTGCCTTGCATGAAGCCGACCAACGACGGCACCTTGGTCGCCAATCGCGACAAGCCCATTCTGCTCGGCGATCACAACCACTCGCGGGCCAACGTTTTGTACGGCAAAAGTCCCGGCCTCGGCAATCACCCTGGCGTAAGCGGCTTCCCACGCCAACCGTGTAGCCGGATCGAACGCGAGCAGCGCAAAATAGCGGTGCGTCGTCATACAATCCGGATCGGCGTAAAGGGAGCAACGGTACCCGGGTCGTCGCTGATCAGTACATTGTCATGCTGGACCCAACAATGGGCTTCAAAGGGTCTTAGCTTCACGCCCAAGACAAGATCAGGTGCGACGCCGCGCGCAACCATGGTCCGTGTAATGGCGATCGATCGCACCAAGCAGTGTCCACGGAGGGTTATCAGGCGGTCGGCGGCCATGAAAGCGCAGGCAACCTCGGCTGGATCACGCCCCGACCGAACAGCGAGCACCCGTTTCTTGCATAGCCTGGAGCGAGCGATACCGTTCAAAACGCGATCCAACGACCGGCATTTCAGGTCCACGGCAGCAAAGGCATATTGCGCAAGTGCAGTGATTACCGAGGAGGATGTTGCTTCGATACCGCGATTTCTTCCGGTTGGGGTGTGACACGCTAACGGGGCGCAGAGCGTTGGACGGATTGCACCATCAATGCTGCGTACAATGTCACGATCAACCAACCGATGGATCGCAAGCTGGTCTGTTGGGTCGGTATCATGCCCCGAGCACAGACGAAGGCATGCCGTGTTGAGGCTGGGGGCCAACAGGAAATAGCGATCCGCGGGGAGATCGAGAAAGACAAGGCTTCCAGCGACATCGCAGGCGTGCAGACCAGGGCGAAATATGTATCCCATACAAGCGATACGGCGCGCGGAGTGCCCCGCGCGCCGCCTTTCGCTCAGTCGTCGGAGAGGCCGGCGAGTGCGCGCTGCAGAATTTCATCCTGCCCGGCACCGACCGAACCCTTGGTCTCGACGCTAGCTACGCCGAGTTCGATGAGATCGTCATTGCGCTCCATGATTAACTCCTTCGATTGCCGCGACATTGCAGCACGAAGAACCTGCGCGTGGAGGTGCAGGATACCAATCTTATACGAAGCTTATTTCTTGCGCTGCCGCGCCAAGCTCTGGATGAGCCGGACACTGGCAAACATACCCCTGACGCCGGCCCTCACTTCTGCGCGGTAAGCGACCCGGTCGGCGTTGAACGTCGGATCGACAAGCGAGGCAACACTGAGTCCTTGTGCTTACATCTTCGATGCCATTCACATCCGAGATATTCAATAGGGTATTCTTGAGGCGCGATAGGTGTTCACGGACGCCTCTATCTATAATAATCTGACATATCTGGGCCCAATGAACATTCATGCCTTTGCTACACTTATGCGGATAAAAGCATAATATCACGATCTCGCTTCGAATTGAGCAATGTCAGATTCAAAACGCGGTCAGCTGTGGCGGCATTGTAGGATTAAAGTTCGAGTGCAAGACGCGGGTCTCCACCATAGACGACGGACATGGCGCAGGTGCCGACATTACGAGCCTTGGCCGCGCCGAGCCGAGCCGACCCATATTGCATTTAGTTCACAGCGCCACGAGTAGGGCCCATGCCTCACGCCAGCAACATCGTCTATTGCGACGGCCCCGACAGCCCGCATGCGTTCGACATCGTTCCACTCCAGCCTCGCAAGGGTAGTCTGGATGCAATGTGCCCGGTCTGCCAAGGTAGAGGTCAGTGGAACACCGAGATCGATCTCGTCAGTTTCCGCTGCAAGCGCACTGCTTGCGATCGTTGTCACGGTGCTGGCTGGGTGGAGACCGGCGCCGATCCCGTCGGACTGCCCGATATCGAGATCGCACCAGGGGGCTACCCCCGGTGGACCCTGCGCTACGAACCTGCTGACGAAGTCTCCCAGATTGATCCGGAAACGCCAAACCTGTCGCAAGCCTGACCCGTTATCGGTTTGGGTCAGGCGCCCCAAGCTTCGCTGCGATCCGCGCAACTTCCTCGTCGCTAGGCTCGTCCGGCACTTCCTCACCAGGCAGGAGTGCGTCATCGGGGATGCCCGGTGCGGTACTGGCAATCGGCTCGTCGATGGCACGCTCGTTGGCACCGTCCGTGATCTTTTCTTTGTTCGCCATGTCTGTCTCCTTCGTTGCGCTAAAACGCACAGGCGACGTTATGGAGCCAAAGCGATCAGTGGCGAACCGTCCCTACTGCTTGGACGACGCGGCGATAAAATCTACCGCAACCGCTATCCGGCGCCAGTCTTCCGGATTGGCGGTATCGCGGAGGATATCGAAGAGCCTCGCTGCGAAATGCTCAGGCTCATCGTCCCCGAATTCTGCAGTGATCCTCGACGCCTTCTCCCAGACCTCCCGATCCGACAAGGCCGGCCGTTCAGACAAGAGGGGTACTTACGCGCGTCGGGAACACGGGACCTCGCACGGTCATACGATCGGTAAAATATGGGCGCTGCAACGCAAGCACGTCGTTATAGCTGCCGGTGAGCCAACGCTCGTGATCGTCCGGCTGCAGAATCGTAATCATCGCTTTCGGGTATATTGGCGCAACCAGTTCGTTCGCGTTGCATGTCATTATCGCGAAGTAGCGCTTATCGCCGACGGATCGCCAGAAACTGGCAATCGCGAATAATGGCTGATCGGTCACCCCAAACCGCATTTCCCCTTTGATCTGCCTCTTGCCGTCGCCAAGATCGGTAGGCTCGCGCCCATTCGCAGAACTCTGTCAGCGGTATCAGGCACCGGTTGGCGGGATCGCTGAGCAACGAACGCCATTGCGGGAGGTGAAGGGTGCGTACGATCCTGTTGCAACTAAAGGCGCCCCGCCAAGGCCCCAGCCGCTGCGGGAGTAATAGTGTATACCGCTTCGCGCTTTGCCCCACGATTATGATGGTCGACGCGGTAGCCTTGATAGTGTCTGCGGATGAGACCTGCCCGAACTAGGTCGGACACTGCGCGACTCACATTGCAACGCCCGGATTGCCGAACGCGAACCTTCACTTCTTCGTCGATCATGCGAGCAGCAGCCGTCGGGTCGGCGGGCAGCAACTGCTGCGCAACCAGCCCTGCCTTTACCTGCTCCACAATTGCCAACCGGCGGGGATCTCGCTTTGCGACGGGAATCAGGGCGTCGCAAAGCCAGTCCCGTAGCCGGATGCGCTGCTCCTGATCGATAACATAGGGTCCTGCGCTGCCGCTGTTCTTCCCTGCGACCTTCGCAATGAGGTTTAGAACCATGAAGGCGTAGCGCGGTCGCGCAGACACATCGGTGATCCTCTCAATCAGGGCCGGAAGGTTGAGACTCTCCGCGGTCCCCTTTGAGGGCGGCTCCGCGCAATCGAAAAGGTCAAGCTGCAGGAACATAATGTGAATCTTACCACGCCTAGCGGGAATGTGAATCCCGGACGTGGCGAACAAGAAATTTTTGCCACCTATGACACTCTGCCGTTCCCCGGCGCGAAGCCTGGCCCGGCTAAGTCCCACAATACTAGCCTAGCGGCGACCGACGCTCATCTCCCACCCATGCGAATTACATACTTATAATGCCGGTAATACATCTAATGTGGTTTGTTGTCTGAAAACTGCGCACGACAGTCGTACCAACGATGACACTTTGCCCGCTCGGGGTAAAGTGTCACGTATGACATGGCTGATGAGGCCGTATGATAAACTCCGGTTGTCGCAACGATCCATAAATCAACAACGAAATCCCACATTATGGGCACTCGCGACGATGCCGGGAAAACACGGCAGTCGTACGCAATATAACCACACCGTAAGCAGCAGCCACGGTATCACCGTATTTACGGTGGCTGCGCTTGATAGGTGAAAATCATACACCGCCAGCTTCAGACCATCTCAGTAGAGATGAGCGGGCTTGCTAGGAGTTTCACCTCGAATGGATATTGCAGGTGCCGATAAGACGCCCGGCATGTGCAGCCTGGTACCGCTCAACGGGGTCGGCGTACAGCAGGCCTATAAACTCAACGCCGCGGATATTATCAAGGCAGCTCAGTATAGAAATAGAGTTCCTGTATTTATACTGGGTCTTTCATACATTGGTATGCCGTTAATCTGCAGAAATGATGCCTTATGCCGCATCGGACCTGTCGGAACCTTACACTACCCGATTGATACCCACTACCGGCCGGTAGTCGATCAATGACCCAGACCGTCGTGGCAATTACCGCTCTTGCGCAGCAATGTGCGCCAGAGGTCGCGACCGAGGCGGTTGTTCCACTCGTCATGACAGAAAGCGGCGGGAACGACCTGTCGATCAACATCAACAAGGGCCCGCGCGTGCGTGTGCGCTCAGTCGCACAAGGGGTGGCGCTGGTACGTCGGTATATCGCGGCTGGCTATACGGTCGATGTGGGCTTGGCACAGCTGAACTCGGCCAATTTCGCACGGCTGGGCGTCACGGTCGAGCAGGTATTTGATCCGTGCACAAACCTGCAGCTTGCCTCCTCAATGCTCCAAGAAGCTTATCGTCTCGCCAGCCGTCACTATAACGGTCTGGACGCTATCTCAGCGACCTACTCGCTTTATAACACCGGCACGCTGACGCGCGGCTTCCGCAACGGCTATGTCGATCGGGTGTGGTCCGCCGCGCGCGAAATGGGCTCGATTCAAGCGCCGCGCCCGATCCAGACGACGCCGGGCAGAGCACCGACAGCGCCCCCTGCCAAACGCTATGCCGATGCCGATAGCTGGGTGGTCGGGCAGATCACCTCGAATGCTGTCGAGGTGTTCAAGTGAGTGCCGAGAACATGGTCGCGCGGGGCGATCGCACTATAGAGTCTACTGTCGAGGAGACGGCGACATATCAGATGCCGCCCGAACTGGCGTATCAGTATCAGATCCGCGTTATCGAACCGAGCGACGGCAGCGAGCGTCGTGTCGGCATGTTCCTGCCTAGGGATCGGGACATTCCGTCGATCGAAATCGTCGGAAACGGCGACCGGATTGTGGCGCGCAATGAAGACCCGGAGACGATCGCTGCCCTGATCAAGATCGCCAAGCACAATGATTGGAAAGGGATCGACGTCGAAGGCTCGCAGACGTTTCGTAAAGCCGTGTGGGCGGCTGCTTCCCGCGAAGGTTTGACCGTCCGGGGCTACGAACCGGAGTTCGGCGAGCAAGCGAAGATGGAAGAGATGCGCCGCGCCGATGCAACGCGCCCTCATCGGGGGACAACCGAGGCGCCGCCCCCTACCCCCGAGCAGGTCACGCCTATGTCCGCTGTCGAAGTGAACGTAGCGACGATCACACCAAGGACGGTTGATGCCGATCGCGATGCGGAAGCGCAGGATTGCCCGCCCGCAAGCAACGGCCCGGAGTTGTCAGACGCGGATCGCAGGTTGCTGCTGGGGCTAAGTAGTTTGATGCAAGACCGCAAAACGCTAGCCGAGACCGTGCACGAGGGCATGGATCCGGTAGAGCGCCAGTTGAAGAACGAGCGCCTCGGCCTGAACCGGGAAGTGCTGGACAACGCATTCGAGTGGGCGCTGGAAAGCCCAACGCTGGTCAGCGCCTTCGAGAAGGCCGGCTACGAGCCGGCCGAGCTGCGCCAGAAAGGCCGGGATGGGAAGTGGGACACAGAGATCGCCGACGCGATCTACGTCGTCCGGTCCGGACTCCACCGGGATGTGCTGACCGTCGAGCCCGACCCCGAGCGTGACGAGATCAAGGCGGACGTCGAGGATCGTTTGGTGGCGGAATCAACGATCGCGCGGGAACGGCAGCCCGAACCGGAACCACAGATCGTTCGTGAGGAACGCGAGCGTGACCGCGCCGAGCGTGATCACGAGAGCGAGGACCTGGCGGAGCTGTTTCTGCACGGCGGAACCGAGCAGATCGCGGCCGAACCGCGCCTCGTCGGCGCGCTCGAGGCACAAGCGGCGATGAAACTGCATATTGCCGCGGTTTTCGATGGTGACGTGGATCAGATGACAGCCGCGAACCTCGAAAGCCGCCAAATGATCTCGGACACGTTGCGGCGCGGCCTCGACGTCTCGGTCCGGGAGCCAACGCCAGTGCGGCAGATCGAACCGGTCGAACCCACTCACGACCTGGAGAGGTAACCTCAAGCCATGGAGACCGTCATGAAATTCAAACCCGAAATTTGCCGGATGATGTCCGATGCCCGCGCCCGGCAGCTCGTCGGCTTTGTCGGCGTGATGGCCCTCATTTCGATCGCGCAGCCGGCCTTTGCCGACGGAACCTCGATCGAGAGCGGCCTGAATACGATCAAGACCTGGATGACCACGGTAGCGTCCGTCGTCGGCGTCATCGCGGTGATGGCAGTGGGCTACGCCAAGCTGACCGGCCGGATGGATTGGGCCCGCGCCGTCACAGTGCTGATCGGGATCGGGATCATCTTCTCAGCAGCGACGATCGTCGGCTGGATGGGCGGATCGGCCTGAGATGGACGAGAGGCTCGCCGAGGATAAGGTGTTCCTGGCCCTGACCAGGCCATCGGTGTTCATGGGATTGCCGCTCGAGGCGATCCTGCCGATCATCATGGTCTGCATGGTGGTGTGGGGGATTTTCCACAATCCCTTCTACCCGTTTGGCCTGTTCGGGGCGCTCTACTTTTCGGCGCGTTGGATCTGTCACTACGACTTCAATGCTTTCCGGCTGTGGGGGCTATGGTTCCAGACGGGATTTCTCTCGAAGAACCGCAAGTTCTGGGGGGGCGGGAGCTATTCTCCCGTCCGCCTCGCCAAGGGCGTGAAGCGAAAGCATTTCGGCAATGATTGAGTTCAAGCTCAAGCATAAGAAGATCGCGCTGCGCGAGGCGGACGACGTCAGGTTCCTCCTCTATACGCGGCATGTCGACGAGACGCTAATCGCGCTCGAAGACGGCTCGCTTATGCGCATGTACCGCGTCGACGGGCGACCGTTCGAGACCAGCGACGTCTCCGACCTCAATACCTGGCACAACAAGCTCAACATCGCATGGCGCTCGATCGGCGACGATCGCGTCGCGCTCTGGACGCATCTGGTCAGGATGGCGACCGACCCGGTGATCGAGGGCGACTTCCATTCCGATTTCGCGCGCGCTTTGCAGGACAAATATACCGCAGCTCTGCGGGAGAAGGTCCTTTACCACAACGAATTCTACGTCACGATCCTCGTGCGGCCGTCGAACATGGCCGGCGACCAGATCGCGCGCATCTTCGGAAAGCGCACCCCGGGCGCCGAGATCGACGAGCGCGCGCTGACGATCATGGCGGACAAGTGCCGCGACTTTGAATCGCTCCTGGCCGATGTCGCACCCGAGCCGCTATCGCTCTACGAGCATGGTGGCGTGCTGTTCTCGCAGCCGATGGAGGTGCTCCACTTCATCCTCACCGGCGACCGCATCCGCGTCCCGATGCTCAACGGGCGGTTGGGCCAGGCGCTCTATACTTCGCGGATCGTATTCGGGCGCGAGGCGGCCGAGATCCGGCTGCCGCACAAGTCGCATTATCTCGGCATGTTCGGCGTGCGCGAATATGTCGCCAGCACGCGAACGGGTCAGTTCAACAGCCTGCTGACGCTCGATTTTCCGTTCGTGCTGACCCAGAGCTTCGCGCCGCTGGTCAAGTCGGACGCGAGCGACCGGTTCACGAAGAAGCACAAGCAGATGGTGTCGTCGGACGATGCCGGCGTGAGCCAGGCAGAGGAGTTGCTCGACGGCGTCGACGACCTCATGGCGAACCGCTTCGCCATGGGCGAGCATCACTTGTCGATCTCGGTCATCGACGAGAACCCGAAGCGCCTCCTGGAGCGGTTGTCGATCGCGCGGTCGGCCGCGGCCGACACCGGGATGGTAATGGCGCGCGAAGATGTCGCACTCGAGGCGGCGTTCTGGGCGCAGCTCCCCGGCAATTTCGCGATGCGCGCGCGTCCCGCGGTCATCAACACCCGCAATTTTGCGGCACTGAGCCCGTTCTACACCTTCCCCGCCGGTCGCAAGTCAGGGAACCACTGGGGCGAGGCGGTAACGCTGCTCAAGACGCGCGCGGGCTCGTCCTTCTGGTTCAACTTTCACCGCACTGATGTCGGCCACACCCTCATCATCGGACCGACCGGCTACGGCAAGACAGTGCTGCAGAACTTCCTGCAAGCGCAGCTCGAAAAGACCGGGGCGAAGCAGATCTTCTTCGACAAGGACCGCGGCGCGGAGATCTTCGTGCGGGCCTGTGGCGGCACCTACCTCACGCTGCGCAACGGCGAACCGACCGGCTTTGCTCCGCTCGAGGGTCTCGAGCCGACGTCCGCCAACATCGCCTTCCTGCGCCATCTGGTGCGGGTGCTGGTGCGCCGGGAGAACCGGCCGCTCTCGGTCGCCGAAGAGCGGTCGATCGACGAGGGGCTGGACGCGGTCATGCGGCTGCCGGCAGCGTCGCGCTCGTTCAGCGCGTTGCGCGAGATGCTCGGCTATGCCGATGCCGAAGGCATTGGTGCCCGGCTGGAGCGCTGGTGCCTGGGCGGCCCGCTCGGCTGGGCGTTCGACGGCCCGCAGGACGAGGTGTCGCTGTCGGCGCGGTTCATCGGCTTCGACATGACGGACTTTCTGGAAAATCCGGAGATCCGCACGCCGACGATGCTTTACCTGTTCCACCGCGTCGACGCACTGCTCAACGGCCAGCGCGTGGTGGTGGACATCGACGAATTCTGGAAGGCGTTGCAGGACGATGCCTTCCGGTCGTTCGCGCAGGACGGTCTCAAAACCTTCCGCAAGCGCAACGCCTTCCTGGTGTTCGGCACCCAGTCGCCGGCGGACGCGCTCGGTTCGCCCATCGCGCATTCGATCATCGAACAGACCGCGACCAAGATCCTCATGCCCAACCCCGACGCCAAGCGCGCCGACTATTGCGAGGGGCTTGGGCTGACCGATGCGGAATACCGCCTGATCCGGGAGGAGCTGACGCTCGAGAGCCGGTGCTTCCTCGTCAAGCAGAACCATACGTCGATCGTCGCGAAGCTCGACCTCCGCGGAATGCCCGACGAGCTCAAGGTGCTTTCGGGCCGCGAGGAGAATCTCGTCGCGATGGAGGAGGCCATTGCCCTGGCGGGCAACGATCCTGCGGCGTGGCTGCCGCATTTCTACGCAAACCAAAGGAGAAGCTGATATGTCACTTAGGCGCATCATCCTGTTTGCAGCCGTGCCGATCGCGCTGGCTTCAGCCGCATCACCGGCATCGGCGCAGGGCATCCCTGTGTTCGACACGACGACCTATATGCAGGCGCTGCAGACCGCCCGTCAGACGCTGAGCATGGTCGAGCAGGGCAAGCAGCAGTTGGCTACAGCCGCGAACCAGCTCAACTCGCTTCGCAAGCTGACGAACGTCAACAGCATTGCGCCGCAGCTGCTCAACCCGCAGGTCCGCAACATCCTGCCGAACACTACCATTGACGCCTCAACCCTGCTCAGCGGCGATCTGTCGAAGCTGGGCTCGCTCGGCTCGCTCGCATCGAATATCCAGTCCCGATACACGATGGCGCCATCCTCATCGTCAAGCGCCGATGCGGAATATGCTCAAGCGTTGAAGAACGCGACCGGCCATGCCGCAACGACTGCAGCGTTAGGTGATCACACGCTCAGCATTACCCAGACCCGGATGCAGGGCCTCGACCAGCTCCGCGAACAACTGTCAAACGCCAGAGACCCGAAGGACGTGATGGACCTGCAAACCCGCGTCGCGGTCGAGCAGGCGCAGCTTCAGAACGACATGCTCAAGATGCAGGCGATCCAGATGTCGCAAGATGGCCGCGCTGAACTGTCCTTGGCTGCAGCGCAGGCCGCGGCAGATCGCGATGCCGACGCGACGTTCGATAGCGCAATTCTGAGAAAATGATCGTGCTTAAACATACACTCATTGTCATTCTCTTGCTTATCACTGGCTGTTCTCAGCCTGTCCAAGTTCCAACCGAGGCTCAATTCGAACACAATCCGGAACTGCGCAAATCGTGGCTCGCCGATTGCAGAAGCGGTAAGTATAGTAATGTTGGCACCGAAGATAATTTGCACATGTGTGGGTCCGTCGAAGCTGCTTCAGATGCTATATTTCAAGAACAAGTGGCTAAGCAAGTTGACGACGTTTTCTCAAATGCAACATTAAGAAAATAATATCTTCTCTGATATCTATGCAAGGTCAGATTCATGAGCCTCATGCAACCATTCACAGCAATGTATTCGTACATTTCCTCTGCGATCGACACGTCCGTCGCAGGCTTTGGATCGGGCCTGGTTACTTTCGTGGCAGCTCCGCTTGCGCTCGCTGCGACGATCTATTTTCTCGTGCTCGGGTTCGCGGTGTTGCGCGGAGCGATCCAAGCGCCATTACGTGAGTTAGTGTTCCAAGCTGGTAAAGTAGGCTTCGTCATAGCTGCGGCGAGTTCAATTGGTTACACAACCTTTGTCGTCAATGTTGCAACCCACCTGCCCGAGGAGATCATATCGGCAGGCACTGGAACACCAGTCACAAACCCGGGATCGACATTTGATCTATATGTTTCAGACTCAAACAAACTAACCAGGGCACTTTGGAAAGCCAATGCGAAGGTTCAGCAACAGCGTGGCAGCATTTTAAATGTGTCCCTAGCGGTGGCCAAGCTAGAGTACTTCGCACTAACAGCGATCTCAATATTAGTCATTCACATTTTCGCTGCGACATCCGGAGCCATTGGCTTTTGTATCGTTATTTTTGCCAAGTTATCTGTCGCGATCTGTGTAGCGCTTGCACCACTCGCCCTCGCCTGCCTTCTCTTTGGATCATCTCGATGGTTGTTCGATGGCTGGCTAAAGCAGACGACCAACTACGTCCTTCTTATGGTCGTTGTGGCGGTAATGACGAGATTTATTACCGGTCTCCAAGAGACGGTAATGGACGACGTAATGCGCAGCGTTGGCGATGGCTCGATGTTCTTAGGTCTATCATCAGAAGGCCACGTTGCTCTCAACATAGCTGCGGTGCTTGTCGCGGTAACTTGGGTTGTCATAATCTATGTCGTTGGCACGATCTTCTTCTTCCAGTCGCCATCGATCGCCGTAGGCATCGCCGGTGGCGCATCGTCCGGCGGTCACGGCTTCCTGCAGACCGGCGCGAACATGATGGCGAACCGCCTCATGTTCAAACGCGCGACGCAGAACAACAAAGACAAGGTTGGGGGCGACCAGAAGGGCGGCTCCGCCACGCGTTCCTGAGTCCTGCCCCTCTTCAGATCATGCCCCTCAAAACCGCCAGCGCGGGAAAGATACGAACGGAGACGCTATGAAAAGCCTGATCATCGTCGTGCTAGGTGCGCTTGCGCTGAGCGGCTGCACCGGGACCCGTATCAAGCCCGCACCGGTGTGCGACGGCAAGCATCGGCGTCCCGCCAATTTGTACGGTTCGGTGCTGCCGAGCCTGCCGGTGCCACTGCCGGCGTCGCAGCAGCGCGGGGGGCAGTCGGCCGTCGCTTCGCCCTCTGGATCTGTAAAGGAGCCGGCTCCGACTTCGACGCCAGCTCCTGCTCCTGCTTCGTCGCCGGCATCCGCTTCGATGCCGGGGCCACCGCCGACCCCGCCCATGGATATGGATGGCGCGCTGGCCGAGCCTGCCGCCCCGGCCGCGCCGGCCGCGACGAATGTTTCACCAGCAGCGCCACGCCTATCCCAGCGCAGTGGCGCGCTGACCTACTCCCCCTGCTGAAGGAATCGCCGCCATGGGCGTGGTGAAGGCCGAAGACAAAGAGGCATATTTCGAGACCTCGAGGACGTGGGAATATGACCGGATGCGCGCGGCGATCCAGTCAAAGCGGCTCGCCTGGGGCGTGGCCGCCGGCGCCTGCACCCTGGCCGTCACCTCGGCCGGCGCGCTCGCGATGCTGGCCCCGCTGAAGACGGTCGTGCCCTATGTGATCCGGGTCGACAAGGCGTCGGGTGAGACGCAGATCGTGACGGCGCTCAAGGGGCCGCAGCCGCGCACCTATGAAGATGCAGTCAACCGCTACTTCATCGCCCAATATGTGCGGCTGCGCGAAGGCTGGCTCAACGATGCCGCGCGCGAGAACGCCTATACGGTGATGCTTATGAGCGACCAGGCGGAGGGCGCACGCTACCTGAACGGCGTCCAGTCGAACAACAAGAACGCGCCCTCCAACATCTACGGCGACAAGGGCTTCGTCTCGATCTCGATCCGGACGATCAGCTTCCTTAGCCCGACGGTCGCGCAGGTCCGCTTCAGCAAGATCATCACGTTCGGCCAGAACACGCCGATCGCGCAGAACTGGAATGCGATCCTGACCTTCAAATACACCACGGCGCCAGAACACGAGAAGGATCGCAACATCAATCCGCTCGGCTTCCAGGTCGTCAACTACCGCTCTGACCCGGAGGCGTGACATGAGCAATCACCCCAATACCTCAGACACCGCCGACCACACCATCGCCCCCTTACTGCCAGCACTGCACAAGGAACTGGCCGCTCGCCTGTCACCGCCCACCGGGCTGGTGGTGACGGAAAGCGGCGCGAAGAGCCGCCTCTGGCGCGCGGTTGGTGCGATCTGGCGTCGGTTTGTCGCGCTCTCGGTCGTCGGCGCAGTAGCGATCGCACTTGTGCCCCACCCCGCCTTTGCATCCGAGACGCCGGCGCCCGGCGCGAAGGACGCGCGCGTGCGCGATGTCAATTACGACCCCGACCAGGTGGTGAGGATCGTCGGCAGCTTCCGCCATGCGATCGAGATCCAGTTCGGCTCGGGCGAAACGGTCACCCAGGCCGCTCTAGGCGATACAGTCTCGTGGCAGATCGCACCGGTCGGCAATATCGTCTTCCTCAAACCCCGAGAGAAGGCGGGCGGCACGAACCTAATCGTGCTCACCAACGCGAACGGCTCGCCCCGGACTTATCACTTCAACCTGTCACTTGGGACCGGGGCGACGATGTACGGCATCCGCTTCCGCTATCCACGCGAGGAGCGCGCGATGGCAGCGCTGCAGGCGCAGCTCGCCCAGGCGCAGACCGCCAAAGCGATCGAGACCAGCATCACCCAGTCGGCGCTCGACCATGCCGTGATCGAGGGCACGCGGAACCTGAAATACACGGTCCAGGGCGACGCCTCGCTGCAGCCCGCCGAGATCTCCGACAATGGCGCGTTCACGGTGCTGCGCTACCCAGGCCATGCCGACATCCCCTCGATCTTCGCGGTCGACGTCGACGGCACCGAGACCATCGTGCCCTACGACGTTCGCGAGGACTTCGTCGTCATCCACGCGGTCTATCGCCAGATTCGCCTCCGGCGGGGAACGTCGGTGCTGTGCATCTACAACGAGGCACCGCTCAGCGACGATCGCAGCGATCGGACCGGCACCGTCTCCAATGTCGTGACTCGCAACGTGAAGGGGCAATAACATGGTCGGTACTGTCATTGACCGGGACGGCGACGTCGCTGCCGACACGGTGCCCGGCGACGAGCGCGACAGCCCCGTCACGCGCAGCGGTGGATGGGGCAATATCGCCTTTATGGGTGCCGGCATCGGTCTGATCGGCGCTATGGGCGGCATTGCGATCGGCTACGGCGCGTTTCACCACAGCGCCACAGCAACGACGGCCAAGCAGCCGGCCAAGGCCAGTGACCGGTCCGTCGACGACGTGATGGGCTCGCCAGACGCGCAGCGGGCGGCGCTGGCCGGCCAACTCGGCCAGCCGGGCGCAGTGCCGACCGATATTTTCGGGCGGCCGATCCCCGCGGGCCAGGGCACGCAGATGGCGGACGCCAACGACAACACCGTACAGACGACCGGGACGACGACGAACGGCCAGGAATCGCCCGCACAGCGTCGCGCCGAGCAGGCGCGCAGCTTGGCGGATGCGGCACGCCGATCGCCGATCATGGCCTTCGGCAACACCGGAACGTCATCAGCGGTGCCGGCTGCTGGATCGGAGGGGCAGCCACAACAACCCGATCCCTCAGGCGGGAAATCAACTGTCGCGCGCCAGGGCTTCGGCGCCAGTGGCTTCGGCCCCCCAAGCCAGGACGGGCAGGCCGCTGCCGAAATGGGTCCGACCGACTTCAGCAACCAGCTGAGCCATGCCGCCATTCAGTCCGTGCGGGCGACCATGGTCGCGGACCGCAATCTCCTTCTGAGTGCGGGTACGGTCATCCCTTGTACGCTTCAGACCGCGATCAACTCGACCCAGGCCGGGTTCGTGTCGTGCGTCATCAACCATGACGTCTATTCGGAAAACGGCCGCATCGTCCTGCTCGACAAGGGGACAAAGGTGCTCGGTCAATATTCGGGCGGCATCACGCAGGGGCAGGCCCGCCTGTTCGTGGTGTGGACCCGGGCACTGACCCCGCGCGGGGTCGCGATCGATCTCGGCTCGCCCGCGGCCGACAGCCTTGGCCGTGCGGGTATGCCGGGCGGCGTCGACACCCAGTTCTGGGCGCGGTTCGGCGTCGGGCTCGTCATCTCGGTGCTGGAGGATGCGTCGCAGATTGCGGGCCGGGCCGTTGCCAACGCTGGCAGCAACACGACGCAAGTTCCAGGACATACGGGGGAAACGATTCTTCAGAACACGATGGACATCAAGCCGATCCTGAAGAAGAACCAGGGCGATACCGCGGCGATCTTCGTTGCCAAGGATTTCGACTTCAGCTCGGTCTACGACGTGAGCCTGAGGCGTTAAGCGATGGCCTCGAACCCTACGTCGCTGATCTACGCGCACAACGCGGCACCGATCCAGCGGCACCTAGCGCGCGACGATGTGAGCGAACTGGTCATCAACGCGCCAGGCATGGTCGGGCTCGAGACACGCAGCGGCTGGGAATGGCATGAGGAGCCCGCGCTCGACAACGCCGCGCTCATGACGCTTGCCAAGCTGATCGCAGGCCTGACCAAGCAGGACATCAATTCTGAATATCCGATCTGCTCCTCGGTGCTGCCGGGCGGGGAGCGCGCGCAGGTCGTGGTGCCGCCCGCGGTCGAGCAGGGCTTCATCTCGATCACGATCCGCAAGGCGTCGGGCGTGACGATGACGATCGACGATTTCGAGCGCGCCGGCGTGTTCAGCGAGGTCCGCGCGCACGGCCTCCACGCCGACGTCGACGGCGAACTGCAGCGACACCGCGACGCCGGCGACTGGACGGCGTTCTTCAGGCGGGCCGTTGAGGCACGCAAGAATATCCTGATCTCGGGTGCGACCGGCTCGGGCAAGACGAGCTTCTCCAAGGGGCTCATCAAGCTGATCCCGGACGACGAGCGGATCCTGACCATCGAGGACACCCGCGAACTGGTCGTGCCCCAGCGCAACCACGTACACATGATGTACGCCAAGGACGGCAAGAGTTTGCAGAAAGCCGGTGCCAAGGAGTTGCTGGAGTCGGCGCTGCGGATGCGCCCCGATCGCATCCTCCTCCAGGAGCTGCGCGACGGTACCGCCTTCTTCTATCTGCGCAACGTCAACTCGGGTCATCCCGGCTCTATCACGACCGTCCACGCCAACACGGCCGAGGGCGCGTTCGAGCAGCTGACCCTGCTGGTTAAGGAATCCGAGGGCGGCAACGATCTCGATCGTCACGACATCCGGGCGCTGCTGCGCTCGCTCGTCGACATCGTCGTCCAGATGCACCGGCTGCCGCCGGGCGACGGACAGCCGGCGCGCTACCGGATGACGGAAGTGTGGTTCGACCCCGCGAGCAAGTCTCGCGAGGGAGGAGGGAAGTAGCGTGAGCGGTAAATGGGTGCGGAGCGACGGGGGGGCGCAACCAGGTGCGATCGCGTTCCTGGCTATCATCGGCCTAGCCGTCAGCGCGGCGATCGGCGCGGTGACGGTGCTATGGAGCGCACATCTCCTCACCATCCATACGCAGTGGGCGAAGGTGCCGACAGCACTCTGGGCGCTGAAGACCTATCCGATCGTCTACAAGCCGTTCGCGGTCGGCTTTGCCGTCGGTATCGTCCTGACGATCGTCACGATAATCTCATCGCTGTTCACTCGGCAGAAGCTGCACGGCGAGGCGCGCTGGGCGCGTATCGGCGAGGTACGCAAAGGCCAGATGCTCGCGCCAGCTGGAGTCGTACTCGGCAAGTTCAAGGGCAATGTGATGCGCTTCGGCGGATCCGAGCATGTCATGCTCGAAGCGCCGACCCGCGCCGGCAAGGGCGTCGGCATCATCATCCCGAACTTGCTCGACTGGCTGGGTTCTGTCGTCACGCTCGACATCAAGCAGGAGAATTACGCCAACACGGCCGGCTATCGCAAAGAGGTGCTTGGGCATCAGGTCCTGCTGTTCAACCCGCTTGATCCCCAAGGACATACGGTGCGCTGGAATCCGCTGAGCTATATCAACCGGCGTGATCCGGTCGAGGTCATCAACGAACTGCAGAAGATCGCGGCGATGCTCTACCCCGATCCGCTCACTGGCGAGAAATTCTGGGCCGAGGGCGCACGGACCGCGTTCCTCGGCATCACCGCCTATATCGCCGCGACTGTCGACGACGGCGAGGACGCTCTGCCCTTCACGCTCGGCGAGGTGTACCGCCAGTTCGCGGCTGGCAATGCCCAGAAGCGGTTCTCCAAGATCATCGCGCAGCGCGCAGCGGCCGAAAAGCCGCTCTCGACCGCGTGCGTTTCGGCCATTCAGGATTACACGGGCTCGTCGGCAAACACGTTTTCTGGCTTGCGCCAGTCGGTCACATCCAAGATCAATGCCTGGCTAAACCCCTATGTCGATGCGGCGACGTCGGAAAGCGATTTTGATCTGAGCGTGTTCCGCGACAGGCACATCTCGCTTTACCTGAGCGTGTCGCCGGACGATCTGGAGCGAATTGCTCCTATCTACGGCCTGCTCTTTCAGCAACTCATCGACCGAAATGTCCGCGAGCGGCCCAGCGGCGACAAGCATCAGGTCAAGGTCCTGCTGGCACTAGACGAGTTCGCGAGCCTCGGCAAATGTAGCGTCCTGGCAAGCGCCTTCAGCTATGTCGCCGGCTACGGGTTGCGGATGTTGCCGGCGTTTCAGTCGCTTGAGCAGATCCAGGGCGTCTACGGCGACAAGGTCGCGGCCGACATCGAGCGCAACTGCGCGGTACGGCTCGTCCTGCGGCCGGCCGGGCTGTCGGAGGCCAAGAAGATCTCCGAGCAGCTCGGCAGCTACACCTTCAAGGCGCGGTCGCGGTCGATGGGGACATGGGGCGGTGGTGGCGGCTCGACGTCGGTATCCGAGCAGCGCCGGCCGCTGATGCTGCCCCAAGAGGTCGAACTGCTGCCGGAAGACGATCTCATCGTGTTCCGGCGCGGCATGTACGCGACCTATGGTGTGAAGATCCGCTATTATAAGGAGAAGACGCTGGCCGAGCGGACGATGATACCGGCGCCGCAGATGCCCCAGATCCGTGTCGATCCGGCCGTCTCGGCCAACAGTCTTCGCGTCATCAGCGCAACCTCGACCGACGACGCTGGTGCAGCAGCCAGATCGCCTGGTTCGGAGACAGGAACGGGCAGGTACCGATTGAACAATGCCGCGATAACTGCGGCGAAGGCAGCTTCACCGAAGGATCGTGTCGCGGAGCTGTTCAGGGGTGTTGTCCTGGAAAAAACCAGAGCCGCGTGACCGCGACGTCGGCCGAAAGGTCGCCGAAAGGTCGGCGCTCGATATCGCCGTGGTCGATGTCGCGGATCGGGAATGCCGATAATTGCAGCTGCCGACGGCGCAATAATTGTTGTCTTGGAAGCGGTACAACAACTGAATCAATGGCAGCATAATTGGGTCACTTACCGCTCGACCTGCGAAGCACTTCGCCACGAGAAATATACCTACCTTGGTCGCGTTGGTCCCTACGATGATATTGACGACACGGCCGCTCGAAAGGTGCTGGTCGCGCGAGTGGAATCGTTGATTTCGACTGAGCATTCGAAGTGGGTTGGCCGGCTGCAGAACGAGAAAATGGAGAGCAACTGCTAGGCAGTACAAGCACGCCCCGAACTCCGACCCTGCCTTGTAAGGATTGAGCGCAGTCCATCAATCGTACTGAGCCAAAGCAATAGACCGGCCGATCATGTTGGGGGAACGTTACGAAGGGTATCGGAGAATACCAATGGCTGAAACACTTCTAGCTGACGCGTTCGAGGTCACAGCTTCCGAAGGGAGGGTGCTGATAGAAGCTCCTGGCTTTGCCGCCACACTTGACGTCGATGCGGCAGCGATCCTTTCGGATCAGCTGCTTGCCGCGTGTTCAGCGGCTCGACTCCAGCAGCACGCCGCCATCCACAAGCGCTAGAGCCGATTGTCGTAGCGAGCCGCCTGGTCGTGGTTGTGGATATTGCGCCGAGTCTCGGCGCACATTATCACAATTCCCATGGGAATACGGGATACCATGCGCGAGGCATTCGTGCATGCAGCACAACGCGGCGAGCACACCACCGGATGGCGGCTTCGCATAGGATCTGTAGAACAGCTTGCCGACGATACTAAGCGTGTCCTGGGTTACAGGCCAAAGAACATCGATTCCTTTCTTGGCCTGCCGATTGAAGTCCGCCCGTATGGTACGGCCAATGAGTTGGTGACATCGGCGGGGACTGTGATGCTGGTCTCGACAGCCAGTCTTGAAACGGTTGATCAGTAACGCGGCGAATAGTCGCTGGAATTGCAAACTATCAACGGAGAGCCGCGACGCGTTGGAGCATCAGGGGCTGGTTCGACGCCGCCCCTTTGGTGACGTATCCGCCCACCGTAAAATGCACCTCCGGCTTACCAAGGTCCGCCGCGATGATCTCCGCCCACTCGCACGCCAGCTCACGGCGCCGTGGCATATACGCCGCCCGGTTATAAGCTCGCTCGATCTTATCCTTCGGAACGTGCGCGAGCATAAGGTCGTTGATCGCTCGATCCGGCGACGCCCCCTTGTGCCCCGCCTCGCGCCATTGGCGAACGGCGCGCTCGTTCATGACCGTCGAGAACGCCGCCCGGCCGTCGTGCGGGACGTGGCGGGCGTGATACCCTGCCCGCATGAGCAGCGCATTCAGCGTGTTCTCTGACATCGGCCTGTGAGTGCGACGCTCGCCGGGGAAGAGGATCGGGTAATCGCCGGACAGCCGGCGTACGACGTGCAGCAGCTCTACCGCCTGCCATGCGAGCGGCACGAGGTGATCAAGGTGGGACGACCGCCGAGGCCTGCCGGCGGATCGCAGTCACCGAGCAAACCTACTACCGCTGGCGCAAGGAATATGGTGGCCTGAGGACGGACAAGGCTCGGCGGATGAAGGATCTGGAGAAGGAGAACCTGCGGTTACGGCGTGCGGCAAATGCTCATCCAATACTGGATGAATCAGCCCCGCTTCCAAGTCCATAACAGCCTCTAGTTGCGATATGCGAGGCTGTTCTTGCGTCTACCGCCTGAGACGGCAGCGAACGCACGTCTCCATACCCGGCCTGATGTAACTCGCCGTGAATCGGTGGCCTCCGGCCAATAGACACCTGAGTCGCTTGAGAATCCACATGAAACCGCTCCGCTTGAGGTTCGTGAGGACGGGGTACGATCAATACGTCGTTACTTGACCGGAATGACTATACCGCGGCGGAACATCGGTAGCCAGTACGCGGTCCAAAGATCATGTCGAAAAGGGCTTCTTAACATGAACACCAACAGCATCGCGACCCATGCGGTCGCGGGATAGGACGACGCATGACTGCGACAGCATCTCGTTACCACAATCATGGAGCCGGGGTTTGCGGCGCTGCCGGAGCCCCCGCTCCGGATCAGCACCGCTAAATACCCAATACGGTTCTTGAATTACGATTTCGTAAAACCTCTGAAGATCGTCATGATCAACAACAGCTTTGCGGCTCAGGCGGTCGCGAAATGACCCCGCTCGGCCATATCATAAGTGTCGTCGCAATCTGGACCATGATGCTCTTCGGACTTCGCTTTGCCGCAGGGGCATGGCTGATCCCGCTGGTGTTCGCCGGCTGGCATCTTGTCCGATGCCGCGAACCAGGCAAGCACGTTTGCCGGGCCCGGTTCCGCGCTGTCGTTGATCGGCTGCATGTCGACCTGATCAGTGCGATCACAACGCCCTAGAGCGGGACGCTTTCCTTGCGGATCTCGCGCAGCAGTGCGACTGCCTGGCGCGATAGCGGCACCAGGTGGCGCCGCGTTACGGTCGGCAATCCCGGACGATGGCCAGCCTTTCGCACAAGATCTTCTCGATCAGTTGAAGTGACAACTAGCTGGCCTCTGCGGGGGATAAATCCTCCGCCACAGGAACGGGTTTCCGCGGGCTTCAGCACGCGATGTCCCCCTCCTTGCGGCAGGTGATACCCCACCCGACTGCGCTTGAACTGGAGACGGAGTTTCCTCCACCCTGGGTGATCGGCAACGATACACAAACGGCGTTGTCGCTCATCCACGGCCATTTCGCGTTGCACTGCGGCAGATATGACTTTTGCCGCGATGGCATTCCCGTGCGGGCTAAAACGCTCGGCTTTACCCGTTGCTAGGACCGCGATGCCCGCCCGGATGCTAGTCGATGCACCCCGCCGAATAGATGATTTGCCGTTTGCGACTTTGAAGATGAGCATTGTAGAAAAACCGCATGAAAACAACGATTCGGCTCATCGCCGTTCTCGCCTTTTGGTTAGGCGTCGCACTTCCGGCTCAGGCCGCCGTGACAATAACCTTCTGGAGCCACGAGTTAGGTAATAGCTTTCCGCATGCCTTTTTCACTTTGCGGGGTGTGCCGGACGGCGGTGGTCCGGCTGTGGATGCGACGTTTGGATTCACCGCAAAGTCTGTAAGCCCTGCATTGCTGTTCGGGCCGGTCGCTGGAGAAATCGACATCCCTAAGCCGACCTACATCCGCGGCAGCGACGCCCAATTCTCTGTCACGATGACAGACCAACAATACGGTGACGTGCTCAAGCTCGTTGACGAATGGAGCGAGGGTAAACCGGACGGGATCTATCGCCTGGGTGATCACAACTGCGTATCATTCGTTAAGGAAGCGGGTCGTCGCGTCGGGCTTACCGGCCTCGACAAACCCGGCCTTATGAAGAAGCCTCGGTCGTACTTGAAAGCCATTGAGGCGGAAAATCCCGGTCGGGTCACGCACGTTGCAATGCATGGCAAAGCGTATCTGCTTGAGCTTCGGGCGGTGGAGATCGATCCGAAAGGATCGTCGCAGACCACGCCTTCAGTCGCCGCCCCACCGTTGCAATCGGGACGCTAGCCCGCCCCTGCGGCGGAGGAACCCTCCGCCGCATTGACGCTTTTCCGCGGGTTTCAGCGGGTCATGTACCCCGCTTTTGGGTAAGCGATACCTGTGGATCGGCGTGGAAAAAGGACCCCGGTAGCGGGGTGATCGGCGTCGAAAAAAGACCCCTCATTCCG
>NZ_JACYUS010000008.1:0-93948 GCF_014841895.1 Sphingomonas sp. CFBP 13728 | reverse complement strand
TAGCCAACGATGCGTGCGGATGATTAAGACGACGCCAGATTGCCAATCCCCTCGCCGTCGAGGGATTGGTCACAAATACCACTAAACCTTGCACGGTATCGATTTTAAACCCTCAGGCTTCGCCGCAAGGCGAAACCCGAAGGACCCAGATATGACGCAAACGCATGTCGCACCGGCTCCATTGCCTGGTGGCTATAGCGCCGGTGTCCCACCCGATCCCATTCCGAACTCGGCCGTGAAACCCGACTGCGCCAATGGTACTATCGCTCAAGCGATGGAAGAGTAGGTCGTCGCCAGGCATTGAAGCCCGTGCAACATGCAAAACACACCATATCCAAAACCCATTCACAAACGTCTCATACACACCCAACGCACGCTGGCCGTGCCGTCGCGGGGTGGAGCAGCCCGGTAGCTCGTCAGGCTCATAACCTGAAGGTCACAGGTTCAAATCCTGTCCCCGCAACCAATATTATAAACAAAACAACGACATACCGACCGCCCCCTACGCAAGCAGGGGGTTTTTGCGTTAGCACGCCGCTAGCACAAATTTGACTTTTGCCGCCGTTTGTAAAAAACTGCCCGCATTGGTCCACTATGTACCGGTAGCGTCGTTATGCAGCGGCACGAAATCCTTGGCGGAAAAGTCCAGATCTACAGGCGGGCAGAGGGCGGAAGCTGGCATTGCTCCGCCTCGGTCGGCAACAAGCAGCGCCGCTCGAGCACCAGGACGGATAGTCTGGCGCTTGCCAAGCAGGTCGCGGAGGACTGGTATCTCGGCCTGCGTGGCAAGCTTCACGCCGGCGTCCTGAAATCTGAGAAGACCTTCAAGGAGGCCGCCGCCCAGTTCACCCGTGAGTATGAAGTGATCACCGAAGGGCAGCGCAGCGTCCGCTGGACCCAGGGGCACGCGATCCGTTTACGGATTCACTTGGTCCCGTTCTTTGGCGACATGGGCCTCTCGGAGATTGCCGCGGGCAGGGTGCAAGAATACCGCGTGCATCGCATGTCGTCGCGCGGCGTGGCCAATCCGCATTCGCTCAGCAATCGACCAGTGACCGATAAGGCGCCGGCCTGGAAGACCATCCACAACGAGATCGTGACGCTGCGGCAGGTGCTGCATACCGCCGTCCGCCACGGCTGGCTTTCGCACGTACCGGACATCTCCAGTCCGTACCGCGCCTCCAGCAAGATCGAGCATCGGCCCTGGTTCAGCTCGGCCGAGTACAAGCAGCTCTACAAAGCGACCGGCGCCTACGCGAAGGAGCCTTTCCACGAGCACTATCGCTGGAACGCCGAACAGGTGCACGACTATGTGCTGTTTATGGCAAATACCGGCCTGCGCCCGGACGAGGCGTCCAATCTCGAACATCGCGATGTCGAGATCGTCGTCGATGACGAGACCGGCCAGCGTATTCTCGAGATCGAGGTTCGGGGGAAGCGCGGCGTCGGCTTCTGCAAGAGCATGCCGAACGCAGTTCGCCCCTATGAGCGTCTGCTAGGACGTCCGAAGCCGGTTCAGGGCGAAACCCGCCGACAGCGTAGGCGTCGCGAGCTGGAGGGGATTACAGAAGCGCCAGAGACGCCCGTGGCGGAACTGCCCAGGCCAACCGACAAGGTGTTCCCCGGCAATCATGTGAAGCTCTTCAACGGCATCCTCGACAAGGCCGGTCTCAAATTCGATCGCGATGGCAAGGCACGCACCGCCTATTCCCTTCGCCATACCTATGTCTGTCTCCGCCTGATGGAAGGGGCGGACGTGTATGCTGTTGCCCGTAATTGCCGCACCAGCGTCGAGATGATCCAGAAGCACTATGCCGCTCACATCAAGAACATGATTAGCGCAGCGTCCGTCAACGTGCGGCGCGCGAAGCCTGCCTCCCGGCGCAAGCCGCAGCCGGTCCTGTTTGAAGACGACGAACAGAGCTGACCGGGAACCGGTCTCTCCATCAGGACGCGGGCCGTTAACCGGCCCGCGAGCACCCCTTGCGGGGGCGACCCCGGATGAGCGCCCTTGCGGCGCTCATCCGCGCTCGTACGAGCGTTCACCTCGCTTATTATCCTCTCTCGGTGTGTCGACTTACATACAAAGCGAGACTGCCGGTCAGCGCCAGGCAAGAGAGTTCATTTGCGAGGATCTCTGGCTTAGCAACGCCCAGTTGCTGCGGCCCGCATAGACAGAGTCCCCAAACGGATTGCTATGCTACCGCGGCTCGTCCAGCGCGGCCGGCCCATCGAAGCCGTTGAGCATATCGGCCACTTCAGCCGCAAGATACACCCGGGCACCGGCTGGCGGCCCGATCCCCGAGCCGGACCAGTCCTGAGCACCGATGCATTGACCGTCGGCGCTAGGCGGACGCGTTGCCCGCTGAGCAGATCATCTCGACCGCACGCCGCTCGTTTAGCAGCACGCACCGCAAGTCATACATACGCGAAGAGCAAATTTGATGCCAATTAGCGAAATCCGATACCCTCGTCCCCGGCATTATAGCTTACGACCCTCCGGGCTTTATCGTGGCCACTAAATTGACGACGCGAATCCGGCACTTCGAGACATCGCTAATTCGCATAATAACAGTGCATCACCGTCTTTTGATATAGTGCTGCATCTGTGGCCCGCGGCCTACACCATCCGTAAGACGCAGAGGGCCTGATGCTTATCTCGGGCGGCCGGAGTTAAACCGCAGTCTAATTCTGCACAGAGACGCGTATATGGAAATGCGGTTCGGTTTCATCGATCTGAAGCTGTTTCACTCGGTCTAATCATAACCCAAGGCTCTAACCCAACCGCTCCGGCCAACTTCTCAATCGTTTCCAGTGTTGGGTTCGCTTGCGCCCTCTCAACCGACGAAATGTAAGGAACCGAGATACCGGTCCGCTCACATATGGCGCCCTGCGTCATACCAAGATCGCGACGACGGTCTTTAAGCCGCCGCCCAAACAACCGGAAAGTAGGTGAGGCACAGTCCTCTAAGTGGATGACGCTCGACATGACGTCAGGCGAACCACTGTCCAACGCGAACGACGCGCGCGCCGATCATCACCACCAAAATAGCTGAGCTAACGACACCCATCATAACCTGGTAAACGATTGGCGCAGCGTTTGGAACGAAATTTTCTGCTGGAAGAAGCAGCCGCGCGTGGGGGCGATCAGGGGATATCGCATGCCTTACCTTCCGCTTGTCGACGAAGCGACCTCTTCAAGATACCACGTGGTTCTGCCATAAATTGTAGGCGGCCCACAAATTCAAACTAGCGAGACATTCAACAAGTCTAACTTTCACACTCCAGTGTGTAGATATTCCATATAGTTGACACCGCTGGTAACGCTGGAATGCCACGTCGGAGCGACATGGTGTGTATTGGTCGGACTGGCTGCTTTTGATGTATGCGGAATGTCCGCATCTATGGCAAGACTGGTGGAAAGCAGAATGGCCGCTTTCGAGCGGACCGTGGCCTGAGCGGACGTTCGTTCATACGGCGGAGTGGATTTAATGATTGAATCCGGCTCCAGACCCAGCGCGTTCTTCGGATCCGCTGGCCACGACGACCAATTGAGCCATGTATTTGATCAGGTGTTTCCTTTTCCGCCAAAAATCGATGCGGTGGACTCGCGAACGGTCATCCTCGCGGGTACCGTAACCGGGGTGGCGGTCGTTGGGCCGTTGACGTGGTCGGCGATGATGAGGTTGACGGCCAGCGCGGTGACTTTGGCGATCGGCTGGACGATGGCGGTCAGCGACGGATTCGCCAAGCGGATGATCGGGGTATCGTCGAAGCTGATCAGCGATAGGTCTCCTGGCACGGCCAGGGTACGCTCGCGCGCGAGTTCGAGCGTCGCCAGCGTCATCTGATCGTTGCTCGCGATGATTGCGGTCGGCGGGTCGTTCAGCGTCAGGAGTTCCGCTGCCGCGGCGCGACCAGAGGCGTGGCTGAAGTCGCCGATCGCCAACAGATCGTCCGTCGCCAGGCCAGCCGCCTGCATCGCCGCACGCCAGCCGTCGACCCGCCACGCGCTCAGTTCATACTCGTCGGGGCCGGCGATGAAGCCGATCCGGCGATGGCCGAGTTCGACCAGATGCTCGGTCGCGATCCCGGCGGCGCGCGTGTCGTCCATGATCAGCCGGATGCCGGGCCCTTCGGTCAGTGAGCCAATCCGCGCGAAGCTGATACCCTGCGTCTCGAGCAGGTCGATGATCAGCGGATTGCCCGAATGCGGCGGCGTCAGGATCACGCCGTCGGGTTGCAGCGCGGCGATCGCGGCCATCAATTCGCGCTCGATATGATCGCTATGCGTGTCGACCAGTTCGACGATCAGGCGATAGCCGTGCTCGGCGCAGGTCAGCATCCCGCCGAGCATCATCTGGTCGAACCAGTCGGTGCCCTGCCGCGCGCGCCAGTCGGCGATCGTCCGCTCGCGATCGTTCAGCGCGAGGATCAGGTACGAACGCGATCCGCCCATGCGTTGCGCGGCGATCGACGGGACGTAGCCGAGCTTGTCAATCGATGCCTGGACGCGTTGCATCATCTCGGGTCGGACACCCGATTCCTTGTTCACCACGCGGCTGACGGTCTGCAGCGACACGCCCGCATCCGCCGCGACATGTTTGATCGTTACCGCCTGACGTCGCCGTGCCATGCGTCTGAACTCAGGCTGCGAGGACGGGTGAGGGGGCGGGTGCGGTGCCGCAGTAGCGCGCGACGTACTCGGCATGCTCGGGTAACCCCGCGACGGTCGCGTTGGTGCCGTCTCGCAAGCCGCCGAGCAGCCGCGCCAGTTCGTCGTCGCGCAGCTTGGTCGCGATCGGGTGATAGCTCCGCGGGACGATGCCTTGCCCCAGCATCACCTGCACCCAGCTGTTTTCCGCGAACAGCTCCTCGTTCTTGCGGAACACGCGGCCGGTTTCGCGAAACAGCTCGATCTTCTGTTCGAGCGAGGCGGGGATCGGCATCGCCGCGCATTGCCGCCAGAACGCGCTGTCGAGGCGGTTCGTCGCCTTGTAATGCAGGATCAGGAAATCGCGGATCTGCAGCATGTCGGTATGCTGCTGGTCGTTGAATTCGGCGACGTCGCGGGGGCTCACCGCTCCCGACGGGAACAGCCGCAACAGCCGCAGTACCGCGCGCTGGATCAGGTGGATGCTGGTCGATTCCAGCGGCTCCATGAACCCGCCCGACAGGCCGATCGCGATGCAGTTGCGATGCCATTGCTGGCGCCGCGCGCCGGTCACGAAGCGGATCACGTTCGGCTCGGTGAGCGTCTTGCCCTCGATATTGCCGAGCAGCCGGTCGAGCGCGGCGTCGCGGTCGAGATAGCGGCTGCAATAGACGATGCCGTTGCCGGTGCGATGCTGGAGCGGGATGCGCCACTGCCAGCCCGCATCATGCGCCATCGCCCGCGTATAGGGCAGGGCAGGCCGCACGCTCTCGGTCTGGATCGCGATCGCGGAATCGCACGGCAGGTAATGCGTCCAGTCGTCGAACCCGGCGTGCAGCGCGCCCTCGATCAGCAACGCGCGAAACCCCGTGCAGTCGAGGAACAGGTCGCCCTCGATCCGCGCGCCGGACTCGAGCACCAGCGCGGCGATGTCGCCACTCTCGCCGTTCAGCTCGACCTGCGCGATCCTGCCTTCGAGGCGGCGCGTGCCGTCGGCCTCCGCCATCTTCCGGAGGAACTTGGCGTAGCGCGTCGAATCGAGCTGGTACGCATAGTTCATCCGGTCGTCGGGCAGATGCGCGAACTTGCCCTGCAACGCCGCGCGCAACTCGAGGCAGTAATCGTCGTAGGGTTGCGCGTGCCCCTTGGTCAGGCCGTGCAGCCAGAAATGCTGGAAGCCCGCGGACCAGTGATCCTTGCCGGTGATCCCGAACGAATGGAAATAGCGCTCGCCGCGATCCTTCCAGTCGTCGAACAGGATGCCGAGTTTGAACGTCGCCTGCGTCTCGCGCATGAACTCGGCTTCGTTGATCCCGAGCAGGCGGTTGAAGGTGATCATCGGCGGGATCGTCGATTCCCCCACGCCGATCGTACCGATCGCATCGGATTCGATCAGCGTCAGCTCGATCGTGCTGCCCATCGTCCGGGCGATCGCCGCGGCGGCCATCCAGCCGGCGGTGCCGCCCCCGGCAATTACGACGCGGCGAATTGGCGAATCTGTCATCGGCTGAGCGCTCTCAGGAGGAAGGCGCGGAGGCGACCCGCGGTGTCGGCGGTAAGCGGCGCGAGCACGCCGCGCGCCGCCTCGGGAATATGGTCCGTGACGTCAGACCCGTTGGCGAACACATACTGATCGAACATCTCGCGCCAATGCGCCTTCTCGTCCGCGGGCAGATCGCGGATCGCCAGCATCGCGTGGTTCAGCGCATCCTGCGGCTGGCCGAGCCACCGCGGCGTCTCGCGCCACCAGTAATTCACCAGCACGTTGAAGTTCGATAGCCCCTCGACGTGATGCCACCACATCGCCGGGATGTAGAGCGCGTCGCCAGCCTCCAGCTCGGCGACCTGGCCGTGCCGCAACGCCTCGCGGAAGCGAGGGTGAGCGGCAAAATCGGGATCGTGGAAATCGACCATGCTGACCGCGCGGCCGGCCGGGGTATTGTCGACCGGGCCGAGGTAGAGATTGCGGAACTGGTCGCGTGGGAAGACCGTAAAGCGCCGCCGCCCGACCGCGACGCAGGCGAGATTGTCGGGCACGTCGTTATGCGCCGCGATCCGTGTCCGGGTGCCCATCCAGATGCTGGCAAGCGGCGTGCGATCGCCCAGCTCGACATGGTTCGCCTCGTGCAGCCCGACGAAGAATTGGTGCAGGTCGATCGAGGCGAGATAAATGGCATGCGCACCGGCCGCGCCTTCGTTGGCGTCGATCCGTGCGAAGATCTCTGGCAGTTTCGCGCGCAGCATCTGGAAGTTCATCGCGTGCGCGGCGTCGTAGAACAGTCGGCCACCGCTATCAGGCATCGCGACGGAGACCGCGAAGGGCAGGTCGCGGGCGTGGCGCTGGATATAGTCGCGTGCCGCCCGCGACGATTGCAGTCCCGCGCGCACCATCGGCCAATCCGCGATCAATCCGCGCACGATGAACGGCGTGGTCGCCTCGCGCAGATGCACGTCGAGGCTCGCGGGATCGCGGACCTCGATCTCGCGGATGCGCGGCATGGTCGCGAAGACACCGGGATCGGCGTCAGCCATGATTGGCCCGGCGGTTCTTTCGCGCGATCAGGTCGCCGATATTGCCGAGCGACGCGAGCGCCATGAAGATCGGCATCAGGTGCCCCGCGGCGTGCAGGTCGGCGACCGCAGCATCGTCGAGCGCGACTAGCCTGTCCTCGTCGATGACGTGATAGCCGACCAGCCGGTTCTTCGAGCCATCGTCGAGCGTGACGTCCATCGTCAGTGGTTCGAGCAGCTCGTAGCGGCGCAACGCGGCGAAGAAGTCGGCGGACGCGACATAGTCGGTGTCGAGCGCGCGGAGCTGATCGGCGATCCGTTCTAGATACGGCGTCGGCCGCCCGGTATCGTCGAATACGCGCGTGCCTTCGCCTACGCCGATGCGGGGGCTGGCCATATCGATATGGACCTGGCGGACGTCGCCCGCGCCGCGCCCCACGAGGAACGGCTGGCTGTCGATCGCGAGCGGGCGATAGCGCGCGTCCCATCCTGCGTCGGTCAGGAACAGGTTCTCGCCGGGCTCGAACCCGAACATTGCGAGCGCGGTAAAGCTGTCGCGCGTCTGGTCGAGCTGGAACAGGATCGGATAGTGCGTCTGGACGCGGCGAAACTCGCTGGGGACGGTGATGCAGGTCATCACCGCGTCGCCCAGCGCGGGCGCGCGCTCGGTGCGGATGCGCAGATCGCGGTGGTCTTCGGCGGTGAGGATGACGTGGTCGGGCATCAGGCTATCGGTTCCATCGCAGGAAATTCCATGGCGGGTGTGGTCGCATGCCGCAGGGCATCGAGATAGGCGCGGTTGGTGGGCAGTCCAGCGGCGAGCATACGCCTGCGCTGATCGACCTGCGCCAGCAAGGCTTCCGTCCGCGATCGATCCGCGGTGGCGATCGCGCCGCGCGTCGGCACGGGGAAGCCCATGCCGTACAGGACGTATTGATAGCTCGCGGCGGGGAAGATCTCGTCGATCATCGGGAAATCGGCGCGCGACGGTGGTTGATGCCGCCACAGCGCCAGCAGTTCGACGAGGCGCGGGGGGATAGAGGCGGCGTCGCGGTGATCGCGCCAATAGGGTTCGTCGCGTTCGCTGAGCACGTAATGCAGCTTGAGAAACTCGACGATCCGGTCCCAGCGATAGCGGAACAGCGCGTTGAAGCGCGTCGCGTGGATATCCATCGCGCCGCGGTGGCTGGGAAAATTGTCGAGCAGCGCGTCGAGCGACAGTTCGATCAGCACGATCGCCGAGGCTTCGAGCGGCTCCAGGAACCCCGCGGACAGCCCGACCGCGACGCAGTTGCGCTCCCAGAATTTCGTGCGGTGGCGCGACTGGAACTTGAGCTGGCGGAACGTCGGCAACGGCGCGTCCGGCGCGGTGGCGCGGATATGGCGCGTAAACGTGTCCGCCGCGGCATCGTCGCTCAGATGCGCGGACGAGTAGACGCAGCCGATGCCGCGCCGGGTGGGCAGGCCGATGTCCCAGATCCAGCCGGCGGCGTGCGCGGTCGCATTGGTCTGCGAGGCGATCGGGCTGCCGGCCGCGACCGGCACCTGCGCGGCGAGCGCGCGGTCGTTGAACAGTTCGCGGCCGCGGTCGATCGTGGCGATGCCGTAATGGTCCCCGATCAACAGCGCGGCGTGGCCGGTGCAGTCCAGGAAGAGATCGCCAGCGATGGCGCCCGACGCGCGCGTGCGGACTGCGGCGATGTCGCCGTCCTCGGTGCCGTCGATACCGACGACGTGGTCGCGGACGTGGCTTACGCCGAGCCGCTCGGTCGCGTGGCGCGTCAGCAGCGCGGCGAGCTTGCCCGCGTCGAGATGGTAGGCATAGTTCAGCGTGCCGGCGTAATCGGGCATTGCCCGCTGGCGCGGTGCGAGGTCGTGGTGGCAGATCGCGCCCTGCGCGCCGACCATGTCCGCGAACCGCCCGCCATGCTCCGACCAGGCCGAGACGAGATCGCGTGGGTCGCCGTCGACGGGGGCGGTGAAGGGGTGAAGATAGCTGTCGTCGGCCGCGCCCGTGCGCCAGCCGTCGAACCGGGAGCCCTGCTTGAATGCGGCATCGCAGGCGAGGAGGAAGTCGGTTTCGGTGATGCCGATCCGTTCGAGCGTGCGGCGCATCGTCGGCCATGTGCCTTCGCCGACGCCGATCGTCGCGACGTCGGGGGATTCGACCAGCGTGACCGTGAGAGGGCGCACGGTGTCGCGATCGGCAAGGGCGGCGATCAGGCAGGCGGCGAGCCAGCCCGCCGTGCCGCCGCCGACGATCACGATTTGGGTGATCGCGGGGTCTTCTCCGGCAAGGGTCTCGTTGGCCATCGTCTGCTGCCTGTTTCCCTGTTTTCGCATGCCAGCTTGCTCCGTCGGGTGCAGGAGCGCCACCCTTGACCGCCATCCCGACGAAAGTCAGGGCCCGGAGTAACGAACGACGCCTCTTTGCCACCCTGGACCCTGACTTTCGTCAGGATCCAGGGTGGCGGTTTGGGGCGCGTCCATACCCTCCAATCCTTCGCCGCCAAGGGGGCGCCGAAGGCGACGGCGGGGTAGGACACGGAACAGAGGTCACCTTTTCCTCCCCTCCGTCTGGCAAGAGCCAGCCACCTCCCCCTTGCGGGGAGGATCCCAAACGCCCGCGTCAGAAGTTGAAGCGGAGGCCTGCCGAGTAGCGTGCATACCCAGGTTGCGCGAACGTCACGAAATTGTCCGAGCGGCGGTGGCCGCGGCGGCCCTGGCCGGTGAGGTTGATCGCTTCGGCGAACACCGCGAGCCCCTTGGTCATCTGGACGCTCGCGCTCGCATCGACCTGGCCGTACGCCTCGACATAGGTCGGGTCGAACGCGCCGCCGGCATAGAACTCACCGCGCCAGTTATACGCAACGCGCGCCTGGATGCCGTTCTTGTCGTAATAGCCGACCGCGTTGGCGCTGTCGCTGAGCCCGGTCAGCGCGAACTGGCCGACATTGGGATCGAGCGTGTTGTCGTATTTCGCGTCGCCGTTGACGATCGTGTAGTTCAGGATGACGCCGAAGCCTGTTTCCCACAACCGGTGCTGGATCGCGAATTCCCAGCCGTTGATGTTCGCGGTCTGGTCGCTGTTGAACGGCTGGCTCAGCTGGAAGTTGAACAGATCGTCTTCGGGCAGGCCGAAGATGTTGCCGTTCAACAGGCCGGCATCGCTGGTGCCCGTAACCTGCGACGAGGCTGGGAAGTTGCGCAGGATGTAATCGCGGACGCGCAGATTGTCCGTCGTCCCCAGCGCCGCGACCGCCTGGCGATAGCGCGGGCCCGAGCCCGGATTGCGCAGGTTGAACGCGGGCGTGTTGAGCTGCGTCGTGCCGATGAAGTTCTCGACGTCCTTGGTGAAGTATCCGACCGAGATGTAGCTCTCGGGGCCGTAATACCATTCCGCCGACAGATCGATGTTCTTCGATTTGAATGGCACGAGGTTCGGGTTGCCCTGGCTGCCTGTGCCGCCGCCGATCCGCGGGTTGGAGTCGATGTTCAGGCCGCCCTGAAGGCTGCCGTAATCCGCGCGCGTGATGGTGTGGCTGTACGAGGCGCGCAGCTTGACGTTGCGGACCGGTTCGATGTCGAAATCGACCGCGGGCAGCCAGTTGTGGTACTTGCCCTTCAGCGACGTGAACGAGTTCGCACCATAGGTGAGGGCGAATTCGTTCGCGCCGGTCCAGCGCGTGCCGTTCGGGATCGGCACCAGCGCCGACGAGTTCACCTGCGTCTCGTCGTAGCGGACGCCGCCGATGATGTGCGCGGGCCGGCCGAACACGTCGAACTTGCCGTTGAACTGGATGAACGGCGAGATCGTCTGCTCGCGAATCCGGCGATCGTTGGTGTAGTCGGCAAGGCAGGTGCCGGGCGCGGCGACGCCGGTCTGCGGCGCGCTGCAGATATTATACTGCGAGCGCAGCAATTCGGCCATCTGCTCGAAATTGAACGTATAGATCGACTGCGGGATCGCCGGATTGCCGGAGCCCGAGACGCCCTTGAACTTGTCGGGGATGCTGGTGAGGTTGAAGAAATCGTCGGGCACCGCGGTCGCGCCGAACGAGGCGCCGCGCGGATCGATGCCGCCCCAGGTCTCGTTCTGGATGAAGCCGTAGGCCGAGCGGACCTTGTTGTCGACGTACGAGAAGCCCCAGTCGATGCTGTCGAGGAACTCGCCGTCGTGGTCGTAATGACCCTTCAGCTGGAGCTGGTTGATCTCGTCCTTGAAATAGGCGTTTCGGAACGCGTTGCCGGTCGGCGTGATCAGCGCGGCGTTGAGCGGGTCGATGCCCGGATACATCTGGTACGAGATGATCGGCAAGTCGCTCTCGAAGTTCACGGTCTGCGACTGGACGCCGAAGATCGCGCCGCCGATCGACGTGCTGCTGCCGTAATCGTTGGTCGGCTTCGACGTCGCGGTCGAGTGATGCGCGTCGAGCGACATCGTGACGTTGCCCGGCGCCTCCCACGTGAGATTGCCGCCGATCGACTTGTTCTCGGATTTGTTCGCGGTCAGCGAGCTGCTGTACGAAAGATCCTTGCCGGGCGCGAAATTCTCCGAATAGAAGAGTGGGCCGGCCGCGGGGCCATCGGTCCACGCGCTGCGCGTGTCGCCGAAGTTGAACCAGATTCCGACGCTGCTGTCGCGCACCTCGACCTTGTTGCTCGAATAGGTGAAATCGAGCGTCGCGGTCAGCGTGTCGGTCGGCTTGGCCTGCAACACGAGCTGGCCGTTGATGCGCTCGCGATCGATGTCGATGACGTCGTACGCGGCGCTCTGCGGGATCTCGTAGACGTCCGTCGGACCGGGGCGATTGGTGATGTTCGCGGCACCGGGCGTGCCGGGCTGCGCGAGCGTGCCCCAGTTGTTCTCCGCACCGAGGAACCCGTCGCGGAAGCCGACGCTCGCCGAGTTGTTGCTCGCCTTGCGACGCTGGTACGCGCCGCTGAACAGCACGCCGATGCGGTCGTCGGCGAAGGTGGTGGACAGGATGCCCGACACTTCGGGGGTGATCTGGTCCTTGCCGTTGCGCGAGCTGTCGAGCACGCCCTTGGCGGCGATGCTGCCGCGCGTGCCCGGCTTGTCGAGCGGGCGCGGGGTGCGGATGTTGATGCTCGAACCGATGCCGCCCGACGGTATGGCGGCGCGACCGGTCTTGTAGACCTCGACCGCGGCGACGCCTTCGGAGGCGAGGTTGGCGAAGTCGAACGAGCGCGAGGCGGGCGCGCTGGCGCCGTCGCCGAGCGTCGAGGTCGGCATCTGGCGGCCGTTCAACGTGACGAGGTTGTATTCGGGGCCGAAGCCACGGACGGTGACGGTCGAGCCTTCGCCGTTCGAGCGGTCGATCGACACGCCGGTGATGCGCTGGAGCGACTCCGCGAGGTTGGTGTCGGGGAACTTGCCGATGTCCTCGGACGAGATCGCGTCGACCACGCCCTGGCCGTTGCGCTTGATGTCGATCGCTTCACGCAACGATGCGCGGATGCCGGTGACGACAATATCGTCGGTGGTCGCGTTGGGGTCGGTCGGGGCGGCCTGTGGCGCGATGTCCGACGGCCCTGGATTGCCGACGGTTGCGGCCGCGTCCTGCGCCATGGCGATACCGGGCGTGCCGACCAAAGCCAGCGCCGACGTGCCGATTATGAAACGCGAAAGCGAGCGAGCTGCGAAGCTACGCATGGTAATCCTCCCCTGTAGACGACGCTATGACCTGCGCCTGTCCCGTGAACGTTCACTTTCCCCTTGCATGGAACGGTGTCAAGCACGGTAGCGCTACCGTTGTGAACGTTCTCAAAATATGCTGTTGATAGTGGCTATGGCGCAACACGCCGCCGGACGACCGCCTTCGAGAGCGGTCGCCGCATCAGGAAAGGACGCAAGGATGTCGAACAGGTTTTACGGGATGCTGTTGGGAGCATCGCTGCTCGCACTCGCCGGGGCGGTCGATGCTCGGGATGCGGGCAAGCCCGGCACCACGATCGCCGCCAGTGCCGATGCGCGCGCGCGCGCCCAGGCTCTCGTCGCGCGGATGACGCTCGACGAGAAGATCGCGCTGGCACACGGGCTGTTCCCGCCGATGGCCGCCGGCAAGACCGCCAATGAACTGATCCCGTCGGCCGGGCATATCGACGGTATTCCGCGGCTTGGCATCCCGCTGGTGCGGGAGAGCGATGCGTCGCTCGGCGTTGCGAACCAGGTCGAACAGCGCAAGGGCGACGTCGCCACCGCGCTGCCGTCCAGCCTCGCGACCGCGGCGAGTTTCGACGTCGCGATCGCGCGCGCGGGCGGCACGATGATCGGCGCGGAGGCGCGCGCCAAGCGGTTCAACGTGCTGCTGGCGGGCGGGGTAAATTTGACGCGTGACCCGTGGAACGGTCGCAATTTCGAGTATCTGGGCGAAGACCCGTTGCTGGCGGGGGAGATGGCTGGCGCGCATATCGCCGGGGTGCAGTCGAACCACATCGTATCGACCGTGAAGCACCTCGCGCTCAACGCCCAGGAGACCGGGCGGATGGTGGTCGACGCGCGGATCGACGAGGCGAGCTTGCGGATGAGCGACCTGCTTGCCTTCCAGATCGCGATCGAAAAGGGGCGGCCGGGCTCAGTGATGTGCGCCTATAACAAGATCAACGGCGACTGGGCGTGCGAGAACCGGCACCTGATGACCGACGTGCTGAAGCGCGACTGGGGCTATCGCGGCTGGGTGATGAGCGATTGGGGCGCGGTGCATTCTACCGCGAAGGCGGCGAATGCGGGGCTCGACCAGCAATCGGGGCAGGAGCTCGACAAGGCGATGTACTTCGCCGCGCCGCTGAAGGCTGCGGTCCAGTCTGGCGCGGTACCGGTCGCGCGGCTCGACGACATGATCGCGCGCTATCTGACCGGGCTGATCGAGACCGGCGCGTACGACAACCCGGTCCCGGCCGCCGCGCAGGTGCCGCCCTATGCCGCACATGCCGAGGTCGCGCAGCGCGCGGCGGAGGCGGGCATCGTGCTGCTCAAGAATGACGGCGACCTGTTGCCGGTGGCGCGGACCGCCAAGCGCATCGTCCTGATCGGTGGGCGGGCGGACGTCGGTGTGCTATCGGGTGGCGGATCGAGCCAGGTCCGCTCGGTCGGTGGCGCACCGATCGAGATCCCGCTGACGTCCGGCGCGGCGATGTCGTTCGCGCGCTACACCTATCACGCGTCGTCGCCGCTGAAGGCGTTGCAAGCCGTGCTGCCCGGTGCGACCGTGACGTTCGTCGACGGGAAGGACGTCGCGGCAGCGGCCGCCGCGGCGCGGGCAGCGGACATCGCGATCGTGTTCGCGACGCAGTGGACGACCGAGGCGCAGGACGTTCCCGACTTGTCGCTTCCCGATAACCAGGATGCGCTGATCGCTGCGGTCGCCAAGGCCCAGCCGAGAACGGTCGCGGTGCTCGAAACCGGCGGTCCGGTGCTGATGCCGTGGATCGGATCGGTCCCGGCGGTGCTCCAGGCCTGGTATCCGGGCCAGCGTGGCGGCGAGGCGATCGCCGACATTCTGACGGGCAAGGTCTCTCCATCGGGCCGGCTGCCGATCACCTTCCCCGCCGCGGCATTGCAGGCGCCGCGCGCGGCACCGGTCGGGCTGGACCGGCTGACGTCGGTCGAGGCGCAGGCCGCTGCAAACCCCGCGAACGCATCGACCTTCCAGCTCGAGAGCTTTCCGGTCGACTATGTCGAAGGCGCGAACGTCGGCTATCGCTGGTACGAGAAGCAGCGCCGGCGTCCGCTCTTCGCGTTCGGTCACGGGCTGAGCTACACCAGTTTCGCCTATCGCAACCCGGTAGTGACGGGCGGGCGATCGCTGAACGTCACGTTCGAGATTACCAACACCGGCAAGCGGGCAGGGGCGGACGTTCCACAGATGTACGTGGCGCGTGATGGCTCGGCCACGCCGATGCGGCTCGCGGGCTTTACGCGTGTGACGCTTAAGCCGGGGGAGACGCGGCGAGTCATGCTGACCGCCGAACCGCGCATCGTCGCCGATTACGACACGACGCTGCCCGGCTGGCGGATTGCGGGGGGTGCTTACCGGGTGGCGCTCGCGCACGATGCGCAGGACCGGGCGTTGGTTGTTACGACCAGGCTCGATGCGGCGACGATGAAGCCGTAACTGCAACGGCCACGCTCCTCCCCCGCAAGGGGAAGGTGGCGCTGAAAGCGACGGAGGGGGAGGACACGGAACAGCGGTTCTCCCTCACCGCCCCCTCCGTCAGGCTCTGCCTGCCACCTCCCCCTGGCGGGTGAGGATTTAGAAGTCGGACGGGGCATAACGTCACGCCACCTGAAAAGCGGAGTCATGTCTCCCCGCGAAGGCGGGGACCCAGCCTGGGCTCCCGCCTTCGCGGGAGAACAAGACGCGGGTGCGACCGAGACTGATCGAATGCCCGGCCGATCCGCCGATCGAACGGCCAGAGCGGTTGCCTGTCCCGCCTCCCGCAGCTTAGGGATAGGTCATGGCGCGTCTTCCCGCTTCCCGCGTTTCCGCGCCTGGCTCCGATCGTCGTTCGACCCTGTTCCTGCTTGTCTTCGCGCTCGCCTATGTCGGTGGGGTCGTCGGCTATCTCCCGCTGTTGACGCTGTTGCTGCCGATCAAGGTCGACGCGGTCGTTACCGCGATCGGGGGGGCGGGGCGGCTGGACGTTCTGACCGTGATCGTCGTCGCCGGAGCGCTGGCGGCGAGCGTGTCGAACATCGCGTTCGGGTGGCTGAGCGATCGATCGGTCGCGCGGGGCAGGGGGCGCCGGGGCTGGCTGGCCGGGGGCTTCGTGGCGACCGCGATCGCCTACGCCGCGATGGCCGTCGCGAGTACGCCGATCGCGCTGATCCTCGCGGTCGTCGCGTTCCAGGTGGCGGTGAACGCGGTGCTCGCGCCGCTGCTCGCGATCATGGCCGACGAAGTGCCCGATGCACAGAAAGGCGTGGCCGGCGGCCTGCTGGCGATGGCGAGTCCGGTGGCGTCGGCCTTGGCGGCGCTGCTGGTGGCGACCACGTCGCTGAACGAAACGCTGCGGCTTGCGGTCGTGCCCGTCGTGGTCGCGTGCTGTATCGTTCCGCTGTTGCTGACACCGGCGCAACCGATCGCGCGGATCGGTACGACATCGCCGATCGAGGCGGTGCTGCGCCGGGATCTGGCGCTCGCGTGGAGCGCACGGCTGTTCGTGCAAGTCGCCGGCAGTGCGCTGTTCGTCTATCTCTTCTACTATCTCGAAAGCATCGCCTCGTCGGTGGCGCCGGGCAGAATCGCGGCGCGGATGGGGATGGTGATGATCGTCGCGTACACCGTGCCGCTGCCGATCGCGGTGCTGATCGGACGGCTGGCGGATCGTTCCGGGCGGACCAAGCCGTTCCTGTTCGCCGCCACCATCGTTGCCGCGTCCGGGCTGTGTGGCATGGCGTTCGCCAACGACTTTACGAGCGGCGCGGTCGCGTTCTGCGTCTATACCGCGGGCGCGTCGGTATTCCTCGCGCTGCACGCGTCGTTCGCCATGCAGTTGCTGCCAAACCCACTGCACCGCGGACGTGACCTGGGACTGCTCAACCTGACCAACACGCTGCCGGGGCTGCTCGGGCCGACGCTGACCTGGGCGCTCGCGACGCCGACCGATTTCGATGCGGTGATGCTGGTGCTCGCGGCGCTGACGCTATGCGGCGGCGGGATCATCCTCGCCGCGCGCGGTCGACGCTAGCGGCGCCAGTAACGGACGTAATCGACCGCCATGCGCTGCGGGAAGGCGGTGTCGTCGATCCCCTTCTGGCCACCCCAGTCGCCGCCGACCGCGAGGTTGAGGATCAGTTCGTACGGACGCGTGAACGGCCATGCCGCCTTGCCGCCGGGCTGATCGTTGACGACGCGCATGACCGCGCGGCCATCGACGCCAATCGTGATCGCATCCGCGCGCCAGTCGAGTTGATAGCGGTGGTACGCGGTACACGCGGTGGCGACGTGCGTCTGGGCGCCGCGCTGCGTACCCTTGACGTGGTTGAAGGCGCCGCTGTGCAGCGTCGCGTGGATCGTGCCGGCGTCCCAGCCGACCATCTCCATGATGTCGATCTCGCCCTCGTCCGGCCATGTGCCGCCGGACGGGAGCAACCAGATCGCCGGCCAGCCGCCGCGTCCGCAGGGCAGCTTCGCGCGGACTTCGTAGAAACCGTGGCCGCGTGGTTGGCGCGAGACGAGCTTGGCGGAGGTATACGCCTGGCCGCCCCAATCAGCGAACTTCGACTTGTCCAGCGCCTCGCGCCGCGCCTCGATTACCAGTGCGCCGTCCTCGATCCGTGCGTTCTGGGCGCGGTCCTTGGCATAATATTGGCGTTCATGATTGTACCAGCCCTCGGCGTTGCGCGACGTGTCGAAGCGCCATTTGCTCTGGTCGATCGCATTGCCGTCGAATTCGTCGGCAAAGCTCGGCTTGCCCTTGGGGGCGGGCATCGGCGCGGTGGCGCCATAGTTGGTCGCACCGAGCGTAGCGGCTTGCGCGGCGAGTATCAGCAGGATCATGCGGTGGTCCTCGTGTTCATGGATATCGGACCAGCGTCTGGCGGACGGCGCCCGGTCGTGCGGCGGCGCCCGTATCGTTGACCAGATGCGCGATCGTACCCTGGCCGGTGCCAAGCGAGATCGTCGTGATACTGGCAAAGCGGACGCCCGCCCGACGAGGTGCTTCGACCGCGCTTTCGAGCACGATCGAGGGGTCGGCGGTGAAGTTGGCGTAGATGCCCATTCCGGTCGCTTCATGCACCTCGACGGTATCCGCGACCTTGTAGGCGGCCCAGCCACGCGTCGAACCCGCCCTGTACGCAGCCTGGCTCGGTGGATCGTAGGGCAGTTCGCACTGATAGAAAAAGGTTCGGCCGCGTTCGCCGTTCCACGTCACCTGGTATTTCTGGAAATGCTCGACGAACAGGCCGTGGATGATGACGTCGTCGCCATTGACGATCAGGCCCTGGTCGGCGGTACTCTCGGTCCAGCCGACATGCACGCGGCCGCCTTCGCGGTCGCCGTGGTCGGCGCGCCAGATCCAGAGATGATCTCCGATCACGTGGTGGCTGTTGATCTCCAGGCAGGTCGCGGCCTTGCCCACGGTCGCGCCGCCGACACGGAAGAACAGGTCCGCGAGGAGCGTAGGGTTGCGGCTGTGATCGCGGCTTGCGCCTCGGGGACCGACCTGGACGAGTATCGGCGTTTCGACCGGCCCGGCGTCGATCAGCAAACCCGCGATCGCGACACCCGGAACGTCCGCAACGACGATTGCGGCGGCGTCGTCCTCGGCGAGCAGCGTCGCCAGCCCCAGGCCGAGCACGACCGTGTCGGCATGCTCGATCCGTAACGGCGCGTCGAGGCGGTAGATGCCGGGGGTCAGCAGGAGGTGCCTCCCGGCGGCCAGCGCTTCGTTGATCGCGGAGATCGGCGTGTCGGGGTGGGCGATCAGGAACCGGGACAACGCGATCGACGTGCCGGCGGAGGCGCCCGTGGCCCAGCTCGTCCCACGCGTATCGCGGCGCAGCGCAGGAACGAAGACTGCCCATCGCCCGGTGGGAGTGACGTGGAGGAAGGGCTTCTCGCGGACTACGGGCACCGTCGGCAGGCTGGTATAGGGCGGCTCGGGGAAGCTCGTCGGCGGGGCGCCATCGACGCCCGCGAACATCATGTTCCAGTTCGATCCGGCCCACGCACCGATATGGCTGTTGCGGGTGAACCATTGCTGTTGCGTACCCGATCGCACGGTTCCGTCGATCCGACAGTCCGCCATGAACCCACCGCTCGACCAGCCGCCGTCGTCGAGTGCAAGATCGCCGCGCAGGTGAACGCGGCGATAGGGTGCGGCCTGCGATACCGCCCAGCGATCCGCGCCGTCGGCGGGGCGGACCGACAGATTCTCGACGCCACGCCAGAAATTAACGAGCGCCATGCCCTTTGCCCAGTCGGCCTCGGCGTGGACGTGGCCGTCGATCACGACGTCGCCGGGCAAGCGACCGAGCCCTGCGACCTGCGTAAAGAACCCGACGTTCACATCGACCGCGTAGCGTCCCGGCCTGAACAGGATCGCGTGGCGCGTATCGGTGAAATGCGCGCGCTCCTGTCCGCGGAAGATGGCGTCCACGCGCGCCTGCACGGCGGCGGCGGGCATACTCGGATCGACGATCAAGACGTTGGGGCCGAAATCCGGGATCGCGTCGAGTTCGGGTGCGGCTGCCTCCGCTGCGGCCGTCGGGAACACTGCGACGAGCCCGGTTCCGCCGAGGCCTTCGAGAAACGCGCGGCGCGTGTGGTTCAAGGCTGCCTCCCCAATATCCGCTCCGGAACCGTCGCCGCGTGGCGCGGCGCGGTCCGGTAGCGCGGCCAGGTTAGGCCAAGCGAACCCCTCGCTCAACCGAGCTCATTCGATCGCGAGGAACGCGGTGACCGTCAGCCGCCCTGCCGCTGGATCGGCGGACAGTGGCGCACCGCTGGCGATCGCGCCGCTGTGCAGGACGTAGCTTCGATACAGCAAAGCGCGATTATAGGCCGCATCGACCAGCGCCGTGCGTTCGAACAGCGCCGTATCGCCGGCGATATACCCTTCGGGCGGCGTCGCTTCGACTTCGTGGCCGAGGTGCTCGAAAAATGTGGGGGCGCGCGTCTCGTCGATCGTCTCGAACCCGGTCTTGCGATGTCGGAAAAACGCCGTGCCGTCACGGATCGTCGGCGAGAGGTAATGGATCAGCGCGATCCGGTCGCGCCCGTACGCGTCGACATGCGGCAGGCGCTGCCGAATATCGAGCGCTTCGGGCGTAATCGTCACTATCGAGAACTGCGCATCGACGACGCGGATGCGGCGGCACGGTCCGAACTCCCGCCCCAGCGCGCGTGCGACCACGGGAAGCTGATCGCGCAGATACGTATCGGGAAGGGCGGCGCGGATGCCGGGATAATGCTGCCCCGCGGAAACGAACCCGGCCTCCGCTGCCGCCGCGCGCAACCCGTTGGGATCGCTGGCAAAGCCATCAATGATGATGAGTGGTTCGGCTTCGCCACCGATACGCCCTCTGGTGATACTACGCATGGTCATGGCTCACCGTCCGTTATCGGTGTTTGACGCAGCACAACGCAAGGGCGTCGTTGATCCGTCGCCAACCTAACGGAGGAGCAGATGGCGCGCCTGCGGCCATATTTTCCAAAGAGCCATGGCAAGCCGCGAGTTGACGACCGGCGGGTGTTGAGCGGCATCGTTTTCGTGAACCGCAACGGGCTGCGCTGGCGTGTTGCGCCCAGCGGCCCGCACAAGCCTGTCCTGAGCCTGCCGAAGGGACGCTCTACAATCGCTGGAAACGATGGGGTGAGATGGGTGTGTTCCTGCGCATGATGGAGGCCTTGGCTGCCGCGGATGCCGACCCAAAGCCTGTCCTGAGCTTGTCGAAGGGGCGGCATGAACACGAAGCTCCACGCCGTGACCGACGCAAACGGCCGTCCGCTCAGCTTCTTCATGACCGCCGGACAGGTCAGCGACTACACCGGTCCGGCCGCATTGCTCGACGATCTGCCCAAGGCGCAATGGCTACTCGGCGACCGCGGCTACGACGCCGACTAGTTCAGGGATGCCTTGCAGGCCAAGGGCATCCACCCATGCATCCCAGGTCGGAGGTCTCGGCTCGAGCCCATCAAATACGACAAGCGCCGCTACCGGCGCCGTAGCCGTATCGAGATCATGTTCGGATGGCTGAAGGACTGGCGCCGCGTCGCGACCCGCTACGATAGGTGTCCGACCGTCTTCTTGTCCCATCGCCCTCGCTGCCACCGTCATCTTCTGGCTTTGATCAACGAGTCCTGACCCTAGTGGTTCAAAGGTCAGTCTTAATCTTCGGCCCATCGCCGGAGCAGGTTGGACTGCGTTTTTGCCAGGAGATCCAGTTCGGGCGTTTTGCCGAGGCGATCAAACAACGCGTGCCGCGCCGTTTCCAGATCGAACAGGAGTTCGCGAGCATCGCGATCGCGGATCAGGCTGCGTACCCAGGTTACGGCGGCGAGGCGCTCGCCAGATACGACCGGCGCGACGCGGTGCAGCGCCGTCGTTGGATAGACTACCGCATCTCCTGCCGCGAGTTTCACGTCCTGTTCGCCCGCTGCGGACTCAATCACCAGTTCGCCGCCTTCGTACGTGTCGGGTTCTGACAGGAAGATCGTGACCGACACGTCGGTCCGCATGCCGCCCATGATCGCGTCGTCGACATGGTTGCCATACGCCATGCCGGGCTCGTAGCGGCTGAACAGCGGCGGGCGAACCACGTGCGGTCGCGTGGCCATCCGGAACAAGGGGTTCGCGAGCAACCGGTCAACCACCAAGTCCTGCATGTCCGCCAACAGCGGGTCGGCCCGGTCGACCTGTTCGTTGCGCTTGACTGGGCGGGCCTCGCGACCGGCGGTCCGGCGCCCGTCGACATAACGCGTCTTGCCGAGATTATCTCGCAACGACTGGAGATTGTCGGCGTCCAGAACGTTGGCAATCATGATCAACATCAGGGTTCTCTTGGCATCGGCATAACGTCGGGGCGGGTCCCTATCAGTCCCAGCCCACGCGGGCCAATGCGTTGGCGAGTAAGGAATTAGTATGCGTACGAAATTGTGGATGGGCGTCGGCGCCGTCGTGGTCGCGCAATCCGGCCAGGCGATCCTGACCGAAGCGGCAGCCAAACCACTGGCGCCGTCGGTCGACCAGGTCGGCGAAGGCGGCGAGAACGAGCGCGGCGAGGGTGAGGGCGAAGGCAAGGGTCGCCACGTCGCGCGCTCGACCAGGTCGCGCCACGTCGTCCGCAATCCCCGTCGCGTTCGTGCCGCGCAACAGCATGCCGGTCAGCGCGGCGAAGGCGAATATGAGGGCGGTGAAAACGAGAGCGGCGAAGGCGAGGGCGAACGCTGATAGCTGGACATAAGCGAAGATGAGCCGGTCCGGCATCACGCGCAAGCTCATATGGGCGGCGGCAGCGTTGTGCGTTTGCGTCCTGATCTTCGCGATCATCGCATACCGACCGGCAATCGCAGCCGTGACGCGCTCCGATCCTCGTCTATTCGATCCGGCGCTCGTTGCGCGCGGCGCTAATCTGGCCCGGCTAGGAAATTGCGTCAGTTGCCACCAGTCTGCAGGTGGGCGTCCGTATGCAGGCGGGTATCCGGTCAAGACGCCGTTCGGAACGATCTACGGCAGCAACATCACGCCCGACCCGGCGACGGGAATCGGTGCGTGGTCTCCGGCCGCGTTTCGACGCGCGATGCATGAAGGCGTCGGGCGTGACGGCAGCCATCTATATCCCGCCTTCCCCTACACCCATTATGCGAACGTGACGGAGAGCGATTTGGGGGCGCTCTACGCGTTCCTGATGACCCGACCGGCCGTGCGTTCGGTGCCGCCGGCCAACACGATGATCCCGCCGCTCGGGTTTCGACCCATGCTTGCCGGATGGAAGCTGTTGTTCTTCCGACCACAGCGGATCACGCCCGACGCCAGCCAGTCTGCCGCCTGGAACCGGGGACGCTACATCGGCGAGACGCTGGCGCACTGCACCGCCTGTCACAGTCCGCGCGGGCTTTTTCAGCAGGAGAAGCGCGGCGCGCAGGCTTATGACGGCGGTTGGTCTGGTGGTTGGTATGCGCCCCCGATCAATGCGCATTCGCCTGCGGTACAGGCCTGGACGGTAGAGCGGCTCGATGCCTATTTTCGCACCGGGCTGAGCACCGCGCACGCTGCCGCGGCCGGCCCGATGGGGTCGGTAACCTATAACCTGGCCCGTGCAGCACCGACCGACGTTCATGCGCTGGCGACGTATTATGCATGGCAAATGCGCGCTGCGCCTGCTGCACGGTTCGAGCCACCGCTGCCCGATCGCCAGGCGCTGGCGTCGCAGCGTCATCCCGACGGTGCGCGGCTCTACGAGGGGGCCTGCGCAGTATGCCACGAGCCGGGCGCGGCGATGATGGTTGCGGGACGTCCAGCCTTGCCACTCGGCACACCGCTGCACGAGGACAACCCGCGTGACACGATCCAGATCATCCTGAAGGGTCTCCATCCGCCCGTCTCGCCACGCGGGCCCTATATGCCGGCGTTCGCCGATGCTCTCGACGACCGACACGTGGCGGAAATCGTCGCATATCTGCAGATGCGCCACAGTACCGGACCGGCGTGGAAGAACCTCGAGAAAGACGTCGCCAAGGCACGCAAGGAGGGCGAATGATCGACCTGACCGTCAACGGCGCAACGGCACGTGTCGACGTGGATCCCGCGACACCGCTTCTCTACGTGCTGCGCGACGATCTGGGACTGCATGCCGCGAAGTTCGGGTGCGGGTTGGGGCAGTGCGGCGCGTGCACCGTGCTGGTCGACGACAAACCGGTGTTCTCCTGCGTCCTCCCCATCAGTGCGATCGGCACGCGAAAAGTCACGACGGTCGAGGGACTGGGCACGGCCGCCAAACCGGGTGACGTTCAGCGCGCCTTCCTCCACGAGCAGGCGGCGCAGTGCGGCTATTGCATCCCCGGCATGATGGCGCGTGCGGAGGGGCTGCTACGCAAGACGGTGACGCCGACCGAGGACGAACTGCGGACCGCGATGGCACCCTCGCTATGTCGGTGTGGGACGCACATGCGGATCCTGCGCGCAGTACGGAGGGCAGCGGTGATGCGCGGCGGCGGCGTGGTCGATGCCGCGGAACCCGTGACGTGAGCAGCGAGGCGTCACGCCGCGACGTGCTGGGCGGCTTGCTGGTCGCGTTCTCGCTCGCACCGGCTGCCGCGCTGGCGCAGACCGGCGGTGGCGAGGGTAGTGGCGGACCGCCGACGGTCGCTCCCGGTCTGCCGGGGACATTGGCCAAGTTTCCCGATCTCGACGCGTGGATCCGGATCGCACCGGACGGCCGGGTGACGGTGTTCACGGGCAAGGTCGAACTCGGCACCGGCGTGAAGACCGCGATGGCGCAGCTTGCCGCCGACGAACTCGACGTCACGATCGAACGGATCGACCTCATCACCGCGGACACGGGCCTGACACCGAACGAGGGCGTGACCGCAGGGAGCCAGACGCTCGAACAGAGCGGCACCGCGATCGCCAATGCCGCCGCCAACGTCCGGCTGTTGCTTGCCGAGGCAGCCGCGGCGCGGTGGGGCGTGGCGGCGACCACGTTGTTCACACGCGACGGTGCGGTGCTCGACGGGCAGGGACGGCGCGCGACCTATGCGGCGCTGGCTGCATCGACCTCGCTGGCGGTGCGTGCGAGAGTAGACGTGCCGCGCAAGCGTCGGGAGGCGCGGCGGTTGATCGGGAAGCCGGTACCGCGCGTCGACCTGCCCGCCAAGCTGACCGGTTTGCCAAGCTATGTGCACGACATGCGGCTGCCCGGCATGGTGCATGCGCGGGTCATGCGCGGACCGTCATCCGGCACGCAACAGACGCCCGATCTTGCTGCGCTGCGCCGGCAAGCGGGTGTCGCCAGGGTCGTGCATCTCGGGCGTTTCGCGGCGATCGTCGGGCCGCGCGAATGGCCGCTCGAACAGGTACTTCGCGTTGCCAATCGCGGCCGCTGGGTGCGTGACGCCGCGGCGCCGGCGCTACCGCCGATGCCTGCCGGGTTGCTGACCATGCGGCGGGAAAGCCAGGTGATCGAGAACCGACGCGACGATCCCGGCGCGCGCGGCGTCCAGCGACTGTCTGCACGCTATGACCGGCCCTATCTGATGCATGGCGCGATCGGCCCGTCCTGTGCGGTCGCGCTGTTCGCGGAGGACCGGCTGACGGTGTGGACGCACAGCCAGGGTGTCGAGCCGTTACGGCGGGCGATCGCCGAACTGATCGCGATACCCGCCGACCGCGTCCGGTGCGTCCACCGCGAGGGGGCCGGGTGCTACGGGCATAACGGTGCGGACGATGTGGCTGGCGACGCTGCGCTGATCGCCCGCGCGATGCCGGGCGTGCCCGTGCGGCTGCAATGGAGCCGCGAGCAGGAACATGGCTGGGAACCGCTCGGCCCGGCGATGGTCGCGCAGGTCGACGCGACGCTCGATGCATCGGGACGGATCGTCGACTGGCGACATCAGGTATGGAGCAATACGCACAGCACGCGGCCGGTCGCAGCCGGTGATCTTCTCGCCGGTACCGAAGTCGTACCGCCGTTCAAGCCGACCCCGCCGAAACCGATCCCGCAGCCCAATGGCGGCGGCGACCGCAACGCCATTCCGCTCTACCGCTTCCCCAACCAGACCATCGTCAGCCATTTCCTGCCCGACATGCCGGTACGCGTCTCGGCGCTGCGCGGACTGGGCGCACACCTGAACATCTTCGCGCTCGAAAGCTTCATGGACGAGCTGGCGGCGGCAGCGGGCCGTGATCCAGTCGCGTTCCGGCTGGCGCACTTGGACGATCCACGTGCGACCGCCGTGATCCGGCAGGCCGCAGCACGGTTCGGCTGGGCGCGATACCGATCCGCCCCCAATCGCGGGCGAGGCTTTGCCTTTGCCCGCTACAAGAACCACGGGGCCTATTGCGCCATCGCGCTCGACGTCGAGCGTATCCCCGACGAAGGGCGGCTGATCGTCCACCGCGCGGTCGCTGCCGTGGACAGTGGCGAGACCGTCAACCCGGACGGCATTCGCAATCAGGTGGAGGGTGGCATCGTCCAATCGCTGAGCTGGACCGCGTTCGAAGCGGCCGGGCACGACGGTGCGCGCCGGACCGACTACGACTGGAGCACTTATCCAATACTCCGGTTTGCCGATGCCCCGCTCAGCGTGACGGTCGAGGTCGTGGACCGGCCGGGCACGCCGTTCCTCGGTACCGGTGAATGTGCCCAGGGGCCGACCGCGGCTGCGCTGGCGAACGCTCTGGCTTCAGCTACAGGGGAACGGCTGAGAAGTATGCCTTTGATCAGCCGGTTGTTGTCTCAGGCGTAACCTTTGGTCTCTGCGCGCCAAGTATCAGATACGTAGGGCAGCATGAATGAGCGGCGGAAGTTGGGGCTGAGAGAAGCAAGCTTGAGTGTCTGAATGTGGGTCACGGCAGTTGTTGCGACGAGAGAGGCGAATGATCATACGACCCTCGGTAGGAAGAGACGGCATTCTACGGTAACGGCATCGACCGAGCCGCGGTCGATGCCGTTTTCATCAAAAGCGCCGGCGGATCGTGCCGAACACCTGCCGCGGCGATCCTGCCTGTATGGTGTTGTTGAGCGAGCCCGCGGTATTGAAGAACTGGCCTGAACCGAGCGCTGCAATGTATTTCTCGTCGGTCAGGTTCACCGCGTTGACCTGAATCTCGACGCCGGCCAGCGCGCTGCTCGCCGGAAAGCGATAGCCTACAGCGGCGTCGAACAGCGTGTAGCCCTTGACCGTCACGTCGCCGGTATAGGTGACGTTGCGCCGCGACGTGTAGGCGCCTGCGACATTGCCGAAAAACATGCCATCATCGTAATTGATCTCGCCCTTGGCGAGGTGCGCGGGGGTGTCGACGGTGCGGACGCCCTTGGTGGGCACGAATGCGGTGCCATTGACGGTGTCGTCGTCATAGGTGCTGTCGTTGTACGAATATGAAGCGATGAGAGCGAGCGGGCGGGCGACCTGATAGGTCGCGCCGATCTCGACGCCGCGGCTGGTCACGCTGCCGACGTTTTGAAGGATGCTCGGGTTGCCGAGGATGTTTGCGCCGCTGAACGCCGCGAGCAGCCGGTTCTTGAACTTGACGTCGTAGCCCGCGATCACGCCGCGCAAGCCGCCGAGATCGAACCGCCAGCCCGCCTCGATCGTACGTGAGGTTTCGGGCTTCAGCGTATCGCGGATCGCCTCGAAGCCGACCTGCGTCGTGCCAAAGGGGCCACGGAACGAGCTGATATAGGCGCGCATGTTCTCGGCATAATTGGCGAAGAACTCCTGACGTCCGAGCTTGTAGGTCGCGCCGACCTGAGGCTGGAACCAGTCCTTTGCCGCGATCTTGCCGTTGATGAACGGCGTGCCGAACGTCGTCGTGATGCCGTTGGAAACACGCGTACCCTTGAAGCCGCCGGCGATCGTCAGCGCGTCGAGGATTTTCCAGCTGTCGCTGACGAAATACTGGTTGGTGACGGTGGTGAGGTCGGTCAGGAAGTCGCTGCGGAACGGATTCGCCAGGAAGTCGGTCACGTCGGGCCGGTTCGTCAGGCTGGCGGCATAGTAGTTGCGGTCTGTGCTGGCGCGATTGTCCTCGTGCCAATAGCCGACCTGCAGCGTGTGATCGCCCAGCCGCGCGGTCGCGTTGGCGATCCCACCGTCGCGCTTGATGCCGTATTCGGTGGTGCGCACCGACAACGCGAAGCCATCGGGAGAGAACACGGCTGGGGTATAGATGCCGCCACTGCCCTTGTCGTAATGGTGGTAGTAGGTTGCAGTCGTATCGAGCCAGTCTGCGATCGGCATGTCGAGCGTCATGGCGCCGAGCCAATCGCGACGTACGCCGCCGCTGTCGTAATAGGTATCGTTGACGTTGGTGTACGGCGTCGGGAACACAACGCCAGCGGTCGGGAAGGGCAGCGCCCGATTGGCGGCGCGCGCGGTCTGGTTCGCACTTACCTGAGACAGCTGAATAGCGGTCGCATAGTCCGGCCGCAGGAAGTCGAGGCCATAGCCGATCCGGCCGAGCGTCGCCGGCGACAGATCGGCATAGTTACGCTCCTTGTGGAGCGAGTAGTTGAGCCAGCCCGTCAGGGTCGCATCGCCAAGCTTCTGGACGATCTTGCCGTTCACCTTGGTATCCGACTGGTTGCCGTAGCCCTTCCACTTGCTGGCGTCGTGGACCACGCCCGAGACCGACAGCAGCGTGCCCGTCGACAATTCACCACTGTCGAGGCGACCGTACAGATGAACGGTATCGTACATACCGTAGGTCAGTGCGACCTCACCACCGGCTACCTGTGACGGCGCGCGCGAGACGAATTCCAGGTTGCCGCCAAGGTTGCTGGTCGAGGCGATGCCTAGTGAGCCGGCGCCCTGCGACACGTCAACGCGCGCGATATTCTCGGCAGCGATCGCACGGCTGACGTGGAGGCCATTATGCCCGTTGTAGAACATGTCGCCGAGGGGGACGCCGTCAAGCGTGTAGCCCATCTGGCTCTGGTTGAAGCCACGCACCGACAGGCGCGTGCCGAGCTCGTAGCTGCCGAACGGATCGGAACTCTGAAGCGCGACGCCGGGCAGGCGGGCGACGGCCTTGAGCGGCGAACTGCCCGGTGGGAGGATTTCGATCGCCTTGCGTGAGACGGTCTGTTCCTGACGAACTTTTCCGGTGCCGTAGACGACGATCTCGCCGTTCGTGTCGGGCGCGTCCTGCGCGGGAGCAGCGTCGGGCGACGTTTGGGCGAGGGCGGGGCTGGCGACCGCCAGCATCGCACTCGCCGAGGCAAGCAAAAGCGTCTTCGAAATCACTGGGGTTCCCGCCTGATGAGACTGTGGAGCGTCACCGCTCGAGCGGTGATCGTTGCCGTCCGACTAGATCGGTTTCAGGACGCTTTCATTACGAGGGCGCTACGGATTTATGACGTACTGGCCGATTGTCACGATCCGGTCACGGGGCATGGATAGCGCTATGGTCATGGCTGGTCCGGATATCCTTTGGCATCGTCGAGCGCTGATCGGCGCGATGGCATCGCTTGCAGTGCTGCCGACGATCCCGGTCGATGCCGACGCGCGGGCTCACGCCGATCCGTTCGCGCTCGGTGTCGCCAGTGGGGACCCCGGTGCCGATGGCTTCGTGCTGTGGACGCGGCTCGTCGGCGCGCAGTTGGAGCCGTTGCAGGCGGCGGCCATCGTGGTGCGGTACGAGATTGCAACGGATGCCGCGTTCCGCGGGATCGTGCGGACGGGGAGGGGCTTGGCGCACCCCGAGCGCGCGCATGCGGTGCATGTCGAGGTCATCGGGCTGCCCGCCGGACGCCCCTACTGGTACCGTTTCCATGCGCTTGGCGCGACGAGCCCGGTCGGTCGCGCGGTTACGGTACCGCGGGTCGCAGACCGGTTGCGGCTCGCCGTGACGTCATGCCAGCATTGGGAGCAGGCGCGGTTCGGTGTCTACCGCGATATCGTCGCTGCCGAGCCCGACCTGGTCCTGCAACTCGGCGATTACATTTACGAACAAAGCTATCCCGACGTACCTCGCGTCCGCGATTTCGGCGCGCTCGAGCCGCGCGACCTTGAGGGCTATCGACGACGCCATGCGCTCTACAAGACGGATCCGGACCTGCAGGCGGCCCATCGCGCGTGCCCATGGGTGGTGACGTGGGACGATCACGAGGTGTTGAATGATTATGCCGGGCTCGCCAATCGCGAGGGCCTGCCGCCAGCCCTGTTCGCTGCGCGGCGCGCCGCGGCGTACCAGGCATATTTCGAGCATATGCCGATCCGCCCGAGTTTGTGGCGCGGACGGCGTGAGGCTCGACTGTATCGTGCTGTCGATTGGGCGGACCTCGCGTCACTGTCGGTGCTGGATACGCGCCAATATCGTAGCTCGCCCCCCTGTGCTGCGCCAAACGTTGCGCGCAACGTACGGCTAAAGGATTGTGCAGAAGCCGCAGCGCCGGCTCGCACGATCATGGGCGACGCGCAGGAACGCTGGCTATCCAACCGTCTGGCGGGCGAGATGCGTCCCTGGACGATCGTCGCGCAACAGGTGTTTTTCGCGCCGCTTTGGCTCGACGGCGCGCATCGGTCTACGTTTAGCGATCAATGGGATGGCTATGCGGCGAACCGCAACCGGGTGCTGCACGCGATGACGCGCCCGGCCGTCCGTAATCCGATTGTGTTGAGCGGCGACGTGCACTCCTTCTGGGTGAATGATCTCGATGGTCCGAGCGGTTCGGCAATCGGAACCGAGATTGTCACGTCGGCCCTAGCGGCCGCGTCGCCGCCAGTCGGCCGGTTTGGCGACATCGACCGCAACAATCCGCATGTTCGTTTTTATGACGTCGAGCAGGCAGGCTGGGCGAAGCTAGATTTCGACCGCCAGAAGCTAAGCGTCGATATGCGGATGATTGTCGACCGAGTGGACGCTGGCAGCGCAATACGATCATTGGGCAAGTTCACGACGCAATCAGGCTCGCGAAGGATGGAAAGGGGTTAGTTTCTGCCGCGTGACGGTAGCAAGATGAACAAGCGTCCGGTTGGGAGAAACGGCAATGACGCGGTGATGGTCCGTTCCCGGGTCAGCGCCGGGGGCGGGGCGGCGTGATGTCGTCAAAAGCACGGAGTTGCGGATGGGAATGGTAGCCATCTGACTGATGGCGCCTAAAGCCGCCTTTTGCATCACCGAGAAGGCCCGGTTAAGATCACGCACCAGGCGGACTTTCCTTTTTCGCGTTTTAGCCGCAAGTAACGGCTAAATGGCTCTCTCACCCGACTATTATTCTGTTCTAGGTATTCCCTCGACGGCAAGTCGTGACACTATTCACGCCGCGTGGAAAGCGCTGCTCCGTCAATATCACCCCGATGCCAACCATGGTGTGGATGTCTCTGCTCGTGCGAAAGAGATCAACGAGGCGTATTCCGTTTTGGGAAAGAAGGAAGCACGCGCCGCCTATGATCGGTCGCAGATCAGGCCGTCTGCCCACCGAGCGACCGCGGACCGCCCGTTTTACCCCAGAAAAGCCGGCAGGCGCCCGATGCGACCTAGCCCGTCGATGCAGCCCAGCGGTAGCTTCTCGCCGCCGCTAGAGACCAACGAATGGCTGATGGGCCTTTTCCTGCTGATCCTCACCGCCGCACCGATCGCTACAATCCTGGTTTTGTGGAATGAGGAATCCGGATTGGCACCTACGGTTCGACGTAGCGTTGCCGCTAATCCCGTGCCTAAGCCCCCCGGAAAAGCCGTCCGCAGCTCATCGGGCACAAAATTCGGACTTGGACAGCCTGCTTCTTAAACTGTCGCCCAGTTGGGACATTCGAGTTCGCAGAGTCAGGCACCAAAAGCGGTCGTAACGCGGAGATGAACGAGCGGCCGAAGTTGGGAAGCTGGGAAGGGGGCGGGGACGTCTGATTATGGGTCTCCGTAGTGATATTCTGCGGATAATTCATCGTATTTGGGACCGCCACGCGCAAACGCTACTCTAAGGCCGGCCAGCATTTGCATCCCAAGCAGCCAATGCATGCGTGACCCCCGCATCGAGGTCTGCGTGAGAGACGCCATCTCGAGCCTGAATAGACAAGCCGACTAAAACCCCGTCGAACAGCGTGGTCAGTCCGGCCGGATTGATGTCGTGCCGCAGTGTGCCATCCTTGACCGCAGCGTCGACACAGGCTCGGATCGCCTCACGGTTCGCTGCCCGCTCCGCAAGAGTCAGCGCTTGAACGGATCCTCCGTCGACAGAGCAGATAGTGCTTGAGAGCGTGACCATGCAGCCAGTCGGGTGAGCAGGATCGGTCTGCATCTCTGCCGACCGGCGCAACGCTTGCTCTATGCGCTCCCGCGGCAAAAGACCCTCATCATGCAAGACCAGCATCACCTTGCCATGCGTCGCGCCATATTTTTCAAGCGCGGTGCGATAGAGTGCCTCCTTGGACCCAAACGCCGCGTAGAAGCTCGCCGACGAGATGCCGCCCATCGATTGACGAAGCTGCTCCAGCGACACGCCTTCGAAGCCATACTCCCAGAACAGGTGCATGGCCTGCGTAACCGCAGTGTCGCGGTCGAAGCCACGGGGACGTCCGGTACGGGCCATAGCAAGCTCCTATGCTGACTTCTGAAATAGTCGATCCAAAAGTCATTGACAACCGGAAGCGCATCTCACACTTGTGGACTATACAGTCCACAAGTGAGGTATCCTATGGCGCATCCAGTACCGGTACGCGTGGAAGGCGAGCGCGATACGCTGCCATTCGCTGCGCTTCTGGCGCTCGCGATGACTGGTTTCACCGCGATTTTGACAGAAACGCTACCGGCCGGCTTGCTGCCCCGCATGTCGGAGGGCCTCGGCGTTTCCGAAGCGCTAGCCGGGCAGACCGTCACCGCCTACGCCGCAGGTTCGCTGGTCGCTGCGATCCCATTGACGGCGTGGACCCAACGAATGCGCCGCAAGCCGACGCTGCTCGCGGCGATCATCGGCTTCCTGATTTTCAATACTATCACTGCCATCTCCGGTAATTACTGGCTGACCCTGGTCGTTCGTTTCCTGGCCGGTGTGGCGGCCGGCCTCGCATGGGGTATCCTGGCCGGCTATGCGCGCCGAATGGTCATTGGCCCGCTCAAGGGCAAGGCGCTCGCGATCGCGATGGTCGGTACACCGATCGCGCTCTCGCTCGGCGTACCAGCGGGCGCCTTTCTAGGGGCGACCGTGGGCTGGCGGGCTGCGTTCTTCGCGATGTCGGGAACGACTGTCCTGCTGATCGGCTGGGTGTTGTGGGCGGTGCCCGACTTCGCGGGCCAGTCGGCGCACCGACGGTTGTCTATCGGAACCGTCTTCAGAACCCCCGGCATCCGCCCGATCCTCGCAACGATCTTCGCCTGGATGACCGCCCACAATATCCTCTACACCTATGTCGCGCCGTTCGCCGTGCTGTCGGGCCTCCAAGGTCGCGTCGATCTGCTGCTGCTCACATTTGGCGTTACAGCGCTTGTAGGCATCTGGGTAACGGGGCTTCTGGTGGACCGGATGCTGCGCCGGCTGGTATTGATCAGCTTGGTCACGTTCGTCGGAGTCGCGCTGGCCTTCATCCTGTTCGGTACGATCACTGCAGTGGTGATCGGGGGCATCGTTGTTTGGGGATTATCCTTCGGCGGTGCAGCGACGCAATTGCAGACGGCGTCTGCCGATGCGGCAGGCGACGGAGTCGATCTCGCTAATGCCATGATCACGACCGTCTGGAATAGCGCAATTGCCACGGGCGGCATTGTCGGCGGCATCTTGCTCGATACATCAGGCGCAGGCAGCTTCTCCTGGGTGGTGCTCGGGCTTTCGGGGACCGCCCTCTTCATCGCTTTCAGCGCACGTAGGAATGGTTTCAAACCCGGTCCACGCTTGCATGCGTAATCGAAGGATGCGCGGTGTTGGGTGACGTCGGGTTATGGCGTCAGGCGTGAGATCGGCGTGAGCGAGTGTCGCGCTGACCCGTGCCATCGGGCAAAGGCGCCGCCTTCGAGGATACCCCGCCCCAGAAGATGAATGAATGGCCGAAGTTGGGTAGCTGATAGCATATCGCGAATGTGGTAGTATGGAATTGGCTCTATATCGGCCGTAGTGCTCGCACGATCTGCCGTGTGTCCTTAGAAGGCGGTAGCCCAAAGAAACGGGAGTATTCCCGGCTGAACTGCGTGGGGCTTTCGTAGCCGACCCCGAATGCCACCGATGTTGTATTGCCTTCGCCTGCGATCAGCATGTTGCGTGCATGCAGCAGCCTGACCCGCTTTTGATACTGCAACGGGCTAAGCGCGGTCACTGCCTTGAAGTGGCGGTGAAAGGCCGAGATGCTCAGCGCCGCCATTGACGCCAGCGCCTCTACCCTCAGCGGCGTCGTGAAGTTCTCGCGGATCCAGCGTATGGTGACCCCGATCCGTGAGAGCGCAGTGCCAGGGGCAGCGATATCGCGCAGCATCCAGCCCTGCGGACCCTGAAGGACGCGGTAGAGGAGTTCTCGTTCGTAGGCAGGTGCGAGCGCGGGGATATCGGCTGGCCGCTCCATCAGGCGCAGCATGCGGACCCAGGCGTCGAGTAGTTCGTCGGTGACGGGCGCAACAGAGAAGCCGGAGCTGTAGAGTTCGCCGCCGGACGGTTTGGGCAAGTCGGCGAGCAAATTGGCTACGATCGCCGGCTCAAGCGTCAGGCTTACGGCCAGATAGGGGTCGCCGACGTCGTTCGGATGTACGGACCCGACCGCTGGAAGATCGACGGACATCACGAAATAGGTCGCGGGGTCGTAGCGAAAGGTGCGCTCTCCAACCGTCATCGTTTTCGAGCCCGTCAGGATGAGATTGATCATCGGGCTATAGACTGCGGCAAGCTTGTGTTCGGGGATTTCGCCTTGGACCATCGCAACTCGCGGAATACCGGTCGGCGTCGCACGGTTTTGCGCGCGGGCGGCCAGTCGTCGCAGTTCCTCGAGGTTCGTGTTCATGCGCCGCTCGTACCCGATGCGCGGATGCGTACCAAGCAATGAGCAGGATCAGGCAGGTTTCGAAGAGGATCGTGAAGGCAGCCGATGCAGGCCGAGCCTATCTGAGTTGCAGGCCGCGGTGATCGAAAATGACCGGCTCGGCGGTGGGTTCGCACAAAAACTGGAGTTGCCGTTATGACGAAGCTGATGATCTACGGTGCCGCTGGATACACGGGTCGGATGGCCACCATCAACGCGAAGAACGCAGGCGTGGAAGTGGTGATCGCGGGCCGCGAGCAGGACAAGGCAAAGTTCGTCGCGTTGGCTGGCGAACTGAGCGTGGAATACCGCCTGTTTGCGGTCGATGACGTCGCTGCGGCACAGGCAGCTTTTGAAGGCGTTGGCGCGCTGCTGAACTGCGCCGGGCCGTTCATGCGTACTGCCGAGCCGCTGATGCAGGCATGCATCGTAGCCGGCGTTCACTATCTCGACATCGCCGCGGAACTGGACAGCTACCAGCTTGCCGAAAAGCTCGATGAAGCCGCTACCGCCGCGGGCGTGATGCTCCTGCCGGGCAGCGGTGGCAGTGTCGCGATGCTGGGATCGCTCGCCGCCCATGCGGTCAAGCGTGTCACCCACCCGCGGAGCGTCAGCGTCGCCATGCACGTGGCGGGCGGCTTTTCGCGCGGGTCGGCGGTCTCGGCAAGCGAGAACCTTAATACCCAGCTACTCCACCGCGTCGACGGCGAACTGGTCAGCCGCAGACCCGAGGACGTCCGCGATTTCGATTTCGGCAATGGGCCTGCGACGTCCTTCCCCGTGACGCTCCCCGACCTGATCACGATCTGGCGCGCCACGGGCATCCCGAACATCGAGACGTTCGTGTATCTGACCGACACCGCGTTTCCCGAAGGGGACCTGTCCGCGATGCCAGATGGCCCGTCGCTCAAGGAGCGCGAAGCCAGCCGCTATCATGCCGCAGTCGAGGTGACCGGCGCAGACGGTACGGTGGTTCGCTCGGTGCTCGAAACGGTCAACGGCTATACCTTCACGACGGTCGCCGCGGCAGAGGCCGCTCGCCGGGTGCTGAACGGCGAGGCCCGTCCTGGCTTCCAGACGCCGGCAGGTCTGTTTGGCGACGGCTTTGCTGAGACGATTGCCGATACCAGCATCGTCGATCTCTGATCGATCTAGAGGCGGGGGGCGGGGGTGTGCCCAGCCCCCCGTCGCACCGCGTTTACAATGCAGCGACTAAAGTTTCCTCAGCAGGGGCCGCTACCCTGAAGCGCGCGGCATCGCGCCCCGGCGGCATGCCGAACATCCGCGCATATTCGCGGCTGAACTGCGACGCGCTTTCATAGCCGACCGCGTAGGCGATCTTTCCCACGTCATGCGTCTCGAACAACAGCAGGCGCCGCGCCTTCAGCAGACGCAGGCGCTTCTGATACTGGATCGGCGCCATCGACGTTACCGCCTTGAAATGGCGATAGAAGGCGGCGACGCTCATTCCCGTCATTCCGGCGAGCGGTTCCGCAAGAATGGTTTCGGCATAATTGTCGCGGATCCATTCGATCGCAGGCCGGACCTGCGCCAGCCGGCTGTCGGCGCATGCGACCTCGCGCAGCTTGTCGCCCTGCGGGCCGATCAGCACGCGGAATAGGATCTCGCGCTCGATCATCGCTGCGAGGATCGGCGCCTCATCCGGCCGGTCGATCAGCCGCATCATGCGCAGCCACGCGTCGATCAGCTCAGGGCTTGCGGTCGACACCGCAAAGCCGCTCGGGTTCGGCGTGGTCCCTGGACGTATCTCCTCCATCAGATTGGCGATGAGCGTCGTATCCAGCTTCAGGCTGACGGCGAGATAGGGCTCCGCGCCGTCGGGCTGGACTTCGCCGGTCGCGGGCACATGGATCGGCACGACGAAATAGGTCGCTTCTTCGAAGCGCAGGTTCCGGTCGCCTATCGACAGGCTCTTGAAGCCTTGCAGGACGAGATGCAGCATCGGCTCGTAGACCTGGTCGGCGCAGCCTTCGGATCGCACCATTTGCACGCGGGGGATCCCGGTGTCGGTCCATCGGTTTCCTGCGCGCATCACGATGCCGCGCAACTCGTCCATCGCTGTTGTCATGAGACCGAGGTGGCGCGGTCGAACGGCGAAACAACCCGGCGTGAGAAGATCGGGCAAGAAGTAGAGAATAACCGGCATGGGTCCGGGACCCCGACCGCCCATCTTTGGGTAGCAGGCGAGCGATACCGTCGCGCGCATCCTCTCCCGATAAAAGAAGGACGTTCCCATGAAACTTACCGGAAAAGTCGCCATCGTCACCGGCGCCTCGAGCGGCATCGGCGCCGGCATCGCCGAAGCATTCGGTGCGGAAGGCGCCGTCGTCTACGTGAACTACCGCAACAGCAAGGATGGCGCCGATGCCGTGGTTGCGTCGATCGAGAAGGCCGGGGGTAAGGCATTCGCAGCACAGGCGGACATGTCCAAGTCGGCTGACGTCGCGCGTCTGTTCGATACGGTCGTCGCCGATAACGGCAAGATCGACGTGCTCGTCAACAATGCCGGCCTCGCGGTTTTTCAGATGGTGACCGACCTGACCGAGGACGCGTTTCACGAGCAGTTCAACGTCAACGTGCTGGGCTACTTCCTGGCGATCCGCGAAGCTGTGAAGCATTTCGGTGAGGGTGGCGGCAGCATCGTCAACATCGGTTCGATCGTCAGCACGCATCCGTCCGTCGGCGGTTCCGTCTACTCTGCCACGAAGGGGGCGGTCGATACCATGACCTATGGCTTGGCCCGCGAGCTGGGCCCGCGCGGAATCCGAGTGAACGGGATCATGCCGGGCTACACGAATACGCCCGGTACCGACGGCATGTTCGTGGGAGAGTTGCGCGAGCGGTTGCTGGCCGAAACGCCGCTCGGCCGGGTCGGCGAGCCCGAGGATATCGCCCCTACCGCGGTCTTCCTGGCATCGGACGATTCCCACTGGATCAGCGGCGAGTCCATCCGCGTCACGGGCGGCGCGCGCGGGCTCTGACGTCGAAGGTCGGGGGCGAAAGTCCCCGACCTCTATTTGCCTTGTCCGGCTGAACCGCCGCGTGTCATTGGAATGCTACCATGCCAAGCCTACCTCGCGCGGGGGGCGCTCCCGCGCCGCGACGCCGCGCGCTCGCGTTATGGATCGTCCTTGCAGCGCAACTCATGCTCGCGATGGATTTCCTGATCGTCGTCGTCGCGCTGCCGCGGATCCAGCAGGATCTGGGGTTCAGCCCGTCCGGATTGACGTGGGTGCCCAATGCGTTCGGTCTTGCCTTCGGGGGCTTGCTCCTGCTCGGAGGAAGGCTCGGCGATATGTTTGGGCAGGTTCGAGCGTTCCGGATCGGGCTAATTGTCTTTGTCGGCGCCTCGCTCGTGGGCGGACTGGCCCAGACTCCATCGATCCTCGTCGCGGCGCGCGTGGTGCAGGGTATCGGTGCGGCGCTGGCGGCACCGAGCGTCCTTGCGCTCGTCATGGTGATGGCGCGCGACGAGGCGGAGCAGGCGCGGGGGCTATCGCTGTTCATCGCGGTGTCCTCGATCGGCGCGTCGGCCGGATTAACCCTCGGCGGGGTACTGACCGAGTATCTTTCCTGGCGATGGGCGCTGCTGATCAACGTGCCGGTCGGTATTCTGGTGGTAATCGTAATCGGTCGTCTCGTCGAGGAGACGCATCCGAAGCCGGCGCGCCTCGATGTCGCCGGCGCGCTGACCGCTACGTTCGGCTCGGTCGCATTGGTCTACGGGTTCATCAGCGCGGCCGACAGGGGTTGGGCGACGGCGAGTATGTTTGCCTCCTTTGTCGGTGCCGCGATCCTGTTGACCGTCTTCTTCCGGATCCAGAAGAGCCATCCGGCCCCGTTGCTCGACCTGCGGCTATTACAGGACCGATCGCGGCTCGGTGGACTCGCGGTTATGGCCCTGATCGTCGGCGTGCACTTCGCGGTGCTGTTCCTGCTCGTGCAGTATCTCGAGCGTGTGCTGGGCTGGACGCCGCTTGCCGCCGGTCTCGGCTACATGCCGCTCACCATCACGGTCTATGCGATCAGCGCGTTCGCGCCGCGGTTGATCACGACCTTCGGCGCCCGCGCGCTGCTGGTTGCGGGAAGCACTGTCGTGTCGGTCAGCCTGGCGGGGTTTGCGCTGCTGGGGGAGAGCAGCCGCTATTTCCCGGACGTGCTCGTTCCGTTGCTGATTCATGCGGTCGGCATCGCCTTCATCTTCGCTCCCGGCACCGTTGCGATCCTGCACGGCGTTCCTGAAGAGCATGCTGGCACCGCTTCGGGCCTGTTGCAGATGGACCAGCAGATCGGCGGTGCACTGGGGATCGCGGCGATCACCTCGATCTACGCCTTCGCCGCGGTGCCCGGACGGTTTGCCTCCGGGCTGCCGGCGGCATTTGCAGGGGGCGCGGTGATCGCCCTCGTCGCAGCCATTATCGCCTGGCGTAGCATCAGCCGGCTGCGGACGGGCGCTCGACAATATGACGCGCCGTCGCGATCGTCCACGTGACCGAGGCTTGATCGATCGCGGCGTGGACCGGCGAGGCCGCCATCTCGGTGGTCACGCCGGTCGCCGCGCGATGCCCCGCCCCGGCAGATTCCCAAACGAGCATGTCTACGACGAACCCATCCTCCCGCTCGCAGATATGGCGGGAGACGAAGCCGGGCTGAATCCCGAGCCAAAGATCGATGTCGGCATTCGCGGCGATGAAGTCGGCCATCGTCAGGCCGCTCGACAGACGGAAGGTGGTGATCTCGATTGCGCGGGGCATGGGCTCGTCCTTGTTAGTGTGTCGGCAATTTGAGATCAGACGACGTAGCCGCCCGCGACCTCGATCGTCAGGGCGTTGATCCAGGCGCTGTCCTCGGAGAGCAGACCGGCGACCACGCGACCGACATCGTCGGGCTCGCCGACGCGGCCAAGTGCGGTCTGCCCGGCCAGCAGCGCTTCGAACTCGTCGTTCAATCCGCCGCCGAGTTCGGTACGGATCGGGCCCGGCGACACCGCGTTGGCGCGGATGCGGCGTTCGCCGAACTCCTTGGCCATGTAGCGGGTCAGCACCTCGAGCCCGCCCTTGAAAGCAGCATAGGGAGCCACGCCGGCGGTGGCGACACGGGTCGTCGCGCTGGTGAGGTTCACGATCGCGCCGCCATCGGCGATCAGAGGCGGGAGCGCCTGCGTCAGGAAGAACGGACCCTTGAGGTGGACGGCAAACAGACCGTCGAACTCGTCCTCGGTGACCGTGGCAATGGATTTGAAGAGGCCATAGCCGGCATTGTTGACGAGATGGTCGAAGGTCGTGCGACCCCAGGTCTGGGCGAGCGCCATCACCACCGCCTGCTTGAACTCGGGAAAGGACGCGATGTCCGACACGTCTAGCTTCAAGGCGACGGCCTTGCCGCCATCCGCCTCGATCGCCCGCACGACCGCGTCGGCGCCTTCGGGGTGGCTGTTGTAAGTGAGGATGACGCCGCTACCGCGCGCCGCACACTGTAGCGCCGTGCTGCGTCCGAGGCCCCGGCTTCCGCCGGTGATGATCGCAATGGTCATTGTTCGTCTCCGCTTGTTGCTGAGAGACGTCTACGGATGGGTGGCCTTTGCGACTGCCCGTGTTTCTGCCGCGATCCTGCCTATTTCTGCTCGATGAACGCCGGGGCGGGCATCGTGCGCGCCGAACCCACCGCTCCGTACCGTGCATCGCGCCATCTCGGGGTAGTATGGTCGCCTGTATGATTCTAGTCAGGTGGATGCCGGGCAGCTTTGAGCGCCTCTGCCCTGGCAAGGACCCTTCCTGTGGACCAACTCCTCGCCATGCGGGTCTTCGTCCGGATTTCGGACGCCGGATCTTTTGCCAAGGCGGCAGACTCGCTCGACCTGCCGCGTTCGTCCGTCAGTAAATTATTGCAGGACCTCGAGCAGCACCTGCAGACGAAGCTGGTCGAACGCAACACGCGCGGGCTTACGATCACGCCGGAAGGCGAGGCGTACCGGGATCACGCCGTGCGGTTGCTTGCCGAACTGGACGAGTTGGACGCGACCGCAGCCGGCACCCAGGCGGTCCCGCGTGGGAGATTGCGCGTCGATATCGGTTCCTCGCTCGCAAACCTCGTACTCATTCCGCAACTACCCGACTTTCGTGCGCGGTACCCCGAGGTCGACCTGTTCCTCGGCGTTAGCGACCGGCCGGTCGACCTGGTGGGCGAGGGCGTGGATTGCGTTATCCGGGGCGGCGAACTGCCGGACAGTTCGCTGATCGCGCACCGGCTCTGCACGTTGAACTCCGTCACCTGCGCGACGCCTGCCTATCTGGCGGCAAACGGCATCCCGACCCATCCGCAAGATCTGGAGACCGCCCACCTGGCCGTTACGTATCTGTTTCCACAAACGGGCAAGTCGTTGCCCCTGCACTACAGCCGGGGTGCGGACGCTTATGAGATCAATCCACGATCCGCTGTGAGCGTCAGCGAGAGTACCGCGCATACCAACGCGGTGCTCGCCGGGCTGGGGATCGGGCAGATCTTCGATTTCAGCGCCCGGCGGCATCTCGCCGACGGCAGGCTGGTTGCGGTCCTAGAGGATTGGCGTCAACCGACACTCCCGATCCATCTCGTCTACCCCGCGACGCGCCACCCGAGCGCAAAGCTCAGGGTCTTCGCCGACTGGGCGGTGGAGATATTCACGCGTGAAAATGTCGCGTTTGGGTGAACGATGGCCCGTGTCGGCTGACTATCCACAGGGGTGGATGATGTCTCTACCGTGACGCGCTTCTAGCCGGTCACGGCCCCACTTACTTGGGTGTCAGGACGTCGACCCGACCTACCGGGCCTGCCCTTCAGTCATCACGGAGACCCACCATGTCAGACCGGCTCGACGGCAAGATTGCCGTTATCACAGGCGCCACCAGCGGCATCGGCCTTGCTACCGCAAAGCTTTTCGCCGCCGAGGGCGCGCATGTCTTCATCACGGGACGTCGCCCAGAGGCGTTGCGTGCCGCAGAGGCCGAAATCGGCGGAAACGTCACCGGAATCCAGGCGGATTCATCGAACGCCGACGATCTCGATCGGCTCTTCGCGCGGGTCAAGGAAGAGGCAGGTCGTATCGATGTCCTGTACGCCAACGCAGGCGGCGGTGGCATGCTGCCGCTCGGCCACATCACCGAAGAGCATGTCGACGATATCTTCGGTCGCAACGTCAAAGCGGTGATCTTCACGGTCCAGAAGGCACTTCCGCTGCTGGTGAAGGGCTCGTCGATCATTCTCGCCGGTTCGAGCGCCAGCATCGAGGGTTCGGCCGCGTTCAGCGTCTATTCGGCCTCGAAGGCGGCGGTCCGCAACCTCGCGCGCAGCTGGATCCTCGATCTAAAGGAGCTGAGCGTCCGTGTGAACGTGTTGAGCCCAGGGCCGGTCAGGACGCCGTTCCTGCTCGGATTTGCGGGAGACGACACCGTGCAGCAGCAAGGAATGCTCGACTTCCTCGCGACGCGTATCCCGCTCGGCCGGGTCGGCGAGTCCGAAGAGATTGCCAAGGCTGCGCTCTTCCTGGCCTCTGACGATTCCAGCTTCGTCAACGGCACCGAACTTTTTGCCGACGGGGGGCAGGCGCAGGTCTGAACGTCTGCGGAGCATCGTCGTCGCGCCGTGCTCCGCATTCATCCGGTGTTTATGGCATATCGCGCGGCCAGCGGGTCGCGCGCTTCGATCAGGAGGACCAACGATGGCGTATGATCTCTACTGGATCAGCGGCAGCCCCAACGCTTGGCGCACGATGCTCACGCTCGAGTATAAGGGCATTCCCTATGTTTCGCATCGGCTCGATCCGAGCAAGCAGGAGCACAAGACGCCTGAATTTCTGGCGCTCAATCCGCGCGGGAAGGTGCCAGTGCTGAACGCGGACGGCGTCGTCATCAGCGAGTCCATTGCAATCATGGCGTTCCTCGAACGCGCACATCCAACACAGCCGCTGTTCGGTGAAACCCCGGAAGAGACCGGACTGGTCTGGCAACGTATCTTCGAGGTGGTCAACACCGTCCGCGAGCCAATCGAGACAGGCATTATTCGGGCACTATCGTACGGCGAAGCCCTCAAAGACCCCGAGGCTATGCGAGCTGCAGCAGCACTCGCGACCGACAGTCTGGACTGGCTGGAAGGCGTATTGACCCAGCAACCGTACCTCGCCGGCAGCAAACTCTCGGCTGCCGACATTGTGACGATGCCGATCCTCCAGATGCTCGTCCGGTTTGGCTCCAGGCCGGACGCGGTTGCGCTCGGGCTGAATTTTCATGCTCTTGCCAACAGCCACCCATCTATCTCGGCATGGCTAGACAGGATCGAGCAAGTTCAGGGTTATGACGCAGCCTATCCGCCCCATTGGCGGGTCTAGCTGCGCTACCTTCGTGCTTGCTAACGCTTCGGACCAAAAACGGTAGGGCACAAACCGGTATTTATCTCAGCGACCGTAAAGTCGGGGCACGACATTTGGCTGGATTGAACACCTGAATGAATGACCGTTTTCGGGACGTTGCATCCAGCCTCTCAATGTCCGGTTATGGGTCAGCGCCACTGCGAAACTGGCGGCAGCTTTCGACCAACTCGAGACATTGGTAACGTTAATGTGACCGACGGCTTTTACTGGAACCCGCCAATCGTTATTCCGATTATCGTTGTTGATGACGAGGCTTCCCCCGTTTCGGCGGAATCGAAGTCAGAAAATCCAATCGACTAGCAACTCGCCACCGGAGACCTCAAGTACCGTCCCGGTGACATATGGGTTGGTCATGAGAAAAACAGCTGCGTGTCCGACATCTCCTGCTGTCCCCAACCGCCTGGCCGGGAACTTGGCGCGTACCTTGGCGCGGATTTCCTCCACGTCCGCCGGAGGCAGCACTTCCCAGAAATTGGTATCGATGAAGCCGGGCCGGATCGTGTTGACGCGGATCGGAGCTAACTCAATTGCGAGCGATTGTGACAGCAATTCGACCGCCGCAAAGGTTGAGGTGACCGCGGCTAGGCCAAGCTTCGCGCGGGCACCGGTCCCGCCCGTCAGGAAGGTCATCGAGCCGCCAGCCTGCAGGTGCGGGGCGGCATATCGAGCGCAGGCCCATGTGCCGAGAAACTTGGCCTCCAGATAGCTGCGGACGCCGCGCATGTCGGGGTCCATGAACGATCCCCAAGCACCGAGCGCCGGTCCGGCGGTGACGATGAGGTGATCGAAGGGCCCGATCGCCTCGAATGCGGCCTGCACTGCTGTCTCGTCGCTGATATCCAGAACGACTTGCTCGAACGCCGCAAGCTCCGGATGTTCCTCGACCGACGTATTGCGGCGGCTGGCGACCGTAACGGCAGCGCCCATGGCATGGGCGGCCTGCGCGACCCCGAGGCCGATCGCCTTCTTACCGCCGACGACGACGACCCGCTTGCCGGTGAGGTCGAACGATGGTGTCGGCGTAGGCACTTGCACTGATGCGGAATTGCTCATGACAAATATTCTTTCATTCGAAGAGGAAAGCCGGCGCGAAGGTCGGTCAGGCTTGGGCGCGATTGGCTTCCTCCGCCGCGCGAGCCAGGGCTTCCACCCATTCCTGGTGGTAGCGATACAGCAGGCCGGGATTCTGGCGTCCGACCATCTCCAGGAAAAAGGAACCCTGCTCGGTCTCTTCGGTGAGGAGGTGGCAGCCCTGTGCAGTGGGGGTGATGACCCAGCCGTGATAGGCGGTGGAGCCCGTGTCGTCACCGTCGACCATGGTGGCCCATGCGAGCCGCCTGCCAGGGACGCATTCGGTGACTTCAAGGCTCATCGGATAGCCCGCAGTCACACGGGTGAGCCTGGTCCCGAGGGCAAGTTCCCGCTCACCGCCGAGAATCTTCACCTGGTTCTCGGGGGGGAAGTGACGGTGCCAGTTCTCGGCATCGACGAGCAGTTTCCAGACCGTCTCGGCGGACGCTTCAACGTCAATATCGTTCAGCCCGTAGATCTCCGAGATCTTGGGGTGGAACTGCTCAGGCCAGATGACGTGGTCGTACATGCGTCAGTGCTCCTTCTTGGGCAGGACTCGGAGGTTCATCTCAGTTGGGCCGGTCTGTCAGGTCAGCGAACACCAAAGCCTGGCGCCATTCGGCAGGGCTGGTTCGCATGCCCTGGCGGAACGCGTCAGCCATCGCCTCGGCCAGCCACGATGCGTCGAGCCCCCCGAGATCCACGGCACCCAGCCCGGCGTCCGCCGCCAGCCCAGCGGCCACCGTCTTCGCCTCCCCGTCGTCGCTGGCCAGCAACACCTGTGTGCCCGACGCCGCCAGCCGTTCGGGAGTCTCCCGCAGCACCCGCATCACGATGGTGTTGAACACTTTCACCACGCGCGCCTGCGGTGCGGCGGCTTGGAGCCGTTCGGCGTAACTCAGCCCATTAGGACGCGGCGAGGCGTAATTGCGGCCGGGATCCGGCTCGCGATTGTTGGGATCGAGCACGATTTTTCCGGCGAGGAGGTTCGGGTCGGCGGGCATCACGCCGCGCGGCGTCCACAACACGACATCGCCGAACGCCACCGCCTGTTCCTGGGTCATCGCGTGAGCACCGGCCAAGCCTTTCACCGTCGCCGCGGCCTTGACTGAGTCACGCGACCCGAAGGCGACCTCGTGACCCGCGCGCGCCCAGATGCACCCCAAGGTTTCCCCAACCTGCCCCACGCCTACGATCCCTATGCGCATCATCTTTCTCCGCTCGTGATACCCTCAACGTAAGAGCGGACAGTCGCTCGAGGAATGACAGGTGGTGTTGTAAGTGAACCAACAGAATGTATTGAATAAGAGATGGACACTCTACGTGCCGCTGTCGTCGTTCTCCGCGTTGCCGAGGCTGGCTCCTTCGCTGGCGCCGCGCGCTTGCTCGGCGTGACCCCGGCCGCCGTCGCGCGCCTCGTCGGGCGCTTTGAGACCGCGCACGGTGCGCGCCTGTTCCGTCGATCGACCCGCACACTCTCCCTGACGCCCGACGGTGAGCGCTTCCTCGCTGAGGTCCGAGGCCCGGCACTCGCGCTCGCAGCGGCCGCCAGTCGGCTCGGCGCACCGCTCGGGGTCGCGGGTACGGTGCGAGTGACCGCCGCCGCCTCGCTCGCTCCGACCCTGCTGCACGCACTGGCTTCGCTTCTGGATTGTCATCCCGCGCTGCGTGTGGAGCTTGCATTCGATGACCACCTTGCCGACCTTGGCGGCGGACGTTGGGACCTCGCGGTGCGCATCGCGCCACGTATCGCCGACGCGAGCCTCCTCGCACGGCGCCTCGCACCGTTGCCGCTCGTCACCCTCGCGGCGCCCGCTTACCTTGCCAAGCACGGTGTGCCGCAGACGCCGGATGACCTAGTAAGACATCGGCTGGTCGGGGTGCGGTTTCCGGCAACGGGGCGCATGATGCCCTGGCTGTTTCGCACACCTAGTGGCACGCGCCGTCTTCAACCTGACTTCGCACTCATCGTCGACGGATCAGACGCCATGCGCGCAGCTGCGGCGCTCGGAGCAGGCATCGTGCAGGCTGGCTCGGAAGGCACGGCGACGCTCCTGGCCTCTGGCGGTCTCGTGATGGTGCTCGAAACCTACGCGCCGCCTCCTTGGGCCGTGTGGATGTTGCGTGCGCCGGGTCCTGCAGGATCGGCGCTCGCCGCAGTCATGGGCGCATTCGTTGCGGCGTTTCGGCGGAAGGAGAACTGACAGCAGACTCGATGGTACGCGTTCCAACTCCGGTGAGGTGAACTCCGCTGCCGATGCCTACAAAGTGGGCATCGAACGAGCGGCGCGGTATGGCCGCAGCTGGGGACTTCCCACGTTACCGAACACGATGGTTCGTCGGGAAATGCCCTTCCTTCGAATACAGCTCGTTGCCGCGAACGGCCGCTTCACCCCAAAACGGTCGTTCGCTGTCGCCCTACTCAACGACGGGTTTGTCCCACCTTCCGCCCGCTCCCGCAGCGCTGCCGGTTGGTCGCGGACTGATGAGTGGATGTCGGAAGTTGGGAACGCGGAAAGGCTTCGGGAATGGCAACTTTTTGGGTCTTTTACGGTGCCGCGCCGTCCAGCGTAGGAGGGGGATAGCATCGATCGGGCGCCAGCTCCGCAAGGAACGTTAGACAGTCATGTTGCCCAACCCGTTAGCCAAGGCGTCGAACACGGTGCGGAAGCGGGCGCTGGTCTTTAGATCCTCATGCATGACGATCCAAATCGGCAGGTGTAGTGCAATTGCAGGAAGAACGCGCACTAAGGCCTTGTCGCGCTGCGCGACAGCGGATTGGCACAGGCCGATGCCGAACCCTGCGCGAATAGCAGCAAGCTGGGCAAGGTTGCTGTCTGTCCTTAACGCGAAGCCGTGCCGATCAAGGGGCGGAAGCTGCTCGACCATCGCGCGCAGCGCCGGCGTTTCGGCGTCATGCCCGATCAGGTCATGGGCGGCGAGTTCTTCCATGTTGGCCGGCGTTCCACGCAGGTCTAGATAGCTTCGGTGTGCGTGAAAACCGAGTTCGACAGGCGGGAGGCGGCGCGCGAGCAAAGAGGTCTGTGTGGGCTCGGTCATGCGAACGGCGATGTCGGCCTCACGCGCGAGCAGATCGTCGACGCGATCCGATAGCATCAACTCGACCACAAGTGCCGCATGGTCGCGTCGCAGCAGCGTCAAAATCGGCGGTAGATGTTCGACGGCGACGACGTCACTGGCGCTGATCCGCACCGTTCCTGTGACGCTACCCAGCGTACCGCTGGCAGTGCGCAGCAGCGCGGCGGCCGTGGTCGCCATAATCTGCGCATGCGATCGGAGCGATTGGCCAAGATCAGTGGGTTCCAGCCCGCGCTGCGACCTGACGAACAGGTCGGCGCCCAGAGCCGCCTCTAGCGCGTCGACATGACGCGCAACCGTGGGTTGCGTGAGCCCAAGGCTGCGAGCAGCGGCAGACAGCGAGCCTTCATCAAGAACGGCGAGCAACGTGCGGTAGAGGGCCCAATCAGGATCGTCGCTCATTGGTTTTTGTATAGCGGATCAACGTTCTTGGGCAATTTTCGATGTTGTTGCGATCGATTAATTCGGTCGTACGGCAACGGAGACAAACGATGACACAGCAAATCACGGTGTTCGGATACGGGGCGGTCGGCCGGCCAATTGTCGAGAAACTGGTGGCTCGTGGAGACCGCGTGCGAATCGCGACGCGCCGCCTACCTGCGAACCTTCCTGCGAACGTCGAGCACATGCCGTGTGACGTCCTCGACGCCGCCGATGTCCGAGCGGCGCTCGCGGGTGCCGCGCAGGCGGTTCTGGCAGTCGGCTTTGCCTACGATTCGCGGCTGTGGCGCACCGTTTGGCCGCGGGCGATGACCAACATGGTTGAGGGATGTGCGGTCGCCGGCGCGCGGTTGGTATTTATCGATAACCTCTATCAGCTCGGACCGCAGACTACGCCGCGCACGGAGGAGATGCCGCTGACCAAGGTCGGTGAAAAACCCGTGATCCTGGCCGAGGTGACGCGCATCTGGCAGTCGGCGCGCGGCCGGGTGCATGTGGCGGCGCTGCGCTGCACTGATTTCTACGGACCTGGCGTAACGGTGTCGCACCTTGGTGCGCTCGCCATCGGTGAAATCGCGAAGGGCAAGCCCGCGCAGATGCTAGTGCCGACCGACACGCCGCACGACTTCGCGTATGTGCCCGATATCGCCCGCGCAACAGTGCTATTGCTGGATGCGCCGGACGAGGATTTCGATCAGGTTTGGAATATGCCCTGCGCGCCGACCCGCACGCCGCGTGCGCTGCTGGCGATGGCAGCTGCCGCTCGTGGCTACACGTTGCGGGTGTGGGGCGTACCGCTGGCTCTGCTGCGTCCGCTAGGGTTGTTCTACCGTTTTGCCAAGGAAGTCGCCGATGTCGGCTTTACCTGGGACCGCTCTTACGTCGTCGACGGCGGCAAGTTTGCTCGCCGCTTCGTCTTCGACCCGACTCCGTTCGAGGTCGGCGTGCCCGTGACCGTTCACGCTTTTGCGGGCGGTCGATCAGGAGGCTACGAGTGAGAAGAACGGAGCTAGCGACGGTTATGCAAAAATGGAAAATGGCCGGTGCGGCGGCTGTGCTGTGCGCAACCGGCGCTGCTGCCGGCGCACCACAGGTAGCGGCGCGGATGGACCTTCCCGTCCAGACGCTCGATCGAACACCGATCACTTCCCCCGTCGATCACCCGTTCCGAGGGACGATCGCGCTGGAAGTGGACGCGCGGGACGTGGCGCACAGGGTGTTCGTCGTCCACGAACGCGTGCCGGTGCAACACGCGGGCGCGATGACGCTGCTCTACCCACGCTGGGAGGCGGCAAGCCACGGGCCAAGTCTCACCGTTACCGAGCTGGCCGGGCTGACGGTATCGGCGAACGGAGAACCGATCGCGTGGCGGCGGGACGCGATCGAGCCGCACGCGTTTCATCTGGAAGTTCCCGAGGATACCAAGACGATCGACGTAAGCTTCCAGATCATCGCGGATGAAGATCGACTGTCGGGCGACGTGGTCGCCGTGGCTTGGCAGCACCTGCTGCTGTACCCGGCCGGGTGGTACGCTCGAAATATCGCGGTAGCACCGTCGGTCATGCTGCCGACGGGATTGAGCGCATTTTCGTCGCTTGACGTTGCCGATCCGGAAGAAGGCAAGCTTAGCTTTAAACCGGTTTCTCTGGAGCGGTTGCTCGACTCGCCGGTCCTCGCAGGACGTCACGCCGCACGCGTGCCGCTCGCACAAGACGGCGCAGGCGCGGTAACGCTCGACCTCGTTGCAACAAAAGCCGGCGATCTTGCCGTTCCCCCCGATCGCATCGCGGATCTGCGTCGCATGGTAACGCAGGCGGGCGCGGTATTCGGCCCGCCGCCGTTCAGCCGCTATGAGGTGCTGGCACGGATGAGCGACGACGGCTCGTCCGGCGGCACCGAGCACCGGGCGTCGGCCGAAATCGGCATGGCCTCGTCCTACTTCCGCGATTGGGCCGGGCAGCTCAACAATCGCGACATCGTCGCGCACGAGTTCGTCCATGCTTGGAACGGCCTCTACCGCGTGCCCGCGGACCTGTGGGCACCCACTCCCAATGTTCCGCAAAGCGGCAGCCTGCTCTGGATGTACGAAGGCCAGACCGAGTTCTGGGCGCGCGTGCTCGCCGCTCGTTCGGGGCTGCGGAGCCGCGAGGAAACGCTCGACAAGCTTGCGCTCGATGCGGCCGAGGTCGTCAATCGACCGGGACGCGCATGGCGGTCGCTGTCGGACGACGTGAACTACCCGTCATTCATGCTCCGCCAATCGGTCCCTTGGCGCGACTGGCAGCGGCGCAAGGATTACTACTTGGAAGGCGTGATGCTGTGGCTCGACATCGATGCGCTGTTACGCGAACAGACCCACGGGCACCGTGGAGTCGATGATTTCGCGCGAGATTTCCTCGCAGGTGCCTCGGCGGAGCATCCTGTTCGCACCTATACCTTCGACGACCTCTGCGCTGCTCTGCAACGCGTTGCGCCATTCGCCTGGCCGAGCTTCATCAACCGCTGGATCGAAGGACATGGGGAAATGGACCCGTCCGAAGGGCTCAAGCGGCATGGATGGCGTCTCACCTATGATGCAGAGCCGACGCTAACATTCCAGCAGAACGAGCAGGAACTCGGAGGAGCGGACCTTTCATACTCGATCGGCCTGACGGTTGCAGATGACGGGAAGGTGCGCGCGGTGAATTGGGCCGGGCCGGCGTTCCGCGCAGGGATGGCTCCCGGCGATCACATTACGGCGGTCACGGGGGCGCCATACACACGTGGCGCGCTCCAAGATGCAGTACGGAATACCCCAGCGAACCCGATTGCGCTCACCTGGCAGCACGACGGAAATTCCGTGACACGAACGATCGATTATCGTGGCGGACTGCGATACCCCCACCTGACACGCGTCCCCGGTCATCGGGATGGGCTGACTGCGCTACTCGCTGCGCGATGAAGGCGCGGTGTGCCACTCTCTTGCTCCAACGAGGTCTTAGATTTACGCCCAAGGATAATTGCGCGCGCAGTTTTGCCGGTGAGGCAATATGAATAACTGTCCGGAGTTGGGGACCGCGAAGCCGGCGCCGAGCGGCCGCTATTGGGTCTGGCCGGAAGCCGTAGGGCAGGGCGCGTTATGCTACCCTTTTTCTTTCGGGGCTGGCACGCGGCCAGTCCCGAACGTTATTGGCGATGGTGGCGCGCATCATCCTGATTGCAGTGAATAATATTGATCGCATTTCGATGTATCTTGAAAGACCACGTTGACCGCCGCGATGAATTATCGAATTATATTTTTGTAAAAATCTTGAATTAGTCTCGGTGTTCGGGGGTTAGCGTAATGCGTAAGCTGTTGTCTGGGGTTGCCGCGTGCAGCCTGATCGTCCTGACGTCCGGCTGCGGTAGCGACGACGGTTCGGCTACGACGCCGCCAATCACGACGGTCCCCGGTGCCACGCCGACGCCGACGCCGACGCCAGCACTGACGCCGGCTCCAACGCCCGCGCCGACCCCTACGCCGACGCCGGCTTCTTATGTCTCCCCTTGCGATTTCACGCGCAGCCAGGCGGTGAGCCTGCTGTTTGGCGCCGAGGTGCAGGCGAAACCCACGTTCCCCTCGCCCAGCACCTATCGGTATGCGTCCGCGTCGGCTGCACTCGTAGATCTAGGAACGAACTCGTCCTTCCAGCTCGACGCCGCGACCCGCAACGTGAGTTTGGTACGCAACGGCGCGACAATCGCCTCATTCACAGGGGCGCAGCGCAATATCCCGGAACCCGGTGACGAAGGTATCGCCTATAGCGCAGGCGCCAATCTTTTCGGATTTGGCTGCATTCCGTCCAGTCTCGCCCTCGCCTATACGGTGACCGCGGTGTACGCGGTCAATCTGGACCCGGTACCGCCTGCTGCGGATACGTCCGGTCTGATCCTGGTCGGCGGTACACCGACGATATCGTTGAGTGAGCTGTCGTCGGGCAGCTACGGCTCATTGGTTTCGCTCAGCATTCTGACGACCGGCTCCGACAATACGGAAGACTCGACCGACGCCCGGACCATCACCACCGTCACCTTCGACCTCGCGAGCGGCGTGCTGAAGGGGACCCTGACCGGGGTGGGCGATAAGACCTATACCGTGAATTTCACGGCCACGCTGATACCCGGAACGACGCGGTTCCAGGGCGTCGTGACGACCGCAAGCGGGGCGACCGGCAAGCTGAGCGGCGGGTTTTTCGGTCCGGGTGGCAGAGAATATGGCTTCACCCTAGCAGTCGACGACGGCACGGCGCACATCACCGGCGTAGGCTTGGGTAAAAGAAGCTAGACTGACACGGCAGCACGGTTGCGGGATCGTGCGCGGCGGCTTCGCCTCTCGCACGGTCCGGCGCCGGAACGATATGCCGCGTCGGTTCGCGTGAGTAGCGCTCTCTCGCCCCTTTGCCCCGCGCCCGGGTAAGGCTCGCGGCATGACCCGTGCTCCCCTTACGCTCTACAACAGCCTCTCCCGCCAAAGAGAGCGCTTCGTGCCGATCGATCCGGGCAATGTTGGCATCTATTCCCTTGGGCCGACGGTCTACAATCACGCGCATATCGGCAATTTGCGCGCCTACGTCTTCACGCCACGCTGTGGCGCGTGCTGACGTGGAAATCCTCGAAAGCAGCCGGACCGCTTTCCTCTCCCATCACGACATTCGCGACCGGATTGCCGCCTTCACAATCGGTTCGTCGCGAAGATTAACCAGCGTCCGAAGTTGGGAAGTGGGGGAAGGGGCGTGAGCGTCCGATTATGGGTCTCAGCAACTACAGAAATTCTATGGCTTGTGAAATCCAAAGTCGAGTCCGCTCCTTTATCCCGATAAAGAAGCGGACCTTCCTGAGAAGTTATTAAATTCGGGCGCGAAAACCAAAGAAAAATGCACGACCTGTATATTCATAAAAGGCAGGAACGTTGCTGTAGGTCGAAAAGCGCTTAGTGGCTGAATCCAGCAGATTCGATCCCTGTGCGTAGATGGTAACCTGGGGAAGAATGTCGTAGGATACGCTCGCCGCCAGTTCGTGGTAAGGTGTCTGCTTGATCGCAAGGCTGTCGATATAGCTGTATTGCGACGATACGAACTTCGACTGGTACTGGTACGACACGGAGGCATTGATCCCGTGCTTCTCGTAGAACAGCTTGGCGTTAGCCGAGAACGGTACCGCGTCTTCCAGATTAACCGTCGGGCGCCCTTCGCGTTCGGCGCGCGAGCGATTGTACGTGGCGTTGGCCTGTACGCCCAGACCATTGTCCAGGAAATACTGCCCACCGACCTCGATCCCGTAGACCGTGGCGCTGTCGCCGTTGACGTAGGTCAGTTCGGTGAATGGGAAGCTCGCCGGCGCGCCTGCGACCTGGTTCGTCGGCACCAACGTGAACGGCACGGCCTGCGTCGTGACGAAATTGGTTAGGTGCTTGTAGAAAGCCGCGACGGTGAGGGCGAGGCGGTTGCTGGGATAATATTCCAGCGACACGTCCGCCTGGTCCGCCGAGACCGGTTTGAGGTCTGGATTGCCCGCGTTCGTTACGACGGGAGTGTTCGACTGGGCGGCCGAATAGTCCTTGGCCGAGGAAAGCTGGCCGAAGGTTGGTCGCGATATGGCCTGAGATGCTGCTAGGCGGAGCCTCAAACCGTCCGCAAGATCGTATGCGAAGTTGGCGGAAGGAAGAAGGCGCGAATAGTCGCCGCCACCGACGATCGGCTGGATCGGGTTGAAGACGACATTGGCGGTACCGACGCCGATGACCTGATAGCTGCGCACCGATGCGCCATAACCGAGCGAGTCCACGCTGGAGTTGACGTAACGCAGGCCGAAATCACCCCGCCAGCGTGTTCCCTCCACGTTGAACTGGAAGTAGGCGTTCCAGGTCCGCTCCTTGATCGCATAGGACGCAAGCAGATCGGGGACGATCTGCTGGTTCGAATAGCCGGTCGGATAGGGCAGGCCGGTCGAGGGATTGAGAACGTTCGGATTATTCTCCGCCTTCGACAATGCCGCCAGATAGGTGTCGATGTCGAATGACGGGATGCTACGTGGGAAGTCACCCGACAGGTTCGGCAGGATGTTCGACACCTGGCCTTCCCGCACCACGTCCGCCCCGATGTCGGAAAACGAGAAGGGGTAGCCGGCAAAGTTTTCGGCGGTGGTGTACTGGTTGTCGATGACGGCGACGGTCTTCTTGCGGTTGAGATAGGCGCCGCCGAACGAGAATGACTTCATCGTTCCGTTGTCGACCTCGTACACCATGTCGAGCTTGGCCTGGGTGCTTTTGTCCGCGATGTTCTGGCCCTGGATGCCGATGTAATGCGCTCGCAGATCGGCATTGCCGGCGTCCTCCAGCGGGCGGTTGGTCAGCGTGCCGTTCGCGTTCGGGATGGTCAGCTGCAGATCGGGCAGGCCGCCGTTGCGGGTCGACACGACCGCCTGCGATCCGGGGATGCCGGCAACGACGAACCGGTTCTGGCCGCCGGTATTGTTGGTCGCCTTGCCGAACGACGCGTCGGCGGCGACCTTGAGATTGTCGAACGGCTTCCAGTCGATATGGCCGCCATATTGATAGGTGATCGAATGGCGCGGCTCGGTCGTCGCCAATATATCGATTGTCGCCGGATTGACCGTGTAGTTGGTGACGACCTTGTTGCTGTCGACCTTGACGTTGTCGAGGTCCCAGCGGACACTGCCATCGTCGGCCAGCGGCGACAGGCCGACCGACACCCGGTGGTTTTCCTGGTTGTCGGTGTAGTTGCTGTAGATGCCGTCGATCCGCAGTTCGAAGCGGTCGGACGGCTTCCACTGATAGGCCGACGACCCACCCCAGCGTTCGCGTTCCCCCAGGACATAGCCGACGCTGTAGAAATACGGCACGATGACGCCGCCGCTGGGAACGTTGACGATACTGCGCTGGCCATTGGCGGCCGTCGCGATGTCGAACGTGTCGGTGCTGGAATATTCGCCGAGATTGTCGGTGCGGAACTTGTACTTGTTGTAGGTGCCGGAGACCAGCAGGCCCATCGTGTCGTTGGCAAAAGTCGTACTGACGACGCCCGACGCCTTGATTCCACCTTTCTTCGCGAACTCGTTATACTGGCCTTCGACCGAGCCAGCGGCGTGGAAGCCCTTGTGATCGAACGGCCGTGCGGTGCGAAGGTCGACGTTGCCGCCGATGCTGCCCTCGAGCTGCGACGCCTGTGCCGCTTTCTGGATTTCCGCGCCCGCGATCGCCTCGGACGGCAGCACGTCGAACGCGAAAGAGCGATCCGGGCCGTCGGTCGGCAGGATGCGACCGTTCAGGGTCGTCAGCGCAAAGCTTTCGCCGAGACCACGGACGGTGATGCTGCGACCCTCGCCGCGACCGTCGCGGCCGACCGTGACGCCCGGTATGTTCGACAACGCTTCGGCGACGTTACGGTTGGGGAACTTACCCAGTTCCTCCGCGGAGATCGCGTCGACGATGGTCGAGGCGTCGCGCTTGGTATCGACGGATCGGAGCAGACTGCCGCGAACGCCGCGAACGACGATCTCTTCTCCGGCGGGCTGTTCGGTTACCTCGGCAGGATCGCCGCTCTGGCCGGGGCCGGACTGAATGGTCGACCCAGGGTTAGGCTGATCGGTCGGCGAGACAGCGGTTTGCGCCGCTGCCTGGGATGCGATGAGAAGCGCCGTCAGACTGACCCCAGCGCGTACGGCGTTATGCCATCGTTTTGCACCGACCATGTGTCGTTCCTCCCTGAGAGACTGGCCGGCTGCAGGGGAGCTTCCGGCGATCACTTTGTTGCGCTTTGCTAACGCACACGCATTTCCGGTGTCAAACGCTTTGAAACGAAACTATCATATAATTACGTTAAGCTGGGTTGGGCGTGATCAATTGGACACACTGGGCGAAGCGGGCAACGCCCTTCGAGCGCGTGGTGCCGAGTTTGTGCTTTTGTGGAGGTCTCACGCAAGTGGCTCAAAATGTTTCGGTTTGCATCGTTTGATTGCGCTTTTTCCTCGGCTTGGTTAGCGTAAGGTCAATTCCCGGGGCTCCTCGAAGCCCTGATCGAGCCGTCTGGTCGCTTCGCCGCGAGCAATCACGGCGCCGTTCAGGACGAGTCAGATATGTCCTGGGATGTCCTTGCGCCGATCTCTGATGGAGCTGCCGAATGCCGACTCAAGACAACGCCGGAATGCTGTGATGAGCCGGGTATCCCGTGCGGTCCTGATTGCTGCAATTGCCATGCCGATCTCGACCGCCGCCGCTGCTCAGGCGCATAGCCAAAGCGATCCACTGGCACCGAGCGGCCAGTTTTCGGTATACCGCACGGCCGCCGCTCAGACGCCACCGATGGGATGGAATCCGTGGAACGCCTTCCATGCCGATGTCGACGAAGCCAAGGTGCGCGCCGTGGCGAAGGCGATGGTCGATAGCGGTCTGGCAACCCGTGGCTACCGCTTCGTCAATATCGACGATGGCTGGGCGTTGCGACGCTTGGCCGATGGTCGACTGAGGATCCGCGACAACACCTTCCCGTCGTCCGCAACCCCCGGCAGCGATACAGGCTCGTTCAAGCCGTTCACCGACTATATCCATGGGCTCGGGCTGAAGGCGGGGATCTACACCGATATCGGCCGCAATACCTGCATGCAGCGCTGGGATGCGGACACTCCGAACCTCCCAGTCGGTACGGTGGCCGAGCGGCAGGTCGGCAGCTACGGCCATGCGGTCCAGGACATGCGTACAATCTTCGCCGACTGGCACTTCGACTATATCAAGGTCGATGCCTGCGGGGTGGCCGATTATACGCACGCCGACCCTCCGGTGACGTCGGGGGCGTACGACACGTTCGCGCCGCTGATCGTGCGCGGCAACATTCCCGCCTCCAACCCGCAAGCCGTCGAGGGGCTATATGCCGCCTTGGGCGAGGCGATCCAACGCTGGGGTGGTGGCAACGCAACGCTGTCGATCTGCGCATGGGGAGAAGCCTTGTCGGCTCTGTGGGGCGGGAAGCGAGGAAATCTGTACCGGACGAGCCCGGACATCGAATCCAACTGGAAGAGCATGGTGTCCAATATCGACAGCGTGATCGATGGCGCGCTCTATGCGGGGCCGGGGCATTGGAACGACCCCGACATGCTGGAGATCGGCCATGGCGATTTCGACGCGGCGCATCTGACCGAGGCGCGGTCGCATTTCACGATGTGGACGATCATGGCGTCGCCCCTGTTGCTCGGATACGATCTTCGCCAGTCTGCGCCCGCATTGTTCGACATCGTCGCCAACCCAGAGGCGATCGCGATCAACCAGGATCCGGCCGGCAACCAGGGCGTACCCTACCGGAACGGCGATGCGATGGTCGTGGTGAAGACCTTGAGCGGAACCGGCGCGCGTGCGGTGGCGCTGTTCAATCGTGGAACTAAGTCGGTCGAGGCCAGCGTGTCCTGGGCTCAACTCGGCTTTGCCGCGGGTAGCGTCGCCAAGGTGCGCGACGTCTGGGCGCATAGCGATCGCGACGCGACCGACAGGATCAGCGTGACGTTGCCTGCGCACGGCTCGGTCCTCCTGCGACTACGAGGAACACCGTCGGAGGTCGCAGCTACCTTCCTGACAAACATGCCCGGCCGGGTGAACGTTGCCGTCGATGGCCTGACACAGGCGACCGCACTGCCGATGGGACAGTTTCCCGCGCGCGTCGGTGCGGCGCCTGACGGCAGGATACTCAAGACCAACGGGATCGGTGCCTTTGCCAATTCACGACTCGAAGTGCGTGCTGATCGGGCGTTTCATCGCTTCCTTACCGCGCCGATCGTGCTGAGTGGCGGGCAGCCGGTTCGCTTCCGGGTCTATGCCGATCGCAAACTGGTAGGCGAGGTCACTGGATCACCGACGCGGGCCGCACCGCCGATCGACGTCGACATCGCGTCCGCCAAGATCGTCGAACTGGTGGCCATGACGAATGCCGGGACGACGCGACCGCCGATGATCGCTTGGGGCAATGCGCGGTTAATGCGCTGAGCAAGCGTGAGGAACGAAACAAAACACGGCATCTGCGCGATTGATGCGCGGTAGTCACGCTGATACCGATCCTACGGCGCGATAGAGGAATGACGATGGTCCGAGACACCAGTGAAAGACGGCTGAAGATCAGCACGCTGGTGCGCGAACGCGGCAGCGTCCAGGTTGCGCCGCTCGCCGAAAACTTCGGCGTGTCGATGCAGACGATCCGCAAGGACCTCCGGTTTCTCGCCACGCGCGGCGTCATGGAGCGATCTTACGGCGGGGCGATCAGCGCGGACGCGGTGAACGTCACGGCCGAGGCACCGGTCGAGGTCAAGCGATCGAGCCACGCCGATGAAAAGGTGCGGATCGGCATGGCGGCGGCGGCGATGGTATCGTCCGGCGAGTCGATCGTGCTCGATTCCGGCACCACGACATTGCAGATCGCACGCTTCCTGCCTGACGACGAGGACATCACCGTCCTCACCAACGATCTCGATATCCTCTCGGTACTCGCGACCAAGGAACGCCTGAACATCGTCATGCTTGGCGGCATGCTGCGTCGCAAGAACCGTGCATTCTACGGCGCGCAGACGGTGGCAGCGATCGAGAATCTGCGCGTTGACAAGCTGTTCCTGGGCGTCGACGGGTTCGATATCGAATGCGGGATCACGACGCATTACGAGCCGGAAGCGATGCTCAACCGCAAGATGGTCGAAGCGGCGCGCGAGGTGATCGCCGTAACGGATGCGTCCAAGTTCGGCCGGGTCTGCCTTCACCGGATCGTCGCTGTGGAAAATATCCACCATCTCGTCACGTCCGCCGCCGTTCCCGAGGACATACGTTCCGCCTCGCAGCGTCTGGGTTTCCGCATCGACGAGGCTTGACCGTCCTCAAGCTGGGCGGTCACGTCCGGCTTGAGGGGGATAATTCAGCCCTTCAGTTTGAAGAAGCGCCGCGCGTTGGCATAATAAATCTTGTCGATAACCGCGCGCGGCAAGGCGAGGCCCGGCGCGTCGGTCTTGATCGCGGCGATCGGCTGCGACAGCGGTGTGGCGAGATAGCGCCAGTCCGACCGCCACGCATCATCGGCTTCCTTGGAGAAGTTGCCGGTCGTCGGCGGGTTCTGCGCCCGCGCGTTCGGGTCTGCCGGGCTGTCGGTCAGGTCGGTGCCGTACATCAGCCGATCCTGGTACTTGATGAAGAAGTCGCGGACCTTGGCGTGGTTCGCGTTCGACTGCACCTGGACCTGGCTCATCCTCGCGGCGAGGTCGACCACCGCGTTGGGATGCCGATCGAGGAACGTCGCAAGTTCGTCGACGCTCCATTCCAGGCTCGCCATGTGTGCGCCGTCGAAGGCGAGCTTGGGATGGCGCGCCACGAACCGGTCGCGCACCGCCATCAACCGCTCGTAGCTCGGCTCCTCGGGGTGCTTGAACATGTAATATTCGGGGTGTTCGCTGAAATAACTGCGATCATTGTCCGTCGTCATCTGATCGAGCGACAGCCAGCAATTCTTGGGCTCCCCCTGGTGCGCGATCAACGGAACGCCGCGAGCCTGGATATGCGCCATGATCGGATCGAAGCGGGGATCGTCGAGAAAGACGCGCTTGCCGCCTGAGTCCTTGGCGATCATGCCGATGTTCTTCCACACCTTCACTGCCACGGCGCCGCGCGCAAAGCCCGCATCCACCGCGTGTTGGGCCGCTGCGGTCCACCCCTTGGTGCCGAAACCGTCCATCGAAAAGGTCGTGGCGAAATGGAAATGCCGGGGATCCGCGTCGTGCATCTTGTAGGCGATCGCCGCTTGTTGGGCGAGCGGGGGGAAGTCGGGATAGTCTACGTTGATCGACAGAAGTTCGAACCCGTCCTTGCGCGCGATGGTCAGGAAATCGCCGCTGTCGCGATTGGCGTGGACATGGGCATCGAGCTTGGCGACTCGCGCGAAGTCGGCTTCGCTATACGTGTCGACGGCAGGCGCCGCGCCGATCAGCGCAACGGGCGCGGTTGCGGCAAACAAGGCAGGAATGAAGCGCATGACGATCTCCAAAGGAAACGTAACGAAATAACCTTATGTTGCGTTTTGATTTGCGCAAGCGATAACGATCGGGCACATTCAGTCCCAGGCCGCTCTCCGTCATGAAGCGACCGAGTTTGCGAGAGGCCTCACAGTGTCGAACTCCCATTTTTCTCGTAGGCGCGTCCTCGCACAGTTATCTGGCGGCGTAGCTACGCTTCTCGCCGCGGCTCCGTCGGTGGCCCGAGTAGCGGTGAAGGGAGCGCCAAATGCGCGTCTCACCGACGGCGTGCTTACCATCGAGTTCGACGCCGGGCTCCATTCCCGGATTTCGCGCGGCGACACGGTCTTGACTGCGATGGAGCCGGGTGAGGCCATCCGCCTCGACGGGCTTGGTTCCAACGGCCAGCGCGTGGTCGACCGTTTCCTGCTGATCGACCAGACGCGCGAAACGGTGTCCGGTCCGCATGGGGCAGGACATGTCCACCGCCTCCGCGGGACAGCGGCGGGTGGCATCGAGAAGCGCGTATCGGTGACGTTCCTGGATAAGTATCCAGGGCTCGCCTTGCTGGATGTCCAATACCGCAACGTCGGGACGGCGCCGCTGGCGGTGGCCGGCTGGCAGGCGGCAACGCACGATCTGCTGCCGCACCCCGACGGTGCATGGAGCTTCTCGGGCGCCTCATACCCTGATCGCCGCGATTGGGTGCAGCGGGTTTCACCCGGGTTCGGCCAACGCAATTTCATGGGAATGAACGCGTCCGACTACGGCGGCGGTACCCCGGTGGCGGTGGTATGGCGCCGCGATGTCGGGCTCGCGGTCGGGCATATCGACGTCGTGCCGCGCCTCGTCTCGCTGCCCGTTGGAGGGCAGCCGGCCGGCACGCGGATCGCGATCGCCGACGATGAGCCGGTATTGCTCGCGCCGGGTGCGTCGCTCGACCTGCCGCCGGTGTTCGTGATGGTGCACGAGGGCGACCATTTCCGCCCGCTCGACGCGTATCGCCGGCTGATGGCGGAGCGCGGGGTGGCTGCTCCCGCGATCCCCGAGCCGAGCTATGCGCCGGTCTGGTGCGCGTGGGGCTATGGCCGCGATTTCACTACCGATGAGGTCCTGACCGCGATGGGCAAGGCCAAGTCGATCGGCCTCGAATGGATGGTGATGGACGACGGCTGGCAGACGTCGGAAGGCGACTGGAAGCTTAACCGCACCAAGTTTCCCCGCGGCGATGCCGACATGAAGGCGTTCGTCGGCAAGATCAGGGCGGCTGGCATGCGCCCGCGGCTCTGGCTGGCGCCGCTCGCTGCCGATCCGGGCACGGACCTGTTGCGCGATCATCCCGACATGCTGCTGCTCGACCGCAACGGCGCGGCGCAGAATGTAAGCTTCTGGGATGCCTTCACATTATGCCCAGCTTACCCGCCGGTGGTCGAGCATTTCCGGGCCCAGGTCCGGCGCATTATCGGCGACTGGGGCTTCGAGGGGCTGAAGCTCGACGGGCAGCATCTGAACGGTGTCGCCCCGTGCTACAATCCCGCGCACAACCATGCGCGCCCGGAAGAATCCTTTGAGAAGCTGCAGGATTTCTGGAAGGCGCTGTATGACGAGGCGATGGCGATCAACCCGCAGGCGGTGATCGAGCTCTGCCCGTGCGGCGATGCGTTCGCGTTCCACAACATGCCGGGCATGAACCACACGCCGGCGTCCGACCCGACATCGTCGTGGCAGATCCGGTTGAAGGGCAAGACGTTCAAGGCGATGATGGGGCCGTCGGCGCCGTTCGCCGGCGACCATGTCGAACTGAGCGACCGCCACGACGATTTCGCCACGCATTACGGGATCGGCGCGATCGTCTCGACCAAGTTCACGTGGCCGCACGATCCGGTCAACACCACCGATCCGCTGCCACCCGGGGGTATCGCGCTGACGCCCGAACGCGAGGTACTGTGGCGTAAATGGATCGCTCTCTACCGCGCGAACATGCTGCCCAAGGGCGAGTATATCGGCGGGCTGTACGATATCGGTTTCGACAAGCCGGAGGCGCACGCGATCCGCGCCGGCGGCGGGATGCATTATGCCTTCTACGCAGACACATGGTCGAGCAACGTTACCCTGCGCGGCCTGCCGCCGGGACGACATCGCCTGACCAACAGCTTCACCGGACAGTCGCTCGGCACCGTCAGCGGACCGGTAGCCACGGTGCCGGCCAAGTTCGACCATTTCCTGCTGATCGCCGCCACGCCCGTCCAGCAGAAGGTCTCCGCATGAACACCAGCGTTACGCCGACCAGCCGCGCATGGTTGTTCAATGCCATGACGACGGTCGTGCTTTGGGGAATATGGGGCGCGTTTTCAGGACTTTCGCCGCAGCACGGTTTCCCCGAGACACTGGTATATTGCGTCTGGGCGCTGACGATGATCCCGCCCGCCCTGGTCGTGCTCGCACAGGCCAAGTGGAAGCTCGACGTCAATCCACGAGCGGTCGCCTACGGCGTCGCGGTCGGCGCGCTAGGGGCAGGGGGGCAGATGGTGCTGTTCTACGCCGTGACCCGAGGGCCCGCCTATCTGATCTTTCCGGTCATCTCGCTGTCCCCCGTGCTCACGATCATCCTGTCCTTCCTGTTCATGGGCGAGCGCACCGGCCGGCTCGGTGCGCTTGGCATCGTTCTGGCCTTACTCGCGTTGCCGACCTTCGATTTCGCACCGGGCGGTGATGCCGCGGGCGGGAGCTGGTTGTGGATGGCGCTGATCGTGATGGCCTGCTGGGGGTTGCAGGCGTATTTCATGAAGTCCGCCAATCGCATCATGTCGGGCGAGAGCATCTTCTTTTACATGACCGTGACCGGACTCGCGCTGGTTCCCGTGGCCCTGTGGCTGACCGATTTCAGCCGCCCGATCAATCTGGGCCTCGATGGCCCGCTGCTGGCGGCGGGGATCCAGGTTCTCAATGCGATCGGCGCACTGACGCTGGTGTTCGCGTTTCGCTACGGCAAGGCGATCATCGTCGCGCCGCTTACCAATGCCGGCGCGCCGCTCGCAACCGCGATCATATCGCTGGTGGCGCTTGGCGTGATGCCCGGTTCGATCAAGCTCGTCGGTATCGTCCTGGCGCTGACCGCCTCGCTGATGCTGGCATTCGAACCCGATTCCATCGCCGAAACCAACGAAATCTCGTCAGACTAAATATCTTTCGTTTTGCTTCGGTTAATTGCGGTTGCGTGTTTCGGCTGCTACGTGGCGATCAAAGGAGAAGACCGTGCAATTGATCGGAAACATCGTCGCGCGTCATAAGCAGGGTGAGCAGATTGGCGTCACGTCGGTCTGTTCAGCGCACCCGTTGGTCATCGAGGCGACCTTCGCTCATGCCCTGCGCCATGACACACCCGTCGTCTTGATCGAGGCGACATCGAACCAGGTGAACCAGGATGGCGGCTATACCGGCATGGTCCCGACCGACTTCCGGCGTTTCGTCGAAGCGATCGCCGATCGCACCGGCTTCCCGCTGGAGCGCCTGGCGCTAGGCGGGGATCATCTGGGCCCCAACGCCTGGACCAGCCTGCCCGCCGACGCGGCGATGGCAAAGGCCGAGATCATGATCGCCGACTATGTTCGTGCGGGCTTTTCCAAGATCCACCTCGACTGCTCGATGTCATGCGCCGACGATCCGTCGCCGTTACCCGAGCGCCAGATCGCCGAGCGTGCCGCGCGCCTGTGCCGTGTCGCGGAAGACGCCTATACCGGCGATGCAGCCGATGCGCCGGTCTATGTCATCGGCACCGAAGTCCCCGTACCGGGCGGTGCGGCGGAGGATCTCGAGACGCTCGCGCTAACCACGCCCGAGGCGGCGCTGGCGACGCTGGACATGCACCGCGACCTGTTCGCCGAGCGTGGGCTGGATGCGGCGTGGAACCGCGTGATCGCGACCGTGGTACAGCCCGGTGTCGAGTTTGATCACATGAAGGTCGTCGATTATCGGCCCGAGGCTGCGGCCGAGCTCAGCGCGGCGATCGTACCGGTCGATCATATCGTGTTCGAGGCGCACTCGACCGACTACCAATCCGCCGCCGCGCTCGGCGCACTGATACGCGACCATTTCGCGATCCTGAAGGTCGGCCCCGGCGTAACCTTTGCGTTGCGGGAGGCCCTGTGGGCGCTCGACGCGATCGAACGCGAGACGGTGGAAGCGTCCGAGCGTGCCAACCTGCGCGACGTCACCCTCGCGCGGATGAAGGCGGAGCCGGCCAATTGGCGTAAATATTATCACGAGACCGGCAAGGCGCTCGATCTCCAGCTGCAATACAGCCTCAGCGATCGCATCCGCTACTATTGGCCGGATCCTGCGATCGCGGCGGCGCAGGCTAAGCTGTTCGATACGCTGCGAACGTACGTGCCGCCGCTGCCGTTGCTGAGCCAATATCTTCCCGTCGCCTATGCCGCCGTCCGCGCCGGCACCGCGACCCTCGACCCGATCGATCTGATCGTCGCGCATATCGGCGCGACTCTCGATGCCTATCATGGAGCTTGCTACCGCGATGCTTGAAACCTTTGTTGCGCCCGCCGATGATGCCTCCGGCGAGGAGAGCTGGACCCGTCGCGAGATCCTGCAGCAGCCGGCGACGCTGCGTGCGACGCAGGCCATGCTTATGGCGACACGCGACGCGATCGATGCGTTCGTCGCGCCGTTGCTCGCGCAGAGGGATCTCCGCATCATGCTGTGCGGTGCGGGCACGTCGGCGTTCATCGGCGAATGCCTTGCACCCTGGCTGACCGCGACGCTCGGCCGTCCGGTCGAGGCGGTCGCGACGACGGACATCGTCGGCGCACCGCATCTGTGGCTGGACGCCGCGCGACCGACATTGATGGTGTCGTTCGGCCGTTCGGGCAGCAGTCCTGAGAGCATCACGGCGGTAGACCTTGCGGATGCGCGGCTGGCCTCGGTCCATCATCTCGTCATCACCTGCAATGCCGAGGGCGCCCTGTCGAAGCGGACGGCGACGAACGTGCATGTCGTGCAATTGCCCGAAGCGACGCATGATCGCGCTTTTGCGATGACCTCCAGCTTCTCCGCGATGATGCTGGCCGCGTTGTCGATCTTCACCGGCATCGACACGATGGACGAGCGGGTGGAGGCGATCGGCGAGTCGGTGGCGGCGATCATCGCGGAGGCGGACGGCACGGCAGCGACGCTTGCCGCACGCGACTTCGAACGCGTCGTCTATCTCGGCAGCGGCGTGTTCCAGGGATTGGCACGCGAAGCGGCGCTGAAGCTGCTCGAGTTGACGGATGGCGCCATACCCACGGCATTCGATTCCGCGCTCGGCTTTCGGCATGGCCCGAAAACGATCGTGACTCCGCGTACGCTGGTCGTCGTGTTCGTGTCGAACGATCCGCTGACCAGGCTCTACGATCTGGACATCATCGCGGAATTGCGCGCCGACGGCAACGCCGCCGCCGTACTCGCGATCACCACGCAGGACGATGCCGGCGAGTCATTGCGCGTGGCAGGTGCAGCGGGCTTCGTCGATGCGGATCTGCTCTTCCCGTATATCGTTCCAGCGCAGCTGTTCGGGTTGCACTGTTCGCTGCGGCTCGGGCGTACGCCGGATCGGCCCAACGCCAGCGGTACGGTAAACCGCGTGGTGCAGGGGGTGCGTATCCACGCGCTCGCTGCATGACTTTGTTTCTCGGCGTCGATGGCGGTGGGACCAAGACCGAATTCGTCTGCATCGACGGCGAGGGTCAGGTCGTTGCGCGCGCGTTGACGGGCACGACCTACCATCTCCAGGTCGGGTTCGACGAGGCGGTCGCGCGGATCGGGCAGGGGGTCGAGGCGGTATGCAGCCAGCTTGCGGTATCGCCCGCAGACCTTGATTACGTCTTCCTAGGCCTGCCCGCCTACGGCGAGGATCCGGCAATCGATCCGCGATTGTTCGAGGCCTGCGGTCGCGTACTCGGCCATGATCGCTATCGCTGCGACAATGACATGGTATGCGGCTGGGCAGGATCGCTGGCCTGCGCCGACGGGATCAACATCGTCGCCGGCACCGGATCGATCGGCTATGGCGAGCGGCAGGGGCGCACGGCGCGCGCTGGTGGCTGGGGTGAAATCTTCAGCGACGAAGGCTCGGCCTATTGGATCGCCATCCAGGGTCTCAACGCCTTTACCCGGATGAGCGACGGGCGGTTGCCTGATGGACCGCTGCGGCAGGCGTTTGTCGATGCGCTTGGCCTTTCCAACGACCTCGACATCTGTGCGCGAGTGATGGGGGAAAATGGCCTGTCCCGCGATGGCGTCGCAGCGCTCGCGCCGATCGTCGTTGACGCGGCGATCGCTGGGGACACGCATGCCAATGCTATCCTTGAGCTCGCTGGATCAGAACTGGCCAACATTGCACAAGCGCTACGTCGACAGTTGAAATTTGGGGAAGACGAAACCGTTCTCGTCTCTTGGTCGGGTGGGGTGCTAACGAAGCAGGATACGGTGAGAACCTCCATGCAGCGGCAACTGCAAAGCGGCGGATCGTACGAGTTTATCGCTCCCCGTCATCAACCTGGGGTTGGCGCTGCCCTTTATGCTGCGTCGCTATGGCGATCCGCTGGCAGCTTGAGCGATCCCTCCTTCCGTTAAGATCAGACAGCCTTCCTAGGCGCTAGCCTCTGTCTAAGCTGTTACGCGCGCCTACGCACTGATAAGGTGAACGAACGTCTGAAGTTGGGAAGCGCGGGAGGCGGCGCGAACGTCCGCAACTGGGTCGTCGCTGACGCGGATCGATCGACGATTTTCCGCGGCGGTGGTCTCAGCTAGCCTAGTCGCGCCGAACCTGTATGCCAGTAAGTAGGTCGCTGACGGGAGTTGATAATGGATTTGGTGTCCAGGCGGACGATGCTCGCTGCCCCGTGCTTCGGGACGCTCGCCCTAGCCATGGCGGCAGATGCAAAAACCGCGACGACACCCGGCATGCTTGCCAACATGTCCACCTGGATGGACCTGGCGTCCGTACCGGGCGCGAGCTGGGCAATGCTGGACCGCTCCGGCGCCATCTCGTCTGGTGCGGTCGGCTACGCAAAAGCTAATGCGGTGCCCGCGACACCCGATACATTGTTCGAAGCAGCTTCGCTGTCGAAGGTGGTTCTGGCGGTCGCGGTTCATGACATGGTGCGGGAGGGCTTGATCGACCTCGACCGTCCGGTGGCGGAGCATTTCGCGTTCACGGATGATGCTGCGACGCGATCGATTACGCCTCGCCACCTGCTCTCCCACTCTAGTGGCTTGCCTAATTGGCGCGACGAAGCGGGCGAGTCACTAACAGCCGCGTTCGCTCCCGGCACACGATTCCGCTACTCTGGCGAGGGCTTCGTCCTGCTCGGCCGGTTGGTCGAGGCAGTTACAGGACAGACCGCCGCTCAGGTGGTTGAAACGCGGGTCCTGCGACCGGCGGGGATGGGCCGAAGCACCTATGGATGGGCGCGAGGCACCGAGCCAGCGGTCGCCTGGGCGCACGACGGAGGCGGCGGTGTACTCGTGGACAAGGGCCCAGCGGGCTATGCGATGCGTCGCGATGCTGGCCCGCCGAAACCAGTCGACCGGTGGACGCTAGGCGAACGGGAGAAAGCGGTCATCGCACTTGGCAAACCGGCGATGCCAATATTCATGACGCCCAACATGGCAGCCGGATTGTGGACCACCGCCAGCGACTACGCGCGGTTCCTAGCTTTCGCACAGCGCTATCCGGGGCTCTCGACGAAGACCACACGAGTGAAGGGAACACTCGACTGGGGGCTAGGCTGGGGAATGGAGAGTGACGGTGGGCGGCGTTTCGCTTGGCACTGGGGCACCAACGATGGCGTCGCGAACCTATTCGTGGTGGACCTCGTGTCGGGCCTGGCGATCGTGGTCCTTACCAATGGCGATGCTGGGCGTAAGGTATACGAGCGTGCTGCCCGCACTGTCTTCGCACGCGAGTTCGATGCGTTCGCCTGGCTGAAGTGACCTCTGGCGGCCCATCCGGCTCTGCTTGCGATATGGAGAGGGCTCCGCTTTCAAGTCGCAACCCTGTTACCCGGCGCATCTCAGTCGGATTCTGGAGTATGAACAAGACGCTCGCAATGGCAGGGGATGGGTCACGCTGATCGTAGATAGCGTATCGCAGCCTCCAAAATGTTGCCGCCCATGAGGACAGGTACATCGGGTTCCAGTTCCCATCTGGGTTTATCCTGGACGTCGTAAACTGGCTCTGCTGAGTATTGCAGCGCCAGACCAGTGCGGTCGAGCCGTAACGGAAAGACCGCGGCACCTACCCGCATCATTGGCGTTCCTACGATAGCTGCACGCCCGAGACCACGCATGCCCATGGGAAAGCCTTCCGCCATGCTGGCGCTCCACCGCGTTGTGAGGACAGCGACCTTACCGGTGTAGGTAAAGGGGCCCCGCGGCTCGACGGTCTCTGTCCAGGCAGCACTCAGTCGGTTGCCGTCGCGCCTGCGCATGCGGGCATAGGGCATCGTCTCGGTGATAAATCGCCCCATGATCGGGCGGGCGACCGCGGTGTCGCCGCCGCCATTCTGACGAACATCGATGATGAGTCCGGGTGCATTCCGGAAACTTGCCAGCGCCGCGTCGAAGGCCGTCACAACCGCATCGTCAGCAAAGCTGCGAACGACGATGCAACCAATGCCATGAGCTAACATCCGGCTCTCGACATTGGGGAGCGTAACAGGTTGCTTCACGCGAACGGGAACGACGTGTTCCGAACCTGGGGTCGACCGCACCGTTAACGTCCTTGGCATGCCGCGCCGCCCCGATACCGCCACGTTAAGCGCAAACGCCGTTGCCGCTGGATCTGGACGGCTAAGACAGCGCGGTATTATGTCCGAGGCGATCTGCCCAATCGGCCGGCCGTCGATCGCCAATACGCTCTGGCCAGGCGTAATGCCCGCATCCGCTGCGGGCGACCCATCGCGAACGCTTGTGACAAACGCCGTACCATCGCGGTTGGGTTCGACCCACAGATCAAAATATGGCCCGCGCGCCGCATCCGGTGCCGGATCATTCAAGTGGGTGTGCGCGTCGTACAGTTCGCCGATCACCCGGCCAACAACGCCGGCGAACGCTTCGGACGATTGGGCGGCAGCGGCGAGCGGGCGATACATTCGCCTTACTGCTCTCCAGTCGGTGCGTTTCTCCCCGAAATAGCAGTAGCGCTCGTCCAGTGTCCGCCAGAGCTCGTCGAAGTCCTCGACATAGGTCACGTCATGAGCCGGCTCTCCCGCCTGGGCCATACCCGGCGGGAATGCCGCAGCCGTACCCAAGGCGATACCAGCATGAATCAGCGAGCGACGGGTCATGGGGTGGTGCATGTGATCGGCTTTCGCTGGTGGTCTTCCATGCGGTTAGCTGAATGAAATCTCGCCGCCTTGAACGATATTGCTGTCGCGCGAACGGTGCGAGCTTACCTGTTTGCGTAGCGTGCCGGCGATACACCGACGATACGCTGGAATTGCCGTGTGAGATGGCTTTGATCGGCATAGCCCACATCAAGCGCAACCTCCGCGATTGGCTGACCTGCCAAAAGCAGGCGTCGTGCTGCGACGATGCGGCACTGATTGCGGTACGCAAGGGGGGTGATCCCGACCGCCTTGCGGAAGCTACGCGCAAGATGGAAGACGCTGATCCCGGATACGGTCGAGAGCGTGCCCAACCCAAAGCCGTCGGCGAAGTGGGCGTCGATGTAGCTTCGAGCGCGCGCAACGGCATCGCTGGATACGCGGGTGTCATCCGACGATTGTTTCACCTGGTCGGCGAACAGGACCCCAGCCAAATCGGCGAGCGCGCTTTCCTGTTCCAATCGCCCCGCGTCGTCGCGACACAATAAAGTGTGCGCATCAGCAACGATGGAGTGAGACCGATCGCCAGCCAACACGGGGGAGTCAAACCGCGGCGCGTTCAGGCGCGCGGCGATGTAGGGACGTATCGCTTCGTCGGGGATGTACGCGACGCGATAGCGTAAGGTCTCACCTCCCGTCGTTCGGTTGGCATGCGGCTGGTCGGGATGAAGACGCAGTACCTGACCTGCCTCGACGTTGTAGGTTCTGCCGCCAACAGCGAGGGCCTCACAGCCTGCCATGACCGCGCCGACTACCCATTCCGCATGGCTGTGCTCGGGAAAGGCTCGCTCGTTATACTCGACGGATACGAGTTCGACGCCTGGTAGGTAGGAGGGGCGGGAGAAGTGGGCATCATTTCTCACTGGCTCACTCATGTTAACGCGCCGCCTACCCAGAGCCGAACGCCGATCAGTCCAAGCAAGTATGTCATTGCGCCTTACCGATCCACGCGCGGCCGGATCCCAAATCGACCGTCAGATCGCGCCTGCCCATCAGTTGCATGCCGATATTGCCGTCCATTATCATATTCGGAAAGACGCGTGCTTGCCCGGTAAATACCACGTCGCGCCTAATCGTTGCGCTAACCGGCTGAGCCGTCCGAATGTCCGCGCGTAAGCCTAGATGCGGCGCGATCTGCGGCGACACGAAGATGGTCGGCCCTGCATTGGCAGAGTCCAGTTCCATCCAGGCACGGCCCCGGGGGGTGTTTACCCCGATGTTGACATCGAGGGCGGCACCTTCTGCTCCCCGCACCAGCCGAACCGGCACTTCAAGACCGGACTTCATACGCGCCGCGAGGGAGCCCGGTGTTTCGATCACGATCTGGCGACTAGCGAAGCGAATAGTGATGATACGGCCAGCGAAGAGGTCTAGTCCGATCGAGCCGTCCAGCCTGGCAGTGTCGGCATCGAGCTTGCCGAGATCGTAGACGATCGTCGTCGGTGCTGTGTAGGCGTGCTCGCCCATTTCAAAAGCAACGTCATCGCAGCGTGGTAGATCCAGGCGCTCTCCGGTCATACGGAACGCCGTGACATTGCCCCAAGGTTCGCAGCCAAGGTCGCGGGCCAGGGCCGGCGTAATCATTGTCACCCCCTCGCCGGTGTCAAACAAGAAGGTCCGCTCGCGGCCGCCAACCGATGCCTGAACAGTGAACTGCTTACCTTGAAAAAGCTCGAGGCTTATCGTTTGTGGGCCGCGGTCTTGCGATGGTCTGGCGGGAAGGGCGGCGAGCAACGCGCCCATCATTAACATTTTCACTAGCATCCCCTTACCCCGCAGGCTTCACTGGCGGCGGGGTCCCCATGCCGGCGGGTGCTGCAACGGCACTGCGTTTGAGCCAAACCCGTCCTTGAGCAAGATCCATGGTGACCACCCAATCTTTGAGAAACGGCATGCCAAGGTTTCCATCGATCACGATGTCGGGGCTGAAGATCATCCCGGACGCTTCGACACCGGGAGCGATCTGGAAGTGGCCTTGTTGCGGTCCCTCGCCGGTAACCTTCTTCAAGCCGAGTAGAGGAAGAAGTTTTGGTGCAATCAGGATCGTGCCGCCATTGCCACTGTCCAGCTCGAGGCGCGCCGGTCCACGTTCGGTGGGGACGTCAATGAACACAGACAGCGCCAGGCCGCCTATTTCACGAGCCAGATGAGCAGGAAGCTCCACCGCGTTCGCCTTGCGCCCAGCCGCGCTTTCAGGTGTTTCCAACGTGAGTTCGCGACCTGCGAAATCGATGGTTACAGTGCGTCCGGCGAATGCGTCGAGGGCAAGCAGACCATCGATCGGTGTGTCGGGAGACCCCACGTCCATGACGATTGCAACAGGGCTCTGTAGGGTCTGGTTCTTCCAGTGGATTGCAACATTGTCGCAACGTGGGGCGGTGATCTTCGTGCCGGTCATATGAAACCCGGTGATTGATCCCCAGGGTTGGCAGTCCATCTCTTTCGCGAGTGCTGGTGAGATCACCGTCAGTCCGCCTGCAGTGTCGAGTTGAAAAAGCCGCTCCCGGCCGGCCACCTTCACTCGTGCCGCTACGCCTTTGCGGTAACTTTCCAACGGCAGCCGCACCGGACCCGTTGGGGCAGCATTCGCTCCAGACGCCAAACTAATGAGCAACCCAGCCGATAATAGCTTTTTCAAAAGAATGCCCCTTTCATGGTGGGATGCGCAGGCATCGAAGTCGTCGAACAGACGATGCATTTTACTGTTTAAGGCTAAAGGGCAGTGATCCAGCGCTCGAGCTGATCGGTATTGCGCATGTCGCCGGTGTAAGCATGTACCGGCCTGGCCGGGACGTTCGAACCGCGTTTCCTGCCGCGATACACCTTCATCGGAATGACGGCTCGGGCAAAACCGCTGGGCAGAGCGACTTGCCGTACGTCCATGTAGAGCGAGTCAGCGCTCGTCTCCTGCCCGACGTTAATGCCGCCTAACGCGGTCCATAGATCGACCGCATCAAGGCATGCCGATCCGCATCCCCAGTCCGTCAGCACGAATACCCGCGCTTTCAGCATGTGAGCAGCGCCGGTTGCCGCTGGCTTAGCTTCGTCGGCATCCACTTCACGCCAGAGCGCTTGGCCGAGGGCGCGGGCAGATGTCATGCCCTTCGCGGTACGCGCGGCCCAGTCTTTCACCGCCTGCGAGACATCGGCGGAATTCTGCCAGGCGGTACGATAGCCTTCAAGCGTGGCGATGTTTCCCGCCGAAGCGCGCCAGTCGACGCCTTTCGATCCTGATGGCAGCGCGTTCACTGCAGCCTGGCCCCAGAGGATAGCCGCAATCTGATACGACCAGTCGGACGATCCACCGCCATTGCCTCGAAGGTCGAGCACGATGCGCTGTGCCGCTGCGATCGCGAGGGCGTCCTTCCTCATCGATTTGATGATTGGCGTTAGGGACTTGGCATCAGCGCTGTCGGGGTCACCGTTGAAGCTGGGGAACGAGAACCAGCGCGTGCCGTCAGCAAGGGTTCGAGCCGCGAACTCTGGACGTGCCCGCGGTGCGGTAGCGGCAAAACGTGCGTCGAAGTCTGCATCAGGCAGATCGCGCCAACTGAGCGTCACGTCCTTTAGCTTGTCATCGACCTTGAAGCGGCAGCGGACTGGACGCTTGATGTAGGGGTTGGCGGCGTCGAGGAACAACCGACCACCATTGGTCGCTCGTTGGCTGACCAATTCCCACCTGCCTCGGAAGGCGCCGACGTTGCGGGCAGCCAGGTGTTCGGCATCAATGCCATCGCAGCTTACGAGTACTGCTCCGAGCGGTAAGGGAGCGTCATCCGCTCGGGTCATCACGACCTGACGTCCGGTGCCGTCAAAGCCGGTCAGAAAGCCGGGCCAGCGGATCGGCAGGGGCGCTGGCTGATCGAGGTCGAGCGCGACATGCCCATCGTTGAAGCTCGCCACGTAACCGCGCATCGCCCATAGATATCCTGGGTAGTCTCCAGCGGTTGCAGCACGACGCAGGGCCAACGCCAGACCGGCATCGTTGCGACGCGCAAAGCCGGGGTCGAGTTTGTTGTAGGGACCAGGGTGATTGTCGGCGATCTGGTTGTGATAGGCCTTGGCGTCCATTCGCAAGGTCGCTGCCCAGTCGCGAGGTACGTTGGTCGCACCGATCAGCAGAACCGCCGCTGGTATGGCAAGGAGCGACGGGTTCATCTCGGCGCGGCCAGTTTGCTGGCTGCCTTCTCGAGATAGGGCCTGACATCAACCGAACTGTAGCCCGGTGTCGTCGAGGCGAAGTGTCGCAGCCAGTACCCGTGTCCAGCCCCGTACACGACGAGGATGCGATCGCCCGGTTTGGCCACATTGATGAGCTTTGCGAAGATCTTCGCATTGCGCAGGTACCACATGGCATTCAGATCTGCGCCGGGCTGCTCGTTACCGTCACCAAGTCGGAGCAGGGAGTAGTATGAATCCTGTCCACCCATGGGCGTGGAGGGGTCGTTATAGCGGATCAGCATCCGTGGTATGCTGGTGGTTGCCTGCTCAGCCTCAAACTTTTTGGCAGACGCCTGGACCGTTTCAAAGGCGGCGTCGAGATAGGCCTGCTGCCCGTGAGCTTTTGCATAAGCTTCGACCCGGCCGATTGGGAAATAGTCCGGTTCACCCTTGTCGGGTTGCTCGTCAATACCTTGAACGGACCGAAGGCCGGCGCGAGCAGCGATGCGGTAGCCGATCTGGGTTGTCTCGCCCCGGTCGGTCTTGAGCATTTTCGGGGAAAACCTTGCGAAGTCCGTCACATCGTAGGTCGGGCCCGGGCGTTGCGCCTCGACCATGACCCGCGTCGGTTCAAACTCAGCGATGGCATCAGCCAGTGCTTCCAGTTCGCGCTGGCGCTGCGGCGTGGTGACATCGTCGACATGGGCATTCACCTTGTCACGACCAGGGTTGCCGAAATGATAGCTACCCAGCACCATCACTTGGACAGGTTGCTGTTGTGCAGCGGTCACAGCAGGCGTTGCTGCCGCAGCGAGTATGGGTAGCAGCATGCAGGAGGCCTCCTTGGTGTGGTGCTCAAACAATACACGTCGAACGGCAGCTGTCTATCTGGATTTGCTGCATTGGACGCCGCTGTAGATGAGGTTGGTCCGACAGCTGGCAACGACACCAGTCCCGGAATCGGTACGTTTGCGAGCAGGCCGAGTTAATCATATCCCCTGTTGATCTCATGCCCTAACAATCCGCCAAGTCAGATTATGATGGGGCGAGGGCAGTTGAGAAGACGTAACTTCCTCGTGGGTGCAGCGGGGGCCGCTTTATCAGGCGCTGTGCGTGGAGCGGACGTCATACCCAATGGAGCGGTGGGCCTCACATGTTCGAAGGCGGGCGTATCGGGAATTATCTCGCAGGGCGAAGATGGCGCAATTCTCGATCCGTCGTTCCGTTGGCACATCGGTTCCAATACCAAGGCAATGACAGCCGCCCTATACGCTCGCTTGGTCGATCGCGGACGGTGCCGATGGGGCGCAAGCGTACCTAGTCTCTTCCCCGCAATTGCATCGCATCCTGCTTGGGTCGACATACGTGTCGAGGAACTATTAAGTCATTCAGCAGGCCTAACCGATACCTTCGTTGACCCTCGGTGGTTGGACGCGAGGCGCGCCGATCCAAAATCTGCCAATGAACAACGGCGCGATCTGGTTGAGCGCGTTCTTAGCAGTGCTCCGCCGGAAAGGCGGGGTGTCTATCGCTACGGCAATCTGAACTACGTGATGGTGGGCGCAGCTATTGAAGAGGCGGTCAACGTTACGTGGGAGGAGGCACTGCGGGGCGAAGTTTTCAGAGCTTTGCGTATTGCCGAAGCGGGGTTTGGGGCACCTCCTCGAACAGGGCCGTGGGGGCGGGAAGCTAATGGTGGCATATTGAAACCCATTGACCCGGCCCTTGTTGAGGCTGACAATCCGGCGGTACTATGGCCATCCGGCGGCGTACACATCAGCGCCTCGGGTTACGCGCAATTCCTGGCCAGTTATTTGGGCGGCGGGCCACCTTTTCTTCGTACAACGACGCTAAAGCACTTGCTTACCCCAGCCCAGCCGGATTTGGGCTATGCCGGGGGCTGGAGCCTTGACGGACCATCCGACTCTCCGGCCAGCAGACTAACGCACGATGGGTCGAACACCCTATGGTTTGCGAGTGCGATTATCGACCGCAAGTCCGGTCATGGGTATGGGGCGCTTACCAACTGCGGCGGCGAACGAGGGGTCGCAATTACATCGCAGATCCTCGAACGCATCTCCCTCAGATCACCAAGCACCTAGCCAGATCAAAGGGCGGGCCGATGAATGAGTGTCCGAAGATGGGAACCGTCTTAGTACCGTTGAATGGCGGCTTGTGGGTCGTTTAGTCGTCGAACTCGAATGCAAGGTGTGTCAAAAATCGGCGCTTATAGATTTATGCCTCGGATCCTTCGATTTCACGAAGTTTATCGCACGCGATCTTTGCTGCTTCTCGGACATGCTTTTGGCAAGCGGCAGCCGCTCCTGATGAATCCTGGCGTTCGATGAGATCGACCATTCCTGCTAGCCGTTTGAGCCCAGAAGCTTGCCGTCCAACGACCGATAGCGTCATCGCGCGTAACTGACTGATCCGACTGTTCAATCGTTGGACGATTTCCCAGGCGATGAGGTGTCCGCCTGTCTTGAAGATGATCTCGTAGAAACAGGTCGTCGCTCTTAACGCTCCAATCGCACTACGCTGTTCATGGGCAAAGGCAATATCCGCCAGTGCCGACTTCAGTGCCGAGACGGTCACCTCTGTAGCGACGCGAGCGCACGCCGCGACCGCGGACGATTCGAGCTGGATGCGAATGTCGTAAATCTGTTCCGCCTGGTCGATCGTGATGATCCCCAAGCGCGGTCCCGACGGTGTTCCCTCAACAAGGCCTTCGGACTCGAGATTGCGAATAACCTCGCGGATCACCGACCGGCTTACCCCCAAGCGCTCGGCTAAATTGCGTTCCACCAAGCGTTCGCCAGGGCTGATACGGCCTTCGAGAATAGCATCGCGAACGCGGTCGAGCGCGATCAGGCGCAGGGTCTGCGGCCGGGATTCGATCCGGTCCAGCATGTTTACGTCGTCATTCTGCATCAGCGTTGTTCCCTCAAAGATCACCATAAATGAACAATTGCCATTGTCCAATCAGGCGGTATACCAACAGACACCATACAGGCAGGAGGGTTGCTAGACATGGCATTAAGCATTCGAAAGATCGTCTCGTACGTTGAAGAAGTGCGTACCGAAGGCGGCAAGGAAGCCGGCACCCCGGTTACCACCGTCATGGTTGCAGCCGTTGTCCAGAATCCCTGGGCCGGGCGAGGCTTCGTCGAGGACCTTCAGCCTGAAATCCGCGCCTATGCGTCCGACCTTGGTGCGCTGATCGTCGAGCGGGTGATCGCGGCGATCGGCGGGGCGGACCGGATCGAAGCCTATGGCAAGGCGGCGGTCGTTGGCGCCGCTGGTGAGATCGAGCATGCCTCGGCGTTGATCCACACGCTGCGCTTCGGCAACCACTATCGCGAGGCGGTCGAGGCAAAGTCCTATCTGAGCTTCACCAACAAGCGTGGCGGGCTGGGAACGTCGATCCAGGTGCCAATGATGCACAAGGACGATGAGGGCCAGCGCTCGCACTACATCACCGGCGAGTTCTCGATTTCGGACGCCCCGCTTCCTGACGAGATCGTCGTCGTTCTGGGTGCGGCGGATGCGGGGCGGGTCCATCCCCGTATCGGGAACCGATATCTCGACCTGGAAGCTATCGCAGCCGAAAAGGCAGCGCGGCAGGCGTCGTGATGGCTTGCGTTCCCGACACGGTGAACGTGCCACTGTCCTACGACGATAGCGGCGGCACGGGGCCTGTGGTCGTCCTCATTCACGGTGTCGGGCTGTCTCGTGGAATGTGGGCGGCGCAGGTGCCGCTACTCGAGACAGAGTACCGCGTCATTGCCGTCGACATGCTTGGTCATGGCGATAGTGCGCGCCCTCCCGAAGATGCCGGTCTAGATAGCTTTGCCGATCACATTGTCGCGGTACTGGATCATGCGGGGGTCGATCGGGCGACCTTTATCGGGTTCTCGATGGGGGCACTTGTCGCGCGCGCCGTGGCCTTGCGTCATCGCAGCCGGGTCGAGGCTCTCGTCCTTTTAAACGGCGTGTTCGATCGCTCGCCAGACATACGCTCGACTATCATGGCCCGTGTCGCCGATGTCGCCACAGACGGTCCAGCCGCGAACATCGATGGCGCGATCGAGCGATGGTTCAGCCCGGCGTTCCGCAACGTGAATGCTAGGTATATTGCGGACCTGCGCACGAGCTTCGTAGCCAACGACCCGGCCGGGTATGCGGTGGCCTACCGGTTGTTCGCAACCGAGGATTGCTATGGCGATGCGGAGCTGTCCACCATCAACGTTCCGACCCTCGTCGCGACCGGCGAATATGACATTGGCTCGACACCGGCGATGGCAAGGTCTTTGGCCGCGCGCATACCCGGCGCGGTCTGCCGGGTCGTGGAGAATGCGCGGCATATGATGCCGGTCGAAATGGCAGATGCGACCAACGCCCTCCTGTTGGATTTCCTGGCTACGATCGGGTGTCACCAACCCTCCTTGGGAGATTGAAGATGACGACCACCACGTTCCAGATGCTCGTGGGTGGGCAATCGGTCCCTGCCGTCTCGGGCGCGACCTACACCTCCCTCAACCCGGCGACAGGAGAGGCATGGTCTACGCTTCCTGACGGCGATGCGGCGGACGTCGATCATGCTGTGCGTGTTGCCGATGCCGCTTTCCGTTCAGACGAATGGCGCCGGCTGACTGCCAGCGCGCGCGGCAAACTCCTTCGGCGCCTTGGTGATCTAGTTGCCGAACATGCCGTCGAACTCGCAGAACTCGAAACCCGCGATAACGGGAAGCTAATCCGAGAGACGCGCGGCCAGCTCGCCTACCTGCCGGAGTTCTTCCACTACGCCGCGGGCCTGGCCGACAAGCTCGAGGGCAGCACGCTGCCGATCGACAAGACCGACATGTTCGCCTTCACCGTCCACGAGCCGCTTGGCGTCGTCGCTGCGATCGTGCCCTGGAACAGCCCGCTCTATCTGACCGCGATCAAGCTCGCGCCGGCGCTGGCGGCAGGCAATACATTGGTGATCAAGCCTTCCGAGCATGCATCGGCCAGCATCCTGCGCTTTGCCGAGCTAGTTGCGCTCGCCGGCTTTCCCGATGGCGTCGTCAACGTCGTGACGGGCTTCGGTGCAGGCGCAGGCGCGGCGTTGACGCGTCATCCGCTGGTTCGTCGTGTCGCTTTCACTGGGGGGGCCGCCACAGCGCGACATGTCGTACGAGCCACAGCGGAGAATTTCGCGAAGCTGTCGCTCGAACTCGGTGGCAAGTCCGCAAACATCGTTTTCGCCGACGCAGATATTGGAAGTGCGGTGAATGGGGTCGTGGCCGGTATCTATGCAGCTTCCGGTCAGAGTTGCGTCGCAGGATCGCGGTTGCTGGTCCAAAACGGCATCTATGACAGGTTCGTCGCCGCGCTGCGCGAGCGCATCGCACGGATCACGATCGGCGATCCGCTTGACCCGTCTTCGGACATGGGACCGATGGCAACGGAACAGCAGCTCGGTGTCGTCGAGACAATGGTCGCGCGTGCCCGTGAGCAAGGCGTGACCGTGCTAACCGGCGGCAAGCGCCCCGAGGGTCACCCCGGCTGGTTCTACGAACCGACGCTGCTCGAATGTGGGTCCGTCGATCTCGACATCGTCCAGAACGAGGTGTTCGGGCCGGTCGCAGCAATCATGCGCTTCAGCGACGAAGACGAAGCGATCCGTTTAACCAACGGAACCGAGTACGCACTCGCGGCCGGGATCTGGACACGCGATCTCGCACGCGGTCACCGGATGGCGCGCGACGTCCACGCCGGGATTGTCTGGGTGAACACCTACCGAGCCGTGTCGGCGATGGCGCCGATCGGCGGCTATGGCGCCAGCGGCTACGGCCGTGAGGGCGGTATCCACTCCGTCCTCGACTACACCGAACTCAAGACCGTGTGGGTGAACCTGTCGGATCAACCGATGGGCGACCCGTTCGTGATGCGATGAAGGAAAGAGACATGACTGCAAGTTCGATCGATCCCGCCGAGTTCCGCACCGCGATGGCGGGCTTTCCCAGTGGCGTGACGGTCGTCACAACGCTGGATACGGAAGGCGCGATCGCCGGGTTCACTGCCAGCGCGTTCAGTTCGCTCTCGCTCGACCCGGCGCTTGTGCTGGTCTGTCCCGCGCTGACGTCGGCAACATACCCCCACCTCGTCAGCCGTCAGAGCTTCGCGATCCACATCCTTGCGGCCGGGCAGCAGGACCTTGCCATGGCATTCGCATCGAAGGGGACCGAGAAGATCGCCGGACTGGACTGGACGCTCAGCGAACTGGGCAACCCCGTACTACCGGGCGTGGCCTGCGTTATCGAGTGCACGCTATGGCGCGAATATGAAGGTGGTGACCATGCCATCGTCATCGGCGCCGTCCAGCGTATCGGCCTCACCGATAGCCCCGTCCTCATTTACCACAAGGGCAGCATGACGGATCACCATTCGCCGGTGCTGGAGGCGGCATGATGCTGCGTACGCTTCATCCGTTCCGGGACTGTGCGTTGATCGACGGCCGGTGGGTCGCTGCGACGGGGCAGGGTAGTGCGGTGTACGATCCCGCGACAGGCGGGATCATTGCTTCCGTGCCGGATCTCGGGCGCGAGGAATCCCAGCAGGCAATCGCGGCTGCCGAACGTGCGCTCGTAGGTTGGCGTGTCCGACCGGCGGGCGAGCGCGCGGACATCCTAATGCGGTGGTACGCGCTCATGCAGGACCACCGCGATGCGCTTGCTCAGATCCTCACCGCGGAACAGGGCAAGCCGCTTGCCGAAGCTGCGGGAGAGATCCTCTACGCCGCCAGCTTCTTGCGCTGGTATGCGGAAGAGGCGCGGCGCGTCGATGGGGAGATCATCCCAGCACCAAAGGCCAGCCAGCGCATCCTAGTCTGGCACGAGCCCGTCGGGGTGACCGCCGCGATCACGCCGTGGAACTTCCCCGCGGCGATGATCACGCGCAAGGTAGGCCCCGCGCTTGCAGCTGGCTGTACGATGATCTTAAAGCCGGCGCCCGAGACGCCGCTCACCGCGTTGGCACTCGCTGCGCTGGCAGAGGAGGCAGGCGTCCCGGCAGGTGTCTTCAATGTCGTGACGGGCGATGCAGCCGCGATCGGCGGTGCACTGATGGACAGTCCTGTGGTACGCAAGGTGTCGTTCACGGGGTCCACGCCGGTCGGTCGCATGCTGTTCGCGCAGGCGGCGCCTACGCTGAAGCGGCTGTCGCTCGAACTTGGCGGCAACGCACCGTTTATCGTGTTCGATGACGCCGATCTCGATGCGGCGGTCGACGGTGCGATGCTGGGCAAGTTCCGGAACGCCGGCCAGACGTGCGTCTGCGTCAACCGCTTCCTGGTACAGGACTCCGTGCACGACAGCTTCGTCGAGATGCTGCGGGAGCGGATCGCGAAGCTCGTTGTAGGACCCGGAACGGATCCTGACACCACGATCGGCCCCCTCATCAACGAAAAGGCCGTGATCAAGGTGGACGATCACGTCGCTGACGCCGTGCGTCGCGGCGGTCGATTGGTGGCGGGGGGTAAGCGGGGGGAAGGTCTTTTCTATCCGCCTACGCTGATTGCGGACGTCCCCGCCGATGCAGCGATCGCGCGGGATGAGACCTTCGGTCCACTCGCAGGCGTCATACGGTTCAAGGACGAGGCAGAAGCGATCCGTCTGGCGAACGATACCGAATTTGGCCTCGCGGCCTACGCCTATACGCGAGACATTGGCCGTGCGATGCGAGTGGCTGGTGCGCTCGAGTACGGCATGGTGGGTTTGAACGAGGCGGCCATCTCCACCGAGGTCGCACCGTTCGGCGGGATCAAGGCGTCGGGCCAGGGGCGGGAGGGCTCCCGCCATGGTATAGCCGAGTATCTCGAGTTGAAGTACGTCATGATGGGCGGGCTGTAGAATCGGAACCGAAGCCAGATGCGCCGCGCTCGCATCTCGCTTCGGCCACCGGTCAGCCTGGAATACCGTCGATTTCCGCGAACACCTCTTTGGCGAGCCGGAAGCTGTCGACCCCGGCGGGCACGCCGACATATACCGCGATCTGGAGCAAGACCTCGCGCAACTCCTCACGGGTTACGCCGTTCGTGAGCGCGCCGCGGATGTGCGCCTTGAACTCGTGACCGCGATTGAGCGCAGCGATCATGCCCAGGTTGAGGATGCTGCGGCTGCGGCGGTCGAGGCCCGGCCTGTTCCAGATATGGTCCCAGCAATACTCCGTCGTCAGTTCCTGCATCGGCCAGTTGAAGTCGTCCGCGCCGGCAAGGGCCTTGTCGACATACGCATCGCCAAGCACCTGACGCCTGGTCTCCAGGCCACGGTCGAAGGCTTCGCTGGTCGTCCGCTCACTCGTCATTCCGGCAATCCTTCCACGATGAGTATCTCGACTTCGGCTGCACCAGCACGGGCAGCTCGCGCGGCGGTGTATTCGGACGATGCATAACAGGCGAGTGCGGCGTCCATGCTCTCGAACTCGATGACGACGTTGCGCTGGCGGGGCTCCGGCCCCTCCAGCGCAACGGCTTGTCCGCCACGCGACAATAGCTTGCCGCCGTTGCCGATCAATGCTGCTGGGCCCAACGCCATGTAATCGGCATATGCTTCGGCATCGGTCACATCGACGCGGGCGATCCAGTAGGCTTTAGGCATCAGGCGAACGCCGGCGCGACCTGATCGATGAACCGTCGGATCGAGTCGCGCTTCTCTTCGAACGACATCGTGTTGTCGAGCCAGATGCTGTACTCGTCGACCCCCATGGCTTCGTAGGTCTTGAGCCGTGCGATGACCTCTTCTGGTGTACCGATCATGATGTTCCGACGAAGCTGCTCGGGCACGAAGTCCGGGAACCGTTCGGCGTCCAACGGCGCGATGTCGTGATGGAAGCCGTTGACCGGGGGCTTCCTGTTGCTCGCCCATGCGCCGTAGTTGCGGAAGAACAGCGAGATCGCCTCCGCAGCGCGCTGACCGTCCTCATCACTGGCCTGAACGTGGGCGTGCTGAAGGATCATCAATTGGGGACGCGGTACGTCCGGACTTGCAGCACACGCCTCGTCGAACTTGCGCGCCAAATCCTTCACCTCGTCGTCATTCTTGAACAGCGGAGTCGCCATCACGCTGCATCCGTTCGCCACCGCGAACTTGTGCGACTCCGGATCGCGTGCGGCGATCCAGATGGGCGGCGTCGGCTTCTGGACGGGCTTTGGCACGCTGGTCGACACCGGGAACTGCCAGATCTCGCCGTCATGGGCGTAGTCGCCTTCCCACAGCTTGCGGACCACCGGCACCATCTCGCGCAGATACTTGCCACCGTCGTTCGCCGAAACGCCGTTGAGCATACGGTCGAACTCGAACTGGTAGGCGCCGCGTGCCAGCCCGATCTCCGCCCGGCCATTGCTGATCACATCGAGCATCGCCGCTTCGCCTGCCATGCGGATCGGATGCCAGAAAGGTGCGATGAAGGTACCAGCACCCAGCCGAATGTTCTTCGTCCGCTCGGCTACCGCAGCAAGCAGTGGGATCGGATTGGGCGAGATGGTATATTCCATCGAATGATGTTCGCCGATCCACACTTTGTGGAGGCCGCCTTCTTCCGCGAGATCGCACAGGGCGAGCAATTCTTCGTAGAGCTGCCGATGCGAGATCGCCTCGTCGTAGCGTTCCATATGCAGGAAGAGCGAGAACTTCATCCGTCGATCCTTTCCTCAAGGGCCTCTTCGAGAGCCCGTTATTTTTGTCTTGCGTCCAACCTTAGCAGGACATACCGTCCTATGGTATACCAAGAATCATAAGAGGACTTGCTGACCATGGCAACCCCAGGAGAGGCGCCAACCGCCATCGAGGCCAACAGCATCGGCTTCGTCCCGCTGGCTGAGAGGCATGGCCGCGTGCGTGATCTGTTCACGCTGTGGTTCACGACGAACATTGCGCCGCTGCCGGTCGTGACCGGCGCTATGGCCATCCAGGTTTTTGGCCTGTCGCTGGGATGGAGCATTTCAGCAATCATCCTTGGCCATCTGGTCGGCGCGTTGGTGCTGGCCGCCTGTTCGGCACAGGGCCCTCAGATGGGCTTGGCGCAGATGATCCAGAGTCGCGGTCAGTTCGGACGCTATGGTGCCCTGCTGGTCGTGACGTTTGCGACTCTATTGTATGTCGGCTTCTTCACCTCCAACATCGTGCTGGCGGCGAAATCGGTACATGCGCTCGTGCCCGGGATCGGACTGCCGGTTGGAGCAATACTGTGTGCCGCCGCAGCGGCCGGCATCGGTATTCTTGGCTACAACGTCATTCACCTGCTCAACCGGGTCGGCATGTGGTTCATGGGTCTCGGCCTTCTGTATGCTGCCTTCAGGCTCGCCGATGGTCTTTCGGCAGAGATCGTGTGGCGGGGAGGCTTCACGATGGTGGGCTGGTTCGCGATGTTCTCGCTCGGCGCTGTTTGGCACATCTCCTACGCCTGCTACACATCGGACTATTCGCGGTATCTTCCGCCCAGCGTAGGCATTCGGGGACCGTTCCTCGCCAGCTTCGCCGGTGCAGCGCTCGGCGCCGCAGCGTCGTTCATTCTCGGTGCTATGGCCGTGGCGAGTGCCCCTGTCGGTGCCGACCCGATGACCCAGGTGAGCGGTGCCGTCGGCGCGCTCGCACCGATCCTGATGCTCCTCTTCATCTTCAACATCGTCAGCCACAACGCGCTAAACATCTACGGTGCCGTCCTGTCGCTCATCACGATGGCGCAGACGTTCTTGGCGTCGTGGATGCCGGGTCGGAGGGCACGCATCGTCTTGTCGGTACTGGTTCTGGGTGCCTGTCTCGTCGTCGCGACGACGTCGGCGGACACGTTCGTGCCCCGCTTCATTGGCTTCGTCATCGGTCTGATGGTCGTGCTGGCGCCTTGGGCGACAATCAACATCATCGACTTCTACGTCGTTCGAAAGGGCAAGTATGACATCGCCTCGTTCTTCGAAGCTGATGGCGGGGTCTATGGACGGCTGAACACGAAGGCCGCGATCGCCTATCTCGCTGGCATCGCGGTACAGCTGCCTTTCCTGACCTCCAGCCTGTATACCGGACCCTTCGCCTCTGCGATCGGCGGACTGGACATCGGCTGGCTCGTCGCGCCGATCGTCACCGGCGCGCTCTATCTGGGTCTTGGTGCCGGCAACACGCAACGTCGCGTCAACATCGCAGCGCATGCTGAAGCCACCGTACGATGACATCGATCACGACCGCCATTGCCACTGACAATTTCAGCAGGAGGGAAACCATGGTTCCCGACACGATGATCCGCGCACGTCCGAACTTCCTGTCTTCGCCCGAGGAAATCATCGAGGAGGCACGCAACGGCCGAATGTTCATTCTCGTCGATGACGAAGATCGCGAAAACGAAGGCGACCTCGTCATTCCAGCGCAGATGGCGACGCCGGAAAAGATCAACTTCATGGCCACCTACGGTCGTGGCCTGATCTGCCTGGCCATGACGAACGACCGGGTCGATCAGCTTGGCCTCAAGCCCATGGCGCAAAAGAACGGCACGCGTCACGAAACGGCCTTCACGACCTCGGTAGAAGCCCGTGTGGGAGTCACTACGGGCATATCCGCCAATGACCGGGCACGCACGATCGCCGTGGCGATCGACTCTGCCAACGGTCCGAGCGAAATCGTCACGCCAGGTCATGTCTTTCCGCTGATCGCACGCGACGGTGGGGTTTTGGTCCGCGCTGGCCACACCGAGGCTGCGGTCGACGTCTCCAGATTGGCCGGGCTCAATCCGTCAGGCGTGATCTGCGAGATCATGAACGACGACGGCACGATGGCCCGACTGAGCGACCTGATCGGTTTCTCCCAGCTTCATAACCTCAAGGTCGGCACGATCCGCGACCTGATCGCCTATCGCCGTCGTCACGACCATCTGGTCGAGAAATGCACCGAGGTGAGGTTCAACAGCCGGTGGGGCGGAGAATGGCGGGCGATCACCTATCGCAACCGTGCGACCGGTACCGAACAGATCGCGTTGGTGAAAGGCGTGCTCGATCCCGAACAGCCGACACTGGTTCGGATGCATGCGATATCGGCGCTTACCGACATCTTTGCGGGCGATGGCCAGGGGATGGATGTGCTCGAGCGCTCGATGCGGATGATTGCGGAAGAGGGGGCGGGCGTCGTGATCGCGATCAATCGGCAGCGTGACGATCGTTTCTCGATGGCGCTGAAAGCACGAGCAGGCACCTTGTCGCCATCGGACATGGAGGAACTTCGTGATTACGGGGTGGGCGCGATGATTCTGACGGAACTCGGCGTCGAGCGGATGATCTTGCTGACGAACACGCACCGTACGCTGGTTGCGCTGTCCGGCTACGGACTATCGGTAGTCGGCGAACGCAGTCTGGTCGCAGTGCCAGCCGCTTAGCGGCCCTGCACAACTGATATCCAAACAAAACAACGCGGAGGCTACTTCCGCGAAGGAGAGCGCATGCCTTGGACAACGCCGGTTCCGATCGTCATCGAACAGCAGTGCGTGCCGGGTGCCGCCTGTCCGAATGGGACAGCTTCGCCCACCGGCAATGCCGATGCGGAAGGAGAGGTAACCCCTCCAGATACCCCTGCTACGAAGCCGGACGTGGCACCGCCGGCATCGCCGGAGAAGGGACTAAAGGTAGGGGCCACGTTACGGGGGCGGTATGATCTACGCTTCAACGACGTGTCCGGAAGCGGCGCGAAACGAACCTCGAGCCACCTCTCGTTCGATACCCTTGCACTGACGGCGGACTATACGTCCGACCGGTTCTTTGGCGCGGCGCAGTACAGATTCTACGGTGGCAACTTCATCTACGGAAAATCGGCAGGCTACCGGGAATATCCTGGGGAGGTGCGTTTCCTGATGTACGCTTATGGCGGGGCCAAGCTCACCGAGTCCGACAGCATTACCGCAGGTATTCAACCGGTTCCTTTCGACGATCGATACTGGGGATCGTCGATCCTCGACGACCTCGCGTTCGTTTACGGTTTCGAGGAGACCTATAATCTCGGTGTCAAGTTCCGCCATGAGACGTCGCGGTATCGTGTGGAGGTCGGGTTCTTTCCTTCCAGCGGGCCTGCCGGTGGCGGTATCAGTTCGGACTCGTCCCGCTACTCCACGAACATTTCCAAAGCCGACAGCTACGTGCCGGACGGTTCGCGTAACGACGAACGCAACATGCTGATCGGCAACGTCAGCTACACGCTTGCGGCTACGAAGACCGTAAAGCTCAGTGCCACCATTTCCGGATGGCTGTCGACAATCCATAACTTTGATACGCGTGCTGACGGTAGCAAGCGTATCTTCGCGGCAAGCCTTACCGGTAGTAAAGGGCCTTGGCATGCAAAGACACTCGTAGCGAGGCAGGACATTGATCCGCGGAATCCGGGTCGTAATGACATGATCACTGTCGGAGGCTTCGACGCCTCCTATAACATCGCGACGAAAGGTACATATGTATTTGGCGAGTTGGGTCGATCCATCGACACCGGAAGCTTGCCGTTCGATGTTACGCCCTACGTCAACTACGGTCGCTTTTTCAAAGATGCAGCTGGCTTCAAGGATAGCGAGCGGCTCGATATCGGGGCGGTCTGGTCGTCCAAGAACTCTCAGCGCATCAAGGTCTATTCAGAATTTCTGATTGGGCGAAATGACCCTTACGTCGGGGCGGGGCAGTTCATATCTGGCGCCGCTCAGGGTGGCGACGGTCGTCTGAAGAGATCGATATTGGTGATTTTCGGATACTCGATCTAGCTCGGGTTGTCCCCGCCGCGCCTGTGGCGTCCATTCTGGACGGTCCCCTCACGCGTTCAAGGAAGATGAACGGGCGTCCAGTTTTGGGCAGCTCAACTTAAGCACTGAACGTCTGCTTATGGGTCGTTGCTGCTAGCCCGAGCCTCAGAGGGGCTTATCGATCTCTATTAGCTCTAAAGGGTGTTCTAAGGTTGCGGTGATAACAATCAAATGCTCAACGCCGACGTTAGCGGCCCAAGCTAGACCCGCTGCTTCAGCCTTCTTAGCACTATCGAATGTTGGTCCGCCAACGATTGACACTGACTCTCCGTCATCTGCGCCAACGCACAGCGCGGACCCAGTTAAGTTAAATATCTTATCAGCGGATTGTTCGATCCGGATACAGTCGGCATCGACCGGTGATTGTTTGCCCACGGGCAACCTTACGACTTTCATCACAGATCCTTTTCAACTTTGATAGTCAACGCGGAGGTTAAGCGTCGGGTTCATGCCAATCCACGGTATCGTGAACGACAGGGGGACGCGACTGCTGCCGGTTGCGCCATCAGCTCGATGTGGCCACCGCCCGTCAGTGGCGGACGCGGCTTTTTTCGTAGGCTACCTTGCCGGCATGTCGGCGGATCGCAATCGCTGCGACGGCACGCTTCGCAGTGAGCTCGTCAATGTCGTGCACGTCGAAGGTGCCACCGTGCCATTGGCGTAGCTGTCGATGTTCCTCGTGAGCCGGATCACTCATGGCCGCGAGAAAGAGCTCGAAGCCAGGGTGGCCGCCGACATCCTCGGGCGGGCAGCGTTGTTCGCCGGCAACGAAGCGCGGATATTTGGTCTCATGCTCACCTAGTCCGACCTCCTCGACAACGACGGTGTGCCGCCAGTCGTCGCCCATGTCGTAGGTATAAGTAAGCTGGCGTACCTCGCGATCGATCAGCGCGCCAAGCTTTACGTTCCGGGCTGCGGCGATGTTGTGGTCCGGCCATTTTGGGTCCGGCATGCCGTAGCGGCGGTCACCCGCCTCGAAGTGCCAGAGATGATAATCCTGCCACCCCATGGCGGCCTGTATCACGTCGTGGAGCATCTTGAGGCTTCCAGTGACCGGCATCTCGACTACGCGCCAGATCGCGGGCTCGATGTCGTTGAGGCTGATGCGCAGTCGCGCAATGGTCTCTTGCGTCATGTCGCAGTTTTGGTTGTTAGAGCGCTCGTTGCCAAGAGGCCGTCTGTTATTGGTGAAGCGGCTGAACGGAAATCGCGTCGCGTAGCGTCTGAATGAGAGGTACGAGTTGGGTAGCGCCGAACGGCATCGGAACGGCGGGTAATGGGTCGTCTGGCGGGTAGTAGCAATGCAAAGGCTTGGCCCTTGCAGTTTCAGGCGGGCTACTGACTGCCTCTCGCCTCGTCGAACGCCAACCGGTTGCTCTCGATTTCCGCAATGTTCGTGCCGGCCCAGTATCCGAGTTCGCGGATCGGATCGGCTAATGATCGGCCAAGGGCGGTGAGGGCGTACTCCACCTGAGGCGGCACGGTTGGGTGGACGGTGCGGGCCACCATGCCATCGCGTTCGAGCGCACGCAGCGTGCGGGCGAGCATCTGTTGGCTAATGCCGCCGATGGTGCGCTTGATGTCATTAAAACGCCGCGTCCGCTCCGTGAGCGTCATCACAATCATGACGGTCCACTTGTCGCCGATGAGGCTGAGAACACCGCTGAACCGTTTGCATTCGACGTGAATCGGCTCGGAGGTGGTCAGCTTCATGTGACTAGGTCCTGCGAAAATGCCTTCTTGGCGGGGGGCTTGAGGTCACATAGCTGGCCTAGGTCACTTTTCCAGACCGGAGCTGAACCTATGAACATTCTGCACATCGATGCAAGTGGGAGCGAAAGCGCTGTCTCTCATACGCGCCGCCTCTCCAGTGAACTCGTCGAGCGGCTCAAAACCGCCAATCCCGGCGCAACAATCGTGTACCGCGACCTCGTCGCCAACCAGCTTCCCCACGTGGACATGACGATGCGGCATGCCTGGACGGCCGAGAACACCGGCGACACCAAGCTGGCCGAAACGATGAGCCGATCAAAGGCGCTGGTTGACGAGCTCAAGGCGGCGGACGTGGTGGTGGTCGGCTCGCCGATGTACAACTTTACGGTGCCCTCGACGTTAAAGGCGTGGGTCGACCATGTAGCGATCGCCGGGCAAACCTTCAGCTACACGGCCGAGGGGCCACGCGGCTTGCTGAACGGCAAGGTCTATCTCGTCCTCTCATCGGGCGGAATTTATTCCGAAGGACCGTTCGCCGCGTACGATCATCTGTCGACTTACCTTGAGGCGATCTTTAACTTTCTTGGCATCCTGGACGTCGAGGTGATCCGAGCGGAAGGCATCGCGTACGGACCGGAGCAGGATCAAGCGGCGATGGCGAACGCCGCTCAGAGAATTGAAGCGATCGTCGCCTGAACAGGTCGGCAGGGAGGTCAGCCTCGGAGATCAAGCCGCAGCTGGCCACCTAATTAGAACTTGGAGTAGACTTGACAGAACGGTCGGGTTTGGAACGCGGTGGGTTCAGTCCGAACGATCGGTATTGGGTCATTCGATGTTTGCCAGTGCGTGAACGCCCTCTAAAGTCGACCTTCCTTTGATATTTCAGCAATGCGCTCACGGACCGTCTGAAGGCATTCGTCTGCTCTAATACCGATAATAGGCTCATTGCATCGATCAGCAACATCCATGGCTTGCTGAGCGGCTTGCTCTATCAAAGCAAGCTGTTGCAAACGTACTTTTACTTCTGGCATCCTTGTATCTCCGGCACTTTAGCGGATTTCAAAATGTCTTGCGGCATATGCGATCTTTGCCTTCGCGTTTGAGCCTGGTTTTCTAACCACATTCGGGTCTCTGCTCGAAACTCGCTAGGAACTCGTTTGGCGGCCTGATCAGCCATGTCACGAAGTGTTCTCGCTTTCAGAACATCCTTCATTCGCGCGTCGGCTTCCAGCATCACGGCATGGATCCCGCATACGCCTGAGGTCGCCCAAGAAGGGGGCGTTTGACCGTACAGGGGACAGGCATGTCTGACGTTGCGGCAGTCGAAAAGTGCCTTTTGACCATCGACTGCGACCACCACGTCGTAAAACGATATGTCTTCCGCCGGGCGGGCAAGGCGAATGCCGCCACGCATGCCTTCGGTTGCAACGATAATCCCTGCCTTGTTCAACTTGGTCATGACGCCTGCCATGAACTTCACCGGCAGCGCGCGCAGGGTAGCCAGATCCCTCGAGCTTGGCGCCGCTGCCTCTTCCGGCAAGTCTATGATGTAAAGGAGGGTATGAAGCGCATACTCAACCGCCGTACTTATATGGCTCAATTGAAACTCCGACTACGTCGGTGGCAGTTATAGCCGCTCGCTAGCTCACGACAACCGTTCAATTTGCCGCGCCTCGAAAGGTCGTCTGGTGCTTCGCGCACGCCTCAGCGCGAAGCGCTAGGGTGATGGATGCGCCCGATCGTCACCGCTCCAAATCACAGAATTGCTGTGCATTATGGATGGTTTCTAAAGTGTGCTAGAAGGAGTCTGTGTCCGCGGCTAACAGAGATATACGAACTGATCGAGCCAAGTCGAGCTTGCGTAAGGGCGGCAGAACCACAGCATATTCATTTGGAAGGCGCTAAATGCCCGTCGCTCATTGTGTATCTAGTATGACAGGTATCATTTTGGACTTTGACGAGGGATTTTGTCAGCTAGTTCGACGGCGACCAGATCAGCTCGTTGGATTGTCGTACAAAGTCATTACTGCACCTGCCGATCTGTTAAAGAGTAGTGAGATGCTTGTAAGTTTAATTAATAAGGCCTCGCCAACGCACATACGCAAGGGATATGTACGTCCGGATGGGAGCGTGATCAAAGCGGATCTGCTGGTGTCAAAGTTCGGTAATGAGGGGCGCTTGATAGCGACACTGTCTTGGACAGAGGGACAGCAAGAATCGTCGCCGTCAAAGCTTTGGAAAGCCGCGTTGCGGGTCAAGCATATTTATGATGCACGCATAATAGAGCTTGGAAAGGACCTGTTTAGTGATCATGTCGGACTGATCCTATTGCATATGTATTTGGCAGAAGCAGAAGGTCGAGTGGTCACGGCATCCCAGGTTGCCAAACTCATAAGCCTTCCCGCCCAGTCCATGGACCGTTGGGTAAAGGCACTGACGCAGCGTGGATTGCTGGAGGTCATTGACGATGCTTCGGGGTATATTCAGCTTAGCCAGGATGGTATTTTGAGGCTGGAACGCTTGTTCGCGGCGACATTAGCACCTGAAGCGCTTGCGGTCGGAGAGGCGTAACGACCAAGGAATATTCGTGGGCAACTAAACTACCGTATTCTCTTCTTCAACTGCGAGCTCACGAAGAACCGAATGCAACCTGTCGCCGCTGAGCCGAGACGGATCGAAGTCGCTTGCTGTTGCGACATTTGCGAAACGAGCGGCATTCGCGTCGGATAGGCCTACGAACCCCATCGCCCAATTCGGGAAGCTGCGCTCTGCAATTGGCTCCATCGCAAGGAGGGAGACTTCGCTATGTCGATCATCCTGCTGGATCCTCTCGAACGCGATCTCCACCACGTCAAGCGGCCCCTCAAGCACTTGGGCGAAGCACCCGGCATTGAATATCAAAGCGCCGGTGATGCCGTCCCGCTCATTGTTAACACGGCTAGTTGCGAGGATGTCATCCACCTCTAACGCAAATCTGTTAGCGTCATCCGCTGTGAGGTTGCGGCTGTAATATACCAAACGATAAATGTTAGCGGACATCGCCGTCTCCTTTGCGTTTGATAGTAAGAAATGACTGGACGTCAGCTTGCGCCATTGGCCGTCCAGTAAGGTACCCTTGCACATGGGTACAGTTCTGATCACGTATGCGCTTAAGCTGCTCGGCGGTTTCGACGCCCTCGGCTGTAATTGCCATACCGAGGCTAGTTCCCAGACTGGAAACCGCTCTCAGGATGGCCTCGCTGTCGGGATCGTCGCCAGCAACGAACGAGCGGTCGATCTTGATTTTGTTAAATGGAAATTTCTGAAGGTAGCTCAGCGAGGAATAGCCCGTGCCGAAATCATCCATCGAAATTTTCACACCTAAGGCCCGAAGCGCGTGCAGTGTTGCCAGCACGTTGTCCGTGTCGGCGAGGAGGGCGCCTTCAGTAATCTCAACCTCAAGGCGTTCTGGCTTCAGCCCTGATCTGGCAAGCGCTAACGACACGGACGCGAGCAACGTGTCGGCCTTGAACTGTAGCGGCGAAACGTTGACTGCCACCACGAGATCACCAGGCCAGGCTGCCGCTTCCATACATGCCTTCAGGAGTACCCACTCCCCAATCTTCACGATAAGCCCGTTTTCTTCGGCGACGGCGATGAAGTCGAGCGGGGGCACATTGCCGCGGACAGGATGATGCCAGCGCAATAGTGCTTCAAAGCCCATCACGGTATCGGTCGAGAGATCGAGAAACGGCTGGTAGTGGAGCTCAAACTGCTTGAGCGCTAACGCGCGGCGAAGGTCGATCTCCAACTCACGGCGCTCTTGGAGAAGCGTGTCCATGCCGTGTTCGAAGAAGCGGTAGCGTCCCCGGCCTGCCCTTTTCGCCTCATAAAGTGCCAAATCAGCATTCCGGAGGAGGTCGCGAGGCTGCATCGAACCGACCCCGAGCGCTACACCGACGCTGATGCCGATGTTCACCGTGTGCCCACCGAGCACGTAGGTCCTGCCGATAAGGTCAACCAGACGTTCGGCAAGCAGCTCAGCATCGCGCGGCGAGCGGATACCACGTTGAAGAATGACGAACTCGTCGCCTCCAAGTCTGGCAACGAGATCGTCCTTGCGCGAGGCTTTGCGCAACCTATCCGCTACCTTCTTGAGTAGCTGGTCGCCGATGCCGTGGCCCAGCGTGTCGTTGATCATTTTGAAACGATCAAGATCGAGGCAAAGCACCGCGACTGGCTCCCCCCCCTCGGCGGTGCCCGGTAATGCACGTTCAAGTGTCGCCATGAAGGTATTGCGTAAGGCTAATCCCGTCAGGTCATCTGTCTTCGCTTCCGTCTTCTCAATGGGAGCTAGGGCAACCGGCCAGAAACTGACGCAGATATTGCCCCCACCGACCGGATTGAGCAGTGCGTCGTATGCTTCGGACTGACGCGTCATGAGCCGCATGCTCGATGGGCCGTCGCCGATCGAGGCAGGGCGCAGGTAGTCGGAAAAGATATCGGCCAGTGTCAGCCCGACGATCCAGCCACCAATACTGGCCGCAGCGGTTGCATTAGCGTAGGTAATTTCACTGTTGGCATCAACGACTAGAACCGGGTGCTGCAACGATTCGAGGATCTGCGTCGATGAGACCATTTCGGCCTCGGAATTCTGCATAACGTGCTGAAACATAATCAATTGCTCCGCTGCCATGGCAGGTTAAAATTTGTTGCAAGCACGGAAATGGGTGGGCGCTACAAGCAGTAGCTACTGAGCAAACCTAGGTGGCAACAGCGCCGGGCGTCCGGCTTTCGCGAATTAAGCAACTTACAGATTGGAAACTCGAACCCTGGTCACAAGCAAGGTACAGGTTCGGCAAGGTACCTGAGGCCAGTACGGCCCGGGAACGCCCTTTTTGCTTCGCAGCGTACAATGCCCCGTCTGCATCGAGCATCAAGGTTGAAAGGTCTGGGCCTGCTTGCGACCGGATCGAGATTCCCACGCTTGCGCTGATTTTCACCGCGTTGCCATTAACCACGAACGACGTGCCGCGTAGCGTGTCGATGAGGCGCTGCGCTGTCTGACGAGCGGTGGTAGGATCCATCTCATTGGCAAGAATGATAAATTCGTCGCCTCCAATCCGCGCAACGGCGTCCATCGTCGGCGTTACTTGTCTCATCAACTGGCTGACCTCGACTAGCAGTTGATCACCGGCCGCATGGCCGAGCGTGTCATTGATCGTCTTGAAGCCGTCGAGGTCGATATAGAAAAGCGTGGCTCCGCTCTCAGTGCTGTCTGCACGACGAGCAACGACGTCCTCAAGACCGGCACGGTTTAACAGGCCGGTAAGCGTGTCCTGACATGCGCGACGTCCGTTCTCACGCTCTGATCGCATTGTCTGAACGAGCATCGCATTCAGCCGATAGGCGGCATGCGTCATGGCATAGATATACATCGGTATCTGCAGCGCGGTTGCGAGCATGATCAGTTTACCGGATATGACACCAGCCATGGCGCATGGCCCGAGGCTAGGGTCAGGACCCATTGATGTGAGAGGCGCGATCTGATTCAGGCTCCGTGAGGAGAGCGTGGATGAG
>NZ_JACYUS010000007.1:0-95183 GCF_014841895.1 Sphingomonas sp. CFBP 13728 | reverse complement strand
CTTCTTCTCTGCCGTCGCGCTCGCGGCCACCGTCATCTTCTGGCTATGACCAATGAGTCCTGACCCTAGGAGCACGCCGGTCACGGGATCGTTCGCACCGGTGTTCGCGGACAATGTAGGCCGACCCACGCCGTTCGCGTCGAACACCGGCGCGCCGAGGGGGCCCCATTGGAGCTGCGTCTGTGTGGCGTTCAGCTTGTTGTAGAATGCGCCGACGAGATATTCGAAGAAATGTCCGGTCGACGAGGCAAGGTGGACCTCCTCGCTGAACTTCTTCGAGCGCAATCGGCCCATGTTGAACGGCAGATACGCGTTGACGTCGACCGGTAGCAGATCGGCGGGCGTGTCGTTGTCGTACACCGTCTCGCGGTAGGCGGTGATCGAGGTCAGCGTGGCGCCGCCGAAGTCGTAATTCGCGTGGAGCGAGCCACCCTTGTTGGTCATGCCGATCGAGCCGAGATAGCTGTCGAGCGAGTCGGTGTTCTTCTCGCTGGCGACCACGCCGAGCGCCGCCATCTGTGCTGTGATCGCGGCGGAGGGCGCGAAGACGGATCCGGCAGGACCACCGACCGGCGTGCGCACCGAGGTGTCGTAATGGCGGGTATATTCACCGGCGAGCACGAACTCGAGTGCGTCGATCGGGCGGTAGAGCAGCTTCGCGCGGACGCCGTATTCGTCGACGCGGTTGAGGTTGCGGTTGATCGTCACATAGCGCCCGGCGCCGTCCTGGCCCTGCTCGAATGCCGAGACGCGGAGCGCAGCGGTGTCGCTGATCGGCACGTTGACGGTGCCGTTGACGATCCGATCGTTGCGCTCGCCATAGCTGCCGTAGAAATTGCCCGAGGTCTGACCGATAACCGGGTTGTTGGTTGTCAGCGAGATCACGCCCGACGTCGAGTTCTTCCCGAACAGCGTACCCTGCGGCCCCATCAGCACGTCGACACGCGCAACGTCGACCAGCCCGATGAGGCCGTTGTCGCGCTGGTTGTCCATCACGACGTCGTCGACCACGACGTTGACCGACTTGGCGTTGGAGAGATCGAACGAACTGCTCCCGACGCCGCGGATTTGGAAGGCGGCGCCCTGGGTGGGGTTATACTGCACGCCGGGGACGACATATTGCAGGTCGGTAAGGCCGATATAGCCGGTCTTGGCGAACTGTTCCCCGGTGACCGAGGTGATCGAGATCGGCACCGACTGCGCCTTCTCCAGGCGACGCTGTGCGGTGACGACGATGTCGGTCAGGCCTTCGTCGTCCGCGCCAGCGTTGGCCGCCTGCCCGAGGGGCTCGGCCGTTTGGGGCGCCGACTGCGCATACGCTTGTTCAGCGACCAGACCGCAAAGAAGCAAAGCCGTTCCCGTCAGAAGGCGTCCGAAATTTAGGATTTTCACAGTAGTTCCCCAACTGCCCTTGATCCGTCAGCGGGCATTGCAGTGCTGTAGAGGCGTTCCGTGACAGGAGGATTACAGTTGTTCAGCTCGAACCATATCCGATTTGAGAGCCAATGGTTTCCCGGGAATAGCGTTCTCAGCGCCTACGTCTCGGTTTCGCAACGTTTGGATCGAGATGGCCATCAGCAGCGCCGCGCACACGGCCGGCATAAGCTGCGCTGCTAGGTACGGATGTTCAGTCCCGATTGACGTTGCCGGATCGAACCCGAGCAACCGGTATCCTGCGAACAACAGACCCGTCGCCAGTGCGCCGCAAAGATTGAAGGGCAGGTGGAAGCCGGCATAATGCGCCGCGGCGCGCGCGTTTACGTCGCCGTTGCGCGCCGCAAGATCAAGTCGCTCGCCGAGCAAAAGCCGTAACGCCATGAAGTCGACTGCCGAGACCAGGCCGAACAGCGCCGTCCAGACGATCAGCGCCGCCGGCCGACCGGGAGTAAGCACGATCAGCGAGACAGCGAGCAGCAGGTTGATCCAGAACGCGGCCTTCAGTGTCCACGTGGGCGGCACACGCGATCCGCTGGCAATCGCTGCGGCGATGCCGATCGCGGCGCAGATCGATTGGACCAGAACGCCGGTAGGTCCCCAGCCGGGAAGCGTGAGCGCGGTGTCGACGAGGTAGAGATAGGCGGTGCCGGTGACGGCGGTATGCGCGCCGTTGAGCGCGAACAGGATGGCCAGCCGGCGGTTCCCACGATTGGCGAACAGCAGCCGCACCGGTTCCAACAGTGTACCGCGATGCCACGCTATTGGCGGCGATGCGCGGTCGGGGACGAACAGGATCAGGCCGGCATGAGCCAGGGGTGCGCCGATCGACACAACGAGCAGGATCGCCGCGAACGGCGACCAGCGGCCGGTGTGGAGCGCGCCGATCAATGAAAATGATATCGCGCCGAGAATCCCGGCGAGCGATCGGAGACCAAACACGCGGGCGCGGCCTATGCCGTCCCGCGTTGCCTCTAGCGCCCACGCACCGTGGGTCACATTGCAGACCGCCCAGCCGACCACCAGCGCGATCAAGGCGAGAGCGACAAGCAGGAGGCTGCTCGTCCGGTCGAGACACAGCATCACGACGCCACCGGCGACGAGCAGCGCCGTGCCGCACAGCATCCACGATACGCGCGGTCCCAGCCGCCCCGGTCCGCGATCGCACAGCGCGCCGGCGATTATTTCCGCCGGAATTGCGGCGAGGCCAGCGAGGATTACGAGCCATCCAACAGCCGCAATCGGCAAACACAGATCATAGGAGAGATAGGCGGCGAGGAAGGTGCGTCGTGCCAAGTCGTAACCCGTGAAAACCCAGGTAGGCATCGACAGCGCCAGCATCTGGCTGACCGATGGCGTACTCCGTGTGATTATGCCGCGGTCCACGCCATCGCTTAGGCCGTAGATGTTCCCGTTCGATGACAGCGGCGTGGGTGTCCGGCGCTCAGTCGGCGCGTTCGTCGTTCCAGGCATCTAGCGCCGCGAACGCGCCGCGATAACACGCATCTTCTGGAAGGTTGCGGCTCATAGCGACCATCCGCATGCCAAACAGCGCGATGGAGATGACCTGTGCGGTCGCGCGATCGAACCCCGCATCCGAGCGCGAACCGAACCCCAGCGTCATCAGATCGGTGACGCGGATATTTTCGCCGCGCCGCCGTCGCATGTCGAGCGCGTAGGGCCGCAGGCTCGGCTCACGCACACTGGCCAGCGCGATCATCGACGTCGCCTTGACGAGATCGCGCGCCTCCGCATCGTCGCCCGGCGGGGTCTTGTCGGCGCGTGCGCGGTCGCGAGTACCGTGGAAACGGGCGATCACCGCATGGAGCCCCGCCACGACCAGCGCTGCTCGGCCCCCGAAATGATACACCACGGTCGACGCCGGCACCCCCACTGCCAGTGCCACCGAGCGGTGGGTGACCGCGTCCATGCCTCGCGAGACGATGATCCGGGCGGCGCTGTCGGCGATGCGCTGGCGTTTCGGATCGTCGGGCACCGCGATGGGGAGATCGTCCGGTTCGAGCAACGCGATCAACCGTTCGATGGCTGTACCGCCGGCGCCGCCGCACGGACGGAGCCCGTCGGCGAACCGTTGCAGGCACAGCACGCGCAATACCGCGTAGGCAGGTTCTTCGCTCGCGCCGAGCGCGAACCCCGCCTCGTCGAGCACATAACCCAGCGCGAGGTCGGCGAGCGTCGGAGAGCCGAACATCAGGTTCGACCAAAATGCACCGGCTCGCGCGAGCCATTGATCGAGTATGCGCGACGGCGCCTGCTGCAACGCGTGATGGTGGACAAGCTCGATCAGGAAGATCGCCTGCTGCCCCCCTGCGGTCATCCAGTCCCTGAACGCAAGATCCGCGAGCGCGGCGCGTACGGTACTGTCACCCGGTGGCATCTGGGCAGCCAGTGCGGACCATCGGTCGAAGAAAAGCTGGTCGCGTTGCGCGGCGATATCGACGATGCGGTCGATCAGTTCGTCCTTGGTACCCATCCGCGCCGAGATCGCAGCGACGCTGACCTTCAGGCTCGATGCGAGCGGGCGCAGCGTCAATCCAGCAAGGCCGTCATGAACGATTATACGGATGGCGGCATCGACGATCGCGTCCTGACCAATGCCTTCCCGGCCAGCAGAGTCGTGTACGTCCACCCGGCTTGCGCTAGCGTACGTCGTGCGCAACGTCACGATCGATCGCCGAGCTTTTTTGAGGACTGCCACCAATTCTGGACATTCCACAGCGATCGACGCCTCCGTGGAAGCAGAAACTTATTCATCTCGTGCGATGGTGGATCAAGCTTCCCTGGCAGCCACGTGGGCAGCGTACCTCTAGCCTTTGATTACTCCCGAATGCGCCTATAGCTCAAGGATGCCAATCATAGACGACGGCGCCTTCCACGATCGCAACAGGCGCCTCATGTATTGTAGCGCCGATCGTTTCGTCACGACTATTTGCGACGTGGACCACCGCTTCATTTGCCACCGTTCCGAACCCCAGGCCGAGTTCAGTCGCGAGCATATCTTGCCGAACTGGCATTTACGGGAGTTTGGTCTTCACCGGGTATCCGTAACGCTGCCGAACCGCGAATTGCACGGCCACGTCACCGAAGTGGGTTGGCGCCGCGCCCGGAGCCTTGCGCCTCGGCCTCTGGTGACGATCGCTGACCCTGGCTTGAGGCGCCGCGGAGAAGTGCGTTGAACGTTTCCGTCCGCCTTTATAATAGCACCGGACCAGTTACTTCGGTCGCCTCGTGCTCGGCAACCGCACCCGGCAGCACGCATAAAGGTAGATCGTCAGGATTTTGAGAAGCAATGAATTATCGCCATTCCTTCCATGCTGGCAATAGTGCCGATGTCGTCAAGCACAGCTTGCTGATCGCCCTCGTGCAGGCCTTGCAGCAAAAACAGGGCGCCTTGACCCTGATCGACACCCATGCCGGCTGCGGGCTGTACGACCTCGACGGCCAGGATGCCCAACGTACCGGCGAGTCCACGCAGGGCGTCCTGCGGGCCCTTGCCGACCCGAACCCGTTGCTGGACGACTACCGCGCCGCCATACGGGCGGTGAACGTAGGCGCCGAGCCGCGCTTATACCCCGGATCGCCGCGGATACTGGCGCAGCTTCTGCGCCCGCAGGATTTCTTAATCCTGAACGAAAAACATCCCGATGACGCCTACACCCTGCGCGGCGTGATGCGCGGCACATCCGCTGCCGTGCATGAGCGCGACGCCTACGAGCTTTGGCTGGCGATGCTGCCGACCCGAACCGCGCGGGGCGTGGTGGTTGTCGACCCGCCGTACGAGCAGCCCGATGAGCGCGAACGCATCACAGCCACCCTCGCTGCCGCTCACCGCAAATGGGCGCATGGCGTGACGGTGATCTGGTATCCGCTGAAAGACCGCACCACGCATTCGCGGTGGACGGAGCAGTTACGCAAGCTCGGCATCCCAAAACTGCTGCAGGTTGACCATTGGTTGTACGATGACGATCAGCCCGGCATCTATAATGGCGCAGGCCTTTATATCGTCAACCCGCCCTACGCCTTCACACAGGCGCTGCCACCCATGCTGGAAGCCCTGCGCGCCGTGCTGGCGCCGGAGGGACATCGGGGCGAGATCACGACCGATTGGTTGGCCAGTTAAAGAGTGCCCGATGGTAGGGGCGACGACGATCGAAAGCCGCTACTGCTCCGGCTCCAGCCATTTGAACTTCCCGATCCCTGCCGAGGCATCGAAAACACCGTTCGACGCTGCGAAAAGCTGCAGTGCTTTCGCGAACAGCACGAGTTGAGCGCCTTTGCGGCTTAAGAAGCTTCGGCCCGATCATTCTTCGAGTTGGGATAGGGTGCAGCTTTGCGGTAAAGTCCTGCAAAGACAGTGAAATTAGCGGGGGCGCCGGAGCGCCCCCGCGACCTCTCAAATCTTCACGCGAAGACGGGTGTAGTAAAAACCTCCGTTGAAGCCGAACGGACCGCCGTTACGCGGATAGACCTGGCCATCCGACGTGCCGCCGGTGAGCGGATAGATCTGCACCGTCGAATTGGGAGCCAACCGATCAGGATGCTCGTCGGTGAAATTCTGAGCGCCGACGGACAGGGTGAAGTAGTTGAAGGTGTAGCTCAGTTCCAGATCGGTGGTGAACTTGCCGCCGAACCTCTGGTTCGCAACGCCGTTTGTCTGGCCGTAATCCTGGGCACTGGTGAATGAGCTGTAATAGTTCTCGCGAACGTTGAAGCTCAGATTGTCCAGGGACCAGTTCGCATTGAACACGACGCGGTGCTTGGGCGCGAGATTTTCGGCGTCGATAAGCTGGGCGACGCTGATGATCCGGGCGTCGTAATCGGTGACCTTGGTATCGTTGTAGTTGTACGCCAGCGAGAAGTTGAGCAGCGCATCGCTCAGCTTCGTCCGGTACGTCCCGACGACGTCGATGCCCTGCGTACGGGTCTTGAAGCCGTTGGTGAAGTACTGAACCTGACCGCCGATGCCGACCGGCAGCAGCGCCGGTTGCGCCGCGAGGTCCGCTGCCGTGACGATGAACGGCGAGGTCAGGCCGATGCGGTTGCGCAGATTGATGCGGTACCCGTCGACCGTGATGGTCATGCCGCGAACCGGTTCGAGGATGACGCCCAGACCGTAGTTGGTCGACTTCTCCGGCGACAGGTTGGTCGCCCCGTAATATTGCGCGACCGCGGTATTCGTCGGGTACGTTCCGGCCTGGAAAGCGACACCGTTGTTGAACGACGTGGTGACGATCGAGACGTTCGACTGACCCGGCGACGGTGCGTGGAACCCGGTGCCGAAGCTGCCGCGGACCGAGAATCCTTCGACGAACTTGTAGAGCGCGTTGACCTTGCCGACCCAGGCATCGCCGAACGTGTTGTAATGCTCGTATCGGCCCGCTGCACCGACGGTCAGCGCCTCGGTGAGATCCGTCTCCAGGCCGACATAGGCGGCATAGGCCTTTTGACTGAACTTGCCTGCCGTTGCCGGGCTCGTGCCGGCATAGCCACTGGCGCCCACGCCCTGCGGCGCAGTCGCACCCGATAGCGTGTAAACGCCCGGTGCAGTCAACGTGTAGAGCTGCTGCGCTACGGCATAGGGACCTGCGCTATAGGATTGCAGGTCGCCTGCGGTCTGCTCGTAGGTTTCCTTACGGAATTCGCCACCAGCCGAGATGGTCAGCGGAGCAGCGAGGCCGAGGTCGGCGGCATAGGTGAAGTCGGCGTTGAAGTTGGCTTCCTTCTGGATCAGATCGCCGAAGTCGAAGCTCGTCTCCGTCGCTGGACCGTAGGAAAAGTTGGCCGAATTATACATCGACAGCGACAGCTTGTTCCGGGCGAGCGTGCCGGAAAGATCGTAGGTAAAGTCGCCAGCCGTGCCCTTGTAGCCAAGCACGCCGTAGAGTTCCTGCGTCTTGCCGACGAAGCGGGGGGTAAAACCCGCGGGGTAGAGCTGGCTGTACCGGAACGTGTTGCCATCGCGTACGAAGCCTCCGGTCGGACAGGTCGCGTTGCCAGCCGGGCAGGGGGTCAGGAAGAACGTGTTGTTGAACGCGCCGTTGGCGCCCTGATTGCGCACCACGCCGTTCGTGTCGACCGCAGTGCTGGAGACGGACGGACGGTAGTTGAAGCTCTGGTTGCCCTTGCTCTGCGCGAAGTTGCCGAAGAAGTAGAGCTTGCTGTCCGCGGTCACGTTGAGCGCGGCGTTCAGCACCGATTTGAAGCCGTGCGAGGGAGAGTTGCCCCAGATCTGCACGGGGAGGGGGTAGTTGGGCAGCTGCGAGGCGAGCGCGGGAAAGTTCTGCGCGAAGTTCGCTGCCGATGGGCGTTGGCGACCGCGGCTGGTCTGTCCTTCGTCGACATATTCGCCGGTGGCGTTGATGAAGCCCCAATCACCCTTGAGGCCGGCATTCCCGGCGATCTGATAGCTTTCGCCGTCGCCGGCATAATATTGGCCGGCGCGGCCGACCAGTTCGATCCCCTGATCCTCGCGAAGACCGTAGTTGAGCACGCCCGCGATGGCGTCGGAGCCGTATTGTGCGGTCGCGCCTTCGCGTAGCACCTGGAGGTTGCCGATCGCGAGCGACGGGATCGCGGAGATGTCGGGGCCCTGCGCGCCGCGGCCGAGACCGGTGTCGCTGCCGCCATAGACCTGCACCAGCGCCGACCGGTTGTACCGCTTGCCGTTCAGCATCACGAGGACCTGATCGCCCGACAGGCCGCGAAGCGAGGGCGAGCGCACGAAGGTCGACGCATCCGAGATCGAGTTCTGCCCGGCATAGAAGGACGGAACGATGTTCTTCAGCGCATCGATCATGTTGGCGGCGGGCTGCGTCGTCAGATCGGCCGAACTGATGATGTCGACGGGCGAGGGCGAGTTCGCGAGCGTACGGTCGGTACGGCGCGTACCGAGAACGAGGATGTCGCTAGGTGCTTCGGCCTCGGCCGGCGCTACTGCTTGGGGCGTCGAATCTTGGGCAGAGGCTATGGCGACGTCCTGGCCACTACCGGATCCGGCCGCAAAAGCGGCAGAGCCCGATAGCAGTGCGACCGCCAATGCAACGGTCGAAGTCGTGTATCTGATCATCTGAAACCCCTTAAGAAACCCGGCCCTTCAAGAGCCTTCTCCAGATGTTCCTGCCCTCGATCGTCGATTACTCTGGGCGTATCGAAAACGCTTTTTGATCAGCCCTGCGAATGTCGTGACGATGTCATTTTAATGCACCGTCATCGTGGAACAAACGGCCACAACGGGTTCTGTCTGGCAATCGGAAACTTCGCTGCAGATTACGCATCTGTAACAATGTTGTAATTTTATCGCACTTCGGTGAGAGCGAGTTGGAACTGCTGAGTGAACCGTCGAGTGTGTTCAATTGCATAAACGAATGGCAGACGTCGGAGGCGGAAAACCATCCGTAGATGTCGGTTCTGGGTCAGCTCGTTAATTTCAGATGAGACGGTTCGTCCAGACCATTGAACGCGTTCGGCGCACTGCTAATCATCGAAACGGTCGAAAGAACGCCCGTATTTCAGCCGCGAGCAGGTCCGGTTTCTCCAGCGCGGCGAAATGCCCGCCAGCTGGCATTTCGGTCCAGCGTTGTACGTCGAAGACCCGCCCCACCCACGAGCGCGGTGGCATGGCGATCTCGCGGGGAAACACCGATACGCCGAGCGGCGGCCTGACGCGCTCACGCTGCTCGAACACGAGAGGGCGCAGCCGGTTTTCCTTGTAGAGTCTGAGCGATCCGGTGAGGGAATCACCGAACCAATACAGTGAAATATCCGTCAGCAGGTCGTCGAGCGGGATCGCGCTTTCGAGGTCCCCGTGACAGTCGGTCCAGGACCTGAACTTCTCCGTCATCCAGGCCGCGAGCCCGATGGGAGAATCCGTCAGCGAGAACGACAGGGTCTGTGGTTTGGTGCCTTGGAGGGCGGCATAGGCTCCCTCCTGCGCGGACCATTGCGCGACGTGATCGAGATACGCCTGTTCCTGGAGTGTGACGGGCGCGGTGTCGGCAGATGTCGGGGGGCGGTAACTGCCTGGGATGAAGTTCAGATGGATGCCGCGGACGACGTCTGGAAACAGCCGTGCCAGCCAGACGGATACCCCTGCGCCGATGTCGCCGCCCTGCGCGGCGAACCTGTGATAGCCGAGCTCGGCCATGAGCCTGTGCCACAGCAAAGCGATTTCCCGCGAGCTGATGCCCCCTCTTGCCGGCGCGGGCGAGAAGCCGTAGCCGGGCAGCGATGGCACGACGACATGGAAGGCATCGGCAGGATCGCCGCCATGTGCGCCCGGGTCGGCGAGCAGCGGGATCAGCTGTTCCATCTCGACGAACGATCCCGGCCAGCCATGCGTGATGACGATGGGGATCGGGCTGGGGCCAATGCCGCGCCGGTGTACGAAATGGATGTCCTGATCGTCGATCGTGGCCATGAACTGCGGCAGACGGTTTAGCCGTCGTTCCTGAAGTCTCCAGTCGAACCGGTTCTGCCAATGGTCTGCAAGCCGGCGCATGAACGCGAGGCTTGCGCCATCGTCCCAGCTTTCATCGTCGATCGAGCGCGGCCAGCGCGTCGCGGAGAGCCGGTTCTTTAGGTCTTCGAGCGCAGCGTCCGGCACGTCTATCGTGAAGGGAACGGGCGGCATGACTGTCTCCAAGCTCTGAGCGCCTCTATCCTGACTGCGGCTTAGACGCGACGGCCGCTCGCTTGCGGTTTCTTCCAGCTTAGCAGACGGATCGGGCCATTGCTTGTTCTCCGCCTCTCCAAGGATCGAGCGCGCGGACCTAGCGGCTGACTTCGACGAAGAACTGCGCACGTCCGCGATCGGGGCAACGCGAGATCACTTGCACCCCTAGCCACCGTAGCGTTCGGTCTTGATGATGGACGCGTCCAGGCCGGCCAGCAGCGCGCCCTCGGTCGCGATGTTGACGAAACCGTTGGACCCGCAAACGAAGACTTGGCTGGGCTTTCGGTGAAGCCGGGCCACGACGTCCTGCACCATCACGCCGTCGATCCGTCGCCCGAAGTCCGATGCGCGGATCGGTTCTTCGCGCGTGATCGCCAATGCCAGGACGAATGCTGCGTCGCTGGCCTCGGTGGCACGAAGCTCTTCCGAAAAGAGAACGTCTTCGGCGGTCCTGGCGGACAGGAGCAGCGCCGTTGGCACCGCCGGGGACTGTGTGCGGCGTTGTCGGATCATCGCCATCAATGGCGCGAGGCCGGAGCCGGCCCCGATCAGCAACACCGCGTCCACGGCAGGGGCACGGGCAGAGGCAGAGGCAGAGGCAGAGGCAGGGGCGGGCCACAGGAAATGGCCGCCAAGTGGACCACGAAGCTCGATCTCGTCGCCAACCGCCGCGACATCGTGAAAGAACGACGAGACTTCGCCATCCGGCAGCCGCTCGATCGCGAGTTCGATGATCGGGGACGAAATTGTCGCCGACGCGATCGAGTAGCTGCGCATCGCGCTGTAGCCATCGGGCGCGGTCAGCCGGACATCGACGTGCTGCCCCGCGATGTGCGCGAACGGTTCGCGCAACCGCAGGAAGACGCTCTTGATGCTCGGTGTCTGCTGGACGATGTCCTTGATCGTGCATGACTGCCACGGCACAGTCTGCGCGCCGCCCTCAGTCATTGGTGTAGCGCTGCTCGCGCCACGGATCGCCGTAGATATGGTAGCCATGCCCCTCCCAGAATCCCGGCTCGTCGCGCGTCGTGAATTGCAGCGCATTCACCCACTTGGCCGACTTCCAGAAGTAGAGATGCGGGACCAGAAGGCGCGCCGGCCCTCCATGATCGCGCGAAAGCGGTTTGCCCGCATAGGTGAGCGCGACCATCGCCTTGCCCGAAAGCAGATCCGCCAAAGGCACGTTCGTCGAATATTTATCGTAGCAGTGCGCCAGCACGAAATCGGTGGGCTGGTCGAGCCCGGCATCGGCAAGAATATCTTCGACGAGTACGCCCTCCCAGGCGGTATCCAGCTTGGACCAAGAGGTGACGCAGTGAATGTCCTTGGTCACCTTCGTCTTCGGCAGCGCGTTGAACTCGCTCCAGTTCCAGACTTTGACGGGCTTTGGACCGATCTTGACCGTGAATTTCCAATCGGAAGGCTCCACGTGCGGCGTGGGGCCGGCGGACAGGACGGGGAAATCCTCCACAAGATGCTGGCCTGGTGGAATCCGGTTCGACTGATCCCCGCCCGAGCCGCGGCCCGTAAATCCTCTTGTGACCATTGCGAATCCCCTTGCTTGGCACGACGGGTTGAAACTGGCTTCGATTTGAGATCTCTTGAAGACTCTCAGCATCCGCAACCGGTCAATCGATCGTCTGCCAAATATATGCCGAGTTCTGTATCAGAATAGCGATGATATCGTCCGCTGCGAAGCGTGGTGATTGCATGGGGACTATAGCGCCAGGCGAGCCTGATTTTCTAATACCCTGTTGCTATAGTTTCTATAGCATCGCAACACCGCGCCCGCATATAGGTTTCGATCCCGCTCGACGTGCCCGCTGCCTCGATTTCGTCGTCCTCGACATACGCGAAGCGGTCGGCGGGTTTTCCGGTACGGGCGACGACCGTACCGGCGGTGTACCGTGCCGACGGCCTACAACGCCGCGACATGCGGTGTCGAAAGGCGACACGCTGCATCTCACACGGATCGCGCCCAATGTTTTCATGCGTCGCATCCCCTGTTGCTGTCGGAGAGATAGGTGCCCAAGTGGCTAGTCTTTGGAAGTGTACTCAAACGTATTGTCGGCCGTGTGGCGTAGATTTTTGGATCGTTTTCGTAGCTAATATGCCAGGATCGGCGATGTGAATAGCGGTGGGTATGAAAACTATGCTTCCTCGCTATTGGGAATACTATGCCGACCCCGCCATAGTTCGGGTTGTAGCAGCGTCTCAATGCCAGTCCAATTCGGAAGACCTTTCGATCTGATCGATCAGGGCATCGGGGCGCGGCAATCTGGAGATACCTGATGAAAGCAGTTGGTTACAAGCTTCCTGGCCCCATCGCCGAGGATGCCGCGCTGGTCGACATCGATCTGCTCAGGCCCGTCGCTACAGGATACGACATCCTGGTCGAGGTGAAGGCCGTCTCGGTCAATCCAGTCGACTACAAGATTCGCAGCAGCACGGCGCCCGCCGATGGCGACTGGAAGGTGCTGGGATGGGATGCCGCCGGGATCGTGCGTGAGGTCGGCCCCGATGTGACGCAATTCGCGACAGGCGACGAGGTCTATTACGCCGGATCGCTTCTGAGGTCGGGCACCAATGCCGAGTTCCATCTCGTCGATGCCCGGATCGTCGGTTGCAAACCCGCGTCGCTCGACTGGGCGGAAGCGGCGGCGCTGCCGCTGACGGCGTTGGCGGCGTGGGAAGCCATGTTCGATCGCCTGGACGTGGCGAAGCCCGTTCCCGGCGCGGCGCCAGCGATCCTCATCGTCGGTGGCGCGGGCGGGGTCGGCTCGATCGCCATCCAGATCGCGCGACAATGCACGGACCTCGTCGTTATCACCACCGCATCCCGGCCGGAAACCGAGGCATGGGTGAGGGGGCTCGGCGCGCACCACGTCATCGACCATTCCCGGCCGCTCGCGGCGCAGGTTGCCGCGCTCGGCATCGGCGCTCCCGCTTTCGTCTTTTCGATCACGCATACCGATCAGCATGTCGCCGACATCGCCGAACTGATCGCCCCGCAAGGACGGTTCGTGCTGATCGACGACCCTATCGCCCTCGATATCATGCTGTTCAAGCGCAAGGCGGTGTCGATCCACTACGAGTTGATGTTCACACGGTCGATCTACGGCACGCCCGACATGCATGAGCAGGGCGAGATCCTCGATGCGCTGGCCGTGCTGGTCGACGACGGCAAGATCCGCACGACGCTGACCCGGACCCTGTCGCCGATCAATGCCGCCAATCTGGAGACGGCGCATGCGCTGATCGAAAGCGGCGCGACGAGAGGCAAGATCGCGCTCGAAGGCTTCTGACGGCAACCGCCGCCAACATCGTTTCCAACCTCAGAATCGGAAAAACCCATGGCCAAATCCATCGCCACCGCATCGATCAACCGCGAAACCGCGGTCGCCCTCATCGACGCGGCGATCGCCGCAGCCCGCGTGATCGGCATCCCGGCTGCCGTCGCCGTCGTCGACGCCACCGGGTATCTGCGCGCGTTCGAGCGCACCGACGATGCGCCGTTCCTCACCGTCGACGTCGCCATCGACAAGGCCTGGAGTTCCGCCTCGTTCGGGTTCCCGACGCACGTCTGGAACGACTATGTGACCAACGATCCGAAGGTGGCGCCGCTGGCCTATCGCCCGCGGATGGTGGCGGTCGGCGGCGGATATCCGATCCTGGAGGACGGCAAGTTGATCGGTGGGATCGGCATCTCCGGGGGTAATTATCAGCAGGATCAGGATGCCTGCGTCGCGGCACTCGAGAAAATCGGATTCGAGCTACCGGCCTGACGACCGCCAAGCCGACGATCCGCATCGTAATTGGAGCAGCATATGAGCATCGACCAACGCCAAGCCCCCGAGCTGCGGGTGCAGAAATGGATCGGCCACGACGGAAACGCGATCGCGCCCCTTGCGCTGTCGGACCTCGGGACCGGCCTAAAGATCCTGTTCGCGTTCCAGCATTGGTGCCCCGGCTGCCATCTGCATGGATTTCCGACGCTACAAAAACTGCATCGCGCGTTGAGCCCCCAGGGCGTGGGGTTTGCGGTGATCCAGACCGTCTTCGAAGGGGCGGACGAGAACACATTCGAGACGTTGCGCATGAACCAGCTCAAATATGAGCTTCCCATCGCTTTCGGTCACGATGAACCACCGACCGGGCAGGCGCTGCCGACCTTCATGGAAGACTACCGCACGCGAGGAACACCTTGGTTCACCGTTATCGATGCAGGCGGCCGTATCGTCTTCTCGGATTTCCATCTCGATGCGGACACGCTTATCGCGGACCTGAGTCAGGCATAGCTTATGCAGCGAGGGCTCAATCCTGACTGCTAGATTTGGGCGGTTCAATCGTCCCGCTTGAGATCAGGAAATCTCATGCCAGACGCAGCGCACCCCGGTATCGTGTTCAGCCACGCGATCTGTCATGATAAGCTGGCCCCCGGGAAGCTCGATCTCCGCAGTCAGCGCATCGTAGCGAACCGGATAGGTGTGCACCCACGCCTTGGCGATCTCGGTCAGATAACGGCTGCTATCGATGGTGGCGATGCGTGCTTCGGCTTCGAACATGAAGAGCTCCCGTAGACTGTGTGCTTCGATTAGAATCGTGGAATTTATCGAGATAAGCGTCGCGTCGCAGGTCCAAGGCGGATCACGCTATGATCGCTGTCACGCGAATTTCGATACGCATGGTGGGAAGCCCCAGCGCTTCGACCCCCAGTTGCGTCCAGATCGGCGCGCGGTCGGGCATGTAGTGGCGGAATAGCCTCGCCATCGTCTCGTTGATGATGGGAGGGAAGCCGCCGACGTGATAGGAATTGACGTGGACGACGTGGCCCCAGTTCGCCCCGGCTGTCGCGAGCGTCCGTTCGACGTTCTCGAACGCCTGCGCGATCTCGTCCTCGATCGACTCCGGAATGACGAGATCGTCGTTCCAGCCGCCTTGTCCGGAAATCTCCACGCGGTCGCCGATGCGCATCGCCTGGGAGTAATGCAGCGCGTCATGCAGGCGCGTCCCGTAGCCGGGGGTGATGAAGAACGACGGTGTCGTCATGAGCTTGCCCTTGATGAGATGAGCGGCGTTCGGCACCCGCGCGATGGCCGGTGGGCGGACCCTATTCCACGGCTTCGACGATGAGTACGCGGCCATTGAACTGCACGGTCTCGCCTGCTCGCGCGCCTTCGATCGCTGCGAAGATCGGCGCCATCGTGGAAATGCCCATGATTTCCCGACCCTGACAGGTGAACCTACTGGTCGAAACCGCGATCGCGAAGTAGCGGCCGGACAGCTTGACGACGGCGCCTTCCTCGACGGTCGACTTGGGGCCGAAATCGATCATCCTGAGCTTGTCGATCTTGTCGGCGTAATCGTGCAGCGTGTCGTCGAGCGCTTCGGCGAGGTCGCTGGCCATTTCGGCTTGGGCCAGTTCGTCGTTCTCGACCGGTTCGCTTTGATCGACCTTAGCGGTGAAGACATAGTCGAGGTAGTTTCCCCGGGCGCTCTGCAGGGCTGCGGTCTCCAGCGAGAGCATTGTGTTTCGGATATGGGCCTTGTTCCAGTCCATGATGACGTCCTTGCGTTACGGTGCTTCGATACTTCAGCGGACAAGTGGTCCGGCGACGCCGCTATTCGTCGCTGATGACGTCTTCGCCCTGGTAGGGGACGCGGATCAGCCGGGGATCCCGGATGATGCTCGTGACGAGCCAGACATAGTCCTGCTCGGCGGTGTCGAAGCCTAGGATGCTGAAACCGCCGCCGAACGGGCATGACGGAAAGTCCGGAAAGCCTTCGCGCAGAACGTAGCGCTCGGGATCGCAGCGGAACTCGTCCTTGAAGACCTTGCGCAGTCCGTGCTTGGTCGGCGCGTCCCGGTCGCTTGCCGCCACCGTTTCCCGATCCGCGACGAGCCGCTCGGACAGGTCGCGGGGACAGATTTCGTGGAACACGTCGAACGCGTCGATCAACAGGCCGCGGTGCCCGGTCGCCGGGTCGGTGATCGCGTAGATGTTGGAGGCGTCTTCGCCATCATCGCCGCTTTCGAGGCGCAACGCCGCATCGACGCGAATGGTGCACGCTTCGATGGTCGATCCGAGTTCGAGATCGACGAGAGTGCTGTCCTTGACGCGGTACTCGTGGTCGTAGCCCTTGGCGACGAACGCCTGCACCGCTTCGAGAACGTCGGTCAGTGGGGTCGTCATAGCCACTTGGCCTTCTTGAAGCGCACGAAGAGCAACACGCAGAACACTGCGATCACGCCGAGCACGATGAAGTATCCGTAGGTCGCGTCCAGCTCCGGCATGTTCTTGAAGTTCATGCCGTATATGCCGGCGATTGCGGTCGGGACCGCGAGTATCGCAGCCCACGCCGCCAGTTGGCGGGTGATCACGCCCATCCGTTGCGCCTCCAGGAGGCTGCTCGCCTCGAAGACCGTGGACAGGACGTGGAGAAGGCCGTCTACCATCGACTGGACACGGTGGAGATGGTCCGCGACGTCGCTGAAATAGGGTATCACGTCGGCGCTGATGCAGGGGAAATGGCCGCGAACCAGCTTTCCCACCAATTCCCCCATGGCGCCGAGCGTGCGCTGGAACCGCGTGAGTTCGGATCTCAGTTCGAAGATGAGGACGACGTCCTCCCGCTCTAGGAAGTCGTCGAGCGACCGTCTCTCCATCGCCAGGACATCGTCCTCGATCATCTCGAAGATCGGCAGATACTGGTCGACGATGCGGTGCAGGATGGCGTGCAGGATATAGTCGACACCCTTTCGGGACAAGGTGGTCGATCCCTCGAGTTGCGCGCGAAGATTGCCCAGCGCGCCCGCGGTGCCGTGCCGTACGGTGATGAGATGATTGTGACCGGTGAAGATCGCCATCTTGCCGTAGATGATCCGATCGCCCACCAGCGCCGCGGTCTGCGCGACGATGTAGAGTTCATCATTGTAGACTTCGAGCTTGGGCGGGCACAGCGGATGCATCGCGTTGTCGATCGCCAACGGATGGAGGTTGTAGGTCGCCTGGATCGCGGCAAGTTCGTCGTCGGTGGGCTCGCCGAGCGCGATCCAGCAAAAGCCCGTGCGATCCTCGCCCAGTTCGATGCTTTCATCGAGCGCGATCGCCCGGACCCGCTTGCCTTCGTGGTAATAATAGGCGGCAATCACGCTCATGCCGGCTTCGCGGGGATATGCAGTCCGCGCTGCACCGCGGGTCGCGCCAGCGCGCGGTCGAGCCACGCCTGGACGTTCGCATAGTCGTCGAGGCCGAGTATGGCACCGGCAGCGTAGAACGCCCCAAGCGCATTCACCCAGCCGATCGTCGCGATGTCCGCAATCGAATAGTCGTCGACGATCCAGTCGCGGCCTTCCAACTGGCGATCCAGGACCCCGAGAAGACGCTTGGTCTCGTCGACGAAGCGCTGTCGAGGCCGCTTGTCCTCGAAATCCTTGCCGCCAAATCGCAGGAAGAAGCCGAGTTGACCGAATATCGGGCCGATCGCCGACATCTGGAAGAAGACCCAGGCAAGCGTATCGTACCGTCGGGCAGGGTCGACGGGCATGAACTGGCCTGTCTTTTCGGCGAGGTAGAGAAGGATCGCGCCGGATTCCCATAGCGCCAGGGGGTTGCCGTCAGGCCCCGCCGGATCGATGATCGCCGGGATGCGGCCGTTCGGATTGAGCGCCACGAACGCCGGATCTTTCGACTCGTTGTTCGAGATGTCTACGAAGTGCGGCTCGTACGCGGCGGCGGTTTCCTCCAGCATGATCGAGACCTTGACGCCGTTGGGGGTGGGCGTGGCGTAGAGTTGGATGCGATCGGGATGCGATGCCGGCCAGCGTTGCGTGATCGGGAAGGACGAAAGGTCGGTCATAATCTGCGATCCTGGTGCTGCGGTCATGGAGGATTGCGCGCCAGACCGGCGCTGCGCGGTGGTGACGTCTATTCCGCTGCGATCCCAGCCGCGGGCCGCGCATCGTCATCCGTCTGGCGCTTCGGAAGCACCCAGCCGGGACGCACGAAGTGGCAAGTGTAGCCGTTCGGCCGCGTCTCCAGATAATCCTGATGGTCCGGCTCGGCTTCCCAGAATTCGCCGACCGGCACGACTTCGGTGACTACCTTGCCATTCCACAGCCCGGAGGCATCGACATCGGCGATGGTGTCCTCGGCAACGCGCTTCTGCGCGTCGTCGACGTAATAGATGCCCGACCGGTAGGAGAGCCCCATGTCGTTGCCCTGGCGGTTCTTGGTGGTAGGATCGTGGATCTGGAAGAAGAATTCGAGGATGGCCCGGTAGCTCGTCACGGCCGGGTCGAAGACGATCTCGATCCCCTCGGCATGCGTGCCGTGATTGCGATAGGTGGCGTTCGGAATATCGCCGCCGGTGTAGCCGACGCGGGTCGAGACGATGCCGGGCCGCTTGCGGATCAGATCCTGCATGCCCCAGAAGCACCCGCCCGCGAGAATGGCGCGCTCGTGCATATTAAGCCTCCTCTGCCTGATCGAGATATTCGCCGTAGCCTTCGCTCTCGATCTCATCGCGCGGGATGAAGCGAAGCGACGCCGAGTTGATGCAGTAGCGCAGGCCACCGCGGTCGGCGGGACCGTCCGGGAACACGTGGCCGAGATGGCTGTCGGCGTGCACCGACCTGACCTCGGTCCGAACCGTTCCGTGCGTGGTGTCGCGGACCTCGTTCACGTTTGCGGGCACGATCGGCTTGGTGAAGCTGGGCCAGCCGGAGCCCGACTCGTATTTGTCGGTCGAGGCGAACAGCGGTTCGCCCGATACGACGTCGACGTAGATGCCGGGCTCCTTGTTGCCGTCATACTCTCCGGTGAAGGGCTGTTCGGTACCCGAATCCTGCGTAACCCTGCGTTGCTCCGGGGTCAGCCGATCGACCGCATCCTGCGACTTTTCAAAATTCATGATAGTCTCCGATACTTATCTTGGAGGACCAGGCGTGCTTCAGCATATTTATCGTTCACCGCGTAAGCTATTGCAGTGCTATTTTGATTTGGCCAATACGTTGTGCGTATAGTTTCAATAGCGTTGCAGTCTTTCGCGTTGTGGTCGAGTCCCACGCGTGTATTACTGCCAGTTGCGCGATCACGATTTCTCAACCCAGATGATAAAGCGATTTGGCGCTGTCACACTCGCGCGTTTGGACGCTATCCTGCACGGCATGAACACCACCCGGCTGCAGCCTAACCCTGAAGCCGAATCCGTCGTCGCGGCTCTAGGTTTCGCGTCCGTCTACGATGATTTCGTCGCCCGATTGCAAAGCCTGAACGTGGGAAAACTGGCGCCTCGCGTTGACGAGGCGTTCCCGGACTTCTCGCTGCCCGACGCGTCGGGACGCTACCGTTCGCTCGAGCAGTTGCGGGACGGAGGGCCGCTCGTCATCAGCTTCAATCGCGGACTTTGGTGCCCGTTCTGCGTGCATGAGCTGCAGTCCTGGGCGGCTGCCTTGCCCGCGCTTGAACATGCGGGCGGGAGGCTGATCGTCGTGGCGGGCGAGACCGGCGAAGGCGCGTCCGCCATACAGGACATGATCGGACCGGGCGCGACGCTGCTCTGCGACGTCGATCACGGGGCGGCGCTGGCCTGCGGATTGGCGTTCCCCGTAGGCGAGGAGATGAAGCGGCGGTATCTGGCGATCGGGCTCGATCTTGCCGCAACATATGGCAGCGATGGAGGCTTCCTGCCGATCCCGGCAACGTTCGTCGTCGGCGAGGAGGGCATCATCCGCTACGCCCATGTCGACGCCGACTTTCGCCTGCGTCCCGATCCACTGGACATCGTCGCGTTTCTAACGGCGATGCACTGAACACGCGGACGACGTGAACGGCAGGCGAGGTGGGCAGGGGACGTGTCCCGATACTTCTGCTCAGGTGGCAGCCGCCGCCCAGCTTCGCGCGCGTGAGGCGCGTACGAAGGCATCGGCGGCGATGCTGCGCTTACGACCCGCCACCGCGCCTAGTACGACGTCACGCCTGACCTCGACGTCGGCAAATGTGAAGGCGCACAAGCGCTCGTCGTCCCGAGGCCGCGGAATGAAGGCACTGCCCAACCCGGAGACCACCAACTGCTTCACCTGGGCCATACCGATCGCGCGGTGTCGCACGATCGGCACGAAGCCATGCAAGGCAGCTAGGTCCTTGAGCCTGGCGCATCCGTTGCCCTCGTGATCGATCCACGACTCCTCGCGCACCGAAAGCAGCGGCGGCATCCCGCCTCCGGCGAGCGGATGATCCGCACGCGTGACCATATGATAGCTGTGGTCGAACAGCGGCCAGACATCGAGGCGATCAGGCGTGTCGTCTGGCAGTTCGACGACAACCAGGTCCAGCGCACCGTTCATGGCGGCTTCGATCAAATCGTCCGGCGGCCCGCTCGACAGTGACAGTTCGAAACCGGGCAAGCAGTCGGCAAGCTCCTCCAGGATGCGGTCGAGCGTGTCCGATTCGATCGCGGCATCTACGCCAAGCGCAAGCGGCACCACGCCCGCCCTCTCGATGGACTTGGCGAATTGTATCGCGGCTTGCGCCGCCTCGAACGTGCGGTCGAGATGAGGCAGCATCTGACGTCCGAGATCGGTGAGGTGGGTGTGGCTGCGCTCGCGGCGGAAGAGTTGTCCGCCAAATTCAAGTTCGAGCTTCTGGATCGCGCGGGTCAGCGACGGTTGCGTCACGTCGCATTCTTCGGCCGCCCGCGTGAAGTTGAGCACCCGCGCCATTGCGAGGAAATACCTGATCTGCTGCATCTCCATGAGGCAATACTAGCACTTGAGCCGGCAGGTGGCGACTCGGTGGTCATCGATCAGCGTACGGGCTATTGCCTCAAAGAAGAACGCCACCTTATCATGTAGTTGATTGCCTCAGGCCATGTAAACGCATACCAATTGATGTCGTACGAATATTGTACAGGGCTTGCCCACCGGCCCTGACGAAGGATCATGATCACGTGGACGCCAGGGTGTTCCTGCAGCGGATCGAAGCAAGCAACAGCACGAGGGACGCGGCCAGCAAAACCGCATCCTTGAGGAGAAACTGTCCCGGTACGGCCGAAATGGCAGGGAAACCGCCCGCATTCGGCTCCGCGACACCGGGAATCGTGACGAGAAAAGTCGGCGTGATCAGATACGTCGCCGCAGACATCAGTGCGCCGAACCACAGAAACACGATCACGAGAGCCCATCTGAGAAGGGCGAGATCCTTCCGACCGTGCTCGGAGACGAAGAATTCGTCGCGGTCGAGAATATTCATCTGAAAATCCTAACATCAGGTCGCGCCGAGGTTCGATTGGTGATGGCAGGCTCGGCATCGTGGCTGCCCGCGAGCCACCGGGCGGCTCAACCGGTGACGAGCGGGCTGAAGGCGATGATCCTTGACGACACGGCCATCGGTATCGTGCGGGCATCGCTGGCTGAGGGTGTCGATTGACGGCAATTCGCGCGCTATTGGGCCTTGATGCTCGTGGCTACCACGGTCTGGTTGGCATGCTCGATCAGGAACCACCGGTAGTCGGTGCCGTCACAGGCAATGTGACCCACCCCCGGAAACTCCAGGTGTGGCGCGGCAACCAGCGTGCGGCCGTCTGCGAACGCGGAGAACGCGAGTTGCCGGACCGCGCGCGCCTTTGACTGGTTCTCGTCGAACGTGATGGCCACGTCCGGGCGGGGAAACTGAACGGCGGCTGCATGGATGGTGTCGCCGATGAAAGCGCCGTGTCATCCGCATGACACGTGACCGCGAGACTCTTACGTTTGGCGCGTTGCGCCGGATGGAAGGATCTCGCCCTCCATCGTACCGATCGGGTGCAGCTGCATGGCGTAAACTCCGTTGTCTTCTGCCCCGAAGCTACCGTGGCGTCGTCTGCGGGGGAAATGCCGCTGGCGTATAGTTTCGATAGCCGTAGGGGCGGGCGCTAGCGGTGTCGGCGGGTTGCTGCGGCCGTCGAGGCGCGGCGACAGCCATCTGCGCGGGTTGCTTTACGAGGCCGCAGCCGTCCTGCTCACGCGCAGCCGACCCGAAGCCGATCCATGGCCGCTTGTGGGAAGTCGAAAGCGACCGAGGAGCATTGAACAAAAAAAAGGGCGGCAGGTCGATGACCCGCCGCCCCGAATTTGATCCCGAAGGATCGATTACATGTCGATGGTCAGGCCGACAAACAGGTAACGGCCAATGGCCTCGTAGATGCCCGGATAGGTGTTGCCATTGCCGAGCGAACCGATCGGCGATGCCGTTGCACTCAGGATCGGCGGCGTCTTGTCGAGGATGTTGTTCACACCCATGCGGTACGTGAACTTGTCCGCGACCCGCACCGTTGCGGCCAGATCGAAGTAGTTCTGCGCCTTCACGCGGGCGTCGTTGACGAAGAACGGACCGGCCAGATCGCTGTCGCTGCTGGTGCGCTCGAACTTTGTCGCCGACAGGTAGCGCCAGTTACCCGACAGACCGATGCCGTTCGGCGTGGTCAGCGACAGACGAGCCTGATGACGCCACTTGGACATCGGGTAGCCACACTGCGCGCCGTACAGGCCTGCGCAATCGAACTTCGCGCCGACCTTGTCCGACGTGAACTTGTCGACATAGGTGCCGTTGAACGAAAGGCCGATCGTGCCGATGCTGTCCGACCGATAGGTATAACCCGCCGACGTTTCGATGCCCTGCGTCGTCAGCGTACCCGCGTTGACGTTGGTGTCGACGATGAAGCCGGCATTGCCCTGCCACAATGTGCCGCTGGCATCGCGGTTGATCGCGCCGCAGAACTGCTGGTCGGCGGTCTGGAGGCACTGCGCGATGATAGTGTCCGCGCCGATGACGCCGATCCGGTCCTTCAGCTTGATCCGGAAGCCGTCGACCGACAGGTTGAAGCCCGGCAGGAACGACGGACGCAGGATCACGCCGGCGGTGAACGTGTCGGCCTTTTCAGGACGCAGGTTCGGGTTGCCGCCCAACAGGCCGTTATACTGCTCCGAGGGATTGGCAGCGATCAGGCCGAAGCGGTTCGCGGGAACGCCGGTGAGCGCGCACTGTGCCGCGGTGTTGCCATTGACCAGGCCGTTGACTGCGGCGCCTGCGCAGGGATCCGTCGCACCGTCCAGTTGGACCGACTGCTGCGCGAACAATTCCTGCGTGTTCGGGGCGCGAACCGCACGGTTGTAGCCGCCGCGGAAGCGGATGTCCGAGATCGGTGCCCAGACGATCTCGCCCTTGTACGAGTGAGCCGAACCAGCCGTGCTGTAGCTCGAGTAACGATAGCCGCCATTGACGGTCAGTTCGTTGAAGAACGGACGATCGCTGACGAGCGGCACCTGGATTTCGCCGAATGCTTCCTTGACGTTGTAGCTGCCGCGGATCGGCAACGTCGCACCGCCCTGGCCGGCGAGATCGCCGCTCAGGAACGCGTTGTCGACTTCGAGGCTCAGCGATTCCTTGCGATACTCGCCGCCGATGTTCAGTGCGATGCCTTCGCTCGCGAACGGCGACTGGACGCCGTATTCGGCTCCCTTGAAGGTGAACGACCCGTTGAGGACCGTTTCCTTGTTCTCACCCGACTGGAAGCCCGGCGTCTGGACATAGTTCAGTGCCGCAGGGGTGATGCCAGCCGAACCGAAGATGTTCAGCGGGACGCAGTTCGGATCGGTACCGTCGACGACCGAGCGGCAGACCGCCTGGCCGTTCGTCGCCGACCCTGGACGCGTATCGGTAATGGCGTCGAGTGCGCGGGTGGTACGCGAAACCGAGAACTCGTTACGGTACACCTGATTGAACACGGTGCTGCCGAACTGGCCATACGCCTCGTACGAAATGCCCTTGTCGAGATTACCGCTTGCACCGGCAACGAAGCGGTACTGGGTGTGGCGAAGATCAGCCTGACGACCGCCGCCCTCGACGTTGCGACGGCCGATACGGACGTTCGCCTGCTGATACTGCGAACCGTCCGGGTTGGTCAGATTGATGACGTTGCCGTTCGCGTCCCGCACCAGGTTGCTGTCGCGGAAGAAGGTCGCCTGCTGTGCAGCGGACAGGAACGGGTTGTTGCTGTTCAGGACTTCTGTGTTGTTGAAGTCGCCCGACGGCGCGATCTGCGCCACCGAACGATCGTCCATGAACATGAAATCGGCGTAAGGCTTGAACGCGTCGCTGACTTCATATTTCGCGAGGAAGCCGGCGGTGTAGCGCTTATCCGGACGCTGGTAATAGTTCAGCGGGTTGGCGTTATACAGCGTCGTACCAGGAACCAGCTGGCCAGCGGAGTCCAGCGTGTAACCGGTTGGCGGCCCACCCTCGACGGCGTCGCTGAGCGAGAAGTTTGCCGGGAAGGCAGTCGCGGATCCGCCGCAGACATAATCGTTGCCCACGTTGCCCGCCGGTGCGTTCAGGCCGCATGCGCTGTAGTCACGCGAACCCTGCAGGATCGCGCCGATCTTGCGATAGCCGCCATAGCCGACGATGTGGCCGCGGCCGTCGCTGGTACCAACACCGACCTTGAAGTTGATGTCGAACTGCGTCCCATCAAACGACTGACCGGTCGGCGCCGGGTAGCCGGCGGCGGTGTTCAGCGCCTTGAAACGATCGCTGCGGTTGTTGTGGTTGTAGATGCCGCCCGATGCATCGACGCTGAAGCCCTCGTAATCGGTGTCGAGCACAAAGTTGACGACGCCGCCGATCGCATCCGATCCATAGACCGAGCCGGCGCCGCCGGTCAGCACGTCGACGCGCTTGATCAGCGATGCCGGGATCATGTTGACGTCGGCCGCGGCGCTGGCGGTGCTGCTCGACGATGGGTTGCCCGGCATCAGGCGGCGGCCGTTGATCAGCACCAGCGTGCGCGACTCACCGAGGTTGCGAAGGTTGATCGTTGCGGTCCCGGTCGAACCGTTGGATACCGATGAGGTCTGCGTGGCGAAGGACGACGGAAGGCTGTTCAGCACGTCCTCGATGCGCGTCGCGCCACGCAGCTTGATGTCCGCTGCATTGACGACGGTCACGGGGCTGGCCGACGTCAGGTTCGGGTTCGAGATACGCGAACCGGTAACGACGATGTCACCACCCTCGGCCGTACCCGCAGCGGCGGGATCCTGGCTCGGCGTGTTGGAGATCGCGGGCGTCGTCGCCGCTGCGCCGTCATCGCTCGTCGTACCCTGAGGCGCGGGTGCCGGTGCGGTCTGCGCAAACGCGGGCAATGCGGCAACCGCACCCGTGATCATCGTGGATGCCAGCAGGCAATCTCGAAATATATGGTTTCGCATCGTGCTATTTGGTCCCTGTTCGGTATCGGCGAGTTTTCGCGCGACATGATCTGAAGTGCGGCCGTTTGGCCCCATTGGCGGCGTTTTTTACAAAACCGAACCGCCATGTCCAAAGCTAAGTTACACATTGGTTTCAGTTCGTCGCATTGCGTCAGCATTGTTGCCCAATGGCAACAATGCTGCGTGCGTGGCCGAATTGCACCTTGCCAAGCCGCGATTGCGGCGCCCCGTATGTCCGCCTATCGCTCCGGCTCAACGTAGGTTTTGGGGGAGCGATATGCGGGTTGCGATGATGTCGACGATAACCGGCCTGGTCGGTATCGCGGCGGTTGCAGTGGCGACGACGGCTGCCAAACCGCGCAATACGGAGCGTGCAACTTTACTGACGGCGGTCACGCAGTGCCGTGCCGTTATGGATCCCTCCGCCCGCCTTGCATGTTTCGATCGATCGGTAGCAGCACTGGATGCAGCAGAAGCCGACAAGACCGTGATCGTCATCGACCAGCAACAGATGCACGAAACTCGGCGCAGCCTGTTCGGTATCAGCCTTCCGAACACCGACCTGCTCGGCAACGGCAAAGATCTGCCGCAGATCGAGACGACGCTGACGAGTGCCTCGGTGAATGACACAGGGCAGTGGAGCTTCGTCCTTGCCGACGGCGCACGGTGGACGCAGACGGACGACTATGTAATCGCGCGGCGGCCTCGGGCGAACGACAAGGTAATTATAAAGCGCGCCGCACTCGGCAGCTTCCGATTGAGCGTCGGGGGGCAGCCCGGTGTAAAGGCCAAGCGGCAAAATTAGCGCCTGCGAACTCGTGCCTGGTGTCCCTCCTTCCTGCCGCGGCAGCAGGTCCGATTGCTCGCACGAGCACGCCAACGCATCGACACGGATCTCGTCGAATAGGATGAGTTCGACGACGTTCGCGAGCGGGTAGACGGAAGTTGAAATGGTCATATCGCAGAGCTGAGGAAACGTCGGAATTTAGGAGACGAAAAAAAGGGCCTGAGTGTCTGAAGGCGGGTCGAGTGGCGAAACGTGGCGTCTTCGACAGCATCCCGTATTGACGGCATCCCGCATCTGAGACCATCGGGTTGCCCATGACGAAGAGCAAGGGACGTACCGGCGCGCACGCACGCGCCAATATCCAGCCTGCACCGACAGCCGCCGAGCTCGATGCCGCCAAGCGAGAGGTCGTGCAGATCGAGGGGCGGCTGGTCGGCCTGGCTGCCGGGCATCCTTCGGTCAAGATCTGGAAGGCTCGCCTTCGTTCAGCCCAAGCCGTGATCGCCCGCGCTCCGCGCGACGGATAGGCGCTGCGGGGTCCGCGCATCCGCTGGTGACGCAGGCCGGGATCGACATCCTGCGCCGAGGCGGGTTGGTGGTTCGGCGGTTCGGCGAGAGTTATCGATATTATTTCAACGCGGCGGCGACGTCCGCGGCGAAGCGAGCGATGTCGAACCGCGCGGTGCCGGGATCCTCGCCGCGCCTGACGATGACGAGCTGCCGGGACGGGATCACCATGATATACTGTCCTCGGTTGCCCTGCGCGGCGTAGCTGCCCTCGGGCAGGCCTTGCTGGGGGCCGAACAGCCACATCGTCGCGCCATAGCCCGGTCCGCTCGCCGGCTGCGGTCCGCTAGGCGTCGTCATGGTGTGCATCCAGCCTGTCGGTAACAGTCGCTTGCCCTGCCAAACGCCGTCCTGCGACCAGAACAATCCCAGCCTCGCCAGGTCGCGCGCAGTCGACCAGACCTGGCTGGAGAGGATGTAGTTGCCGTGCCAGTCCGTCTCGGCAACGGTGTGCGCCATGCCGAGCGGGCCGAACAGGCTGCCCGGCAATGTCCGGTACCGGACCTCGCCGATCGCGTTTCGGGTGGCATAGACCGCGAGCAGGATATCATTGTTGGCATAGCGGAAGCGCGTGCCGGGCAGCGCCTCCAACGGCCATGACACCGCCTGTTCGTCGACAGTGGTGCCGCCGAAATAGATGGCATCGGTGCGATTGCCGGCGGTATCACTGTGCAGGCCGGACGCCATGCGCAGGAGATTGTCGAGCGTGATGGCCTGACGCGGATCGCCGGTCGTCTTCCATTGCCGGACGGCGGCGGGGGCCTTCAATGCGGCTGCATTGTTGAGGCCGATCAGCGTGCCGGCAATCGACTTGCCGACCGACCAGGTCCGGTTGGACACGAACGGCCCGAAACCGCGGCCATATTGCTCGGCGAGAACCTGGCCGTCTTTCACGACGATCACGCCGACCGTCTTGGTGTCGACGCCATAGGTGGTCGCGAATGCCTTGCCGACCGCGCCGGTCAGTGAGGCCGATGGGCGCGGTGCGATGCCGGCGTCACCCTGCGGCCAGCGCCGCGGATCCGCCGGTGCAATCGACGGTGCCGCCATCGACTTGCGGCCAGCCGGTGCCGTGCCGCCGATCGGCAGGGTCACGCAACCATGCCCGCTGGTCCACGTCGCGCGCCTCGGGGGAAGCTTTGGATCGAATGCTACGGAAACGGACTGGAGGCTGCGGTCGACGTTCGCCGTGAGCGTCGGCACGATCTTCTCATAGTCGGGGTAGATGCCGGCCAGCTCATCGGCATCGATCTGTTCCGGCGTGCGTCCCGCATTGAAGATGCCGGAGCAATAGAGCGCCGCCTTGTACCCGGCCGCCACAGCGCGCTGATAGGTCCCTGCCGATGGCTGGGCAACGATCTGGGCATGGGCGGGCACCGACGCGAGAAGGGCAAGACCGGCCGCTTTGAGTATCTGCATGCCGACATCCTCCCATTACGCAACCGGCTCGGCAATTCGTTTTCCCGAACTTTCGAAATCTGGGAGCGTCCCGCGCAGGCGAACCAGGATCGAGTTCAAATCTTATTCGGGGGGACCGGCACGGCAGCGATGGTTTGCCGTACAGGTCCCCCAGGACGCGATCAGTTTCGCATGAACTCCGCAAACGCGTCGCGCCAATCTGCATGCCAGCGGGACAGGGCAGGGCGGTTTTCGATCAGGTCTCCCGCCGCCCACGCTATCCGCTTCGCATCCTGTTCGGAGGTCGTCTCGTTGTCCGGGCACAGGATGTAGAAATCGCCCGCTGCCACCCGGTCCATCATCAGCGCGACGACCTGTTCAGGGGTCCATGCACCGGGTGGTTTCTCCGCCAGTCGACCAGCGGTCATCCCGGTCCAGGTGAAGCCGGGCACGAGCAAGTGGGCGCTGACCCGACGTCCGGTCCGTTCGCGCAAGCTGTGGGCGAGGCCTTCGGTCAGCGATTTTACCCCGGCCTTGCTGACGTTGTACGCGGTGTTGCCGGGCGGCTGCGTGATACCCTGTTTGGAGCCGGTGTTGATGACGAGGGCAGGGGCCTCGCCTTCGACCATAGCCGGGACGAAGGCCTGGACGCCGTGGACCACGCCCATCAGGTTGACGCCGAGCACTTCGTCCCATTTGGCCGGGTCGGCGAACACGTCACCGCCCCCGCCGATGCCGGCGTTGTTCATCAGCACCGACACGGGACCGTGGCGGTCGACCACCTCGTGCGCCAGCGCGACCATCGCGGCACGATCCGCGACGTCGGCGGACAGCGCAACCGCGCCGTCCATGCTGGCCGCGGCGTGCTCAAGCGCCTCGCCGGGGCGGTCGACGAGAACGACCCGCATGCCGGCGTCGGCGATGGCGCGGGCAGCGGCCAGCCCGATGCCGCCAGCCGCACCCGTGACGACGGCCAGCTTGCCGCGCGCGATCGCCGCAAAGGACGGAACGCTCACGCGTCGATGCTCGCCATCGAGGCGTCCGGATAGCGTGTCCCCTGCGCCGCGCCGGGGGGCAGAATCTCATCGATCCGGGCAAGATCGGCGGCGCTCAGGTCGACATCGAGCGCGCCCAGATTGTCCTTGAGATATTTCCGCCGTTTGGTGCCCGGGATCGGCACGATATCCTCGCCCTGGCGCAGCACCCATGCGAGCGCCAGCTGCGCCGGCGTGCAGCCCTTCTCCGCCGCCATCGTGCCGATCGCGGCGACGAGATCGAGGTTCTTCCGGAACGCCTCGCCTTGGAAGCGGGGATGGTTGCGGCGCGTGTCGCCAGCGTCGAGATCGTCGGGGGTCTTGAACTGTCCGGTGAGGAAGCCGCGTCCCAGCGGGCTGTACGGTACGAAGCCGATCCCCAATTCGCGCACCGTCGGCAGAATCTGGTCCTCCACGTCGCGGCTCCACAGCGAATATTCGGTCTGCAGCGCGGTGATCGGGTGCACGGCATGCGCCCGGCGGATGGTTGCGGGGGCAGCCTCGGAAAGGCCAAGATACTTGACCTTCCCCTCGAGCACCAGATCGGCCATCGCACCGACGGTCTCCTCAATCGGCACGTCGGGGTCGACGCGGTGCTGATAGTAGAGATCGATGACATCGAGCCCGGTCCGCTGCAAGCTCGCGTCGCAGGCCGATCGCACGTAGTCGGGGCGACCGTTGACCCCCTTGAAGCTGCCATCCGCCCCGCGCACGTTGCCGAACTTGGTTGCGACGACGACCCACTCGCGCCGCTCGCGGACGACGCGGCCGACCAGTTCTTCGTTGGCCCCAACGCCGTACATGTCGGCGGTGTCGAGAAACGTCACGCCGAGATCGAGCGCGCGATTGATCGTCGCAACCGATTCCGCCTCGTCGCGGCTACCGTAGAAGTCGGACATCCCCATGCAGCCGAGGCCGAGCGCGGAGACTTCGAGACCTTGTCTACCAAGTTTGCGGGTTTTCGTCGGATCGGTCCTTTAGCTGGCGACAAGATACGCGGTCGATCGGCTGCACGCCGCGGTATCCCGACCGGGAACTTGACCATACCGATATCGGTGTAGCCGAGGAACAGGACGCCATTCCTCGGCCAGCCACTCATACTCGCCTCGCCCGAAGCGAACGCTCGCAGACGCCACCCCTCGGCCCGCGTCGTTCGCGCCGGCCAAAGCGCTCAGCTCGGCGTCCGATCTTAAAAGGCGATCTTGAACTGGCCGCCAATGATGCGTGGTTCGTTGATCATGCCCGTCAGGTTGTTGAAGTCGATCGCGCTGATGCTGCGATACTGGTTGGTGATGTTGCGGACGAACGCGCCGACCTCATACCCCTGCGGCGATTTATAGCCGACCTTGAGCCCGCCTTCGAGCGACGACTTGCCGGTGAATTCGACGGCTTCATACAGGAAGAAGTTGATACGGCTGCGATAGACCCAGTCGGTATAGGCATAGACCTCGCCGCCGTTCGCGAGCGGGATGCCGTAGCGCGCGGTCCAGTTGGCTATCCAGCGCGGCGCCTGCGGAAGGTCGTTGCCGTCGATCACCGCGAACCCGTTGACGATTGGATCAAGCACGGTGCAGGTCGCGCATACCCCGACGCCGATGTTGCGGTCGCGGATCTCGGTGAAGTTGTAGCTGCCGCTCGCGGTCAACGTCAGTTCGGGCAATGGCCGCGCCTCGAACTCGCCCTCGACGCCGTAGCCAATCGCCTTGTTCGCGCTGATCAGCCGTGCCGAATTGCTGCTGCCGCCGACCGCGGTGATCTGCAGGTCCTTGGTGCTGTACCAATAGGCGTCGAGCGAGAAGTTCACTTTCCGATCGAGCAGCGTGCCCTTGAAGCCGCTTTCACCCGAGAACGTCGTCTGCTTGGGTGCGGTGCTCTGGACGCTGCCGAAGGTCACGCGGTCCTGGATCGCCGGGCCCTGATAGCCGGTGGCGAGCCGCGAATAGACGTTGATCGCGGGTGTCAGTTCATAGGTTGCGCTCGCGTCCCAGGTCACGTTCGAGCCACGGACGACCGCGCGCGCCGGCAGCGTGTCGCTGATCCCGGTGCCGGGGATCGGCGCGGTCACGAGGTCGTTGCGATAGTCGTGCGAATAGCGGACGCCCGCGCGCAACGTCAGTAGTTCGGTCGGCTTGGCCTCGATCGAGGCGAACGCGCCGTAATTCTCGTTGCGGTTGTCGTGGAAGATATCCTGGTCGAGGTCGGTCGCGCGCGATCCGGTACCGCCGAACGCATAGTCGTACTGGTGATAGCGCAGCGTCTGGTGGAAGTAATACAGCCCGCCCTGCAGGCGGATGCCGTTCAGGTCCTCGCTGGCGTAGCGCAGTTCCTGGCTGAACTCCTTGGGCTTGGTCAGGCCGCCGGTGTTCGACGGGAACAGCCCGACGCCGATCGCGCCGATCGTGCCGCCGAGGAACGTGTAGTTGTTGCCGCCGTCGACATCGCCGGTGCTCTCGACCTTGGCCTGCTCGTAGCCCGTGACCGAGTAGAAAGTGCCGATGCCGTCGAGATGATAGTCGAGCCGCAGGTTGGTCCCCCACTGCGTCAGGCTCTGGCTGGTATAGCCGTCGAGTGCGACATGCTTCGGGTCGAACCCGGTGTTGAAGTCGTTGGTGCCGGGCTTGAACAATCCGGCGCGAAAGATGCGCGGCGAGCCCGTAAGGTCACGGACGTGGACGTTCAACAACGCGTTGAAATCGCTGCTCGTATAGCCGAGCTGGAAGCGACCGGCGACGTCGCGATAGCCTTCGAGCTTGCGGTCGGCGTTACCCGTCGCGGAATCGTTGGTCACCCAATCGTCACGCGACTGGATCAAGCCCGATGCGCGGAAGGCGAAGCCGTTGCCGATCGGCAGGTTGAGCGCCGCCTCGCCGTTGATCGTGTTGTAGGTCGCCCAGGATCCGGTCGCGTAGCCCGAGACCTTGTCCGGGTTCGGCTTGGCGGAATCGATCTTCACGACGCCCGCGGGCGTGTTGCGGCCGAACAACGTCCCTTGCGGCCCGCGTAGCACTTCGACGCTTTGCAGATCGAAGACCGGGAACGACTTCAGCATCGGGTTCTCAAGCGCGACGTCGTCATACACCACCGACACCGGCTGCGCGGCGTTGGGATCGAAATCCGTGTTGCCGAGACCGCGGATATAGAAGCGCGGGAAGGTACGGCCGAACGAGGATTCGACCTGGAGGCTCGGCGTACGACCGGCGAGGAAGCGGATGTCGAGGCCGCTCGAATTGAGCACGTCCAGCTTTTCGCCGCTGATCGCGGTCACGGCGAGCGGCACGTCCTTCGATGATTCCCGACGGCGGGTCGCGGTGACGACGATGTCGCCGACGCCCTGTTCGTCAGCCGGAGCGGCGACGGCTTGCCCGGTCGGCGCCTGGTCCTGCGCGACGGCGGGTGTGGCAAAGACGAGTAACGGCGCGCTGGCAGCCAGCAGCTGGGCGATGGCAGGCGTACGAACGGGCAAGCGAATCATGGATGGTCCCCCCTTGGGCTTCGAACATCCTCCCGCGTCGATCCGTGTGACCCGGATCCGTCACCGACCGGTAACATCACTGCAACGCGCGGCAATAGACACGATCAGGCGCGATGCATTTTTGCCGGGCACCGCGACATCTTTGCCCCAGGTGGCGCCGCCGCCACGGTAACGTTCAGCGCTTGAGAGATCGCGGGTAGGGCGCGCGCATCGCGATCGCACTGTCTGACGAAGGACGACGGTCTGCGCGCGTAATGAGGGGGCAACCGGCTACCAGAGTACGCCCAAGCCGCACCTGCCCGATCTTACGAGGGCGCGGCGCGGTATCGCCAGTTTCTCACTGCGTCGGCTATTTGGAATAGGTTTGGATTACGACACTGGGCGACCATCGTACGTGTTGCGTGAGCCCGCGAATTTCGCGGATCACCACGATTGTGTCACCCCGCTGAAACGTACTTGGCATAGCGACTGCCGGTGAACCCGTGGTCCCCATCGTCCCCGTCGTCGACGAATTTCCTCCCGGCCAGGCTATCGGCGGTCATGCCGGGCGTCGCTGCGTTCTGCGTGTATTTCGCAATGTACGGGTTTCGCAAGCCGATCGCCGCGGCGGGGTTCGACGGCGTGCCGGCGGTGTTTGCCGGGATCGACTACAAGACGACGCTGATCCTGTCGCAGGCGGTCGGGTATGCGGTGTCGAAGATGATCGGGGTGCATGTCGTCTCGGTCCATCGGCCCGAGCATCGCACCCACCTGATCCTGTCGCTGATCGGTGCGGCGTGGGTGGCGCTGTTGCTGCTCGCGCTATTGCCCGCCCGGTTCGGCCCGCTGGCGATGCTGCTGAACGGTCTGCCGCTCGGGATGATCTGGGGGCTGGTGTTCAGTTATCTGGAGGGACGGCGCAATTCGGAGGTGCTCGCGTCGATCCTGACCGCGAGCTTCATCCTGTCGTCGGGCGTGACGCGATCGGTCGGCAGCCTGTTGCTCGAGCACGGCGTCAGCGCGTTCTGGATGCCGGCGCTCACGGGGCTGATCTTCACGCCGCTGCTGCTCGCGGGCATGGCGGCGCTTGCGCGATCCCCGCCGCCGGACGTCGCGGACTGCGAGGCGAGAGGTGTTCGCGGTCCGATGGATGCCGCAGCGCGGCGTGCCTATCTGCGGCGACATTTGGTGCCGGTGACGGCGCTGGTCGCGGGCTACACGATGCTCGCGGCACTGCGTGACCTGCGCGACAATTTCGCACCCGAACTGTGGATCGCGCTCGATCATCCGGCAACGCCCGCGCTCTATGTCGCGACCGAGGTGCCGGTCACGGTGATCGTATTGCTCGGCCTGGCCATGCTGGGGCTGGTGCGCGACAACCGGTATGCGGTGGTCACGATCCACGTCGTCATCATGGCGGGAGCCGCGATCCTGGCCGGATCGATGCTGGCGTTGCGCGCAGGGGCGATCGGTCCGGTGACCGGCATGATCCTGACCGGCATCGGTATCTACCTCGCTTATGCCCCGTTCAGCGCGATCCTGTTCGACCGCATCATGGCCGCGAGTCCGTCGCCCGGCACCGCCGGCTTCCTGATCTATCTAGCGGATGCGTTCGGCTATTCGGGCAGCATCGGGCTGTTGCTCATGCGCAGTACGACTACGCCAGGGCGCGACTGGCTCGGGTTGTTCCTCGATGCTGGGGTGCTGACCGGCTCGGCGTTGCTAGTGTTGACCTTCGTCTCGGCGCTGTGGTTTGTCCGCCACCCCCCGACGCGGTGAGCACGCTCAGGCGGTGTGGAGCCGGACGTCGGCGTGCCTCGCTGCCTCCGCGATCGCCGGTGGCACGGGCAGGTCGGTGACGAGATCGTGCACCTGCGCGAAGTCGGCGACGTGGACGGTGCCGGCGCGATCGAACTTCTCCGCATCGGCGACGACGATCACCCGGCGTGCGCCGTCGAGCAGTGCGCGCTTGTAGGCCGCTTCGTCGGGTTCGAAATCCATGAAGCCGCGCTTCGCTTCGATCGCACCCATCGACAGGATCGTCGCATCGGGCGAGAAACAGCGCGAGTAGCGGATCGCCTCGGCATCGAACGTCGCGCGATAGTCCACGTTGACCGCGCCGCCGGCCAGGAAGACGCGGATCCCGTCGCGACCGAGCATGTCGCTCGCAACCTCCAGATTATTCGTGACGATCGTCAGCCGTCGGCGATCGGCGAGCGCACGCGCGACCCAGCACGAGGTGGTGCCCGAATCGATCAGCACGGTCATCCCGTCCTCGATCAACGACGCGGCACGGCGCGCGATCGCCTGCTTCGCGTCCGCCTGCGCCTGCATCCGCAACCGGTATGGCGCTTCGAGCCGATTGTCGGGAAGCTTGACCCCGCCATGGACCTTGTACGCACGACCGCTCGCCTCGAGTTGCCGCACGTCGCGCCGGATGGTCTCGTCCGACACCGCGAAGTGATCGGCGAGCATCGTGATCGAACACGACCCTCGCGCCTCGAGCAACGCGACAAGACTGGCGATACGATCCGACTGCGTCACACGACTTCTCCCGTTCGGCCTGTTTCTCCGCATCTCCCGTTGGGCACAAGCCACAAAATACCAACTATATCCACACGATGTCACAGTCATGTCACACGGCGCTTGCAAGGGCTGCGTCATAGGATGCCCGGCAATACTCGGACCGTGGCAAGGGGAAGACGACATGACCAAGTGGATGATGGGGGCTGCGATCCTGGCGATCGCGGCGACGACAAATGCGCGCGCGCAGACGACTGTAACGCCGTCCGCGACGCCAGCTGGCGATGCAGAACAGCCGCGCGACGACGAGATCGTCGTGACCGGCCAGTCGACCGCATTCGCCAACACGCGCGTGACCGCGGCGATGATCGACCGCCAGTCCGCGCTCGCCAGCGTCAACGACGTCATCAACGAACTGCCCGGCGTGTTCGTCGCGGAGGGTGACGCTTTCGGCTCGTCCGACTGGGCGACCTCGATCAGCATCCGCGGCTTCAACAGCGGTGGCGGCGGTGGCCAGCAGATCGGCTCGACGATCGACGGCATGCCGAACGGCGGCTCGGGCTATGGCGGCGGATCGCGCGCCAATCGGTATATCGACGTGCTCGACCTCAAGACCGTCAACGTGTCGCAAGGGACCGCCGACATCTCGTCGCGCTCGAACGAAGCGCTCGGTGCGACGTTGGATTACGTGACCTCCGATCCGACCGCGGACAGCCGGTTGCGCTTCACCGCCGCCGGGGGTGATTTCGGGGCGCGCAAATTCTACGTGCGCGGCGATACCGGCACGATCGCGCCGAACACGACCGCCTATGTCAGCGCGTCGACCTCACGCGTGCGCGACTGGATCGGCGGATCGGGCAAAACGCGTCGGGATCACCTCGACGCAAAGGTGTTGAGCCGTGTCGGCACGGTCGATCTGACCGGCTTCATCTCGTACGACGATGCGGATGAATCCGAGTTCGGATCGGTATCGCCCGCGCAGTTCGCGAACGATCCGAACCATGACGCGTATACCGACAGCTGGACCGGGCTGCCGTATGTCGATCAGGCCTATCGCCCGACGTCGCGCGCGCTGCGCAAGAACCTGTTCGGGTATCTGAAGGCCCGTACCGAACTCGGCGAAGTGAAGCTGCAGGCGGCGGGCTATTATCACCGGATGCGCGGCCGGGGCGATTTCGCGCCGCCGTATCTGGTCGATGCGCGCAACGACGGCGCGGGCAATCCGGAAAGCGAATTTGTCGGCGGCCCGACCGTGCGCGGCACCGACGCGCTCGGCAAGATCTACTTCGTCACGCCGACCGGCGCGGCCGCGACGATGACCGCCGGGTGCGTCGGCACCAGCGGTGTGCCCGCGGAATACTCGCCCACCTGCTACGCATCCAACGCGATCCCGGTCATGTCGTACCGCCACACCCACTACAAGAACGACCGCATGGGCTTTACCAGCGACGTCGACTGGCAACACGATTTCGGCGTGGTCCAGAACCAGTTCCGCGCGGGTTTCTGGTTCGAGCACAGCCGCGCCAACCAGCTTCGCGACTGGCACAAGATCACCAACGCGCGGGTCGGGCCGGCCTTCGACGGCACGCCGTATTACGTCCAGTTCAGCACCGACTACGGGCTCGACGAAGTCATGTATTATGCCGAGGACGCGGTAAGCTACGGGCCGGTCACCGCACGGCTCGGCGTCAAGCAGTTCTTCCTCGACCAGAGCCGGACCGAACTGCTCGGCAATTTGAGCGCGACGTCGATCCAGTCGCATTCGGATCCGCTGATCAACGCCGGCCTGACCTATGCGACGCCGTTGCAGGGCATGGAACTGTTCGCCGGCTATTCGCAGAACTTCGCGGCGATCGGCAACGGTCCCCTCGGCCAGCCGCCCGAGACGATCCGCAACCTGCGACCGGAAACCGCGAACAACATCGAGATCGGTGCACGCTACAACACCGGACGGATCCAGGCGTCGCTGACCGGCTACGACATCAAGTTCAAGAACCAGATCGTCTCGATTTCGTCGAACCTCGTCACCGGGATCGACTATCTCGAACAGCAGGACAGCGTGTATCTCAACGTCGGCGGCGTGAAGAGCCGCGGTATCGAGGCGGCGTTGGCCTACCGAGTGCTGCCACCGCTGACGCTGTCGGGCAGCTTCACCTACAACCACGCGACCTATATCGGCACCGGCAACGCCGCGCAGGATGCCGACGTCGGCGTGACGCCCGGCCAGCAGGTGATCAACTCGCCGCGCACGATGTGGGTGGTCTCGGCGGACTACAAGAAGTCGATCTTCAAGGCTGGTATCGCCACCAAGTTCGTTGGCGACCGCAACATCGACACGCGTGGCGTCGCCAAGGCCGGCAGCTTCACGCTGGTGAGCGGCTATGTCGGTGCCGACCTGGAGGCGGTGAGCGAGCAGCTTAAGGGCGTGTCGTTCACGGTGCAGGCGACCAACCTGACCGATGAACGCTATCTGTCGAGTGCCGATGGCGGCTCGGCTTTCCTCGGTACCCCGCGGACCGTGACCGCGTCGCTGTCGCTCGACTTCTGATCTGAAACGGGCATGGTCCGCCGACGTTTGCGGATCATGCTCTTCTCCTGTGGATTGCCCCGATGACCGATGTCTCTCGCCGTACGCTGCTCGGGGCCAGCCTTGCCGGTGCGGCATTGTCTGCGTTTCCCGCAGCGATCGCGCGGGCGGCGGCGATTGCGCCGGACGTGAAGACGGGTTCGATCATGGATGTCGACCATGTCGTGATCCTGATGCAGGAGAATCGCGGCTTCGATCATTACTTCGGGTCGCTGCGCGGCGTCCGGGGCTTTGCGGACCGGTTGCCGATCCCGGTCCCGTCGGGGTCGGGTGCGACGAAGCCTGACCCGGTCTGGTATCAGCGTGACCGGACCGCACCCGGCGGTGCGCGCACTGTTTTGCCGTTCCACCTCGCCACGCGCATGAATTTCGACCTGATGCGGATGGAGGGCACGCCGCACAGCTGGCCCGACGCGCAGCGCGGCTGGGATGAGGGGCGGATGGCGCACTGGCCCGAGGCGAAGAGCCAGCGCGCGATGGGCCATTACCGGCGCGAGGACATCCCGTTCCAGTTCGCGCTCGCCGAGGCATTCACGGTCTGTGACGCGTATCACTGCTCGGTCCAGACCGGGACGAACACAAACCGCCTGTTCCTGTGGAGCGGGACCAACGATCCCGGCGGCACGCTGGGCGGTCCGGCGATCGGCAATTCGCACGACAGTTTCCCCGCGGACGGCGGCGCTGCCGAGCCGTATCGCTGGACGACGGTGGTCGAGCGGTTGCAGGCGAAGGGCGTCGACTGGCGCATCTACCAGGACATGGCAGACAATTTCACCGACAACCCGCTGGTCGGTTTCGCTACGTTTCGCGACGCGCACCAGGGTGACGGCGACGCCGTATTACGAGACCGCGCGCTGACGACGCGCGGACTGGACGTCTTGCGCGCCGACGTGCTCGCCGGGCGACTGCCGCAAGTCTCCTACGTCATCGCGACCGCTAAAGGCTCCGAGCATCCAGGCCCGTCGAGCCCTGCGCAAGGCGCCGCTTACACCGCCGAAGTGCTCGACGCGCTGACCGCCGACCCCAAGGTCTGGGCGCGGACCGTGTTGCTCGTGATGTTCGACGAGAATGACGGCTTCTTCGATCACGTCCCGCCGCCGGCGCCACCCTCGCATGCCGACGACGGCACGGTCCTCGGCGGATCGACGGTCGATCTCGAGGGCAGCTATCACCGCCACCCGAGCAAGGGCGATGCAGCGCTCGATCTCCCCGCCTATCGCGGCCGGGCTTATGGGCTAGGCCCGCGCGTGCCGATGTACGTCGTCTCGCCGTGGAGCCGGGGCGGGTGGGTCAATTCGCAGGTGTTCGATCACACCTCGGTGATCCGCTTCCTCGAACGCCGGTTCGACTTCCACGAGCCCAATATCGCACCGTGGCGCCGAGCGGTATGCGGCGACCTGACCTCGGCGTTCGACTTCACCGCTGCGGATCCCGCCCCGTTTGCCGCCATGCCCGATCCGCGCGTCGATGCGGTGCGCGCGGCGGCGATCCCCAGGCAGATAAGCCCCCAAGCGCCGCTCGGGGTAGCATTGCCCTGGCAGGAACCCGGCATTCGCCGCGCTCGCCCGCTGCCCTATGCCTTGACCGTCAGCGAGGCGGTCGGTGATGGCGCGATCCAGCTTCGGTTCGCCGTCGATGGCGCGCAGGCTGCGGTCTTCCACGTCTACGACCGGACCGACCTGACCCAGGCGCCACGCCGTTTCACGGTCGAACCCGGACGTGCACTGGACGGGCGCTGGGCGTTCGACGGCGAGGGGCGCTACGACCTCTGGGTGCTCGGCCCGAACGGCTTCCACCGTCATTTCATGGGACATCGTGACGACCCGGTGCCGTTATCCGACCTCGTCTGGCGCGCGACCAACACCGCGATGACGTTGACCCTTCCCAACGGGCACCGCACCCACAAGCTGGTCGCGCATGCCGAACGCGTGGGCGCGAAAACCGCGGTGACGCCGCTGGCCGAAGCGCAGAACAGCTGGCCGCTGAGCAACAGCTATGGCTGGTACGACATCACGGTCGTTGCCGGGACGGTCCCAAACTATCTGCGCCGGGTAGCGGGGCGGATCGACGCACCCGGCCGGATGACGTGCAGCGATCCGTTCGTCACCGCTCGGCCAATCTGACTTTCTTTCCGTTAGTCTCGGCGAGACCATGCACCGCGTCGCCGTACCCCCGCTGACAATGGTGGGACGGTACCGACCTGGTGTTCTGGCGAGATGGCGCTCCACTCGATGCGAATGTCAGGTTTGGGTCAGCCGTCCCCTGGCTCGTGCGTGTCACCAGCATGTCGAGCCTGGAACAGCCTTCGCCCTTCCGTGAAGTACACGACGCCCAGAACCGCGACGCCGATCGCCAGGTATCCGATCGCCAGCGGATAGGTCGTGCCGTCATAGGCCTGCCCTATGATGGAGCCGACGATCACCGCCCCGACGCTGGTGATGAAGCCCTGTATCGAGGATGCGGTACCGGCGATGTGTCCTACGGGCTCCATCGCCATGGCACCGAAGTTCGACCCGCACAGTCCTATGCACGTCATGCTGAGTGCCTGGAACAACATGTACGTCCCCAGCGACTCCCGTCCGACGCCGATCACCACGAGGTGGAGCAGCGACAAGGCGATCAGGGCGAGCAACGCGGACTGCGAGATGAGGCGGGTGCCAAGCCGCTCGACGAGGCGGCTGTTGGCAAAGGATGCGCAGGCCATCGAGAAGGCGCAGATGGCGAACAGGATCGTGAAGCGTTCGCCGGCATCGAACTCGTCGACGAAGATCTGCTGGGCGGAGGAGACGAAGGCGATGATGCCGCCGAACGTCATCGACGCCGCCACGGCATAGCCTGCGGAGAACCGGTTCGTTAGCGTCAATCGATAGGCGCGGCCGAGAGCTGCCCGCGATAGGGGGGAACGGCGTTCCACCGGCAGCGATTCACGCAGCCGGAGCGTGGACCAGGCGAGGACGACCGCCGCAAAGGTCGCCAGCGCATAGAAGATGAAGCGCCAGGGTCCGAACGCGAGCAGGACCTGGCCGAGGCTCGGCGCCATGATCGGCACCAGGAAGAAGATCATCTGGGCGACGGAGAGCGTGCGCGCCATCTGGCGGCCCGAATACCGGTCCCGCACGATCGCGACCGCGAGTACCCGCGTCGATGCGGACATGAGGCCCTGGAGCACGCGCGCGCCGAGAAGCGCGGAGAACGTCTGCGAACCTGCGGCGAAGATGCTGGCCGCCACGAAGCCGGCAAGGGTGATGAGCAGGATGGGTCTGCGGCCATATCTGTCGGCAAGCGGGCCGTAGACGAGCTGTCCGGCACCGAAGCCCAGCATGTAGACCGTGATGATCCACTGCCGGTGGTTCGCCGTCGTGATGGCAAGTTGATGGCCGATGTCGGCGAGCGCAGGGAGCATCAGGTCCACGCCCAACGCGTTGACCGCCATCAGCGCGGCGACGAACGCGACGAATTCGCCAGCGCGCATGGAGGTGGAAGTCTGCTTATCGATCATGGGGCCGTCATCTAGGACAGCAATTCACCAGTGACCATGCCTGCCGGCACGCTCAAAGCAACCTCTGTGACTGGCATCGCCGATACCAGTCACAGAGGCTATATACGATGGGCCAAGGAACGGGCTTCGCCGATCACAACGCTCACCCTATTTCCGGACCGTCACCGGTACATCGATCACTTTTTCGCGGCGGCCGCCGCCACCGTCGATCCGGTCTGCTTCGGCTTGACGTAGCGGTCGAGCCAGTCGGTCATCTGCCACAACGTCTCCTCGGTCGATTCCAGCGCGCGATAGCCGTGCGGCTCGTTGGGCAGGACGACGTAGCGTACCGTCGCGCCGTTGCCCTTCAGCGCCGCGTACATCCGCTCGGACTGGATCGGGAAGGTGCCGCTATTGTCGTCCGCGCCGCCATGGATCAGCAGGATCGGCGCCTTGATCCGGTCGGCGTAGGTGAACGGGCTCATTTCCGTATAGGTCGGCGTCGCCTGCCAATAGGTGCGCTGCTCGGCCTGGAAGCCGAACGGCGTCAGCGTGCGGTTGTAGGCGCCCGATCGTGCGATGCCGGCGCGGAACAGATCGGTATGCGCGAGCAGGTTGGCGGTCATGAACGCGCCGTAGCTGTGCCCGCCGACCGCCATGCGGGTCCGGTCGCCGACACCGAGTTTGACCACCGCGTCGACCGCAGCCTGCGCATCCTGCTGCAACTGTTTGACGTAGGTGTCGTTGGCCTCCACGCCGCCCTCGCCGATGATCGGCATCGAGGGATTGTCGAGGATCGCATAGCCCTGAGTCAGCAGGAACAGGTGGCTGATGCCGCGCGGGCGGACGAACCGGTTGCCCTGATCGACCGTCTGGCCGGCGACCTTCGCGTCGGTGAACTCCGCCGGATACGCCCACAGCAACGTCGGCAGCGGCCCGTCGCGTTTCGCGTCATAGCCGGCGGGCAGATACAGCGAGCCCGACAGCGGCAGTCCGTCGGCGCGCGGATAGGTGATTGTGCGCTGCGTGACGCCGGCAAAGACCGGGGCGGGATCGGCGAAGGCGGTGACGGCCTTTGCGCCGCCGCCCTTCACGCTGCGGATCATGTAGTTGGGCGCTAGCTTCGCGCTTTCGCGCCGCGTCAGGATGCGCTGTCCGCGCTCGTCGAGCAAGGCGACGACCGTTTCGTAATAGGGCGCCTTGGCGGTCCACAGTCGCGTGTGTTCGCCCCCGGCCAGCGGCATCGTCGCGAGGAAGGGGAACGCGCCCGCTTTGGTCGCGCCGTCGCCGGTGACGTACACGCCGTCATGCGCGGGCGTGAAGCGCATCACCGGTTTGCCGGCGGCATTGTCTTCGACCATCGGTTCGCCGGGATCACCGTATTGATCCTGATAGTTGAGCGTCGATATCGTCCGCGTCTGGCCCGGTCGCGATGGCGCGACGGCCAGGCGATGCTCGGTGCGTGTGCGCCACTCGCGGTCGACGACCACGGCGAAACCGTCGTCGCCCCATAGTGTCTCCGCATAACGGGCCGGGGTCTGCGCCAGTTCGACCGGCGCGGCATCGAACGGCGCGGGCTGCATCATCACCTTGTCGTGGAACGCGATCTTGGCGCGCGGATTGCCGCCGTCGAGTGCCTCGGCCCAGACCAGCGTCGCCGGTGCGTCGGACCGCCACATCGCCTCGCGCGGCCCCTTGACGGTGGCGTCGAAATCGACCGGCAGATCGTCGGCGAGCGGGCGATCGACCAGTGTCTTCACCGGTTGGCCGCCGATCGTCGACACGGCGATCTCGGTCGGGAAGAATCTGGCGGGCAGCAGATAGGAATACGGCCGCTTGAGCCGCTCGGTCAGCAGGTAGCGACCGTCCGGGGAGACGCTGAACTCGGTGATCAGACCCGGCGTTCCGATCGGCTGTGCCGCCCCCGCGAGATCGATCCGGACCAGTTGCCCGGTGAAGTAATGATCGAACAGCGCCTCGTCATGCGCATCGCCGAGCAGATCCTCATAGGTCCGCGCCGCCGAGGTGCGGCCGGCGCTTTCCTGAATTACCGGGCCGGTGGGAGTGCTGCTTGCGACGGGCGCCGCGCCGCGACCGGCGGGCACGGTATTGGCGACCAGCGTCTTGCTGTCCGGCATCCAGGCGAAGGGCGTGCCGAACGTGCCGTTCAGCCCTTTGGCGACGGCGCGGGCGCTGCCGTCGCGCTCGGCGATCCATAGCGACAGGCCATCGGCCTCTTGCGCGTAGAAGGCGAGGCGGGTGCCGTCGGGCGACCAATTGGGCGCGGCGAAGCGCAAGCCGGCGGGCAGCTTGACCGCGACGGTCCGGCCCGAGCCGACGTCCTTGAAGCTGAGCGCGTTCAGCCATTGCACGCGGACCTCGGCCTGGCCGTTGGTGGCGGGATCGATGCGGTAGCCGCCCAGCCGCAGGATCGGCTTCGACAGATTGGCGATCGACGGCAGGTTCTCACGCCTCAGGATCGCGAGCGTCCGGTGATCGGGGCTGACGGTGACGAAGGGGGTGGGCGGCGTCTCCAGCGCCTTGGCGATAGCATCGGGCGCGCGATGATAGGCGCTGCCGCCGGGCGTCTGAGCGGCGGCGGCGGTGGTGAGGAGCAGGGCGATCAGACAGGCACCGACGCGCATTCGAATTCCTTTGTCTCTGTCGCCAGGCCGTTCGGCGCCTGCGATCTGCAGGGGCCAACGACGATGCGAAAGGCCAGAGCTTACGAGAGTTTCGTCGTGGAGCAAGGTGTTGGACCGACCTTGGGGTCTCCACGAACCCGAATGAACGAGTGGCTGCCGTCGTGGAGTCGCTAACGGTCGGTGAGAGGCTGCGGCGGACGTGTGCCAGCGCCGCCTCAAGGGCAGTAAACGGCGCAAATCTGACCGCATTGAGTGTGCTAGCAGGCGTGCATGAACTATCTCATGCTAGCAATCGCGATTGTCTCCGAGGTTTGTGCCACGACCGCCATGAAGCAGTCGAATGGTTTCACCCGCCTGCCTTGGACGGTCGTTACCGTCATCGGGTACGGCATTGCCTTCTACTTCCTGTCGCTGACCCTGCGTACGATCCCGACAGGCATTGCATACGCGATTTGGTCAGGCGCCGGCATTGTCCTGATCTCGGCCGCTGCATGGGCGTTCCAGGGTCAGAAGCTCGATGCCGCTGCTGTGACCGGAATGGGCCTGATCGTCGCCGGCGTCATCGTCATGAACGTGTTCTCCAACTTTTCGGGCCACTGAGAGTGGCTGGGACTTTCCGAGCTTGCGACTATCCGGGAACCAGCGAAACCTATCGCAGGTTGCTCCGTGTACGAGGCGTTGCGATTTTGCGGGAAGGTATCCGGTGGCACAGGAAGTCGAACTGAAGCTGGTATTGGATGCCGCGTCGGCCAATGCCTTTGCGGGGTCCGACCTGGTCGATCGCCCGGCGAGTACGCGGCAAATGCACGCCGTCTATTTCGACACGCCCGATCTGGCGCTTTCGAAAGCTGGCGTCTCGTTGCGCATCCGCCGATCCGGCGACATGCTGACACAGACGATCAAGGTCGCGGATGCGAAGGCGGCGGGCCTCTTCGCGCGGTCCGAATGGGAAATGGAGGTGTCCGGCATGATACCGGTCGTCGACGATCGGACCCCTATTCCGGCGCTGCTAGGCGACGATGCCGGCACCGTCGCTCCGATCTTCACGGTCGCGGTCGAGCGCCTGATGTGGATGGTCGACTACGACGAGGCGTCGATCGAACTAGTGTTGGATCGTGGGTACGTCGCCGCGGGTGACCGTCAGTCGCCAGTCTGCGAGCTCGAGCTGGAGTTGAAGCGGGGAGAGCCCGCCACCTTGTTTGCACTGGCCAAGACGATAGCGGCACATTCTCCGGTCCGCCTGGGCATCGTGACCAAGTCGGAGCGCGGCTACGCCCTGCTTCGTCCCATATCCAGGGCATGCAAGACGGAGCGGGTCGCGCTCAGCCGGACCGCATCCGCGGCGGACGCTTTCGAGGCAGTCGCCGGCTCATGCATACGCCAATACCGCCTGAACGAGACTATCCTGCTCGACCAGGCCGACGCCGAGGCACTGCATCAGGCGCGCGTGGCGTTGCGTCGGCTGCGATCCGCCTTTTCGATCTTCAAGCCCTTGCTCGACGGCGACGAGGTACCGCATTTCCGCAGCGAGTTGCGATGGCTGGGCTCGGTGTTGGGCGAAGCGCGAGACCTGGACGTGTTGCTGGCGAAAGCGAAGCCTGGCGTCGCACTGTTCCAGGATCTCATCCGGGCGCGCGATGCCGCCTATGCCGCGGTCGACACCGCGCTGAGCTCAGACCGGGTTCGTGCCCTGTTGCTCGATCTGACGGAGTGGCTGGTATGCGGGGCATGGCGCACCGCGCCGTCGATGCGCGATGCTCTGGACGCGCCGGCAAGGCAGTTCGCGGCGGAGACGCTGCACAAGCTGCGTCGGCGCGTCGGCAAGCGTGGTCGATCGCTCCCCACGCAGGCGGACGAGGAAAGGCATGAAGTCCGCAAGGCTGCCAAACGGCTCCGCTACGGGGCGGAGTTTTTCGGCTCCCTGTTCCCGGGCACGAAGCGTGCGCGGCGCTATGGGAAGTTCTTGAAGTCGCTGGAAAAGCTGCAGGATCAGCTCGGCGCGCTAAACGATATGGCGACGGCGCCGACGGTTCTGGACCGGCTGGGCCTGTGGGACGAACCCGGTGCCAGGAGCCTGTTGGCACACCGCAAGAAATCGAAGATCATCGACGCCGCAGCCGAGGCGTACGACGACCTCCAGGATCGCAAGACGTTCTGGGGTTAGCGCCGGACGATTGGCGCCCGGTCAGACGATCGCGTCGGATGCGGCCGAGCTTCAGCCGGCCTACTTCACCTTTACCGCCGACATGAAGAATGGCGGACGTTGTTAAGGCCGCGCAGATTTGTCGGATTGCCCCAAGGACGCTGTCCCCGTCGTGTAAGAATACCGGTCTAAGCGGCCCAGCATAGCTTCTGGAGCATGTGTTGAGCTGGCTGCGTGGCATCGATCGGTGGTTTCTCGCAGAGGTGCTACCGCATGCGCCGGCCTATCGCGCGAAAGCGGCGTATCTGTGCGGCCGCGACAACGCCGAGGATCTGGTCCAGGACGCCTATGCTCGGGTCCTGAAGACGCCGGATTATCGTACGATCGTCACGCCGCGCGGCTTCGTTTTGACGATCGTGCACAATCTGGCGCTCGAACGATTGCGACGGGCGAACGTGGTGCGGATCGATGCGTTCGCCTCGCTCGATCTCCTGGGTGTCGCGGACCCGGCGCCCGATGCGTTTGCGGTGGCGTCGGGGCGATCCGAGTTGCAACGCCTGCTCGACCTGATCGACACGCTGCCCGCGCAATGTTCGCGCGTCCTGCGCATGCGGAAGGTCGAGGGGATGCCGCCGGGTGACATCGCCGAAGCGCTTTGCATATCGGTCTCGACCGTGGAAAAGCATATCGCTAAGGGGCTGGCGCTCATCACGAGAGCCCGGCGCGATAGCGAAGCGCAGGCGGAGGAAGCGTGCCCGGCCATTCCGACATCCCGCAGCGTCATGCCGACCTGACCGACGAGGCTGCCGGCTGGCTGGCCGCGCTCGACGCGGGATCGGCGGATGTCGCGGCATTCGAGGCATGGCGCGACGCCGATATTCGCCATGCCGTGGCTTTTGCCGAGGTGGCCGGGACGTGGCGCGATCTGGATGGCCTGCGTGGCTCACGGGGCGAGACGAGGGCTTCGTCTGAAGCGCAGCCTGCGTCGAAAATCGTCGCGTGGCCGAACCGGCGCCAGCTCCTGCGTGCTGCAGGCTCGATCGTCGGTGTCGCGGCGGTCGGCGGGGGCATCGCCTACCGCGCTGCGGCGCGCGATATGGCGGAGACCCGGGTCGGTCAGCGGATGGCGGTCGCGGTGACGCCCGGCATCTCGCTCGATCTGAATACCGATAGTCGCGTCTACTGGCGGACGGGTGCGCCTGCGCGGCTCTGGCTCGATCGCGGCGAGATCGCGCTGCGGCTAGCGGCCGACCAGCGCCTGCAGTTGCTGACGCCGGGCGGGCAGTTCCAGCTCGATCCCGGGGCGTACAACGTCCGGCTGCGCGGTCCGGGGTGCGAGCTGGCGGTGCTGACGGGTGGCATCGCCGATGGATCGACGATGCGCATCGCTTCGGGCGAGGTCGCGCTCGTCACGGCGGGGCAGGCCAGTATTCGAGCGCGTGACGATATCAGCGGGGTCACCGCGTGGCAGCACGACACGCTGGTGCTCAACGGCGAAAGCCTCGACTATGCGGTCGCGGAGATGAATCGGTATCTGCCGAACAAGATCGTGATCGGCGACCCCGCGCTGTCGCGGCTCCGGGTGGGCGGCAGTTTCGCGACCACCAGGCCGGCGGAATTCCTGCGCGCGCTGCGCAGCTCGTTCGGAATCCGCGCGACCGCGGGCCCATCCGGAGGAATAGTCCTGACTCGCGCGTAAAGTTTATTTTCGCGGTCGATGGCGGTTTGTCCGCGCTCATCCATCCCTGCTCCGACACACGGTGCGATGCGGGGATTTCATGTTCAAGTTTCTGACGACGACGGCCATCATGGCGGTGGTGGCGATTCCCGCTGCTGCCAGTGCGCAGGCGAAGGCGGCAAGCGTCGCGTTCGACATCAAGGCGTCCGACACCGCGACCGCGCTCAACGCGTTCGCGCGGCAGGCGGGTGTGCATGTCAGCTTTCCCTACGACGCCGTCGCCAATCGTCGTTCGACAGCGCTGCGCGGTCGGTTCACGCGCGGCGAGGCGCTCCGCCGTCTGATCGCGGGGCAGGGGCTGATGATCGCCGAGGAAACCCCCTCGATGATATCGCTCAAGGTGACCCCGGCCGAACCGCCACAGGACTCCACCGACGCTGCGACCGCCAGTACGCCCGGGCAGGATATTGTCGTGCTCGGCCAAGGCCAGTCCCGCCAGGTGCAGACGGTGTCGGCCAAGGCGATGGCGAAGCTGACCGGCGGCTCGTCGCCGTTGCGCTCGCTCGGCCGGTTGCCCGGCGTGAACTTCGACTCGTCCGACGCGCACGGCACGTATGAGGCGGCGACTCAGCTCTCGATCCGCGGTTTCCTCACCGACCAGATGGGCTTCACGCTCGACGGCGTGCCGCTCGGCAACATGCAGTACCGCAACAACAACGGCCTTTCGATCAACCGGGCGCTGCTCAGCGAGAACAACGGCGCTGCGACGCTCTCGCAGGGGAGCGGCGCGCTTGGCACGGCCTCGACCAGCAACATCGGCGGCACCGTCGATTTCACCTCGATCGACCCCACCGACAAACTCGGCATCGATCTCGAGCAAAGCTACGGCAGCGCCAATTCGTGGCGTTCGTTCGCTCGCGTCAACAGCGGCGAGCTGCCGTGGGGCGGGCGGCTGGCGGTGTCCTACGCGCATGACCGTCAGGGCAAATGGCGTGGCTGGGGCAAGCAGGTGCAGGACCAGTTCAACGCGAAATACGTCCAGCCGCTCGGCGACGCGGTCAAGTCGACCACGTTCCTCAACCTGATCGATCGGCGCGAGGACGATTACAACGACGTCTCGCTCGCCCGCCTCAAGGCCTATGGCTACAAGTTCGACAACATTCGCGATTTCGCGCTGGCCGAGCAACTCGCGACGATCGTCCAGAACGGCGGCACCCCGCCGGCACCGTTCGCGGCCGCCGACGACACGATCTATCAGGGCGGCGGCGTACGGCGCGATCTGCTGGCGTACGAGAAGCTCGACTATGCGCTCGGGGCTCGGCTGAGCGGTTTCACGACCGGCTACATCCATCTCGACAAGGGTATCGGCACCTATGCGAGCCCGTACGACCCGACGCCCGCCGCGTTTGGCGGCTCGCCCGTCTCGGTGTCCGCGCTCCGCTACGCCATCAACCGGAAGGGCGTGATCTCTCGCCTCAAGTTCGACGCCGGCGATCACAAGATCGAAGGGGGAATCTGGTACGAGCGCAATGCCTTCGATCAGGGTTCGTATCTCTACGGCCTGCAAAAGGGCGTCGCGCCGAGCGAGTTCCAGCAATTCTACACCAACCCGTTCAAGACCAATTTCTACAATGAATACGTCACGAACACCGTCCAGCTCGACATCAACGACACGTGGCAGGCGACCGACGCGCTGCGGCTGAACGCGGGCGTGAAGGGCGTGGTCTCGACCAACCGCGCGCACAGCGTGGTCAGCACCAAGCCGATCGACGGCTCGATCCAGGCGAAGAACTGGTTCCTGCCGACCGTCGGCGCGTTCTACACGCTGGACGAGAACAACGAGGTGTTCGCGGACTATACCCGCAACATGGCAGCGTTCGTCGCGTCCACCTCCAGCGGCCCGTTCTCGAGCAGTTCGCAGGCCGGGTTCGATTTCATCCGCAGCGGCCTGAAACCCGAGATGACCAACACGTTCGAGGCCGGTTATCGCTTCCACGATCGTAATCTTCAGCTCTCACTGACCGGCTATTACGTGAAGTTCTCCAACCGCCTGCTCGCCTCGTCGATCAGCGCGACCATCGTCGGCAACCAGAACGTGCTCCAGAACGTCGGCGGCGTCTCGTCGAGGGGCGCCGAAGCGGCCGCCAGCTGGAAGTTCGCGCGCGGCTGGTCGCTCTACGGCAGCTATGCCTATAACGACGCGACCTATGACGACGATGTCCAGCCGCTTGGCGGCGCGCTCGTCGCCACCAAGGGCAAGCAGGTAGTGGCGTCGCCCAGGAACGTCGGCACTGCCGAACTCAACTACGACGACGGCACGATCTGGGGCGGGGTCAACGCGCATTATCGCAGCGCCCGCTATTACAGCTATCTCAATGACGCGAAGCTGCCCGGCGCGGTCAACGTCAACCTGTCGGCAGGCTATCGGTTCAGCCGCATGTTCGACGTTCAGTTCAACCTGACGAACGTATTCGACAAGAAATACATCGCCTCGACCGGGACCGCCGGTTTCGTCACGTCCGATCCGAACGGCACGTACACGACGCTGCAAACCGCCGCACCGCGCCAGGTGTTCGGCACCGTTCGCGTCCACTTTTGAGCGTTGCCGCGTATCAGGAATGCCCCCTCTTCCTCCTGTCGACAGGTGCCCCATGGAACGCCGCAATCTCCTGAAGCTCGCGCTTGGCGCGCCGCTCGTTCCCTTGGCAGCTCGGGCTGCGGCGACCGAGCCGGTACGTGGCGGCGAAAGCTTCAGCTTCGCGTTCGTGGGCGATTGTCACATCCGGCCGGAACTGGGCGCAGATCGCGCCTGCGCGCAGTGCTTCGAACAGATCTCCGCATCGCCCGTCGATTTCGTGATCCTAGGCGGCGACCATGTCGAGGACGCGCTCGAGACGGGGCGGGAGCGTGCGACGCTGCTGATGGATCTCTATCAGCGCACCGAACGCGCACATCTGCGCAAGCCGATCCATCACGTCATCGGCAACCACGATTGCCTGGGCGTCTTCCCCAAGAGCGGCATCGATCCGTCGTCGCCCGATTACGGCAAGCAATTCTACATCGATCGGTTCGGGCCGCGCTATTACGCCTTCGACCACAAGGGCGTGCATTTCGTCGTGCTGGACTCGATCGGCCTGACCGCCGACCGCAATTACGAAGGCCGCGTCGATCCCGCGCAACTGGCATGGTTGCGCGCCGATCTCGCCGCGCAACCCAAGGGCACGCGGATGGTCGTGGTGACGCACATCCCGCTCGTCACCGCGATGCGCTGCTACGAGCCCGAATCCTGGCTCGACACCCCGCACAACTGGACGTTCGTCGTCAACTGCCGGGAAGTGCTGCGCATCCTTCGCGACTATGATGTGCTGGCCGTGCTCCAGGCGCACAGCCACGTCTATGAGCGGATCGAGCTCAATGGGATATCCTTCATCACGACCGGTGCCGTCGCCGGCGCGGACTGGCGCGGATCGTTCCTCGGCACGCCGGAGGGCTATACCGACATCACGATCTCCGGTCGCAAGGTGGAAAGCCGGTACAGGACCTACGGCTTCACCAGCGTCGATCGACAGGACGTGCCGATCTGAGCCCAGCGGATGAGAGGCCATACGGGCATTCCAAATTTCACTTCGCCGCTCGGAACCCGCGTGGAATCTCTGCGAGCCGCACGATTACCGCGATTTTCGCAATTGCTCGATGAAGCGACTGAGGCTGACGGACAGGCGCACGGGTTTTGTCAGGTCGTTTGCCCGCCCACGTCGTCCGCCAATTAAGACGAATGGACGTCCCGTTTCGGTAAGCGTCCGGTAGCTGCTGAGAGTCCGTTTGTGGGCCGTCGTTACTTCATCACAGGCGAAGCCAGTTGGTCGCGGACCCATGACGCGCCGTCGCGGATGGCTTGCTGAGCGAGAGGGGCAATCGACATCGCTTCGAGAAAGCTGTGAGTTGCCCCCCGATAAACGTTGCTTGCCATAGCACAACCGGCGGCCCGTAGCCGCGCTTCAAGCGCAAAGCTTTGTTCGGCAAGGACGTCGAGCTCGGGGACGATGAGCAACACCGGCGGTAGACCAGCCACGTCGCTTGCCGAAAGCGGGCAGGCATAGGCATCGCCGCGTTGATCGCCCGATACGAGATACTGGTCGAAAAAATAGCGCATGTCGGCCTGGGTCAGGAGCGCGTCGGGACCGCCATACGCCGCCTCCGCCGCATCGGACACATCGCCCGAAAACGCGCCATAGTTCGAGAGTATGCCACGTATTGCGGAGTTTCTGCCGCCATCTCGGAGTCTCAAGCACGTCGCCAAGGCAAGGTTCGCGCCTGCCGAGTCCCCGCCGATCGCCACGCGCGTCGCGTCGATGCCGAGCTCGGTGCCGTGCTCGCCCAGCCAGTCGACCAGCGCGACGATCTGGTCGAGTGCGACCGGATACTTCGCCTCAGGCGACAACGGATAGTCGATGGCGACCACGACGAAGCGACCGGCATCGGCGTATTCGCGCATCAGCCGGTCGTGCGTATCGAGGCTGAAGAAGACGAAACCGCCGCCGTGGACGTAGAGTAGCGCAGGCGCATCTTCCGTAGCAACGCCGTCGGGACGGTAGATCCGCACGCGAAGCGCGCCCGCAGCAGTGCCGATCTCGACGTTGCGCGTCTCGCTCATGGCCGGTCCGCCAGCCGCCCAGCGTGCACGCACCAGCTCGGCGATCCGACGTGCCTCTACCGTCGAAACCGTGTCGAGCGGTGGATGCCGGCTCCAGTCCTCGCGCAGGATGTCGGTGAAGATGCGGATATCGGGGTCGAGCCGGTCGTCCATGGAGCCTGTCTTACAGATGCGCGTCGAACCAGGCCAGGACGCGGCGCTGAATGTCGGCCTGATGCTCGGGTTCGTGGAACCAGTGCGGTTCGCGCGGATAGCGGACCATCTCGGCGGGCTTCCTCAGCAGCTTCAGGCCGCGGTAGAATTCGAGGCCGAGTGTGACGGGCACGCGCGTGTCCTGTTCGCCGTGCAGGACTAGTACGGGCGTATGGACCTTGTCGAGCAACCGTATCGACGACACGCGGTCGAGATCGGCAAGATGCGCAGACGGCTCGCCGAAATAGCCGGTGGTGAAGTCGGGCGTGTCGGTGATCCGCGCCATCGCGGTCATGTCGGTGGGACCGGCGCCGACCACCGCCGCCTTGAAACGGTCGCCGTGCGTAACCGCCCAGGCCGACAGGAACCCGCCATAGCTCCAGCCGCCGATACCGAGCCGCGCGGGATCGGCGATCTTCTGTGCGACGAGCATGTCGACGCCGTCGAGCACGTCCTGATAATCCATCCCGCCCCAGTCGTTGCCGACCGCACGCGCGAACGCCGTACCCTGGCCGTCCGAGCCGCGCGGGTTGGGCAGCAGCACCGCATAGCCGTGCGTGGCGAGCATCTGCGCCCACTCGTGCCAGCTGCCGAGCCAGCCCGACCACCATGCCCATTCGGGGCCGCCATGCCCCTGGACGACGGTCTTGATCGGCGTGCCGGGGACGTAACCCGGCGGCGTGACGAGGACGCCGTGGATCGCCTGTCCGTCGCGGCTGTTGGTCCAGGATATCTGGCGGACCTGGCCGAGCTTCCAGGTTGCGACCTGCGGGTTGATCGTCGTGATCGGGCGGAGGCGCGCGCCGTCGAGCGTCCAGACGTCTGCGGGTCGGTCGGGGCTCGACAGCGAGATTGCGAGATGGCGTCCGTCGCGGCTTGCAGTGACGTCCGAGGCTTCGCCGTCCAACTGGGCCAGCGGCGTGACGCGCCCAGTCGCGCGCGCGACTCGGACCAGCTTCGATCGGGTCTGTTCGAACGACAGCGCGACGATCGAACGGCTGTCCGCCGACCATCGGACTTGCGTCAACAAGCCGGGGTGATCGTCCGCGAGCGCCGACAGCGTGTCGGTGGTGAGGTCGTACACGCGCGCGCCGATGCCGATGAAACCCGGCGTGCGGATTTCGGAACCGAGGATCGCGGTGCCGTCGGGAGACCAGAGCGGACCTTCGGCGGCGTGTTCGATAAGGGTCTTGCCGACCGCGCCGCTGATCGGATCGAACAGCGCGATCCGGGAATGGTAGAAATAGTCGTTGATCGCGGTCGTGTCGGTCACGCGCACCGCCATGCGCTTGCCGTCCGGCGACCACGCCATGTTGCTGACGCTGACGTTCGCCGGAGAAACACGCCGTGCCGCGTGGGCAGCCAGATCGAGGATCCAGAGCCGCGTCACGTGGCGCGTCTTGTCCATCTCGACCCAGTCGCGCTTGGCCGCGCGCTCGGCCTTCTCGGCAGGAGTATCGGGATCGGCGCTGAGGAAGGCGATCCTGGTCCCGTCGGGCGACCAGGCGAAGTCCGCAATGTCACCGGGCAGCGCGGTGAGCGGGGTCGCTTCGCCGCCATCGCGCGCGATCACCCAGAGCTGGCGGGATGGTTCGCCGGATGCCACCGGTGCGGTCGGCGGGGTCGCATCGACCGGCGCGCCGGGACCGGCCGAGATATCCGGTTTGAACTCGAACCCGGTGTCCGCGCCACCAGTCAGCGGATTCTTGCGGTTCGAGAGGAACGCGATCGATCGTCCGTCGGGCGACCAGCGCGGCGTATCGTCCGCGCCGGCACTGGTGACGAACCGCCGTGCGGGCGCGCTGCCGTCGGTGGGCACCGACCAGATCGTCCGCTGATCGGGGCCGAAGGTCGCCATCTGCGGCTGGACGGTGAACAGGATGGTCCTGCCGTCGGGTGACATCTCGACATCGCGCATGTCGTGGAGCCGCATGATGTCGGCGGGCGCGATCGGCCCGCCCTTGTCGGCGGCAACAGGTGTCGCGGTCTGGGGTAGTGGCGCCGCGCCGGCCAGCACCAGTGCCAGCGCCGGAAGCGTCCAGGTCTTGCGATACCGCACCCTCAGAACCCGATGTCGACGCGGAGGCCGTAGGTGCGCGGCCGGGTGATCGAGTAGGCCGGCGCGACCTGATCGGTGAACGGCGCATTGAGGACGCCGCGCTTGTCGAGCACGTTGTTGACGAACCCGAGCAGCCGGACGCGCTCCATCACCGTGACGGAGGCGCGCGCATCGAACTGATTGAAATTCCCCCGCGTGTTGGTGTTGCCGAACGCGACGGGCGCGGACGAGATGTAGCGATGCGCGATCTCGAACGTCGGTGCCAGTTTGATGTCGGGCAGGTCGAGCACGAGGTTGTTCGCGACCGCCCATTTCGACGACCCCGGCAACGTCGTGCCCGAGGCATAGCCGCCGCCGACCGCAAAGCTGTCCGGCAACAGGCTGGTGAGTTGCGCATCCTGATAGGTGACGTTCGAGCTGAATGTCAGCGCCTTGGTCAGCTTGACGGTGCCCGAGAACTCGACGCCGCCGATGTTCGCGCTGCCGGCGTTGGTGACGTAGGAATAATAGGCTGGCCCCGGCCCGAACAGCCGAGCCTGGATGTTCTTCCAGTCGATCGTGAACACCGTGGCGTCGAGCAGGATACGGTTGTCGAACAGGCCGAACTTCACGCCGGCTTCGTAATTGTCGACCGTGTCGCTGTCATAGGCGGACGGGATTGCCGCGAGCAGCCCTGCGTTGGGGTTGATCCCACCGACGCGGAAGCCTTTCGAATAGGTCGCGTAGGCGAGGAAGCCGGGGACCGGGCGGAACGAGATCGTCGCCTTTGGCGTGAAGCCGTCCTCCTTGCGGTCGACGCTGCCGCTCGAGCCGACCGGCGTATAGCCGCCGGGATAGCCGCCGAGCGCGCCCGCCTGGTTGGTGACGGTCGCCTTGGCGCGCGTGTCGTAATAGCGGCCGCCGACCGAGATCTCGAACTGCTCGACCGGCCGCCACGACAGCTCGCCGAAGATGCCGAGATCGGTGTTGAGCGTATCGGAGGCATAGCCGTAGAGGCGGTCGTTGGGCGTCAACTGCGTCCCGCTGAAGCCGCCGAACAGCGCCGGGTTGGCATTGATGAAGGCGCCGGCACCCTGCTGGAAGATCTGGTCGTAGCTGAACTTCTTCGCACGCAGATAGCTTGCACCGATCAGCCAGCGGACCGGGCCATTGCCTGCGGATGCGAGGCGGGCCTCGACCTGCTTGATGTTGGCGGTCGCGTCGCCGAGCGAATAGGCTGCCGCGTCGCCCGCCGTGACGCCGGTGACATAGGCATAGGGGTAGGACAGCACGGTCTTGTTCGTCTTCTTGTCGACCGAGCCGAACACGGTGAAGTTCGCGAACCCGAGATCCTGGTCGAGGCGCAGGGAGTTGAGGAAGAAGCTCGTCTTCTGCGGCTCCTCGCGCGCCGATACCCGCGTCAGCGAATCCAGCGAGGTGAGGTAGGTCTGGTCGGACAGCTTGCTCTGCTGATAGGTCGCCAGATACGTGATCTTGGTCCCCTCGGCCGGCGTGAAGACGATCGATCCGCGCGCGCCTCGGGTGCGGAAATCGTTGCTGCCCTGGTTGTTGGTGCCGGTGTTGTCGAGATAGCCCGCATCATAGCGTTGCAGCGCCATCACGCGCACGGCCAGCTTGTCCTTGATGATCGGCAGGTTGAACATGACCTTGCCGGCGTAATTCAGGTCGCCGTTCGCGTTCTTGGTCGAACCGATCAGGCCCTGTGCGGCGGCGTCGATCTTGCCCGGATCGGCGGTCTTGACGACGTAGTTGACGAGGCCGCCGAGCGTCGACGAACCGAACAGCGTCCCCTGCGGCCCGCGCAACACCTCGACGCGGTCGAGATCGAAGGTGTCGACGTCGGGGATGCCGATCGGGAAGCCCGGCTCGACCAGCGGAATCTCGTTGAGATAATAGCCGACCGTGGTCTGACCCTGCTCGTGGTAAGTGGTCGCGGCGATCCCGCGGATCACGACTTCCGAGATGCCCGGCTGGTAGTCGTTGAAGACGACGCCCGGCAGCCGCGCGATGTAGTCGGACAGGCTGTTGGCGTTGGCCTTGGCAAGCTGGTCGCCGGTCACCGCGCTGATCGGCATCGCGACGTTGCGCAGCGATTCGTTGCGCTTGGTCGCGGTCACGACGATGTCGTCTGAGCTGTTCGTGACCGGCTCGGACGCGACCGGGTTGTCCGGCGACGCGTTGCCGGGCGCGGTGACGCTGGCGACCTGTGCGGATGCAGGTGTCGCGGTCAGCCCGAGCGCTGCTGCGCTAACCAACGCCGTCGTAGTGAGAAACCGGTATGTCATTAGCTCGCCCCCAATGCTCGGCGACCGGCACCTCTGGTACCGCCCGCATCAAATTGCCCGAACCGTCCTGCGGCCATCTGCGGTCTTTTCGACCGTCGCGGCTCTGATCTTGAGGGCATAGGGTCAGCCCAAACTGGAACCTTACAAACATCCAGTCCTATGATGCCGACGGGACCAAGGTGTCTCCCTTGCCAACGCTGGACCCGGCGACGGGAATGCCGCCTGCCGCCGCCAGCGACGTCAGCGCCCGGACCGCTTCGGCTTCGTTCAGGCTGGCGAAGCCGAGCCGCAGTCCGCGTGGCGCCTCTTCGGTGGTCGCGAACGACGCCGACGTTGCAAGGCTCAGCCCGTACGCAGGCGCTCCAGCCTCGATCCGGTCGAGCAACGCAGGATCGGCGAACCGCAGCCAGAAGGCGAGGCCGCCGTCGGGAACACGGTAGTCGATCGCGCCACCGAACGTCGCCGCGAGCGCCTGGTCGAACGCGGTGCGCCGCTTCGCATAGACCTGCGTCACGCGGCGGGCATGCCGGCGGAGTTCGCCTTCGACGATTAGGTCGGCCGCCGCGTCCTCGGTCAGCGTGTTGCCCATGCCGTCGGTCAGCGACACGCCGTGCGCGACCGCTTCGATGAACGCGCTGGGCGCGGCGATATAGCCGACCCGCAACGCCGGCAGCAGCAGCTTCGACAGCGAACCGACATAGATCACGCGGCCGGGCGCATAGCTCGCCATCGGCAGCAGCGGCTGCGACTCGAAATGGAACTCGTGGTCGTAATCGTCCTCGATCACCGCGAAGCCGAATTGCCGCGCGAGTTCGAGCACGCGCAGCCGGCGTTCGGGGCGTAGCGCGACGGTGGTCGGGAACTGGTGATGCGGGGTGAGGAAGATCGCGCGGACGCGGTGCTTGCGGCAGGCGCGCTCGATCGCCTCGACATCCGCGCCGTTCTCGTCGAGCCCGACCGAGGCGACGTTGGCGCCGAGATCGGTGAAGGCGGCGACCGCTGGTTCGTAGGTCAGCGCCTCGACGAGCACGGTATCGCCCGGTTGCAACAGCGTTCGCGCGGCGAGGTAGATGCCGTTCTGGCTACCGCGCGTGATGCAGATATCGTTGGCGGTCACCGCCAGCCCGCGCTCTCCCCGCAGCATCGTCGCGACCGCCTCGCGTAGCCGGGGCGAACCGCGCGGGTCACGATATTGCAGCCGGTTGTCGCGGCTCGCGCGCTGCACGGCGGTCCGATACGCACGCGAGAGGATGTCGGCGGGAAACAGGCGACCATCCGGCGCACCCTCGTCAAGCTTGACGCCCTTGCCCGGCGAGAGCGCGAGTGACCGCTCCGGCGGCGCGCGGAAGCGGTATTCGGGTGCGGTGGTGGCGCTTGGCATCAAGGGTCGCGGCGGCGGCTTGCGCATTTCGGTCGACAGCGCCGCAACCACGGTGCCGCGCGTGCCTTCCGACAGCAGCCAGCCTTGGGATATGAGGTCCTCATAGGCGAGAACGACGGTCTTGCGGTTGACGCCGAGGATCGTCGCGAGTTCGCGGCTGCTCGGCAGGAAGGCGCCGGGGGGCAGGCGGCCGCGTTCGATCTCGTGGATGATCGCGTGGACGATCTGGAGATAGAGCGGCGTCCGCAATGCCGGATCGATCCGGCCCAGCGTGATCTTCCAGGGTCTCAACATTGGCCCGCTCTCCCGATCTTGGAGCGGTCAGCATAGGGGGCCAAGCCTCGACGGCAAGCCACGTTCTATTCCCGCTTCCGTGCGAACCTTTGCATCCAGGAGACGAGGGCTTTGTCGGGATGACGTTCGACGATCGCCGCGAACGTGTCGGGTGCCTCGTCCTGGCCAAGCTTGAAGCGACCGGACAGGCTGGTGACCTCGGTGCGAAAGGCGATGATCGCCGCAGCCATGCCGTCGTAGCGCGATCCGAGTTCGCGCGGCGTCCAGCGCTCCCCCTCCATCGCAAACGTCAGCGCGCCCAGCGCGTGATCCGTCTCGTCGGGCAGGAAGACGACCTGCGCTTCGATGACGAGCTGCGCGTAGTTCCAGGTCGGTCCCCAGTCGCGGCGGTCGGCATGCGCGGGCGAGACATAGCCGTGCGGTCCGTTGACGAGGATCGTCGCGGACGACGCCGCGACAAGCTGCGCATGCAGCGGATTGCGCCGCCCCATGTGGCCGAGGAGGTGCGTGAGCCGTCCCTCCGCATCATATTCGCCGAGCAGCGGGAGAAGGCTGGGCGGGGCGTGTCCCGGTGCCGTCACCCATGCGAGCGGATAGCCCGCTATCAGGTCGCGCACGTCGCTGGTGTCGAACGTCTCGAAAATCCCGGTCATGCGGGCGCCGACGCGGTGGCAGGGCGGTGGTTCGTCATGATCTCCCCTTGTGCCGCCACTGTCGCGCGGCGCATCCTCGCCGCAAGCGCCAACACGTAAAATCCGGGAGGGCCAGTGTTGGCTCCGTCAGGTTCGGAAAATTGGCGGGTTCGGGCTGGGCCGGCATCTGACACGATCGCGCGATGGGTGGGAGCACGACGATGATCGACCGGCGGATGGTGTTGGCAGGCGGATTGGCATGGGCGTCCGTGGGGCGGGCGCTCGCGATCGAGCGCGTGCTGGACGTCGCCTATGTCAATGCGAATGCCTGGACCGGCGACCAGCGGCATCCGCATACCGACGCGATCGGCCTCGTCGGCGACCGGATCGTCGCGATCGGGGCGGGGGCGGTAAAGGCGGCGATCGGTCGCAGGACTAGGATCGTCGACCTCGAGGGGGCCTTCGTAACGCCCGGGTTCATCGATAACCACACGCATTTCATGATCGGCTCGGCCGCGTTGATGCAGCCGGATCTGCTGTCCGCCACCACGATCCCCGACTTCGCCGCGCGGCTCGGCGCGGCGGCGAGAGCGCGGCCGGGCAAGTGGATCCTCGGTGGCAGCTGGGACGAGCAACGCCTGGGCGGCCAGTTGCCGACGCGCGCGTGGATCGATGCGGCGACCGGGGACACGCCGGTCGCGATCCCGCGCACCGACCTGCACATGTATTTGCTCAATAGCGCGGCGCTGAAGATCGCGGGGATCACGCGCGATACGCCCGACGTCGCGGGCGGGGTCATCGTCCGCGACGCGAAGGGCGAGCCGACCGGCATCCTCAAGGACAATGCCAAGACGCTCGCCGAGCGGGTGTTCCCGGTGCCGACGCCGACCGAATGGCAGGCGATCATGCGCGGCGGCATCACCCACGCGCTCAGCCGCGGCTTCACCCAGGTCCACACCCCCGAACCGTTCGACTGGACCACGTACGAAACCGCACGCCAGCTTCGCGCCAAGGGCGAGACCGACCTGCGCTTCTACTGCTTCGTGCCGATCCGCGACTGGGAAAAGATGGCCGCGATCGTCAAGGCCGAGGGGCGCGGCGACGACTGGGTCCGCTGGGGGGCGGTCAAGGCGCTGGCGGATGGCTCGCTCGGCTCGCGCACCGCGGTATTCCGCGATAGCTATACTGATGCGCACGACCAGCACGGCGTCCGCGTCACCAGCCTGGCCGACCTCAAGGCGTATATCGGCGGCGCGGACGAGGCCGGGTTGCACGTGACTACGCACGCGATCGGCGACCTCGCCAACGACGACGTCCTCGACCTGTATGCCGAGATCGTCCGCGAGAACGGCGTGCGCGATCGCCGCTTCCGGATCGAGCACGCGCAGCATCTGTCTCAGGCGGCGATCGCGCGCTTTGCCAGACAACAGGTGATCGCGTCGGTTCAGCCGTTCCATGCGATCGACGACGGACGTTGGGCGGTCGAGCGTATCGGCCAAGCGCGGCTGCGTGGTACCTACGCGTTCCGCTCGCTGATGGACAGCGGGGCGACCGTCACGTTCGGATCGGACTGGCCGGTCGGGCCGCTCGACGCGGTCGAGGGTATCTACGCGGCCGTGACGCGCGAGACGATCGACGGCAAGAACCCGGCAGGCTGGCTTCCCGACCAGAAGACGACGGTCGCCCAGGCGCTGACCGCGTACACCGTCAACAACGCCTATGCAGGGTTTCAGGACGGCAAGCTCGGTCGCATCGCGCCGGGCTATCTGGCCGATCTGACAATGCTCGATACGAACCTTCTGGCAACGCCCGCGGAACGAATGAACACGTCGAAGGTCACACGCACAGTAGTCGGCGGAAAGGAACGCTTTCAGGCATAGCAACGATTACGATCGATCTTGGTCTAACTCGTGGCTGTTCTGTAACATTCTATAAGAACGATAGCTCAGCCGAGACGCTGCAACGGCCACATCCATTCTCCGCTGGCTGCTGCATTGGTTCAGGGCGACGTGCCGCCGGTTCCGGGTCAGTGCTTTGCGCCGGTGCGGCCGTTACCAGACCAGCCAATCGAACTCGGCGGCACGTCGCATCGGATCGGCGCGGGGATCGGTATAGGCGGCTCCCTGCCGACGCGATCACCTCTGACGAGGCACTGCGTAAGGCCGATGGCGCACTGTACCGGGCAAAGCGCGAGCGCCGCTCGGCGATGCGGTTCTGCGAGGAGGGCATGGATGCGCAGGTTCGCGAGCGCGGCGATGGAAGACGCGTTGCGCAGGGCGGTGGGCTTGGGTGCGATCGAACCGGCGTTCCTGCCGACTGTCCGGCTATCGACGCACGAAGTCGTTGGCTTCGAGATGATCCCGCAATGGATCGCAGACGACGGTGCCAGCATCCCGCTCCAGCGGTTCATACCGATCGCCGAAGGAGTGCCGCACGAGGCCTGCATCGTTGCGCGCACCTGGCCGGCCGGCGTGCGACTGGCCGCCGATATCTATCCGAGTCAGTTGCGCGACGAACTGCTGCTTCGGCACCGGCTACCTACTTGCCCGCCTTGATATTGCGTTTCGTTCGCGATAGTGGGCGGCCCACGCCGGAGAGGCATCGCCAGACCGCAATGCCCGAACGATCGGGGCCGCGGCGTGGCAACGGTTAGCTATCTTCGGGGATGACGACGTGACGATCAGAGCGATGACGGGTGTCTGCAGTGCAGTCGCCATGCTGGCACCGTGCGCCGTGCACGCGCAACAGCGTCCGGTCGTCGACACGACCGGGTCCGAGATTCTAGTGCTCGGCGACCGCGCGGATGGATACGGGGTCGACAAGATCACCACGGCAACGCGCACCGGCACCGCGCTGATCGACATTCCGCAATCGATCCAAGTCGTCACGCGCGACGTGATCGACGACCAGCAACTGGTCGATCTCACCAGCGTATTGCGCAACGTCAGCGGCGTGCAGGCCGGGACCAACGCCGGCAATCGCTCCGAAAGCTTTACCATTCGCGGGTTCCGCTCCTCCTATTACGCGATCGACAGCGTCGTGCTGAGTCCTGCGATCGAGACCAACGACAGCTACCGCGACCTTGCCAATGTCGAGCGGATCGAGGTGCTCAAGGGGCCGGCGTCGGTGCTGTACGGGCGCGGCGATCCGGGTGGCCTGATCAACATCGTCACCAAGCAGCCACGCTTTACCCCTGGGATGCAGGCGAGCATGCAGGTCGGGCTGAACCAGTTCGTCCGCGGCGAGGCGGACATCACCGGGCCGATCGATGCGGCGCATACTCTGGCCTACCGTATCATCGGCGCGGCGCAGACCGGCGACACGTTTCGCGATGTCTTCGTGCCGTATCGCCGCCAGTTCCTGTCGGGCTCGCTGCTGTGGACCCCAGGGTCGCGAACCCGCGCGATCGCCAGCCTGACGTATACGCATCAGGAGAACCAGACCGATCGCGGCATCGTCGCGACGCCCGACGGCAATGGTGGCTATGTCGTCGATCTAGCGCGCGACCGGTATCTCGGTGAGCGGTTCGCGGTCACCGCGTCCAGCCGCTACGAATTCAACTACCGGATCGAACACGACCTGACCGACTGGCTCACGGTCCGACAGATCGGCCATTACGACAACGGTGCGCTCGACCTGCTGGGGATCAATTACGGCACGACCGTCGCGGTCAATGCGCGCACCGGTGCCCGTACGGTGACGCGCGCGGCGGTCGAACAGCATGAGAAGAACTACAATTACGATTTCCAGGCGGACTTGATCGCCAAGTTCGCGACCGGCGGCATCGGCCATACGGTCGTGTTCGGCGGCGAGCGCGTCGATGGCTATCGCTTCCGCACGTTCTTCCGCGGCACGCTGGCGGCGATCAACATCGACACGCCGGTCTACGGTGCGACGCCCGGTGCGTTCGTCAAGGCTGCCGATCGCCAGGTCGACGCGACCTCCTGGTCGTCGTATCTGCAGGACCAGGTCGACCTCGGCGAGCATCTCGATCTGCTGGCCGGCATCCGGTTCGACAAGGCGAAGCAGTCGGATGCCGGCGCCTCGGTGATCCGCACGAACGATACCGCCTGGTCGCCACGCGTCGGGTTGGTGTGGAAGCCGATCGGCGATCTGGCGGTGTTCGCCGACTACACGCGGTCTTTCCAGGCGCAGGCGGCACCGACCTTTACCGGGATACCGATCGAGCCCGAGCGCGGCGTGCAATATGAGGCGGGCATCAAGGCGGAATTGTTCGGTGGCAAGCTGGCGACCACTGCGGCGGTGTACCAGCTGACCCGCAGCCATGTCGCGCAGACCGATGCGGTGAATATCGGCTTCAACATCGACGCGGGCGTGCAACGCTCGCGTGGGGTCGAGTTCGATGCGACCGGCGCGATCGTCCCCGGCGTCAAGCTGATCGCAAGCGGTGCGTATATCGATGCGGAAGTGCGCCGATCAACCGATTACGCGACCAGCAACCGCCTGATCAGCGTGCCGACATGGAGCGGCAGCCTCTGGCTGACGATCGAGTCGGAGAGCGGCGCTTTCAAGGGCGTCGGGCTAGGCGGCGGCGTGTTCGCGGCGAGCAATCGCAAGGGCGACCTCGAGAACAGCTTTTCGCTCGGCGGCTACACGCGGGTCGATGCGAGCCTGTGGTACCGGGTCTCGGACAAGCTCCGGCTGACGGTCAGCGGCCGCAACTTGTTCGACACCTATTATGTCGAATCGGCGGTCTCGCGCGCGCAGATCACGCCGGGCGAAGGGCGCGGCCTCCTCGTTGGCATCGGCACGAAATTATGATCGCACGCCTGACCGCGATGCTGACGCTGGCAGTCCTGCTGGCTGCGACGCCTGCCGCACAGGAGATGGGTGTGATCGTCCGAGGACCCGGCCATTGCCTGCGCACATGATTTGTCGAAGATCCGAGCGACATCAGTCACCAGCCCACGCGTTGCAACGAGACGATTACCTCGTAGCCGCCGCCTCTGCCGCCCGCGCTTCAGCGCCTGTAGCACCCCGGCCGTGGCGAGCCAGCCGACAGCATAATCGTTGACCACGCCGATCGGCGGATGCCCGGGCTTCTCGTCGGTACGTTCGAAAATACACCGCCTGTCAGGGGAACCTGGTTCTACTCAGCGTTTCGGATCTATTCCCAGCAGGCGTGCATATTCTTCCTCCGGCTGGCCGTAGGTATCACCGGCAAGCGCCATCAGCTTGGTGCGATCATTGACCAGAACCCTTGCACGGATCGCGCGGATCGCTCGATCTTCCTCAAGGCGATGCAGCGCGTCGGTGACGCTGCTGCGGCGGACGCCGAGCATCAGCCGGAACTCCTCGTGCGTCATGCAGATCTCGTCCGCCTGCACACGGTCGTGATACAACAGGATCCACCGCGCCATCCGACGCTCGATCGAATGCGCCAGCGACGATACGACGGTCCGCCCCATCTGCAGCATGAAGACATGCGCGAACCGCAGCAGCGTCATGCGCAACGTCGGGCTCTGGTCGACCGCGGCCATCAACGCCTTGGCGGGAATGCGCAGTGCTTCGCCACGCTCGGCCCGCATGGTGACGTCGTAGGGGGAGCGATCGTCGCCCATCACCAGCGGCCAGCCGATGAAACCCTCGGCGCCGACCAGCCCGACGGCGTAGCGGCGGTCGTCATCGAGCGCGTCCAGCACGCCGGCGATGCCCTGTTCCAGAAAGCAGACGCTGTCGATCGAATCCCCGGCTCGGGTGATGAAGTCGCCGACCGCGAACGAGACCGGCTCCAGATGAGGCGCCAGCAGGCCGAAATCCTCCGGGGAAAGGCTCGCCAGCAGCCGATTGCCGACCCTGCCGTCGAGGGCGCCGGCTACCATGCCGACATCGCGATCGCGCGGGGCGACGGCCGCTCCGCCTGTAAAAGATACGATCGTCGACATCCACGTTTCCCCTCTAACCGCCGGACTTTGCACGGTTCCGTACAGCAACGTTGCTCATCCTGCTTTGTTCATGCTCGGACAAACAGGAGGACTATATGGTTTCCATCTCGAAGCGCCCCGTCGCCCGCAGCCTTTTCGCAGCAGCGCTGCTCACGGCGTCGGCCGGCGTTCTCGCCCAATCGGCCCGTTCGCCGAGCGCCCCGCCGCCCGCTGCCCCGCCGGCAAGCGCGACGCAGCCTCCCAAGGCGGCACCCGACATGCAGAAGGTGCTCGACGCGCTTGCCGGTCTCGGCGGCAAGCCGATCGAGACGCTGACCCCGGCGCAGGCGCGGATGCAACCTTCGGCGGCCGACGGTGCCAAGGCGGCGATGGCCCAGCAGGGCATGTCGACCGCACCCGACGCTTCGGTCACGACGCAGGACGTGCCGTATGGCGCCGACGCGCAGCAGTTCGCGCGCATCTACAAGCCAGCGGCAGCGCCCGCGAATGGCAAGCCGATGCCGGTCGTCGTCTATTATCACGGTGGCGGCTGGGTGATCGCGGACGTGAACACGTACGATTCGGCGCCGCGTGCGATGGCCAAGGCGCTCAACGCGATCGTCGTGTCGGTCGAGTATCGCCACGCGCCGGAGTTCAAGTTCCCGGCGCAGCATGACGACGCCGCAGCGGCCTATCGCTGGACGTTGCAGAACGCGGCGAGCTGGGGCGGCGACCCTGCGAAGATCGCGGTGGCGGGTGAAAGCGCGGGCGGCAACCTCGCGGTCGCGACCGCGATCTACGCACGCGACAATCGCCTGACGCTGCCGCGGTACATCGTCTCGGTCTATCCGATCGCCAACAGCAGCATGACGATCCCGTCACGCAAGGACTCGGCGAATGCGAAGCCGTTGAATGCGGCGATGCTGAAGTGGTTCGGCTACTACTACCAGACCAGCGCCGCCGATGCGCAGGACCCGCGCTTGAACTTGGTCGCCGCCAATCTGCGCGGCCTGCCGCCGACGACGATCATCAACGCGCAGATCGATCCGCTGCGCTCGGACGGCGAGACGTTGGCCGCTGCGATGCGGACCGCGGGCGTCAAGGTCGAGCAGAAGACGTATCCGGGCGTTACGCACGAGTTCTTCGGCATGGCCAAGGTCGTGCACGGTGCCAAGGACGCCAACGATCTGGCGGTCGCACGCCTGAAGGCAGCGTTTGCCGGTTCGCCCCGCCGCTGATCGGCCCGACGGGGCGGCCGATCCGCCGCCCCGTCGTATATTTGTCACCGGCGTTTTGGTCGCCGGCGCTCCATTGCAAGGACGTCCAATGCTGAAAAACCCGATCCGCTACAGCCCCGACGTCGAGACGATCGGTCCCGACGAGCAGAAAACGATCGACGGTCTGAACGAGACGTTCCGCTACATCGTCGAAAAGACGCATGAGGACCTCGGTCATGCGCAGCGCGGCGTCCACGCCAAGAGCCACGCCTTGCTCGAAGGCGAGATGGTGGTGCACGACGACCTCGCCGACGAGCAGGCGCAGGGCATCTTCGAGCGCGGCCGCCGCTATCCGGTCGTGGTCCGCATGTCGGCGATCCCCGGCGATCCGATCCGCGACAGCGTGTCGCTGCCGCGTGGCTTCTCGATCAAGGTGATCGGCGTCGACGGCGAGCGGCTGCCGGGCGCCGAGGAAGAAGTGACGCAGGATTTCCTGATGGCCTCCGGGGTCGCCTTCTCGAACCCGACGCCGGTCGGATTTCTGCGCAACACCAAGCTGCTCGCCGCGACGACCAATCGTGCGGAATGGGCCAAGGCGGCGCTGTCGAAGGTGTTGCGCCCGATCGAGCAGGCGTTGGAAGCGGTCGGCGGCGAGAGCGCGCTGCTGAAGGGCTTCGGTGGCTATCCGGACACCAACCCGATCGGCGACCGCTATGGCACGCAGGCGCCGCTCCGCTTCGGCGACTATATCGCCAAGTTCGACATCGTGCCGGAATCGCCCAATTTCCGCGCGCTGACCGACCAGAAGCTCGACGAGAGCAAAAGCCCTGACTCGATCCGCGAAGAGCTCATGGAGATCTTCGCGAACGAGGGTGGCGCATGGACTCTCCGCGCGCAACTCTGCCGTGACCTCGAGGAAAACCCGATCGAGGACGCAGCGACGCCGTGGCCCGAGCAGGGCAATCCGTACATCCCGGTCGCGACCATCACGGTGAAGCCGCAGAAGAGCTGGTCGGAAGAGCGCGTCACCGTGCTCAACGAACAGACCGCATTCCGGCCCTGGCACGGCGTCGAGGCGCATCGGCCGCTCGGCTCGGTCATGCGCGCCCGCCGCGCGGTCTATCCGGTGATCCAGGATCTGCGCAGCGAACTGAACGGCTGCCCGATGCATGAGCCGCGTTCGCTTCCCGCGCTCGACTGATCGGAAGGCTTAACGCACGACGCAGCAGCGCTATCGCCCACAACCTGAATTCGGCCTTGGCGGCGCTGCGATCGGCAACGAGCGCGAGTTCGCAGCCGACGAACAGGCGGAGGCGACCGCTCGCTGCCGCCTGGTATGCGGGCGGGTGCTGTTTCGATGTGTTCCCCTTGGTAGAGCGTGGGGCTTGCCGAGCGGCGCTTGGGCCGTTGCTCGCGCGCAAACCCGGACGCCGCGGTGCGCGCCTGAAGATAGCGCAGGGGGGGGCAGCCATCGCGTGATCGTGACAGTTTCTTAACTGGCTGAGCGCCTGGATCATCAGCTACTGTCGTTCGCACCGGATGACGTTCTGTAAGTTAAGGACGCTGGTGCAGCCGCTGCTACTAACAGGGGGCGGTTCGGCAGGGGGGCTATGTGATACGATTCACGCGAACATTATCGCGATTGGCGCCACTCGTGGCTCTGCTGGCCTGTCTAGGCGGATGCACCGCGTTGTCGCACGGGTTCCTCAATCCGCAGGGGCCGGTCGCCGGGCACGAGCGCGACCTGTTCGTCACCGTGTCGATCGTGCTGCTATTCGTTGCGGGGCCGGTGCTGCTGCTGACGCCGCTGTTCGCGTGGCATTACCGGCTCTCCAACCGCAGCGACGCATACCGCCCGAAGTGGAATTTCTCGTGGTGGGTCGAGGGCCTCATCTGGATTCCGCCTGCCGGGATCGTCATCGGCCTTGCCGTGCTGCTGTGGCACTGGACGCAGATCGACGATCCGTATCGACGGTTGCCGGGCGCGGCGCCGGTCGAGGTGCAGGCGATCGCGCTCGATTGGAAATGGGTGTTCGTCTATCCCGATCTCGGCGTTGCGTCGGTCGATCGGCTCACCATTCCCGCCGGACGCCCGGTGCACATCCGACTGACCAGCGGCACGGTAATGCAGTCGATGCTGATCCCGCAACTCGCCGGGCAGATCTACGCGATGGGCGGGATGACGACCGAATTGAACATTCAGGCGCACCGGCCGGGACGGTTCCGCGGCGAGAACACGCAGTATAACGGCGCCGGCTTCCAGCAGCAGAAGTTCGATGTCGTTGCGGTGTTGCCAGCCGACTATGACCGCTGGGCGGCGGCTGCACGAAGCGGCAAACGCACGCTCGATGCCCAGACGTGGCGGCGGCTGTCCGCGCGGTCGATCATCACGCACCCCGTCGAGTTCGCGCATGTCACGCCGAACCTGTTCGAGCACGTCGTCGCCGCGACCGGCGGCATGACCCATTCTCCCCAGAAGGCCGCTCGATGACCGTTTCCGTTCCCCTCTGGCCGGCGGTGCTCGGCCGGTTCGGTTGGCAGGACCTGCCGTTCGTGCGCGCTTGGGAGAACCCGACGATCAGCGAGATCATCGGCGCGTTCGCGGGCGCGCTGGTGGTGGTCGGCGCGGTCGTCGTCGCCGCGCTGCTGACGCGCTATGGCAAGTGGCGCTATCTGTGGACCGAGTGGCTGACCAGCCTCGACCACAAGAAGATCGGCATCATGTACATCGTCGTCGCGTTCGTGATGCTGTCGCGCGCGCTGGTCGAGGCGGTGCTGATGCGGATGCAGCAGGCGGTCGCGATCGAGAACCCCGGCTTCCTGTCGCCCGATCATTTCGGCCAGCTGTTCTCGACGCACGGCTCGATCATGATCTTCTTTATGGCGATGCCGCTCCTGACGGGGATGATCAACTACGTCCTGCCGCTCCAGATCGGCGCGCGCGACATGGCGTTTCCCTGGGCCAATTCGATCGCGTTGTGGCTGACGATCGGTGCTGCCGGCCTGATGATGGCAAGCCTTGTGGTCGGCGAGTTCTCGACCGGCGGATGGAGCGGCTACCCACCCTATACCGAGCGCGCGTTCAGCCCCGGCGTCGGTGTGGACTATTGGATCTGGGCTGTGACCCTGGGCTCGATCGGCTCGACGATGGCGGGGATCAACATCGCCTGCACCGTCTACAAGCTGCGCGCGCCCGGCATGCGGTTCATGCGGATGCAGATGTTTTCGTGGACCAGCCTGTGCACGTCGATCCTGATGATCTTCGCGATGCCGCCGTTGACCGTCGCGACGCTGCTGCTCGCGCTCGACCGCTATCTGGGGTTCCATTTCTTCACCAACGACCTCGGTGGCAACATGATGAACTATGCCAACATGTTCTGGCTGTTCGGTCATCCCGAGGTCTACATCCTGATCCTGCCCGCGTTCGGGGTGTATTCGGAGGTTGTGTCGACCTTCTCGACCAAGGATCTGTACGGCTACACCTCGCTGGTGATCGCGACGATGGCGATCGCGGTGCTGAGCTTCACCGTGTGGGTCCATCATTTCTTCACGATGGGGCAGTCGGCCAACGTCAACGCGGCGTTCGGGATCGCGACGATGACGATCGGCGTGCCGACCGGCGTCAAGATCTACGACTGGATCTGGACGATGTTTCGCGGCGAGGTGCGCTTCACCGTGCCGATGCTCTATGCGCTCGCGTTCATGATGACGTTCGTGCTGGGCGGCTTCACCGGCATCATCCTGGCGATGCCGCCGCTCGATTACCTCGTCCACAACACGCTGTTCCTGGTCGCGCATTTCCACAACATGCTGATCCCGGGGCTGCTCTACGGGATGCTGGCAGGCTATCATTACTGGTTCCCCAAGGCGTTCGGGTTCCGCCTCGACGAGCGCTGGGGGCGGATCGCGTTCACCTGCTGGGTGGTCGGCTTCTACCTCGCCTTCTTCCCGCTCTACGTGCTCGGCGCGAGCGGGATGGCGCGGCGGACGCAGGCGATCTTCGAACCGTCGTTCCGGCCCTGGCTGTACGTCGCCGGCGTCGGCGCGTTCGTCCTGCTGGCGGCACTGACATCGCTCGGCATCCAGCTGTGGGTGAGCATCCGCGACCGTGCCAAGACGCAGGTCGAGGCAGGCGACCCGTGGGACGGACGCGGGCTCGAATGGTCGGTCAGCGCCCCGCCGCCCGAATACAATTTTGCGGTCCTGCCGCTGATCGACGGGCGCAACCCGTTTTACGATCACAAGCATGACGAGGGCCAACCGGACCCGTACGCCTCACCAGCGTCTTACGAAGACATCGTCGTGCCGAAGGGCAGCGCGACCAGCGTTGTGATCGGTCTCACCGCCGCGGTCGCCGCGTTCGGCCTGATCTGGGAGATCTGGGGGCTGACCATCGTCGCGCTGCAGGTGATCGTCGCGGCGGTCGTGCTGCGCAGCTTCGGTCGCGACCAGCATCGCACCATCCCCGCTGCGGAGGTCGCGCGCGAGCACGAGGCCTGGCTCGCGCGCGTCCGGGCGACGCCCGCGATTCCGCGCCAGCTGGAGACCGACGCGGTCAATCGTGGCCTTGCGGAGATCGTGGCGTGAGCGAACCCGAACTGGCGCATGCCGGCCTCAACCTAGGCGACACCGGCGCGCTGACGCAGGACCAGGCGGAGAACGCGATCTTCGGCTTCTGGATATTCCTGATGAGCGACGCGGTGATCTTTGCGCTGCTGTTCGCCACCTACGGCACGATGATCGCCAGCACCGTCGGCGGCCCGACGCCCGCCTCCGAGTTCAAGCTGCTGCCCGCTTTCGTCGAGACGCTGTTGTTGCTGACGAGCAGCGCGACGTTCGGCCGCGCGACGATCGCCATGAAATACGACGAACCACGCCGCGTGCTGTTCGGCTGGCTGGCGGCGACGCTCGGCCTGGGGCTCGTCTTCCTCGCACTGGAAGCGGACGACTTCGCGACGATGTTCGCGCACGGCGCCTATCCGATGCGCAGCGGCTTCCTGTCGTCGTTCTTCGCGCTGGTCGGGCTGCACGGCCTGCACGTCGCGGTCGCGTGCTTCTGGCTGGTCGTGATGGTCGCCCAGGTCTGCGCGTACGGCCTCGATGCGCGAGTGAGGATCAACCTGTTGCGGCTGGGGCTGTTCTGGCACCTGCTCGACATCGTCTGGATCGCGATCTTTTCGGTCGTCTATCTGCAAGGGAACATCGGATGAGCGACCGCACTCGCGAACTGCGCACCTATGCAGCCGGCTACGGCCTGTCGCTCGTGCTGACCGTGGCCGCCTTCGCGGTGGTCCGTTGGCCGTCGTTCGGCGCACGCGCGATCTTCGGCACCGTGCTGGCGCTGGGGCTCGTCCAGATGGCGGTGCAGTTCCGCTGTTTCCTCCACATCAGCCTCAAGCGGTCATCGCGGCACGACCTGCAACTGATCCTCTTCTCCGCGCTGATCATCACGCTGATGGTGTCGGGAACGCTGGTGATCCTGTTCAACCTGCGCGGGCGTATGATGGGGTAAGGGCAGGACCGAGCCTACTGCGTCGGCAAAGGCGTCAGCAAGATCGATCCATCGACATTTGCGACCATGCGAACCGGCAGGATCTGCTGAACGGCAGCGATGAACTGCGCCGAGTCCGATGTTCCGAACCGGCCGCCGATCCGCAACGCGGCGAGGCGATTGTCGCCCAGCACGATGGGGGCGTGGCGGTAGCGGTTGAATTCGGCGACCGCCTGTTCGAGCGTATCGCCGTCGAGTTCGATCACGCCCTCCTGCCATGCGGTACGCTGCCGGACGACCGCGTCTCCGAGATGGTTCGTCTCCGCGACGCCGCCGCGGATGGCCGCGCCGTAGCCCGCAGCCACCGTGCGCAGCATCTTCGCGCCGTCGCTGACGCCGACGGCACCGCGGGAGACGGTCAACTCGACCAGTTCGGCGCGGATCCGTACGTTGAACGCGGTGCCTAGCACGCGGAGCAGGCTGCCGCCGACCTGCACGTAGAAGGGGCGTTCCGCGTCATGCGCGACATCGAACATCGCCTCGCCCTGCAACAGGCGGACGACGCGGCGGCTTGCTTCGAAGGCGACCGCGATGACCGAGCCGGTGTTCAGGTCGATCCGGCTGCCGTCGGTGAGCGATACCGATCGGCGCGTACCGATATCGGCGGTGTAGCGTTCGTCGCGCGATCCGAGTGCGAGCGTCGTCGCGATACCGCCCACCGCACTCGCGGCGAGCAGGCCGGCGAGCAACGTACGTCGATGCGTCGGCCTGGCGATCCAGTGGCCGGTCGGGTGCGAATTTTCGCGCGCGGTGTCGCCTTGTGGGGCGGCCGCGCGCAGCCGACCTGCCGTCTCCCACGCGCTCTCCGCCCGGGCGAGGGCGATCGCGTGGAGAGGGCTCTGGCCCGCCCAGTCCATCGCGATCCGTTCGCGCGCGGGATCCGGGGTCGAGGAGAGGCTAGCGACCAGTCGCGCCGCCTCCACGTCGATCTCGGACCTCTTCGATTGCGCGGTCGTATCGTTCAACGGCAACTTCCTCGCGGTCCCTGATCGCCTGCATAATGCGGGTGATCGCCTTGGTCAGGTGCTTTTCGACTGTAGAAACGGACAGACCCAATTCTTCCGCTATCTCTGTCATCGAACGATCGTGCACGCGCCGCAAAAGGAACACGCGGCGGCATTGCGGGGGCAGCGTGTCGACGATCACCTTCAGCCGGCGGAGTTCATCGCGCGCATGAAGCCCGGCCTCGACGCTGTTGTCGACATAAAGAAGGTCGAGATCGGCGACGACGTCGAACGAGACGATCTTGTCGCGCCGCGCGATGTCGATGATCAGATTGCGCGCGATCTGGAACAGGAAGGCGCGGCCGCGATCGATCCGCGTAAAATCGACGCAGGCATAGGCGCGCGCCATCGTCTCGGCGGCAAGATCCTCGACGTCGTCGCGGTTGCGGACGATCCGGCGCAACCGTGCGAGCAGCGCCGGTTCGTGCGGCAGCACGACGGTCTTGAACCAGGTATATCGATCGATATCGGCAGCCACGACGCACTCCCGGGCGTTCGAGTTGCCTCTCCTAAAAGCGTCTTCGATTCGTAACAAACCACGCCGCCGCGATCCTGTCCAGTGCGTGGAAGCGCGTGAAAGGCGGCGAGACAGCCTGAAAATTTCGTGAACGACGGGTGGCGGGTTTTTATCGGCAACTCGTTCGAAGGGGCAGGACGCTACGGATCGGGGGATCTTCGCCACATGCCAGCCTTCTCTATTGTCGCACGCAGCCTGGCCGGGTGTGCCGTCGTCGTCGGTCTGCCGACCGCCGCGATCGCCAAGCCGCAAGAGGTCAGCTTCAGGATCGCCGAGCAGCCAGTGCAGGCCGCGCTCGCGCAATTCTCGCAGCAATCCGGGCTGCGTCTGCTCTACCCCTATGAACAGGTCGTCGGACTGCGATCGCAGGGCGTCAGCGGCGCGATGTCGCCACGCGATGCGCTGACGCGGCTGATCCGTGGCACCTCGCTGAAGATCGTCGTCATCAAGGACGGCTATGTCGCGTTGCGCGCCGACACGGCTGCACTGCGGCCGGTCGCGCTGGCGGCGACGATGACGCGGCCAATGGCGGGGCAGGTCGTGCAGCGCCGCGATGCCGCGCCGCCGCCGCCCACGCCCCCTGAGACCCAGGTGCAGGAGGATGCCGGCAGCGATATCGTCGTCACCGGATCGCGCGGCCAGCCGCGGACGGTCGCGGACAGCCCGACGCCGATCGACGTCATCGGCGGCGCGGATCTGCAACGCACAGGGCGGTCGGGCGTGCTCGCCGCGCTCAACACGCTGATCCCGTCGTTCAACCTGCCGTCGCGCGCGGGTGGCGGCACGTCCACGGTGATCTCGACCGGCGGCCTGCGCGGGCTGAACCCGGACCAGACGCTGATCCTGGTCAACGGCAAGCGGCGCCACAAGACGTCGCTGATCAACGCGGTGTCGACCTATTACAACGGCTCGGTACCGGCGGATCTCGACATGATACCGACCGCCGCGGTCGATCATATCGAAGTGCTGCGCGACGGTGCGGCGGCGCAATACGGGTCGGATGCGATCGCCGGCGTCATCAACATCATCCTGAAGAAGTCGTCGAGCGGCGGCTTCGCGACCGCCAGTGCAGGCCAGAACATGGACCGCAGCGACGGCGAACTCTATCGCGCCGAGTTCGATATCGGCACGAAGCTGGGCGAGGACGGTTTCCTCAACGTCGCGGTCGGCGCCAAGAAACAGCTCGCCTCCAACCGCGCCGAGCCGATCGCGTCGACGATCCGCCTCTATCCGCTGGTCGCCGGGCAGCTCGATCCGCGCGAGGCGACGATCGATCGTCAGGTCACCTCCAATTACGGCGCGATGCCGCAGGAGAGCATCAACGGCAGCTACAATGCGGGCTATGACCTAGGCGACGTCACGCTCTACAGCTTCGGCACGTACGGCCAGCGCAAGTCGGACCTGAACTACACGTACCGCCCGGCGACCAACGCCAACTCGCTGCCGGGCGTGTATCCCAACGGCTTCTATCCCCGCGTCGTGATCGCCGAAGAGGATTACGAGTTCGCGGTCGGCGCGAAGGGCGTCGTCGCCGGCTGGCACTGGGATTTCAGCAGCACGCTCGGCAAGAACCGTTCGCGGCAGAATGCCGACAACACGATCAACGCCTCGCTCGGACCGACCAGCCAGACCGAATTCTACGTCGGTACGCTGGTGTCGAAGGAGGCGGTCAATTCGCTCGACCTGACGCGCGGCTACAAGGTCGGCGGCGGCAACCTCCAGGTTTCGACCGGTATCCAGCACCGGATCGAGAGCTATCAGATCAAGCAGGGCGAACCCGCGAGCTATGCGGCGGGAACGTACACCAGCAGCCTCGGCCGACCATCGCCCGGCGCGTCGGGTGCCGCCGGGTTCACGCCCGACGACGCCGGCTTCATCAAGCGCAACAATTTCGCCGGTTATCTCGACGTCGCCTATGATCCGACGCGCGACATCACGATCGGTGGCGCGGTGCGCTACGAGCATTATGACGACGAGAGCGGCGATACGCTGATCGCCAAGCTGAATGCCCGCTATGCGATCACGCCGTGGGCGGCGTTGCGCGGGGCGGTCAGCACGGGGTTCCGCGCGCCCGCGCTCGCGCAGCAGATCTATGCGTCGACGACGGGGCAGTTCCGCAATCTGGGCAATCCGCCGGTGCTCAACCTGTTGCAGATCAAGACGCTGCCGGTCGGATCGCCTGCCGCGGTCGCGCTGGGGGCCGAGCCGCTGACGCCCGAGAAATCGACCAACTTCAGCGGCGGGATCGTCCTGCAACCGCTTGAGCGGCTGACGGTGACGATCGACGGCTATCAGATCAAGGTGAAGGATCGGATCGCGATCACCAGCACGCTGACCGGCTCGGCGGTGTCGGCGATCCTGATCGCGAACGGCCAGTCGCCCGATATCAGCGCGCAATATTACACCAACGCGATCGACACCCGGACGCGCGGCATCGACGTCGTCGCGACCTATCGTCACCCGCTGTTCGACGTGGCGAACCTCTCGTGGAACCTCGGCTACAACTACAACAAGACGATCATCACCGGGGTGAAGGACAACCCGGCGGCGCTGGCGTCGCTCGGCGCGGATTACGTGCTGTTCGACCGGCTGTCGCGGAGCAACCTGACGGTCAACCTGCCGCGGACCAAGCTGTTCATCGGCAACGTCGCGACCGCGGGCGACTTCTCGCTGAGCACGCGCGTCGTCCGCTACGGCGGGTTCAAGGCATACGGCAACGCGGTCGTCAGCGATCGGTCGTTCGGCGCGAAGTGGATCACCGATCTCGAATTCGCGTGGCAGGCGACCAAGCAGCTGAACCTCGCGGTCGGCGCGAACAACCTGTTCAACACCTATCCCGACCGCAACGACACCGCGACCAACGTCAACACCGGTGCGGGCTTCTATTCCACCGGCGGCGCCTACGGGTTCACCGGCGGCTTCTATTACGGCCGCGTGTCGGTCGAGTTCTGAGGATGAGCATGCGCAACCTTGTGATCGTGAGTGCCGTGATCGCGGCTGGCCTGGTGGCACCCGCCGCGACCTCGAAGACGCCTGTCGCGAAAGGCGGCGAGATCCTGTGGGACAGCTTCGGCGTGCCGCATGTCTATGCGAAGACCGAGGCGGGGATCTTCCACGGCTTTGGCTATGCGCAGGCGCAGAGCCACGGCAATCTTCTGCTCCATCTGTACGGCGAGGCGCGCGCGCGGGCGGCGGAATATTGGGGCGACAAATACGCGGCGTCGGACAAATGGCTGATCGCCAACGACGTGCCCGAGCGATCGGCGCGCTGGTATGCGCAACAGACGCCGCAGTTCCGCGCCGACCTCGATGCGTTCGCTGCGGGCATCAACGCCTATGCCGAGGCGCACCGCGAGACGCTCGATCCGACCGTGCTGCAGGTGCTGCCGATCCGCGGCGTCGACGTCATGGCGCATGCGCACCGCCTGATGAACTACGTCTATATCGCGTCGGAACAGAAGGTGCTGGCGAACCCGGAGGCGAACGAGGCCGGCGGGTCGAACGCCTGGGCGGTCGCGCCGTCGCGCTCGGCGAGCGGCAAGACCCTGTTGCTCGCCAACCCGCATCTGCCGTGGTCGCCGAGCCTGCTCACCTATTACGAGGCGCATCTGAACGGGCCGGGGCTGTCGCTGTACGGCGCGACGCAGGTCGGGCTGCCGATCCTGCGGTTCGGGTTCAACGACCAGTTGGGGTTCACCAACACGGTCAACACGATCCTCGGCTTTACCGCGTACAATCTGAAGCTGGCGGACGGCGGGTATAGTTTCGATGGCAAGACGCTGCCGTTCAAGACGGTGGGCAAGAGCTTCAAGGTGCGCCAGCCCGACGGTACGCTGAAGACGGTCGCGTTCGAGCAGCGATCGAGCGTGCAGGGTCCGGTGTTCGCGACCCCAGACGGGCGCACGATCGCGCTGAAGGTGGCGGGGCTCGACCGGCCGGGCGTGCTCTCGCAATATTACGAGATGGGCCGCGCGCGCGACTGGGCGCAGTTTCAGACGGCGGTGCGGCGCGTACAGGTGCCGATGTTCAACATCGTCTATGGCGACCGTGCGGGGCACATCCTGTATCTCGACAACGGTATCCTGCCGAAGCATCCGGACGGCGATTTCAGGACATGGTCGCGGCCGGTGGCTGGCAATACGTCGAAGACCCTGTGGACCGACGTGCACGGCTATGACGATTTGCCCAAGGTGCTCGATCCGGCGTTCGGCTTCGTCCAGAATGCGAACGATCCGCCCTGGGTGTCGACATGGCCGCAGGTGCTCGATCCGGCGAAGTTCCCGGCCTATGTCGCGGTGCGCGGGCCGATGAGCCAGCGTGCGCAGATGTCGGTCAAGCTGCTCGCCGAGGGGCCGAAGATCAGCTTCGACGATTTCGTGGCGAAGAAGGTCACGACGCGGTCGCTGATGGCGGACCGGTTGCTGCCCGAACTGGTGCCGCTGGCGGAGGCGAGCGACGATCCCGAACTGAAGAGCGCGGCGGCGTTGCTGAAGGGGTGGGATCACCGGTTCGAGCCGGACGCGCGAGGTGCGCTGTTGTTCGAGACCTGGGCGCTGCTGTTCTCGCCGATCAACTTCACGACGCTCAAGAACTACCGCGAGACGTGGTCGGCGGAGCGGCCGCTGCAGACGCCGACGGGATTGAAAGATCCGGCGGCGGCGCTGGCGATGCTGAAGGCGGCGGTGGCCAAGACGCGGACGCTGTACGGCGCGGTCGATCGGCCGTTCGGCGAGGTCTCGCGCTTCCATCTGGGAGCGGTCGACCTGCCGGGGAATGGCGGGTTCGGGAATACCGGCGTGTTCCGGACGATGACGTGGGGGCCAATGAAGAACGGCCAGCGCACGCCGCTCCACGGGGAGACGTTCGTGTCGATGGTCGAGTTCGGGACGCCGATGAAGGCGGTCGGGTTGATGAGCTACGGCAATTCGAGCCAGCCCGGATCGAAGCACGAGTCCGACCAGCTCTCGTACCTCGCGAACAAGACGTTCCGGACACTTTGGACGACGCGCGGCGAAGTCGAGAAGCATGTCGAAGAGACGACCAAATTCTAAATTCGGGGAGACGACGGATGACGAAATTCTGGATGGCGGCAGTGTTGGCTGCGATGACGGCGACCCCGGCGATGGCGAAGGACACGCATAGCGGGACGTGGGTGTCGAACGAGGCAAAGAGCTACTGGAGCGACGGCAAGTTTCCCAAGGGCTTCAAGCTGACGATCGAGATGAAGTTCGAACCGAACAAGCTGGTCTATCACGCGGTCAACACGACGCGTCCCGGGGTGCCGCCGTACATCAACGATTTCGTCGCGACGCTCGACGACAGCGTCAGCCCGATGGACAATCCGCGCTTCAACGAGATCCGTATCAGGCCACTCGATGCGGACACGTTGCAGGTGCTCGAACAGAAGGACGGCGACGTCATCGTCGGGCAATATTGGCGGTTTGCCAAGGACGGCAAGTCGTTGGTACGCTGGGGCATCGGCAAGGCACCGGACGGCAAGTCGAAGGCGTTCCTCGAATGGTTCGATCGGGTGAAATGATGCGCAAGATCGTCGCCGTTCTCCTTGCCGCGCCACTGATCGTCGGCGCGGCGCCCGATCCCAAGACGGCTCGCGCGGTGCATGAGCGCGCGATCGTGCTCGATACGCATTTCGATACGCCCGCCAATCTCGGCCGCGCGGGGTGGAGCATCATGGATCGCCACGACGTCGCGGTGACGGGCGACCAGGTCGACTATCCGCGGATGGTGGAGGGCGGCGTCGATGGCGGGTTCTTCGCGATCTATATCGGTCAGGGGCCGCGTACGCCCGACGGCGACCGGGCCGCGCGCGATGCAGGTCTCGTTCGCGCGGTGCAGATCCGCGAGATGGTCGCCGCGCATCCGACTGTGTTCCGGCTGGTGACGACCTCGGCCGAGGCGCGCGCGGCGGTCGCGGGCGGCAAGCGGTTCGTGTTCATGAGCATGGAGAACGGATATCCGTTCGAGGCGGGCCTGAGCCTCATGCGGACGTTCCAGCGGCTCGGCGTGACGATGATGAGCCCGGCGCATTTCAAGAACAACGACCTTGCCGACAGCGCGACCGACACGCCCGAATGGAACGGGCTGAGCGAGAAGGGGCGCGCGTTCGTCGCGGAGGCGAACCGGCTGGGGATCGTGATCGACGCATCGCACAGCTCGGACCTGTCGCTGCGCCAGATGATCGCGCTGTCGAAGGCGCCGATCATCCTGTCGCATTCGGGCGCGCGCGCGATTTTCGACCATCCGCGCAACGTGACCGACGCGGACCTCCGGCTGCTCGCATCGAAGGGCGGCGTGGTGCAGGTCAATGCGTTCAACGGCTACATGGTGCCGCAACCCAAGATCCCGGAGCGCGATGCGGCGATGAAGTCGCTGATGACCGGCATCGACTTCGAGAAGATGACCGACGCGGATCGCCAGAAACTGGTCGCGGGGCGCAAGGCGATCGACGCGAAATGGCCGGTGCCGAAGGCGCATTTCGACGACGTGATGAAGCACCTGCTCCACGCGATCGAGGTGGCCGGGATCGACCATGTCGGGATGAGCGGCGACTTCGATGGCGGCGGCGGAGTCGAGGGGTTCGACGATGTTGCCGACTATCCGAAGATCACCGCGGCATTGCTAGCCCGCGGTTTCGGCGCGGCGGACGTGGCGAAAGTGTGGGGCGGCAACGCGCTGCGCGTGCTCGACGCGGCGCAGCGGCTGGCCGAACCGGGCGTGAAGCCGGCGATACCTGTGACGTCGTGATGGCAAGCCCGGCGAGCCGCAGAAAGGCCGCCGCGGATTGAACAAGGGGGAGGGGACCGGGACGCCGTTAGACGGTGGCCGGTCGGTCTGAAGGCACTCAACGGTCGGTTCGCCGACCCAGAAGGGAGCCTTTCGCATTGACCAAAGCCCGTTATTCCGTCGGTACCGCCCTCGTTCTTCTGATGGCCGTCGCCCCAATGACCGCGCGCGCCCAGGTGACCGCCGAGCCGCAGGTGACGGAAGAGACGACCGCCGACATCGTCGTCAGCGGCCGTCGTATCTCGCAGGCGGACGAAGCGGTCGGGCAGGACCGGATCACCAGCACGGTCGCGGTCACGCGGGAGGCGCTGCTGTCCGCGCCATCTGGCATCTCCGGCCTCAAGATGCTCGAGTCGCTGCCCGGGTTCAACGTCCAGACCGATGGCGCGCTCGGCCTCTACGAGTTCGGCAACAGCGTCCAGGTGCGCGCGTTCAACCTCGACCAGATCGGCTTCATCGTCGACGGCATCCCGACCGGGCGCAGCGACGCATTCGGCGGCAGCCCGATCTTCCGCTACGTCGACAACGAGAATCTCGGCATGGTCGAGGCCTCGCCGGGCGCCGGCGGGGTGACGATGCCGAGCTATTCCTCGCTCGGCCCGATCGTGTCGTATCGCTCGATCGAACCGCAGGAGGATCTCGGCGTGTTCGCGTCGCAGAGCTTCGGCGATTTCGACATGAAGCGGACGTTCGTGCGCGTCAGCACCGGGCGGGTCGGGCCGCTGAAAGCCTATGTCAGCCGCACCAAGCTCGATACCGATCTATGGCGCGGTGCAGGATCGGTCGACCGCGAGCATTGGGAGGCGATGGCGCACGTCGACCTCGGCGGTACGAGCTGGGCGCGGTTCAAGTTCGTCGCCAACGACTTCTTCGATTACGATTCCCCGTCGCTGACCCGCGCGGAATACAATTCCACGACGCCCGATCTCGGCGGCAATGTCGGGCGGTACCGCGGCTATCTGGGGACGGTGCCGGTCTACGCGCCCGTCGCCGGCGGCCCGCAATATTCGAACGCCAACTACACCTATGTCTCGAACCTCGCGATCAACGTGCGGAAGGACAAGCTGTACGGCGCGACCTTCCACGCCGGTATCGCGGATAATGTCTATGCCGAGACGACGCTCTACTGGGAGGACAAGACCGGCTACGGCGTGTCGCCCGACAGCTACGCCAACTCGCTCACCCGGTATCGCCAGCAATCGGCGGTCGGCCTTGCGCTTACCGCACCCCGCGGCACGCAGTTCGGCGTGTCGGGAGTTGGCGGAGACCGGATCGGCATCGTCCAGTCGCTCCACGCCGATGTCGGCCGCCACGCGCTCGACGCCGGGATCTGGGCGGAACAGGACAAATATCACCGCACGCAGCTGCGCTACAACACGGTCGGCGGGTCGCCCGCCGCCGATCCGATCTACAGCGAGCCGGTGTATCTGCGCCGCGACTACCGCACCGAGCGGCAGACGACGCAGCTCTATGTCCGCGACCGGATCGCGCTGACCGACAGCTTCAGCCTCGATCTGGGCAACAAGATGCTCGATCTCGATTACCAGCACCGCGGCTACCGCGACTTCAACGATTACGCGCGGGTCGTGAACGGCGTTGCGGTCGCCGGCTGGGGTCCGCAGTACAACCGCGCGCACTATTCGGATTATTTCCTGCCGACCGCGGGCATCCTGTTCAAGCTTCCCGACGGTCGCTCGCAGCTGTTCGCGTCCTATGCGGAGAACATGGCGCTGCCCAAGGGGATGGATGACGTCTTCTCGGTGTCGTACGCGAGTTCGGCGGCGCTGGTCGCGGCACCGGCACCAGAGCGCTCGAAGAATGTCGAACTGGGCGTGCGGACCACGCAGTCGCAGTTCTTCGCGTCGCTGACAGGATATTACACCAAGTTCGACAATCGCATCCAGTCGATCACCTCGATTCTGCCGGGCACGAGCAACGTTACCGAGACCTTCTACCAGAATGTCGGTGGCGTGGAGGCGTATGGCGCCGAGCTGCTCGCGAACTTCAAGCCGACCGCACTGCGCGGGTTCGCCTATTTCAACGCGAACGTGACGTACAACCATGCGCAGTTCCAGGATGATATCGTCGCCAACCCGACGCTGACCTATCGGACCGCAGGCAAGTTCCTGCCCGACAGCGCGAAGTGGATCGTGTCGGGTGGCGTCACCGTCGAGCCGTCGCCGTGGCTGGTCGCCAATCTCACCGCGAAATACACGAGCAAGCGCTTCTCGACGTTCGACAACAGCGCAGGATCGTCGGTGCCCGGGTTCACCGTGTTCTCCGCCTATGCCGATATCGGCGACGGGTTTTCGCTCGGCCCGATCAAGAACGCGAAGATCCGCGTCAACGTCGACAATCTGTTCGACAAGGACGTACTCTCGTTCATCTCGCCCGCGATTACCGGCGACGGTCTGTTCCGCCCCCTTAGCCCGCGCACCGTACAGCTCAGCCTGTCGGTCGACCTTTGATCTCTGTCTCCAGCGAGGATTTTGCCATGACCGAACAGACTTATCTTCCCGAAGATGCCCGCGACGACCTGCTCGACCGGGGCTATTCGCGGCGGCAACTCGCGCGGGTCGCGGGGATCTTCGGCGCAGGGGCGGTGGCGGCGTCGCTCGGTCGCCCGGCCTGGGCGTCGGGAGGCGTGCCCGATCCGGCACCCACCGCGAAGGTGCGGATCGGCGCGAACGAATGCTGGACCGGGCCGCTGCTGCCGGGCCAGCGCGCCGCGCAGAAGATCATCGCCAACAGCAATCGGTACGCGCCGCAGGACGAGCGCAACGATTTCCTCAAGGCGGTGATGGCGGTGGAGGGGGTGCCGTACGATCACATCGCGCCGTGGCCGGGCTCGAGCGATCCGCTGTCGCGCGCGATCGTCAGCTTCTGTTCGCCGCAACGGGGTCTGGTGACCGCCGACCCCACGTTCGAGCTTGCCGGGCGAACCGCGGACTGGCTCGGTGCGCCGGTCAAGCGCGTGCCGCTGACCGCCGAGTATGCGCATGACGTCCGCGCGATGCTCGCGGCGGATCCGAACGCGGGGCTGTACTACATCTGCACGCCCAACAACCCGACCGGGACGATCACGCCGATCGCCGACATCGAATGGCTGATCGCGAACAAACCCGCCGGCTCGATCGTGCTGGTGGACGAGGCCTATACGCACTTCGCGGGCGTGCCGGTGGCATCGCCGCTGGTGACGGCAGGGCGCGACGTGATCGTGCTGCGGACCTTCTCGAAGATCTTCGGGATGGCCGGCATGCGGATGGGCTTCACGATGGCGCGGCCGGATATCCTGGCGAAGATGATCCGTTACGACGGCGGCATGCAGTCGGGTGCGTTGCCGCTGCCGTCGCTGGCGTGCGCCACGGCAAGCCTGACCGCGGCGCCGCTGATCGCCGCGCGCCGCGCCGAGATGGTCCAGGCGCGGGGCATCGCGCTCGATCACCTCCGCGCGCGCAACATCGTCGTCAAGCCGACCAGTGCGAACATGATCATGATCGACTGGAAGACGCGCCCGGCAAAGGACGTGCAGGCGGCGTTCCGTGCGCAGAGCGTCGAGATCGGGCGGTCGTGGGCGATCTGGCCTACGGTGTCGCGCGTGACGGTCGGCTCGGCGACGGAGATGAAGGCGTTCTGCGTCGCGCTCGACAAGGTCATGGCCTGAACCGGACTGAGAGCGGGCGAAGTTCGATGGCGTGTCCGGGATCGTGCTGGCGGCACGGGCCGGCTAAGTCCTATCGTCAGGTTCGTGACGGTCGGATCGTGCCCAGTCCCGCTCTGGCGCGGGATGCTACGCTGCCTGTGCTCATGTCCGGCACGATCGGGGCGAACGCCGTGCCGGACATGGTCGCCTCGTCTCGGCTAGGATTTCGGTGATCCGGACGGGGCGTTCGCCACTGCGGCACCTTTCACGACGACGATCTTGGGTAGCCTGCGGATCGGCTCGACGGTGATGTTGCGAAACCAGGTCTCGGCGCCTTCCGATTGCAGCTGGATCCGTCCGTGCGTCAGCGGCTGGCGGGTTCCGTCCGGCGCGATCGTCGCGATATCCGTGATCTCCGCCACCGGTATGCCGTTCACGACATGCACGGCGCGGTTACCCAGCACATAGAGATCGAGTGTGTTCCACTCCCCGATCGGCCGTTCGGCGTCGGTCGCGGCCTCGACGTTCCAGGTCGGCGTTCCGTTGACCATGTCGATCGGTCGGCCGCCGACGCGGAACCGTAGCTGGGGCGCGATCAGCGAGGGATCGTCGACCACGGTCGTCCGCGCGCGAACCTTGCCGCCGACGACCACTGCCATTCCGGTCGAGCCCTTCATGATCTCGAATTCCATCGACGGCTGCCACGTCCCGAAGACCTCCCCCGGCAGGCCGTGCGTATGGTAGAGCAGGCCGTTGTTCGGCGGCTGCCGATCTCGCGGCGCCCATGTCTTCGCACCCCATTTATACTGGAGGCGAAGGTGATAGTTGGCGAGGTCCGCGCGGTGGACGAGGCTGCCCCAGGTTTGCCCCTTGATCCAGATCGCCGGACCGCCATCGACCTGACGGACGGCGAAGTCTTCACCACCGCCGCCGCGAGCAATACCGATCGGCTTATTTTCGGGATCGCCGCGATAGGTCACCGCGGGGTCGACGTAGCCAAGCCAGGGGCGCCAGTCCTTCAAGCTTCGGCCATCGAACAGCATGACCGGTTTGCCTGTCGCTGGCGGCAGGTCGGTCAAGGCGAGCCGCTGGCGGGCGACGATCGGTGCGCCGGCCGTGACCGGCGGCTGATCCTTGGGGCTCTGTGCCGCGGCGATCGCGGGCAGCACGAAGACGATCGGTAGCGCGAAGGTCTTGATCATGGAAATCCTCTCGCCGGGTTCGGCTCGGGTTGCCGCGGGTGCGCGCCGTGCGTGGCGCCGGGGATCGCGGTACTGTGTCGTACCACGAGTTCGTGGCGCAGCGTGACCTGTCGAACGGGGCTGCCGCCGCGCAGGATGCTGACCAGCAGCTCGACGGCGCGGCGGCCGATCATCCCCTTGGGCTGGGCGATCGTCGTCAGCGGCGGCTGGAAATAGCGCGCCAGCGGCAGGTCGTCGAAACCGGCCACGGAGACGTCCTCCGGGCACGACAGTCCGGCGTCGCGGATCGCGCTGAGCGCACCCATCGCCATCTCGTCGCTGAAGCAGAATATCGCGGTGACGCCGTCCGCCAGCAGGCTGCGAACATGCACGAACGCCGATCCTGCGGCATAATCGCCTACCCGAATGTGCAGGCTTTCGCGGAGACCCGCGCGGTCCGCCGCGTCAATCGCGCCGGCGAGGCGATCGCGGCTGATCGGGCTGGCTTGCGGGCCGGTGACGATGCCGATCTCGCGGTGGCCGAGGCTGACGAGGTGCTCGACCGCCTCGGCACTCGCGGCGGCGTTGTCGATGTGCACGCTGGGGACGCCCAGATCGGCGCTGTATTCGCAGCCGTTGACGATCGGCGCGGCGGCGCCTTTGCGCGACAGCAGCGGCTGGAGGCTGGCGGGCAGGCGATGGCCGAGGAAGATCAGCCCGTCGACCTCGCGACGCGAGAGCATCTCCGCATATTGATCCTCGACCTCGGGATCGTGGCGCGTGTCGCCGACGACGACCGAATACCCTGCATCCCGTGCGGCTTCTTCGGCACCGCGGATGACGCTGGCGAAGAACGCGTTCGAGATGTCGGGGACGGTCAGCAGGATCTTGGCAGCGCGCAGCGTGCGCAGGCTCCGTGCGGCGACGTTGGGCGCGTACCCCGACGTGCGGACGACCTCGAGCACACGCCGCCGCGTGTCTTCGGACACCTGCTCCGGGCGGCTCAACACGCGCGAAACGGTGGCGGTGGAGACGCCCGCGAGTGCGGCCACTTCGATGATCGTCGGCATGACCTCGTCATGGATCGGCTCGGCGGCAGTGTCGATAGCGATCCAATGTAATCCTTTACATTCGTTTCACAGCTCCGTAGCTTTGTGATCGACAAGCAGGAAAACTGCGATCGGAGAGGTGGCGAATGGCGCTTGCAGATACTGGATCCCCAGCCACGACCGGCGATCTCTCGACGAGTCCCGTATTGACCGGCTCCCTGCTCACCGGCCGCCTCAGCGCCATGATGTTCATGCAATTCTTCGTATGGGGCGCCTGGACCGTAACCCTCGGCCTCGTCATGCAGACCGTCGGCATCGGCAACCTCATCGGCAACGCGTTCTCGGTCGGGCCGATCGCGTCGATCGTGGGCTCGTTCCTGCTCGGCATGGCTGCGGCGCGTTATGTTAGCCCGCGGATGCTGATGGTGATCCTGCATCTTGTCGGCGGCGTGCTGTTGTTTGTGCTGCCGTCGCTGGTGACACCGGAGAATGGCGGGACCTTCGTCTGGCTGCTGCTCTGCTACATGATCCTGTACATGCCGACGGTCGGCCTCGCGAACACCATCGCGCTGAAGAGCTTCGGCGAGCGGACCGACAAATTCCCGTTCGTCCGCGCGTTCGGTACGCTCGGCTGGATCACGGCGGGGCTGATCATCGGCTGGGCGGGCCTGTCCGCGAGTCCGGAGATTTTTCGCGTTGCGGCGGTCGTGTCGATCGCGCTCGGCCTCTACAGCTTCACGCTGCCGAACGTCACGGCGGACGCGCCGCGCGACGAGAGCGTCCTGCGCCAAGTGTTCTGCGTCGAGGCGTTCGGGATGCTCAAGCAGCGCTCGTTCCTGATCTTCATGACCTGCGCGACGCTGATCTCGATCCCGCTGGCGATGTATTACGCCTATGCCTCGCCCTATGTCGGCGCGACCGGCATCAGCAACGTCGGCGGCACGCTCGCGATCGGCCAGATGTCCGAACTGGTCTTCATGTTCTCGATGCCGTGGCTGTACCGCCGTTTCGGGGTGAAGCCGCTGCTGCTGGTCGGCATGGCCGCATGGGCGTTGCGCTACGCCTTGTTCGCGATCGGCGATGGCGGTTCGTCGATCTGGGCGGTGTATCTCAGCGTCGCGCTGCACGGCGTGTGCTATGATTTCTTCTTCGTCGCCGGCGCGATCTACACCGGCACGATCGCCACGCCCAAGGGCGTCAACGCGCAGGCCCAGGGCATGCTGACGCTGTTCACCTACGGCGTGGGCATGCTGCTCGGATCGCAGATCGGCGCGCTTCTGTATGCGCAGCTGCCCGCATCGCCGACCATCGCCGACTGGCAGCATATGTGGTGGTATCCCGCGATCGCCGCGGCCGTGATCGCGCTGCTGTTCCAGTTCACCTTCCGCGACGACACCAGAAAGAGTGCAGCATGACCGGCATGAAGGGCCCCGGGATATTCCTCGCCCAGTTCCTCGGCGACGAGGCTCCGTTCGATACGCTCGATGCGCTGACCGAATGGGCGGCGGGGCTCGGCTATGTCGGCGTCCAGATCCCCTGCAACGCGCAGTTGATCGACCTGAAGCTCGCCGCCGAGAGCAAAACCTATTGCGACGATCTTCGCGGCCGGCTGGCGAACCACGGCATCGAAGTCACCGAGCTGTCGACGCATCTGCAAGGCCAGCTCGTCGCCGTCCACCCGGCATATGACACGCTGTTCGACGGCTTCGCGCCCCCCGAAGTCCATGGCAAGCCCGCCGAGCGCCAGCTTTGGGCGGTCGAACAGGTCAAGCTCGCCGCCCGCGCCAGCGCCAATCTCGGCCTGTCCGCGCACGCCACTTTCTCGGGCGCGCTGGCATGGCCGTACGTCTACCCCTGGCCGCAACGCCCCGCCGGGTTGATCGAGGAGGCCTTTGCCGAACTCGCCCGCCGCTGGACCCCGATCCTCGACGTGTTCGAGGGCGCCGGCGTCGATTGCGCGTTCGAGGTCCATCCCGGCGAAGACATCCATGACGGCGCGACCTGGGAACGTTTCCTCGCCGCGGTCGACAACCATCCGCGCGCGCGCCTGCTGTTCGATCCGTCGCATTTCGTGTTGCAGCAGCTCGACTATCTCGACTTCATCGATCGCTATCACGACCGGATCTCGTGCTTCCATGTCAAGGACGCCGAGTTCAACCCGACCGGCCGAACCGGCGTGTACGGCGGTTACGAGAACTGGGTCGACCGCGCCGGCCGGTTCCGCTCGCTCGGCGATGGGCAGGTCGATTTCTCCGGCATCTTCAGCAAAATGGCGCAATACGGCTATGACGGTTGGGCGGTGCTCGAATGGGAGTGCGCGCTGAAACGCTCCGACGACGGCGCGCGCGAAGGCGCACCGTTCATCCGCGACCACATAATTCGGCTGACCGAGCGCCCGTTCGACGACTTCGCCGCCAGCGGCATCGATCGCGCCGCAATCCGCAAGCTGCTCGGGTTGTCGGAGGAGCAGGCATGAGCCGCCTCCGTCTCGGCATGGTCGGCGGCGGGGAGGGGGCCTTTATCGGCGCGGTCCACCGGATGGCGGCGGCGCTCGACGGCGACTGGGATCTGGTCGCGGGTGCGTTCAGCACCGACGCCGGGCGCAACACGCGCACCGGCGACGTGCTCGGACTGAACCCACAGCGCGTCTATCCGTCGCTCGACGCGATGATCGGAAACGAGCGAAACCTACCGGCGGACCAGCGTATCGACGCGCTCGCGGTCGTAACGCCGAACCATCTCCACGCCCCGATGGCGATCGCCGCGCTGAACGCCGGCTTCCACGTGTTCTGCGAAAAGCCGATGGCGATGAGCGTCGTCGAGGCGGAGGCGATCGCCGCAGCCGCCAGGGCTAGCGGCCGCCACTTCGCGCTGGCTTTCACGTACAGCGGCTATCCGATGGTCGAAGAGGCACGCGCGCGGGTCGAGCGCGGCGATTTCGGCGCGATCCGTCTGGTCCAGGTCGAATATCTGCAAGGCTGGCTCAGCCAACCGATCGACACCGACGGCAACAAGCAGGCCGAATGGCGCACCGATCCCGCCCGCGCCGGGCTCGGTGGCTGTCTCGGCGACATCGGCACGCATGCGTTCCAGCTCGCCGAGCATGTCTCCGGCCTGTCGGTATACTCGGTTTCCGCAGACCTGACGACACATGTCGACGGTCGTCGGCTCGACGACGATGTCAGCGCGCTGCTCCGGTTCGAGGGCGGTGCCCGCGGCGTGCTCAAGGCGACGCAGGTCGCGGCGGGCGAGGAGAACGGGCTTCGGCTGCGCATCCACGGCGAGCGCGGCGGCCTGGACTGGTCGCAGATGGAACCCAACACGCTGACGCTTCGCTGGCTCGGCCGTCCCGCCGAGATCGTTCGAACCGGCGGCCCCGGGATGCTCGACGCGACCACCTCGCTGGTGCGTACACCTGCCGGTCATCCCGAGGGCTATATCGAGGCTTTCGGCAATCTTTACCGCGCGTTCGCCTCGGCGATCCGCGGCGATCAAGACGGCCGCTGGTTTCCGGGCGTGACCGATGGCCTGCGCACGATGCGCTTCATCGAGGCGGTGATCGCCAACGCCGGCGCGGACCACAAATGGACTTCAGTAAATCCGGGAGAGAATGAATGAAGCTGCTCATGGCTCTGGTCGCGGGAAGCATCGCGGCAGTTGCGGCAGTCACGGTCTCAGCGCCGACCACCGCGCAATCCACCGCGGCTGCACCGCCGGCCTTCGCCGCGTGCCGCGCCTGCCACACCGTCGTGAAGGGCGGCAAGAACGGCATCGGCCCCAACCTGTACGGCGTGGTCGGCCGTGCCGCCGCCGCGACGCCCGGCTTCAACTACTCGCCGGCGATGAAGGCATCGAAGCTGCGCTGGGACGAGAAGACGCTCAACGACTATCTCGCCGCACCGCAGAAGAAGGTGCCGGGCACGCGCATGCCGATCGCGACGCCCGATGCCGCCAAGCGCGAGACGATCATCGCCTATCTCAAGGCCGAGGGCTCGAAATGACGGTAATGGTCGCATGACGCTCTCCCGCCGAAACCTGCTCGGGGCCGGGCTCGCGGCCGGTGCCGCCGCGTCGCTGGTGCCGGGCATGGCCGGGGGGCAATGCCGCAGCTCGAACGCCGCGCGCTTCTCGCTCGGCTACGCGCCGCACGAGGGCAGCTTCGCCAGCCGCGGCGGGCGAATCGAACAGATCGCCTACGCCGCCGATCAGGGCTTCACCGCCTGGGAGGACAACGAGGCGGCGACGCGGTCGGTGGCCGAGCAGGAGCAGATGGCCAAGGCGCTCGCGCAGCGCGGCATGACGATGGGCGTGTTCGTCGCCAGTATGCCGAAATGGTCGAAGTCCAGGCCGTTGCTCGGGGCGATTGACGGTGCCGAGCGCGAGGCGTTCCTCGCCGATATCCGCGCCTCACTCGACGTCGCCAAGCGCCTGAACGCGAAGCGGATGACCGTCGTCACCGGCTTCATGGACCCGAAGGTTCCGGTGGATATCCAGACTGCGCGCGTGATCGACGTGATGCGCCGCGCCGGCGACATCGTCGCGCCATCGGGTGCAGCGATGGTGATGGAGCCGCTCAACACGCGGACCAACCATCCCGGCGTCTATATGCAGTCGATTTCGCAGGGCTATGCGGTCGCGCGCGGCGCCAACAGCCCGGCGGTTAAGATCCTCGCCGACCTGTATCACGAGCAGATTCAGTCGGGGAACCTGATCCCGACGCTAGACACCTGCTGGAACGAGATCGGCTATATCCAGTTCGGCGACAATCCGGGCCGCAACGAACCCTCGACCGGCGAGATCAACTTCAAGTCGATCGTGAAGTGGCTGAAGGCGCAACGCTACACCGGCGTGATCGGCATGGAACACGGCAATTCGATCGCAGGCCGCGCAGGCGAGGATCGCCTGATCGCCGCCTACCGCGAGATCGACGCAGCATGAAGGGGATGGGGATGAAGACGGTGTTGATGGCGAGCGTCGTCGTGGCGCTGGCGGGGCCGGTTGCGGCGCAGGACAAGCCCGGCTTCAAGGACACGCCGATGCTGCCGGGCGGCCAGTGGCACGTCCATGATGCCGACCGCCCCGCGCCGATCGTTGTCGCACCAGCCGCAGTCCCTGGCGGTCCGCCCGCCGACGCGGTCGTGTTGTTCGACGGGCGCTCGCTTGATGCGTGGAAGCCAGATCGCATCGCGTGGCCGATCGACAACGGCATCCTGACGATTCCCTCGCGCGCGGCAAGCGGCGGCGAGAACAACCTCGTCTCGAAACAGAGCTTCGGCGACGTGCAGATGCACCTCGAATTCCGCTCGCCCAACCCGCCGACCAAGACATCGCAGGATCGCGGCAACAGCGGCATCTGGTTCATGCAGCGCTACGAACTGCAGATTCTCGATGGCTCGCAGAATCCGACCTACGCCGATGGCACCGTCGGCGCGGTCTATGGCTGGAAGCCGCCACTGGTGAACGCCGCGCGCCGTCCCGGCGAATGGCAGACCTACGACATCGTGTTCGAACGCCCCCGCTTCGCCGCCGACGGCAGCCTGCTCCGCCCGGCGTACGTTACCGCGCTGCTCAACGGCGTGCTCGTCCAGAACCATCAGACGATGCTCGGCACCACCATCTGGCGCAAGGTGGCCAGTTACACTGCGCATGCCGATGCCGCACCGATCCAGCTCCAGGATCACGATTCACCGGTGTCGTTCCGCAACATCTGGGTCCGTCCGCTGACCCAAGAGGCGATCGCGCAGGACCTTGGAAAGGACGGTAAATGATCGACCGCAGAACGGCACTCGCCGGCGTCGTCGCCATGTTCGGCACGGCTTTGTATGCGCCGATCGCACGCGCCGCCGGGATCGCGGCAACACCGGGCGCCGCCGCCGGCATCCCTGTCATCAGCGAAGGCCCGCCCAGCGTCGCGGTCTTCACCGCCCCCCAGCGCGCACTGATGACCGCGCTCAGCGAACGCGTGCTGCCGACCACCGATACGCCCGGTGCGATCGCCGCGGGCGTGCCGGCCTATATCGAAAAGCTGCTCGCCGACTGGGCCGCACCCGTCGACCGCGTCCCGATCCTTGCCGGGCTCGACGCGATCGAGGCGCGCAGCCTCAAGGACTACAAGGTCCCCGCCGCTAAGGCGACCGCGGCGCAGCAAGACGCGCTGCTCACGCTGGCGATGAACGACCAGATCCCGTCCGGCGGCGTCTTCTTCGAGGCGTTCCGACAGCTCGTCGTCACCGGTTACTACACGTCGGAAATCGGCATGACGCAGGAGCGCGAATATCTACCGGTGCCGGGCGAGTATAATGGCGCATTCCCCTATTCTCAGGTCAACAAGGTGTATTCCGCATGATCCTCAGCCGTAGAAACCTGCTTGCCGGCTCCGGCGCGGTCGCCGCGCTCGCATTCGTGCCGACCGCCTCCGCGGCACAGTTGAAGGCGATCGGCCTGCAACTCTATACGATCCGTGACATTTTCTCGAAGGACCCAGTCGGCACGCTCGGGCAGGTCGCGAAGATCGGCTACCGCGAGGTCGAGTTCGGTGGTGGCGGCTATGACGGCATGGACCACGCGATGCTGCGCCGGACGATGGACAAGCTCGGCCTGACCGCGCCGTCGGTGCATATCGGCTATGACGCGCTGCTCCAACGGTTCGACCAGTCGGTGACGATGGCCAAGACGCTCGGCGCGACCACCGTCGTGCTGCCGTACATGACCGACGAGCATCGCAACGAAGCGGGCTGGACCGCGGCACTGCCGAACTTCAACCGGTTCGCGACCGATCTGACGAAGGCCGGGCTGGGCTTCGCGTATCACAATCACGATTTCGAGTTCACGATCAAGCCGGGTGGCGTCAGCCTGTACGAGCGGCTGCTGAAGGAGACCGACCCCGCGCTCGTGAAGCTCGAGCTCGATCTCTACTGGGCGTTGCATGCCGGCGAGAACCTGACGACGCTGATCGAACGGCTGTCGCAGCGAATCTATGCGTACCACGTCAAGGACATGCGGCCCGATCGCAGCATGGCTGCGGTCGGCGCGGGCACGGTCGATTTCGCCGCGCTGTTCAAGCTGAAGGGCAGCGCCGGCGTCCGGCATTTCTACGTCGAGAACGATCAGGCCCCCGCGCCCTATCTGCCCGACATCACCACGAGTTTCCGGACGCTGCGCGCCCTGCGTTTTTGACCGGGCGTTTCTAACCGGGCGCATATCTAACTGAGCATTAGGAGACGAAGATCATGGCCGAGACCAACAGGTTCGACGCGATCGTCATAGGGTCTGGTGTGAGCGGTGGCTTTGCCGCCAAGGAATTGACCGAGAAGGGCCTGCGAGTCCTGATGCTCGACCGCGGCAAGATGGTCGAGCACGGCGAGGGCTACACTTATGACGGCAAGCCCGCCTATGAGATCCCGGCGCGCAACATCATGCCCAAGCCGCTGATCGACAGCGACTATTTCATCGCCACGCACGGCTATGTGTCACCCGGCAACCAGGAATTCTACAATGACGACCGGCTGAACCCGTACGCGTATGACGAAGGCAGCAAATTCTACTGGATCCGACCCGCGGCGGTGGGCGGCAAGTCGATCATCTGGGGCCGCTGGTGCTTTCGCTGGAGCCCGGAGGATTTCGAGGCGAACAAGCGCGACGGCATCGATGGGGATTGGCCGATCCGCTACGACGACGTCGCGCCGTGGTACAGCTATGTCGAGAAATACATCGGCGTGTCCGGCTCGCGCGAGAACCTGCCCTATCTGCCCGACAGCGAATTCCAGCCGCCGATGCCGATGAACGTCGCCGAGAAATGGCTGAAGCAGAACCTCGAAACCAAATTCCCGGGTCGCAAACTGATCCACACCCGGCTGTCGAACATGACCGAGGACAAGCCCGACCAGAACCGCACGAAATGCCAGTTCCGTAACCAGTGCAGCAACGGCTGCTCGTTCGGCGCCTATTTCTCGACGCAGGCGGTGACCTTGCCCGCGGCGCGCGCGACTGGTCGCCTGACGCTCAAGTCGGACTCGGTCGTCACCAACCTGGTGTACGACGCGGCGCGGAAAAAGGTCACTGGCGTCCGCTATATCGATAGCAAGACCGGCCAGGCGGAAACGGTCAATGCCGATCTCGTCTTCCTCTGCGCGTCGGCGATCGCGTCGACCCAGATCATGCTGAACTCGCGCGCACCCGGCAGCGATCGCAGCTATTTCGACGCCAGCGGTACGCTCGGCCGCTATGTCATGGACCACATCTTCCGCGTCGGGATCGAGGGTGACATTCCCGGCATGGATTCGTTGATCGAATATGGTCGACGTCCGGGCGGCGTCTACATCCCGCGCTTCCGCAATATCGGTGGCGACGAGGGTGTCGGCTTCAAGCGCGGCTATGGCTATCAGGGCAGCGCGCGCCGCGATCCGGCGGCACCGGTCGGGTTCGGCGCGTCGATGAAACACGGCATGCGCCAATATGCGCCGTGGAAATTCCACATGGGCGCGTTCGGCGAATGCCTGCCTTATGCGGACAACCGCGTGTCGCTGCACGCGAGCAAGGTGGACCGGTTCGGCGTCCCGTTGGTCCGCTTTGACGTCCGCTTCCGCGACAACGAGCTCAAGATGATGGCCGACGCGCGAACGCAGGGCGAGGCGATGCTGAAAGGGGCAGGGCTGACCAACGTCAAAAGTAGCGAAAGCGAGCACGTCCCGGGCGACGCGATCCACGAGATGGGCGGCGCCCGCATGGGCCGCGACCCGCGCACCTCGGTGCTCAACGAATGGAGCCAGGCTCACGCAGCCTCGAATCTCTACGTTACCGACGGTGCGCAGATGGCGTCGATCTCCTGCGTGAACCCGTCGCTGACCTTCGTGGCGCTGACCGCCCGCGCCGCCGATCACGCGGTGCGCCAGATGACGAAGGGATAAATCGGGAAGGCTGTCCGGCCCCCGGATAGCGCACGGGTCCCCAAGGCCGGTCCCGTCCAAGTGCCGCTGCAAACCGCGGGCCGGCAGCGCCGACGGTTAACGGGCAGACGATGGCGCTGTGGCTGATGCGGGAGCGAATTTAATCGCAGGTCAAAATAGCCACTTGACCTATAACATTCGCTCTCCTAAATACGTCGAACCGCAGCGGAGTGCCTTACGGGCTTCTGCGACGGTCGCAAAAAACCAGATGCTGCAAGCTTTCCGGAAG
>NZ_JACYUS010000006.1:0-133833 GCF_014841895.1 Sphingomonas sp. CFBP 13728 | reverse complement strand
GGCCGGTTCGATTTTGCGTTCGTCCTCGTCTTCCTCGCGCCGTTATTCGTGGTCGCGTTGTTCCATGATCTGACGTCCGGAGAACGCGAGGCGGGGCGGCTGCGGATGCTGGATGCTCTACCGCGGGGTGGCGCAAAGCTGCTCCGCCGACGTATGCTGCTGCGTGTCGCGCTGTTATGGGCGGCGCTTGCCGTGCCCTTCCTCGTTGCCGCGGTAGCGTCCGGTGTCGGGGACGCAGCGATCTTTGCGGTTCTCTCCGTGATCCTCGCTTACCTCCTGTTTTGGATGGCACTCGCCGCACTGGTCGCGAGGCTCCGCTGGAGCTCGGTTGCAAACGCTGCAACGCTCGCAGCGTGCTGGCTTGTACTGGTGCTCGTCCTGCCGACACTGGCGCACGTCGCAATCAACCGCGCCGTGCCGATCGGTCAGGGCGCAGAGATCGCGCTGGCCCAGCGCGAGATGGTCAACCGCGCCTGGGACATTCCCCGCGAAACGACGATGCGCCGCTTCTATGCCGGTCATCCCGAATGGGCGGACTCTGCCCCGCTCGGGTCGGCCTTCCATTACAAATGGTATTTCGCCTTCCATCAGGTCGGTGACGAAAGCGTCGCGACCAAGGTCCGTGCCTATCGAAGCGGGTTGGAACGCCGCGATGCCGCTGCGCGCATGCTTGGGTGGGTGCTGCCTTCGGTGGGAGTACAGGCTTTGCTGACCCGGCTGGCTGACACCGACGTTCGCGCACAGCTGGCATATCAGGACCGAGTGCGTGCCTTCCACGCCAGGCTGCGCAATTTCTACTACGGGTATCTGTTTCGCGACCGGCCGTTTGGCAGGGTCGACTTCGGTCGGGCACCGATCTTTACCGCTCGCATGAATACAGCCGGTGGATCAAACAAGGCCGCTGACCGGCCCTGAAACCACCCCTTCACGGCGGTGGACGGCTCACCCGGAGCTATCAGGCTGTTCGCTGATCAAAACACGGCCATCGGCAGCCTAAGCAACATAATAGTATAACATCACTCAAGGGGTCTACATGCGTTCATTTGCGATAGCGCTTGCCGCCACAGCTGCGATGCCGATGCCTGGGTTTGCGCAGGAGGTCGTTCGGGAAGCCGACGCAGTCGAAGACAATGATGAGGCCCGGGAGATCGTCGTTACGGGCAGTCGTTTTGGCGGCCGCACGACAACGCAATCGTCGACGCCAGTGGACGCCATATCGCGTGAGGCGCTGCAACAGAGTGGGCGTGTCGATCTCATCCAGATGCTGAAGGTTCAGGTGCCGAGCTTCAGCGCCCCGCGACCGCTGGCATCAGGTGTCGGCGATTTCATCCAGCCACCTTCCCTGCGCGGACTAGGGGCCGGCGAACTGCTCGTGCTGATCAATGGCAAACGTCGCCACACCACGGCCGACCTCAATTCGAGCAACGGCATCGGTCGCGGCGACGTCGCGGTTGATTTCAATGCCATTCCGACCCTTGCCATGTCGAGAATCGAAGTGCTGCGCGATGGTGCTGCCGCCCAATACGGCTCGGACGCGATCTCGGGGGTGATCAACATGATCCTCGACCGCTCGCTCGGCACCATCGCGCAGGCGGGCTATGTGCAGACTACGAAGGGCGACGGCGACACCTACGAGGCAAGTGCCTCCACAGGCATCCCGCTCGGAGCGAACGGCGTCCTGCGCCTGACCGCGGCTTACCAAGACCGGGACGGCACCAATCGTGCGCGAGCGGATACGCGGCAGCAGTATTTCGGGACGAACGTCGCTGGTCGTCCAGTCGCGCCTTCTGGCAATTATGGCTCCGGTGTTGGACTGACACCATCGAACGGGACGCTCGACCCGCGGGAAGCCGGGTTCGACCGGAACGTATTCCAGCAGGGCGACCAGCCAAACCGAAACTACCAGCTCTTCTACAACCTCGTCGCGCCCCTGCCAGGGGGCACCGAATTCTACAGCTTCGGTGGCTACAATCGCCTTGATGGCGACATCCAGTATTTCTTCCGCCGTCCTGGACAGGACGAGACGGTACGCGCGCTCTACCCGGACGGTTACAGCCCAGGCCTCGACACCAGGCTGGAGAACATTTCCACCGCGATCGGTCTGCGTGGAGATGATCTGGCAGGGTTCGGTTGGGACCTGTCGACCGTCTATGGCGTCAGCACCGTCCGCACGACTTACGTCGACAGCGTTAACGTGTCCTTGGGGGCTGCCTCCCCGTCGCGCTTTTACCGGGGCGGTAGCGACTTCTATCAATGGACCTCGAACCTCGATTTCACGCGAGAGATCCCGGTCGGTGACGATCAGCCGGCAAGACTGGCGTTCGGCACCGAGTATCGCGAGGAAGCCTACCGTCTTTTCTCGGGGGCGCCCGATGGTTATCGCAATGGCGGGGTATTGATCCCGGATGGCCCTAATGCCGGTCGTCCGGGGCCGATTGGTTCGCAACCTGGACCAAGCAACGGGCCCGATGATCGTGCGTCGATCGCTCGCAATAGCGTCGCGATGTATGGCGAAGTAGAAAAGCAGTTTTTCGGCCGTCTGCTGCTATCAGGTGCGGCCAGGCACGAACGGTATTCCGACTTTGGCAGTACCACAAATTTCAAGGGTGCCGGGCGGCTCGGTCTGATCGGCGGGCTGGCGCTGCGAGGCTCTTACAACACCGGCTTTCGTGCGCCTGCGCTGGCACAGTCCGGCTATAACGCATCGAATACGCTGATCCTCAACGGCGCCCAAGCGATCGTTCGAGTGGCAGCAGTCGACAATCCTGCAGCGCGGCTAGCGGGCGCGACTGACCTGAAACCTGAACAGTCACGCAACGTGTCTGTCGGGGTCGTCTTCGAGGCCGGCGGTTTCACGACGACACTCGATGCCTACCGGATCAAGGTGCGTGACCGCATCGCCATCTCATCGACTTTTCAGGATGCTCGCCTGACCAGTTATCTGGCCGCCAACGGGCAGTCTGGCTTCGCTGCGTTGTCGTTCCTGACCAACGCGGTCGACACGGAGACAAAGGGCATCGATCTGGTCATGAACTACCGACATCGCTTTGGGGACGGAAGCCGGATCACGGCCACGCTTGCGGGAAATTATAACAAGACGACGTTCGACAGGATCGCGGGCACCCCGGTGCCAATCGCGGCGCTGGGCATCACCACGCCACTCTTTGACCTCACCCAGCAACTTCGCTTTTCGGACAGCCTACCGCGCGACAAGATCACACTGGATCTGAATTATGCGCGGGGACCGTTTACGTTGTCCGTCACGAACACCCGGTATGGGCGCGTCGCGACGGTAGCGTTGCTTAATCGTACGCCGGCCCAAGTCGCAGCATTGGTACAGAGCTATGACGTTCGCTTGGTTCCCTCGACGGGTAGTGCGGCGAACTCAGACATCGTCCAGCGCTTTGGTGCCAAAATCCTGACGGATATCGATGTCGGCTGGCAGGCAACCCGTGCGTTTAGGCTGAGCGTGGGAGCGCAGAACGTCTTTGACATTTATCCGGACGAAAATATCGCCTCAACGGTCTCTAGCGTTGCGGTCGGGAGCAATGGCGCCGACAATGCTGGCACCCAGCCTTACAACGCCGTTTCCCCCTTCGGATTTAACGGTCGATCAGTGTTCATGCGCGGCAGTTATAGCTTTTAGGACGCCGTGATTGCGGGCGGAATGTTGATCGTAGCGATAGTTGAAAGGGTCCTGCTGCGTCGCTTCCCTCGATCGTCGTGCTGGCTAGGGACTGCAGTACCGCGCCCTTCGCGCTGTCTGAACGAGGGCGCCTGGTCGTGGGCACCTATGTGGAGAACCTAGTCGCAATCACGATTGTGCGACAAACAGATGTTTTGCGTAACCCGGACCAGCGACCGTCGCTCATGTGCATCAGATATCGAAACACCGTGATGCCCGGCCTAGTGATAGTTTGCGTTTTCGGTAAAGCCCGCCGCAAATGCACCGCTGAGCCATACCCAGACATTCGAGCGCCCTTTGCGGCTACCCAACTTCAGACATTCATTCATCTTATGCTCTCCGAGCTTATCCAAGACCTAGGCAGTCACCGTCAGACTGCCCTCGTCCGTCGATCGCCAACGCGTCCCTCCCAAGGTACTGCCGTCAAGTCCTAGTTTGATCCCATAAGGTAATGTGGGGTATCACACAGACCGCCAACGATATGTTGCGGATGGAGACAGGAAAGCTAAGCCGCTATCGACGACGGTCAGCATCCAACACAAGCTGTCCCGATTGCTCACGATGTGAACGTCAATTGACACGCTATGATTGAGGACCCGGCATGAAAGGCGACAATACTCGCGCCCATGAGGCTGAGCGCCTGCTATCCGAACGAGACCGTAGATACGACCTGTTTCCAAGTGAAATATTCGACGAGTTTGCGTGGAATATGCTCCTCCACTTGTTCGTCGCGCTCGAAAAAAACGAAACAATGTCGGAACCGAGATTGTGCGAAGTGTCCCACGCAGGCCTAGCTGCCGGCCGGCGCTGGATTGCCCATCTCGTCAAAGACAAGCAAATCGAGGCTAGGTCGGACGGTGATGACGTGGTGCTGACAGGCGAAGCGGTCGACCGGCTGCGACGCTATCTGTCCAAGCCGTCGAGAGCCGAAATTGATGTCGATGACGAGACAGCCTAAAATCCGTCGACGAATGCGCGTTTAATAGGCCTGTGTGCGGTCGCCATTGTCCGGAGTCGATTATGCCCTCCAATGCATCTGATACGTCGGACGAGACACTTTGCCTTGCAATCGCGCATGCCCTGCAACTCGCCGATGCACGAGGCGATAGCTTGGTAGCTGCGCTGCTCGCACATGCCTTCGAAATTGCGAACTGTCCCAAGACTGACGACTAGCCGAAAATGGGCGGCGGTTTTCGCCCTAACTAGTAGCAATCGTATTATTCAGACCACTATAATCAAGTCGTGACATTATTTCGGATGCCTATCAGGATTCACGATATTTCGGGTGTTCGTATCAGCATAGGATCGGCCTAGGGGTCCGATCAGGTGACGGTATTCAGCCTCTGGAACCCCATAGCTATCACCAGCCAACTCTTCCAGCGTCTCGCGGTCACGAATTATCACGCGACCTCGCTTCGAGTAAATCATGCCGGCACCTTCGAGTATATGGAGGCTCACGGTCACTCCACTTCGTTCCGCTGCAATCATCATCCCAATAAAGTCATGCGTGAGCGCGATTTCATCGCCGTCGACGCGGTCATGGCACATGAGCAACCAACGAGCCAGACGGGACTCGATGCGGTGATAGGCATTTGTAGCGGTACTCTGCGCCGCTTGAACGAGCATAGACTGTACGTAGCGCAAAAGGGTTGTTCGAAGCGTTTCGCTCCGACGAACCGCCGCTAGATAAAGCTCGGCGTCGATCCGTAAGGCGGTACCGCCACCTACCTGAATGAAGGTCTGATGCGGGCTTCGATCGCTACCTAATAACAGGCATGTCGCAGAGACCCCGTCGCGACCGAATATTCCCACCTCTGTCGGGCGACTGGGGGACATCGTAGCAACGATCGAAGCGACGCCAGCTTCAAGAAAATAGACATGTTCAATCGGCGCATTTGCCTTCACGAGCACGTCTTCGCGCTGAATGTCATGCCGCGTGAAATGTGGCTGCAATAATGCGAGATCATCCGCCGACAGCGCGCTTAGCAGAATGTTTTTGGTATAAACGGCATCTGGATGCGACATGATCGCCCCTCTTTTTGGGGCGAAAGTGCGTCGACTCTTTCAGCCGCCTGCGCCCTGAGAGTGGCAAGCGATCATGAGCCCCTACACGTTTTCACGGCGTAGAAACTTTACATATGAGAAGTGTGGGATAGACCACACTTCTCCCGGGTTGCTTCAGTAATTCGGCTTGAAATGTGTAGCGAACGGAATTTTCAAAAATCCTTGCCTATGAATAAATTCGCGGAATAATCAGCGCTTTGTTGTCTATCGCACAGTGTCGGCAGGGCGGATGTTTCAGCTTCATAAAGTCGATATGTTCCAAGCCGTATCAGGGCTGGGGCAAGGACGAATACTATGGAGACCGAACAATCGACCAGCGGTCCCGCCGACTCGCAGCTTGGCCTACTCCTTCAAGAAACGATTCATCGCGGTAGCAATGATCTCCAGATGGTGATTGGCTTGCTGGCACTACAAAGTCGGCGTGCGTCATCACAAGAGGCCCGACAGATACTCACAGATGCTACGCAGCGCGTATCCATTCTGGCACAAGCCCGAAGCGAGCTGTTTCGTAATAACCAGCCAACGCTGGCCCTTGCCCTACAGCAGGTGTGCACGGCGCTGCAGTCACAGGCTGAGCCTCGATCGATCCTCGTAGCGCTAAAGGTCGAACAGGACGCCGTTGCACTGTCCGCAACGCAAATCACGACGATTGCGCTGGTCGTGAATGAGCTTGCCACGAACGCGATCAAACACGCGTTTGAGGATGGCAAGAACGGCTACATTCTCGTCACGCAGAAGGCAGACGCTGAGGGAAATGTCGTCGTTCTGGTGGATGACGACGGCCTTCCTTTTCCAGACCCACACAACCCCAAAAGGGGAGGCCTGGGAATGGAAATATCGGCTCGCCTGATGGCATCGATCGGCGGCCGGTTCGTTCGTCCACAATCGCGTGCCAAAGTGTTCGAATTGCATGTCAGCACGTCGGTCTCGACGAAGAGCGAAACAGCGTCACGACCTCAGGTCGCACAGGCATCCGATCGCGAACAGCCCCTAGAAAGTCAAAATTTGATCTCGTTACATTCGGCAATACGATGGGCGCTTCATCTCGCTGGAGCACAAGGAGAAACCCTTACCGCCGCACTTCTGGAAGACATTTTGCATCTATCGGAAAGACGCCAACGTCCCGCTGCGGCGGACTAGTGTGCGGCTGCTCGTTGTATGTGATGCCGACCCACAAGCGGACGCTCAGCGTCCTTCATGTGCTTCCCAAGTTCGGACATTCGTTCATGGTTCGCAACTGCCCAGCAACGCTAATAAGCGGTCAAACTGACGGCTTTGCTGCTGGGCTTAACGCAACCTTTCGAACGGCAGATTCGCCGGAAACTAGCATCCGGTGTTCGTCTGCCCGACGACGCGTGATAGAACCCGGTGGCGCGATCAGGGGGTAACCTTAACCATGATCACCCCATGCGCTGGCACCAGTGCGGCGTATCGGTCAGTAACCTTGCCTATCGAGCGATGGCTCCACACGTCGCGTACGTCTGCACGGACCGAGCGGGTCAGACCTATTTCCGGCCAATTGACCTCGATCTTGGAAGGACTTTCGGAGCGGTTGAATAGTATCACGGCCCGGCTTCCATCGCTCAACGGCTTCGACCAGACCTCCAGATCGCCATCATCGCGTATACGACGACCCTGCTGACCCAGGGGGTCCTGATTGACCGCGATTACCTCCTTGTTCAACAAAATGTCGCGCGTTGCTGCACTCATGTTGGTGATATCGTTGCCGGCAATCAGTGGTGAAGTCATCATCGCCCACAGACTAAAATGGGAGCGGTACTCGGTATCGGACATTCCGCCGTTGCCGACCTCGAGCATGTCGGCATCGTTCCAGTGCCCGGGCCCCGCATACGGATAAAGCGGCTCGTTCGCGTCAACGATGTCGACCATACCGATCGACCATTTGTCCCGCCCCTTCCAGGCATCGCGGATATCGCTGGTCGTGCGCCACGAGTTGCCGATCTTCTTGCCCCATTCCCACGGACGATTGTTGCCCCATTCGCACATCGCCAGAAGAACCGGCCGCCCCGTGGCTTTGAGGGCATCCGACATGAGCGCGTAGGCGCTCTCGGCATTCAACGTGCCAGTCGAGCACCAGTCATACTTTAGGTAGTCAACGCCCCACCGAGCGTATGTAAGCGCGTCCTGATATTCATGTCCCAAGCTGCCGGGTTTTCCGCCACAGGTCTTGGCGCCGGCATCGGAGTATATCCCGAACTTGAGGCCGCGAGCGTGGACGTAATCGGCCAGTGCCTTCATGCCCGATGGAAACTTTTCTCGACTTTCCGTGATGAAGCCGGTGGCATCGCGCTCACCGTGCCAGCAGTCGTCGATGACGACATACTCGTACCCCGCATCGCGCATGCCATTCGTCGCCATGGTGTCGGCGATGCGACGCACCGTCTTCTCATCGATGTTGCAGCCGAACTTGTTCCAGCTGTTCCATCCCATCTGCGGCGTTCGTGCCAACCCATTGGCCTTGCGGTTCGGGTCCAACGAAGGACGCAGCGTGTTTGGATCGACAAACTGATCCTGCGCGCGCGCCGCGCCGACCGCAAACGGCAGAAAGGCAAGTACAACTAGATGCGCCAGCTTTTTCAAAAGTACTTCCTAATTAGAGCAATACGTCAGATCATTCGTTTGGCTATGCCGATTGCGTCTTGATGAGTATCCCGTCCGACGGCAGGATGCGGTCGAGAAAAGGAAGGATCGCGGCGCCTATTGCCGGACTATCTCGCGAGAGACTCGCCCGAGCGATCGGCGCAATTATAGGGATATTGGGTGCTGCCGTTCGCAGTTTTCGGTAGGTATCCGTAGCGAGCTGATCGAGGATATCGTCCGGCAGCCGCCCTCCAACGAGAACAATCGCTGGATTGACTAGGCAGTTCACGGCCGTCAGCGCTGGCACGAGCGCGTCCGATGCGTCGTCGAGCCAAGCGGCAACGAGCGGCTTGAACGCTGCGGGAAACGGTTGCGTTGGATCCATACCCGCCGGGTCCAGTCCTGCAGTCTCCAGATAGCTCGACAAAGCCGACAGGGAGACGACGTCCTGCAGGATCTTGTTTGGATCCCTGGCGAGCGGCAAGAACCCGATTTCCCCGCCGCGGGCGTTTGCCCCGCGATAATAGGCGCCGTCGATCACGACTCCACCGCCTAGCCCCGCGCTGACGAGAATATAGAAAAAGTTCGCATGGTGCCCGTCGCCGAACTGTGCCTCGCCGATGGCTGCTGCCGCGGCATCGTTGTCGATGTGTATCGACCAGGGGACGATAGGTGCGAGCATCGCCTGGATATCTACGTCGCTCCACTGCTCGTACCCGGCCGGGCGATGCGGCAGGTCGACACGCCCGAGGTCGTCGGGAAGTGCCACACCCATCCCAAGCACCCGATCCAAGCGTATCGCATCGGTACCAACGATTGCCGCGATCCCCTTTTCGACGACCCGTACGACGTCGTCGGGCGACGCGAATGCGATCTGCTGGGTAAATCGAGAGCGCACCGTGCCAGCTAGATCGAGTGATACCAACGTAACATGATCGCGATCAATGTTGAGGCCAATGGCGAAGCCCCCTTCCGGATTTATCCGGAGGCGGGTCGCCGGTTGCCCTCGACCGCCCAAGCGTCGTCCGGCATCGATCACGAGTTCGTTCTCGAATAATCGCCCTACGATGTTGGCGATCGTCGGCGCGGTTAAATTCGTCATCACCGCGATTTCGTTTCGCGTGATGTCAGGATTACGCCGAATGATCTGCGTGACGACGCGCTGATTATAGTCACCCGCACGTTCCAGGTTTGTGCCCGACAGGCTTGGCCCAAGCCTGACAGATCGGTCGTCTGCGGTAACGCTGCCGCTAGCCGATCTTCCTGAAACTTTGAAATTCGAGGGCTTATCCATTCGCGGCAAAGTTCATTGACCGGGATGCAGGAGGAGCTGACGCGGGGGCAAAGGACTTGAGAAACGTCTCGTGCGGTTCGGCAAGCGCAACGGCGTCACGTATCGAACCCTTCATCCGTTCGAACGCTGCCTCGAGATCTGACAGGGAGAAATGATCCGCCAGCGGGTCATGCGCAGCGGCATCAATACCAAATCCGGCATACATGGAGAGCCAACTTGGGTCCTGAAACGATTCCCATTCATAGCGCACGAGGTGTCCACGAGCCTTGAACAATTTCAGCTTGCGCTCCAGCTGCTCTGGGAGCGCGGTGCCTCGGCAGCGATCCCACATCGGCTCACCCTGCCGACCATTGGCAAAATAGTGCAGGACCAGGAAATCGCGGATCCGCGCATATTCGAGGCCCGTGGTCCGATTATACTCATCCGCCAGCGCCGGATCAAAACTCCTATCAGGCAGCAAGGCGAGCAACTTCTCCAAGCCGGTCTGGATGAGCGTGATGCTCGTCGATTCCAGGGGTTCCATAAATCCCGCGGCGAGTCCGAGTGCGACACAGTTCCCTTGCCAGAATGCGGTCCGACGACCGGTACGGAAACGAATCATATTAGGCTCGGCCAGCGCTTCGCCTTCGAGCCGACCTTTCAAAGTCGCAACGGCCTCGTCATCCGAAATGTGGCGGCTCGCATAGACATAGCCGTTACCGACCCGGTGCTGCAGCGGAATCCGCCATTGCCATCCGGCAGTCAGTGCCGTGCTGCGCGTATATGGGGTAAGCGGTTCTGCTCGTTCGCACGGCATAGCGACCGCGCGATCGCACGGAAGCAGGTTCGTCCAATCCTCGTACGGCACGCCCAGCGCGTCGCCGAGCAATAGCGACCTAAAGCCCGAGCAATCGATGAAGAAGTCGCCCGCGATCGTTTTGCCACACTCGGTATCGACGCTGGATATGAATCCCGTAGATTGATCGACAAGAACATCGGTGATCGTGGCGTCGATGTGCTTGACGCCCCATTCGCCCGCCTTTTTTGCCAAAAACTTGGCAAACAGGCCTGCGTCGAAATGTACGGCCCAGTCGAAGAACAGCAGGTCATGCACCGGACTGTCGGTCGGTCGCATGAACAGGTTTCGCTCGGCAAGCGCGGTTGCGAGACAGAATTCGGACAACGGCGTAGGTCGCCCCGCTGCATTCAGTTTGCGCCAGTAATGATGGAACGCCACCCCTCGCGATCGCATCCCGTACAGACCAAATGGGTGGAAAAATCGCTCACCCTCGCGCTTCCAGTCGACGAACTCGATCCCGAGCTTCACTGTGCCCTGCGCAGCCGCCATGACGTCCTGCTCGGTGACGCCGATCTCCCTAAAGAAATCCCGAATGCCGGGAACGGTCGCCTCACCGACCCCCACCGTGCGGATATCGCTGGATTCGACGACCGTGATTGTCACGGACTGACGATCGAGCCTGCGCGCGAGGAGCGTCGCTGCCATCCACCCCGCAGTGCCGCCGCCCACAATCACGATCGAGCGTAGCGGTCCTGAGTTACGCGTTGTTCCTGCTCCATCTGTCACGCTCGGTTCCCATCCTGTGCGTTGCCGTGCAAACACCCGCCACCCCCGCAATAGGGTGGCGGGCGCTTACAGTCTCACCCGCAGATTAGAACTTGAAACGTGCGCCCGCCATGAACCGGCGCTCATAGATGTTGTTGTACGCTTTCTCATCCGGGAAGGTGAGATAGTATTTCTCATACTCACCGGTCAGGTTCGACCCTTGCGCGTACAGCGTCAAATTTGGCGTGAAGTCGTAGCTGATCGACGCATCAATGTAGTTCGTCGGCTGCTGATACAGTTCGAGGCCTCGGATGCCGCCGAAGTCCTGCTGGACCGCACGCTTCGAGCGGTAATTCCAGGCGACGCGAGCTTGGAAGTGATTGTCCTGGTAGAAGCCAGCAAGGTTAGTCTGGATCTTCGAATTGTCCTGGAACGGGATCGAGTCGCCCTTCAAATCGACAGCGCCTGAATCGGACGGCGAGTAGGTAATATTCGCATCTATGCCGAAGTTGGAGAGCACCGTTGGAATGAAGCCGAAGTCGTTGAACGACAGCTTGGCACCCGCTTCGACACCCTTAAGCGTACCACCGTCGCCCTGAACCGGGGTACTGATCGACACGGTCCGGTTGCGAACCACGCCGTCATTGTCCGGCAGGTCGGTTCGCACGATGTTGCCAGACTGAATGAAGCTGGCGACGTCGATGTAGAAGGCACCCAAGCTAAGCAGACTGCTGCGTCCGATATAGTATTCAAGCGAGCCTTCGACGTTCGTGGCGCGCCAGGGATCCAGCTGCGGATTGCCGTTGGAGCTACCGCCAGTGACGCGGAACACAGGCGATCCTGGATTGCTCGTGTCGATCGCGTAGTTCGGATTGAGTCCACCACCCCACTGGTTGAGATCCAGCAGTGTCATCGTCTTGGAATACGCCAGGCGCAGCTTCAGGTTGTCGGCGAAATTGAACGCCAAGTTGAATGCCGGCAGGAAGTCGGTGAAGCTCCGCTTGGTCTCGACCGTGCCGTTGACCGTATTTGCAACGCCGTAGGGGCGCGGCGAACCGGTCACGAACTGGGTGATGTCGAGTTTGGTGTTGATGACCTTTAGGCCCGCATTGCCGGATACGGGAATGCCAAACACGTCACCCTTGACGTTGAGTTGCGCATAGCCCGAGATCTGCTTCACACCAACGTTGAACGAGGCGCCCGGGTTCTGAATCTCGACGTTGCCTGGGTAGAAACTGTTTTGGAATGCGAGCGCGTTGTCCATGACCTTTGGGTCGAGCACGTAGATCGGCGGCAAGCCGGCACCCGGCAGATTGAACTGCTTGACCTGCCCGTTAAAGATCGGATCGCTCGCCTTGCGGACAACGCCAGAGGTGTAAGGCCTGAAATTTGCCGTCCCGAACGTGCCCGTACCCGCATAGCAGGACGCATCATTTAGCGGTACGTCGAACGCCTTCCACTTGACCAGGCACCCACCAGGTTGAGACGCCTGCCCCGAATATAGCGGCGCGGCGCGATCGAATTCGAAGTCGTCGACCGAGCGCTCGCTGTACCGGCCACCAGCGCTCAGGCTTACATTGTCATTGGCCTCGTACGAAACGTCACCGCGAATGATCTTCAGGTCGCCTTTGCGGCGATAGTTACCCTCCGAAGACGTTGTCTTCATCGCGTAGCTGTCGATGTTGCCGAGCGCCGTCGTCAACTGCGACGGCAGAGTGAAGACCGGCTGGTTACCGGTGAAATCGACCGTCGCTGGCAACGATGCCGTACCCGCAATCGTGTTGACCGCATACCCGCCCGGATTGAACGCGACGTCGCCCGTCGGATAATGACCGATCCCGCCCGGCTGCCACTGCGCGCCGTTCGATGGGCTGAACTGCAGATAGCTCTGGTCGTAGTTAGAATAGGCCTTGCCGTAGACGCCGCGCAGGCTTGCCTTGAACCGGCCGCCATTGTCGTACTTCAGCTCCGCATTGTAGTTCTGCGACTGAGACTTGAACTTGTCATTCTGCGCATACGAGTCGAAATTGCCGAGGTCGTAATTATAGATCTGGGTCGTATTCAGATCATAATCGCGCGTCACGCCGCCATTGCTAAGCGACACGGTCGAGCCGGTGTTGCGCGATTGGCCCGGCACGAATTCGCCAGCCTGCCAGTTGACGTTCTGCATCTGGATGCCGGCTGTGCGATCATTCTCGTTCTGGCGCGTGAAGAATGCATCGGCATTCAGCGTCAGGGCGTCGCTGATCTCCCACTGCGCCGAGGCATTGATGCCGATCCGCTCGCGCTGGTTGACCTTGTCCCAGGCAGTGAAGCCCTGAGGAACGATGAAAGCATCGTTGGCATCGCCGTCACCATTTACGTCGCGGCCCGTCCCCACGATCGTCCCCTTGGGACGATTTGCGGGTGAGAAGCCGTTGCTGAGGTTGACGTCGCCAGTCGGGTTGGCCGCGGTATTGAACTGCTCGTTGTGCAGCGCGGCCCCGTAGCCTTCCTGGATCCCGTTGTGGGAGTTCGAAAGATGCAGGTTCGAATAAGCGCCCGACACCAGGAACCCGAACTTCTCGCCCCGGAAGCCGAACAGCCCGTTCAGGTTCGGATCGAACTCCTTGGTCTTGTCGCCGTAGGCGCCCTCGGCAGCGGCAGCGACGGTGAAGCCCTTCTTCAGATCGAATGGGCGGCGTGTGCGCAGGTTTACGGTGCCGGTGATGCCGGCGTTGAGCAGATCGGCCGTGCTCGACTTGATGACGTCCGCGCCCGCAAACAGCTGCGACGGGATATCGTTGAAGTTCGGCTGGATCGTCGTGATCGACTGAGCGCCGAGATAGGCCTCACCGTTGAGCAACGTCGTAACCTGCGGCAGGCCACGAATATTGATCGCCGCGCCCTCACCGGCATCACGGCGGATCTGCACGCCGGGGATACGCTGGAGCGAGTCCGAGATCGTCACATCGGGCAGCTTGCCGATGTCTTCGGCCGAGATGGAGTCGGTGACCGACGCGGCATCGCGCTTGAGGTTGACCGCACGCTGCTGCGATCCACGAATGCCGGTGACGACGATGTCCTGCGTTTCAGCAGCCGCGTCGCTCGCGGGCGTTGTCGGGTTCTGAGCTTCGCTTGTCTGGTCGGCAGCAGCAGCCGAGGGCGATGCGGCTTGATCGGTAGGTGCGTTCTGCAACACCCCCTGTGTTGTCGACGTTTGCTGGGCAAGTGCGGTGCCGCTGCTCACCAGCGCCGTAACTGACGCCGCGACCATCAACATATTCTTGGAACGTGCACGCAACATTTCGACCGTCTCCCTCAGCACCCGAAATCGCCAGGAACTGGCGAACGTTTTAGCATGCTAAGATCGAGCCGATCGGCGACTTACCGCCCCACCCTCTCCTGCCTGCCAGTCGCAACTTTCCGTTGTCTCGACATCGCGTGTTTAATCGTCCGGTGGATCCGGTCAATAACAAAATCAATTTGCGTTTATAACGATCGCTGGCATGCTTGGTTGACGATGGCCGAGCAGCGGTCACGCCAGTAAAGAGGGGAGCATTGCCTTGCAAAACAGTATCGCTGCTCGGGCTATCGAGCCGCAGCCAGCATCTGTACCGGCTTTAGGAATCGACTTTGGTGGCACCAAGATCGAAGCCGTCTTGCTAGGTGCAGACGGTGAGACGCTTTGGCAGCAGCGGGTTCCCAATCCCGGCACGTATGATACCGCGGTAGCCGCTATCGCCGAGTTCGTCGTGGCTGCCGACATCGCGGGGGGCACGGCATGTACCGTCGGCATCGGCGCACCCGGATCACCGTCGCCACGTACCGGCGTGATGCGCAACAGCAACTCTCTTTACCTGAACGGTCGATCGTTCTCCGAAGACCTCACCGCTGTTCTCGGTCGACCGGTACGGCTGGTAAACGACGCGAACTGCCTCGCGCTGTCCGAGGCCACAGATGGCGCAGCGACCGGTGCGCGCAGCGTGTTTGCGCTCGTGATCGGTACGGGCGTCGGTGGAGGCATCGTACTCTCGGGTGCGTGTCTTGACGGCGCCCACGGCATTGCCGGCGAGATTGGGCACTTACCTTTACCCTGGCCGCGCAGCGACGAACTGTCTCCGCCGCCATGCTGGTGCGGCCTGACGGGGTGTATCGAAAGCTGGGTTTCAGGCACGGGTTTCGCGCGTGCCGCCAGGACAGAACATGGTCTGTCGCTCAGCGCCCCCGAGATCGTTGCAGCCGCCCGCGCCGGGAATCCCGCTGCCCGAGCTGCACTGGATGCGTATATCGACCGGCTGGGACGCGTACTGGCCATGGTTGCCAACCTGCTGGACCCCGAGGTCGTCGTATTGGGCGGAGGCATGTCGAACGTCGCCGAGATCTATGAAGAACTTCCGTCCATCGTCCGCCGCTATGCCTTCTCGGACCTATGGGAGGGTCGTATCGTGCCCGCGCGCTGGGGCGACGCGTCAGGCGTGCGCGGCGCCGCACGACTGTGGACTGGGGACGCCTGACCGACCCAAGGCCCGGCAAGACGAACATAAGAACCAACCGGCCGGTAGAATATCGAGCCGGGAACTCAGGAGAGATCTATCCATGCGATCGTTGCCACTAACAGCCGCCTTGCTGCTCGGTGCCGCATTTTCCTCCTCGCTGGCTGCACAAACCGTGGTGCCGACCATGCGGCCGGCGATCGCGAATGCCGGCCCCTACAACGTCGCCATCCTAGCAGGCGGGACCGGGGTCGAGCGTGATCTGACAGGCGCCGAGGCAGCGGTCCGTGCAGACGCTCCATGGACTCTCTCCGCCTGGGTCCGCCCCAGCACTGCCGGCGCGGATGGTTCGCTGCTGGCCGTCGGTAATCCGCTAAAGGCCTGTCGCTGCCTCGACCTTACCAATGGGCGCGCGTCTGCCGTGGACGGAGCGACACGGGTAACCGGCGGACCGGCGTTGGCCGCCGGCAAGTGGACGCATGTCGCCGCTGTGGCGAACGGACGGACACTGACCCTCTATGTCGATGGTCGCGTCGTCGCGTCCGTCGCGAACCGCCCGAGCGAAGTCGTCGCCCGCCTCGCCGTCGCACCGGTGACGAACGGCGCTAAAGCGCCTCGCCATTTTGGCGGATCGCTGGTTGCGGCGCAACTCAACGGCGCGGCGCTGAGCGCCAGCGAGATCACGGCTGCCATCCGAGCGCGGCCGGATTTCGATCTCGTGCAATTCTGGCAGGTCGGCGTCGGCTGGCCGTTCCAGAAGCAGGCCAATATCGGCCTTACCCAGCAGCAGGATGCCTGGACCTTGCCGAAGGCGCGCGTGAGCGCGACCACGGCGCCGATCGCGCACTTGCCGCTGCCCCCGACGGGACTGGCGCGCGAAAGCGACGGTCGCTGGCTGGTCAATGGCTGGCAGCTCGCCGCAGCCCCCGAGGTCCGCGAAGATGCCACGACCCTGTCGCGTCCGGGCCCTGCCACGGGCACGTGGCGTGCGGCGACCGTGCCGGGCACCGTCTTGACGACGCTGGTCGACCGCGGCGTCTATCCCGATCCCTATTACGGGCTCAACAACCTCAAGATTCCCGAGAGTCTGGCACGTCAGGACTATTGGTACCGCACCAGCTTTACGGTGCCGGCAGCCGCCGCGGGCAAGCGCCTGACGTTGGTCTTCGGCGGCATCAACTACGCCGCTGACGTCTGGGCAAACGGCCGCAAGCTGGGCGACACCCACGGCGCCTTCATCCGCGGCCAGTTCGATCTCGTACCTGTCGCCGGCGAGAATGTGGTCGCGGTTCGCGTTTCGCCGCCTCCCCATCCCGGCATCCCGCACGAGCAGTCGATCAGCGGCGGCGTCGGCGAGAACGGGGGCCAGCTCGCGATCGACGGCCCCACCTTCGTCGCAACCGAGGGCTGGGACTGGATACCGGGTATTCGAGACCGTAACACGGGGCTGTGGCGGCCCGTGGAACTGCTCGCGCACGGGACTGTGCGGCTGCTCGATCCCAAGATCGTCACCGATCTGCCTCTGCCGCGTACTGACAGCGCTGACGTCTATATCACCGTACCGGTCCAGAACGCTGGTGCGACAGCCGCAAGCGTGACCGTGCGTGCAGCGTTTGGCGGCGTCCGAGTGCAGAAGACGGTCATCGCGCCGCCCGGTGAGACGAAGGTAGTCTTCAACCCTAAGGAGTTCGCGCAGCTTCATGTCGCCAATCCAAAACTTTGGTGGCCGAACGGCTATGGCGAACAGGCTCTCTACCAACTGTCGCTGGAAGCGCTGGCAGACGGCCAGCTCTCGGATACGCGCACCGACAAGTTCGGTATTCGCGAAGTCAGCTATGACCTATCGCTGTTCGATGCGGCTGGTGCGCTGCGCCGGGTCAACCTCCAGTTCACGGATGGCAGCCTGCGCGGCGAGCGCCTGATCGATGTTCGCCATCAGGCCATCAAGCAGTCCCCCAATGGCTGGGTGGAATCGCTGACACCGCAGGGCGAGCGTTCCCCGGCGGTGACACCGGTCGAGGCGACGATGCCCGAACCGCATTTGGCGATCCGCGTGAACGGCGTGCAGATTGCTGCGCGCGGGGGCAATTGGGGCATGGACGATGCGATGAAGCGCATCGGACGCGCGCGCCTAGCCCCCTATTTCCGTCTCCAGAAGGAGGCGCACATGAACGTCATCCGCAACTGGATGGGCAACAATACCGAAGAGGAGTTCTACGACCTAGCCGATGAAAACGGCATGATGATCCTCAATGACTTCTGGCAATCCACGCAGAATTTCCAGGTCGAGCCGGAAGATCCGGGGCTGTTCCTAAAGAACGCCGACGACGTGGTTCGCCGCTACCGCAACCATCCGTCGATCATCCTGTGGTTCGGCCGCAACGAAGGTGTGCCCTACCCGGCCTTGAACGAGGGCCTCGACGACCTGATCGCGCGTGAAGATGGGACGCGGTGGTTCACAGGCAGCTCCAACGTCGTCAACCTGCAGGGATCGGGACCGTATAACTATCGTCCACCGGTCGGTTATTTTACCGGCCTCGCCACCGGTTTCTCGGTCGAGACGGGAACGCCCTCACTCTCCACCCTAGAGTCCGTACGGGCGACGATGCCCGATAGCGAAACCTGGCCGCTCAGCGATACGCTGGCCTATCATGATTGGCATTTCGCGGGGAACGGCGACACCAAGACGTTCATGACCACGCTCGACACCATGTTCGGGGCGGGGACCAGCTTTGCCGATTTCGAGCGCAAGGCGCAGATGATGAACCTCGAGACGCACAAGGCGATGTACGAAGGGTTCCTGGGCCATTTGTGGACCAAGAACTCCGGTCGACTACTTTGGATGACGCATCCCTCCTGGCCGTCGAACACATGGCAGATCTACAGCTGGGACTATGACACCCAGGCCTCATATTATGGTGCGAAGAAGGCCGCGGAACCGCTTCACGTCCAGCTCAATCTGCCGGGCAATGAACTGGTCGTGCTCAACACGACTCGTGAAGCGCAGCCGGGACTGCGGGTCCGCACACGCGTCGTCGGGCTCGACAACGCCGAACTCTTCACGCGTGAAGACCGGGTCGACGCGGGCGCCAACATGGCGACGCCGCTTGCAGTGGTGCCACTCGATCGCTTGTTCGCGTCAAACCCCATGCTTCTGGTTAAGCTCGAATTGATTGATCGAGCGGGCAAGACGGTTGCCGACAACTTCTACTGGCGCGGAAAGAACGAAGCCGCTTACCGGATGCTCGACACGCTGCAGAGCGTCGCGCTAACCGGCTCCGTCTTGGCCCAGGGGGTCGACGGCGAGGACAGCGTCGTAACTGTGACGCTCGCCAATCGAACCGAAGTCCCAGCGCTGAACGCGAAGCTGACGCTGGTGGATGCACAGGGCAAACGTGTCCTGCCGGCGTTCTACAGCGACAATTACGTTGCTCTCCTACCCGGCGAGGAAAAGCGCATCGAGATCCGTTACCCCAAAAGCGCGGGTCAGACGGCGACCGCGCTGACGGTACGCGGATGGAACGTCGCGCAGTCGGATCGCTTCATCACGCTCCCGCCCCAAAACGTCAGTACCGGGAAGACGCAGTAGCAACCTGTCGGCGCAACCTCGGTTGCGCCGACCTCGCCGGCTTGGTCATTCCCCCGGCGTCCTGATTGGTAGCGCGCGTTAGCGGGATTTGCGCGCTGCGGGCATTGCCGGCGGACTTAGCGCCTCGGCGATCTGCGCCGTAAAGTGAGCATTCCGCATTTCGGACGGCGGCGCGAGTACGCCCTGGACATGCGCCGGCAGGTGATTGCCGGCATCGGGAGCCGCGTCGTCAAACACATAATGTTCGAACCAGCGCCGCCATGCCATGCGCTGGGCCGGCGCGAGATCACGGATCGCGAGGACGGCGTGGCTCAGCGCGCCCATCGGCGAAAGCGCATGCGGCTCGGCCCACCAGTAATTCACCATCACATTGAACGCGGCGGTCGCCTTAACGCTGTGCCACCAGATCGGCGGAATGAAGAGCGCATCGCCGGGGTCGAGATCGGCAACGAGCCCGTGGCCCATAGCGTCTGCGAATTTGGGATAGCGTTCGAGGTCTGGGTCCTCGAGATCCACCATGCTGACCGGCGGCCCTGCGATCGTGAAGTGGAACGGGCCGACATAGAGGTTGCCGACCTGTTCGGGTGGAAACAGCGTGAAACGTCGCCGACCCGCCACGACCACCGCGACGTTGCTCGCCTCGTCGAAATGCGTCGCGACGTGCGTGCGATTGCCGACCCAGACCCGCGGCCTGGCACCCGGCAATTCGAACGGCAGGGGATTGTCTGCGATCCAGGCGGACAGGTGATCGTCCGCGGCGGCAGCGCCGGCATAGAGCGCGACCGGCTCCGCCTCTGCCCGAAGCGACAGCAGCTTGTCGAGCAGTGCGCTGAGCGAGCCGAACCGCTTCTGGAAATTGCAGGCCTGCATCGACGCATCGTAAAAGAACCGACCATCGATCTCCGGCGGACCGATCAGTACTTCGGCCGGGCGTCCACGGTCCATCGCCTTCATGTAGTCGACCAGGGTTTCGTCGGACCAGAGCCCGGCCGCTATGGCCGGCCACCGTTTCGCCTGACCGCGCAGTACGATAGGGCGGTCCCGCGTCGCGATCTCATCGGCGAACCGCGCCGCATCGACCGGGCCAGTTTCATCGACCTTGGCGTGAATCGTCATAACCGGCTCTCCTCGCCGCCTTCTAGCGCCGGTTACCTCGAAGCTGAAGACCGTCTGCGGTACCAATGCGCATGCCACGATTGCCGGAGCGCGGCGCGTTGCCATCGCATCAAGGCAGGTGCAACTTCGGGCTGCATACCAACTGGTCACGCGCTTCTTTGATGATATTCTGGCGCCAAGATATCGCGACGGTCAGCGCCGCACGTCAGGGACAATGCCGATCATGAAGCTCCTGCTCTACACCGCCCTCCTCGCCGCCACCGCGACATCACCCGCGGCCGCACAGCTCAAGCTGCCGCGTCTGTTCAGCGACCACACCGTGCTGCAGCGTGATCGGCCGCTGCACGTCTGGGGTTGGGCGCGTGCGGACGCGAACGTTGCCGTGTCGTTGCATGGCCAACGCGTAGTGGCAGTCGCCGACCGCCTAGGCCGATGGGAAGCGTGGTTGAAGCCTGAAGCGGCAGGCGGTCCCTATGTTCTTGTTGTCGACGGAGGTGCAGCAGAGGGTAAGGTCCAGGTACAGGATGTGATGCTCGGCGACGTTTGGTTCGCATCGGGTCAGTCGAACATGGAGTTCCCGCTCAAGGGCTTCGACGGTGCGCCGCTAAAGAATGCCGCCGCGGAGATCGCTGCCGCGACCGACCCGCACGTCCGGCTCCTCCGTATCGAACACAAGAGCAGTTCCATCCCGCTACGCGACATTGGTGCTACCTGGACCACCACCACGCCCGCGACAGCCGCCGACTTCTCGGCCGTCGGCTATTTCTTTGCGCGAGAAATTGCCGCGCGCGAGCACGTGACGGTAGGCGTGATCGACTCGACCTGGGGCGGTACACCTGCGGACAGCTGGGTGTCGACCGAGGCGTTCGCGACCGACGCAACGCTGGCCCCGGCCATCGACGCGCGTGCTCGATTCCAGCAGGACCAGACCGACGCCGACCTCGCCACCATTGCCGAAGCGCGCGAGGATGCTGCCATCGTTGCGTCGGGCGGCAAGCCTCCCCCACACCCTTGGCACCCCCCCGAGGATGCGTACCGGCCGTCATCGCTGTACAACGCAATGGTTGCGCCGTTCACCGGCTACGGCATCAAGGGCGTCATCTGGTACCAGGGCGAGACGAACAGCAATGTCGCGCGGGCGCCATATTATGCCGACCTCTTCCGGGGACTGATCACCGACTGGCGACACAATTTCGCGCAAGGTGCTTTCCCATTCCTCTTTGCACAGATCTCTTCATTTAACTCACCCGAGGAAGAATGGGGTTTGGTACGCGATGCGCAACGTCGTGCGCTTGTGCTGACCGACACAGCCATGGTGGTGACGACCGACGTCGGCGATCCCGGCAACGTCCATCCGGGCGACAAGCAGACAGTCGCCGCCCGACTTGCACTCGCGGCCCGCAGCGTCGCGTATGGCGAGCGCGTCGCGTATCAAAGCCCGCTGTTCCGCCAAGTGAGTGGCGAACCGGGTGGAAAGCGCATCTGGTTCGATCATGCTGAAGGCCTGACGAGCCGGGGCGCAGCAGTCGTGGGCTTCGAAATCGCCGGGCCCGATCGAAGATTTGTTACGGCTACAGCGCGGATCGATGGCGAGAGCGTGGTCGTAACTGGTGCGGTATCGAAGCCCAGCTACGTTCGCTACAATTGGAGCAACGTTGTACCCGGCAGCCTCTACAATGCCGCAGGCTTGCCTATGTCAGCCTTCACCTCTGAAGAGCGCATCCGAGGTCATTTAACTTACCCTTAGAAGAACTCTTCGCCGCCCTGAGCTAACACAACAACGTGAAATTCCCGATGCTGCTTTTTGGCTGAACACCATACCCCGCCTACCCGTACTTTTAATCCAACAATTGTATTAAATCACCAGGAGATAAATTACCACATATCATGTTCCTCGTACCAGAAAGGGTATCGATTCCCAAAATTGCCGATCCTGTTCAAGCAGGTCCGAGCTACCAACTAGCGCGTTGGCTCACGCAATCATCAACGCCGTCTTGGCGGTGTTGCGATTGATCACACCGCGCCACGACACGATCGCGAATTTACGCGAACCACAGGACACAGACCCACTATCGGACGTTCACGCCCCTCCCCTCGCTTCCCAACTTCGGACGCTGGTTCATCTTTGCGAATGAACGATTTCGAAGGGCGGCTATCGCTTGCGAATTCCGTGAAGGGAGAGGAAAGCGGCCAGCCGCTTTTGGTGCTTCGATCGAATAAGCTGACGTCTAAAGGGACTCTTGTTCTTCCAATCTAGCCGACGTCTCAGTCTCGCGCCGCATGAATGTCCAATCGATAAGGGCTTCAATAGACGGCCCAAGTGCCAGACCGATTTCGCTCAGCGCGTATTCGACCCTGGGAGGAACCTGAGGATAGATCGTCCGGGTGACGATCCCATCCTTCTCCAATTCTTTTAGCTGTTGGATCAGCATTTTCTGGTTCACGCCTTCGACACGTCGTTCTAGCTCGGAGAAGCGCAAAGGCGCCCGTGCGGCAAACAATTGGAAGATGATCACCATCTTCCACTTTCCCTCGAGGACGCGGAGGGCCTCGCTGGTCGCCGCAGCCCAGACAAGCTGCTGCTGTGGGTCCTCGCATTGCCAGTCACGCTGCATAGCTCACTTACCTTTTGGTGGGTAACCCACCTTTCGGTAGGTTCTTGCCACTTCTGGTACCTGACCATAATTTCCGGTGCGAAGCAATGATCGCAGAGGAACGACACATGAAGATCGGCATTCTTGGGACAGGGCATATCGGCAAGACACTCGTCACCAGGCTGAGCGAGGCGGGCCATGAGGTAAAGGTGGCCAACTCGCGCGGGCCCGAGACGATCGATCCCGAGCTTCTGTCAGCCGGCGTCCGCGCCGTGACAACGGAGGACGCGCTGACCGACGTTGAAGTCGTCATCCTTTCAATACCTCTCAACCGCATAGCCGGAATTGCACCACTGGTGGCACGCCTACCTGACGAGACGGTCGTGATCGACACCTCCAACTATTACCCGTTCCGGGACTCCAAGATCCAGGCAATCGAAGACGGACAGGTCGAAAGCCTGTGGGTGGCTGAGCAACTTGGCCGTCTGATCGCAAAGGCATGGAATGCGATCGGCTCCGCGTCGCTCGCGAAGAAGTACAAGCCAGCAGGGACACCGGACCGGATCGCCATTCCCGTTGCAGCCGATCGGGAGCGCGATCGGCAGGTTACGATGGAGTTGGTCAGCGATACCGGCCTGGACGCCTTCGATGCCGGCTCGCTTTCGGCCTCTTGGCGTCAGCAGGCCGGCGCCCCGGTCTATTGCACCGACCTGACCCTCGCCGAGATTCCTGCGGCCCTCGACGCTGCGGAGAAGGACAGGCTCCCCAAGCGCCGGGACCTGGCGGTCGCGGTGATGCAGGAGCGCTTGGGTGACGGCACTACGAACCCTGACGAGGACTGGGGCGTTCGCCTCGTCCGCGCCATCAATATGTAAACGCCGCCCGAACCGCTCCATTCCGATAGCCATCTATCTACCAGAGGATCAGACCATGACCCGCGTTGTACGCTTTCACGAATACGGCCCCGCAGACGTGCTGCGCATCGATAACATCGAGGTTCCTGCACCTGAAGCCGATGAGGTGCAGATCGCAGTCAGAGCGATCGGGTTGAACCGCGCAGAGGTAATGTTCCGCAACGGCGCTTACCTGCAAGAAGCGGAGTTCCCCTCACGGCTTGGCTACGAAGCCGCAGGCACGGTCAAGACCGCCGGCAGCGCCGTGTCGGGCTTCGCGGAGGGCGACGCCGTTAGCGTCATCCCGACGCTCGATATGGCGCGCTGGTCTACCTACGGCGAGATCATCAACATCCCGGCCCGCTACGTCGTCAAGCATCCTACCGCCCTCTCGTTTAAGAAGGCAGCCGCCTCTTGGATGCAGTATGTCACCGCCTGGGGTGCGCTGATCGATCAGGCGAAGGTCACGGCAGAGGACTTCGTCATTGTGTCAGCCGCATCGAGCAGCGTCGGCATCGCAGCGATCCAGGTGGCTCGCAGCGTTGGCGCGACGGTGATTGCGACCACCCGCACGAACGCCAAGGCGCAGGCGCTGACTGATGCCGGCGCTCATCATGTGATCGCCACCGCCGACGGCGACCTTGCAGAACGTGTGAAGGAGATCACCAACGGAAAGGGTGCCCGCGTTGTATTCGATCCGATCGGCGGTCCTGCCATCGCCCAATTTGCCGAGGTCATGGCTGTGGGCGGCATTTTGCTGGAATATGGTGCCCTAAGCCCAGACGACGGTCCGTTCCCGCAGTTCGCCGTGCTGGGCAAGAGCCTGACGATCAAGGGCTATCTATACACAGAGATCGTCGGTGATGACGGTGCGCTTGCGCGAGCCAAGGCCTTCATCATCGAAGGTCTGGAAGGCGGCAAGCTAGACCCGCTGGTGTCGCGAACATTCCCGTTCGACCAGATTCAGGAAGCGACCCGCTTCCTCGAGTCCAACGAGCAGATCGGCAAGATCGTCGTGACTGTCTGATCCGCTATCGGGAGGGCCCCTCAGGGCTCTCCCGATATGAACTGGGCGTGGCAGCCTAGCGAATACAACTGGACCGCCGCGTTCGAGCTGAACGAACGGCAGCTTCTGGCTTTACGTATTCGCTCATCGAACGACGGTTAAGGGCGAACGCACCCCGCCTTCCGACTTCCGGCCAGACCCACAAGCCGCCATTCAACGGTACTAAGACGGCTCCCATCTTCGGACGCTCATTCATCGGCCCGCCCTTTGATCTGGCTAGGTGCTTGGTGATCTGAGGGAGATGCGTTCGAGTATCTGCGATGTAATTGCGACCCCGCGTTGGCCGCCGCAGTTGGTAAGCGCCGCGTACCCATGACAGGACTTCTGGTTCGGGTGAACGTCGAACTGCGGCGCCAGCTCGGCCAGCGTCTTCTTGCCCTTCACGGCAGCCAGGGCCACTTTCGACTTGAAGGCCGGCCTGTGGTTCCGGCGTGTTCGCTTCGTCATCTCATCTCCTGTTCGGCAGCCATGCTGGCTGCCTTCAGGCCGAAACTCGACTTAGCAGCCTGTCCAGATTTGCCGAGGCGCCTCTGCTTTCAGCCCGTCATGTAAGGTCAATTCTCTAACTGCGCCGGGCCGGGTTCACCAAAATTTAACCCCAAAACGGCAATTAATAGGGAGAGCTCCCGGGGGGAGATCCGGGAGTAGTCGTAATGCCACAGGATGATGGTGTACTGCCGCGTTGGGCAGTCACGCGGTGGTTGGTTGAATGTGCTGGAGTTGTTCCAGCTGAGATCCGCCCATCCCTGGTTCAAGGATTGTACGGATCGCTCCCGATCTTCCTGGGCGGTGTGTTCAATACGATTCTCGTCTCCTCGATCGTTGCCATTAGAATTCCCACACCGGCGTTCCTCTTCTGGGCTGCGCTGGAGATTGGGCTTGCTACACTGCGGCTTCCGCTGCTCGTCAAAGGGTCTCGCGCCGCGAAGAGTGGCAAACGAGCTCATATCGATCTCTACATATTGGCGGCGGTGTGTTGGGCCGCATCGGTAGGCTATGGTTGCTTCATAACGGTTCTAAGTGGGGACTGGCTTGCTGCCACCCTTGTCGTGCTTTCCGCTGCAGCCATGACTGGCGGCGTNTATCGATGTCGGCTGGCAGGCAACCCGTGCGCTGAGGCTGAGCGTGGGAGCGCAGAACGTCTTCGACATCTATCCGGACGAGAATATCGCCTCAACGGTCTCTAGCGTTGCGGTCGGGAGCAATGGCGCCGACAATGCCGGCACCCAGCCTTACAATGCCGTTTCCCCCTTCGGATTCAACGGCCGGTCCGTGTTTATTCGCGGGAGTCTGAATCTCTGAATCAAGCTGGGCTGCCGATCAACGCGGATCTTCCGCACCGGCGCAGTGTCTCATCCGGTTTGTAGATCGGTTTCTAAGATTGATCCCCGACACCCTCGATCAGAGGGCCAGTATGTTATGGCATATCACACTGGCACGGATGTATTTCGTGTGCGGGCCATCCTCGAGCGACCTCACTTCCCGCAGCGCCGGCTTTTCACCAACCTCTTCAGGAAAGTAGCCAATGTTGCCTACGGCCGAAAAATAACGGGTGCGCCGTCAGCTACGCGAACATCACTCTCATGTGCCTCGCGGCCGTTCGTTCGGCCCTGCGAACTTCGCCAGAGTCCGACGCTCCGAATTGTTGCGGCGCCGCGACCAGCGCATAAAACCGGTCGTGAACAGGATCGTGGGCAGTATACCCGCGACCAGCGCGAGCAGCCGGCCGGTGAGCCCGAACGCCTCACCGCCATGCAGCGGGTGGAGCCAGTTTAGCACCGTGTCGCCGCCACTCTACGCACGGCCGTCACGCACGGCAAGGATGCGACCATCATGGGGATCGAACCAGACATTGGTGCGCGGGAAGCGTCGGCTCGGCTCGCCGGGGCGGGCGAGATTGATACGGACGGCCCCTGTGGGGGTCGCCGGCGTTTCGATCCAGGCCAGCGCACCGTCGGGAAAGCGCCGACGTGCACGCATGATCAGCGCGTCGATGGTCAAGCGGGTGCTTCCGAGCATCACGGCCGGCTTGGGTGTCTGGTAAAGCGGCGAGACGCTGGCGATGATCGGCCTGGTCTGGTCGGGCAGGTCGAGCATCACTCCCGTCGCGGTCACGACCAGCAACAGGATCAGTCCGGCAAGGCCGGTCAGCTTGTGCCAGTCGTATAGTCGCCGGATCGGCAGGGCGTGCGTCTTGAACCGCAACGCGCGCCACCAGCCCCCTGCTCGCGGCCACCACGCCCATATACCGCTCGCCAGCAGCACCAGCATGACGATCCCGGCAATCCCCATCGCGATCCCGCCGGGCTCCTCCAGCAACAGGCGGTAGTGGAGATCGTAGATCCAGGTGACCAGCGTATCACCCCAGAAGCCGGTCCGGATCGTCGTCAAACGCACCGGATCGACCCAGGCAAGCAGCGGCGCAAAGGCGCGTCCGGTCGTTTCCTTCGGTGTGTAGTACCGGACGGGGATCGCGCCGCCCTCCCCCGACACCTCGATCCGCCACGCGCCGGTGCGCGCCGGATGCTCGCGGTGGAGCGTATCGACCACCGCCTGCCACGACGCCGGGCGTGCTCCCGTGGGCACCGCGCGCAGTGCTGGGCTGAGCACAGCGTCGATTTCCGGGTAGAACACCAGCAGGCTGCCGGTCAGCCCGGCAAACGCGAACAGCACGCCGATCGTCAGCCCGAGCCACAGGTGGACGCGCCGCATCGTCACGCGCAGCGAAGGACGCGTCGCCATTTTAGAAGTTCAACCGCACTGCGCCGAACAGGGAGCGCGGGTCCGCCGGCGCGTGAAGCCGCTGCGTGCCGTCGTACCAGACATATTCGTAATGATCGTTCGTGAGGTTCTTCAGCTGCGCCGACAGTTCGAGCTGCGGTGTCACCTTGTAAGCGAGTTCCGCGTTCAGCACGACATAATCGCCATAGCGCCCCTGCGTGTTCGCCGGGTTCAGTTCATAACTCGACTGTCCGTTACCCCAGAACGATACGCGCAAGTTCGGATCCGGGGTTAGGTCCAGCCCGCCCGAAAAGACGTTCTGCGGGACATGGTCGATCGCGTTGCCCGCCTGCGACGGCGTCGCCGGATCGGGCGTCACGATCCGTGCGGTCTGGTGCGAGTAACTGCCCCAGAGCGCAACGCCGCGCACCGGCTTCACGTCGAGCTGGAAATCGACGCCGCGCCTGCGCGTCTTGCCGAGATTGTCGAAATCGCCCGACGGGTCGTTCAAGCGACGCTTCAGTTCGCCGCTCGCGGTCTGCTGCCACAGTGCGACGCGTGCTTCCAGCCAGCGACCGCGCGTCAGTTTAACGCCGCCCTCGAACCCCTCGTTGATCGACGCCGCGACATCGACGACGCGGGGCGCCACCCGATACGCACCCGAGCCGGCACCGATCTGGAAGGTCCGGCCGTAATTGCCGTACACCGTGACGCCGCGCTTGGGCATGATCGCGACGCTCAGCTTGGGCTGGCTGATCGTGCCGTAATCGTTGATCGGCGCCGTCGTGCCCGCGAGCCGGTTGGTGAAATCCCCCTCGACCCGGTCAAGCCGCCATGCGGGCGTGATCTTCAGCCAGTCGGTCGGTTCGATCACCGCCTGCAGATACCCGCCGTACACGGTGAGGCCGAATTTCTGGTCTCGCGTCTGGCTGCTGAGGATACGCCGGTTGGTCAGCCAGCGCAGGCTCTTGTTGTCCTGCACCTGCACGTCGCCGCCCGCCTCTATCATCAGTGCGTCGCTGGCGTGGTAATGCAGCGCGAGCGTGCCGCCATATTGCCATTCCTCGGTCAGCCGGCGCTGTTGCGCGACGTTCGCCGAGAAGCGGACGTAGCGGTCGTCGCGCAAAGAGTTGGCATAGCCCTTGGCACTCAGCGCGAGATCGTCGGTGAGGTCGGAATCGAGGTGCACGCTGTACTGTCCGAGCCGGCGCTTGCCGCCATCGGTTTCCGAAACCGCGTAGGAGCGTCGTCGGTTCGTATAGGCATCGGCATCGGTCAGGTAGCCTGGCTCCTCGGCGGTCGCGTTCGAATGGCGGACGATCGCGCCGAGCCGCGTCGATCCGAAGTCGTAGAACCATTTGGCCGCAAGATTGAGCCGGTCGAGATCGGCATGGTCGCGAAACGCATCGGTGCGTCGGTAGCTGACCAGGTAGTTCTGGCTAAACTGGCCGCGTTCCAGACCCGCGGAGACCTGACCGTCGATCGTCCCGAACGCGCCCGCGATGGCCCGCGCGTCGAGGTAGCTACCACCGATCCGCGTCAGGATGTTCGCGTTGCCCGCGATATTATGCAGGCCCCAGCGCGGATCGGAGGTGCCGCGGACCAGTTCGATCCCGGCGATGTCGAGCGGCGAGACCATGTCGATCCCGGTCATGCCGCCGGCATTGTCGTTGGTCGGGACGCCGTCGATCAGCAGCTTGACCGCGTTGATCTCGCCTTCGCCATTGAAGCCGCGGATCGAGAAGCGGCCCGAGGTGGTGCCCTGGTTAAAGTCGGTCAGCACGACACCCGGCAGCCGCGCGAACAGCTCCCAGGTGTTGTCGACCGACTGGCGCTGGACGATGTTGCCGCCGAGTACGTCGACCGACGTCAGCACATTCTCGGTCGAGCGCGCCATGCTGGGCGCGGTCACGACGATATCGCCGATGGTGAAGCGCGTATCGCCCTCTACCGGCCCCGTCGCGGCCGTCCTTGCGGTATCCGTCTGTGCGGTGGCGGGATAGGCGAGCGCCAGACCCAACATCACGCCTGGCATAGTGAGCATTATCGTCTTCACTTCAGTCTTCCCCTTAATTCGTTACTTCGTCGATCTGCGGGTTCAGCCGTTGGCGGCGAGGGCCTCGGCCTGTTTCCTGAATCCGGCGATCAGTTCGATCATCGGCGCCTTCACCTCGGGACGCGCGGTCTTGAGCGTGCCGGCGTTGAAGGGTGGCTGCGGATCATATTCGCTCATCAGCTGGGTGCATTCGGCGTAGGTCCGGTCGCGCAGTTCGGCGATCATCGTCGGCCCGAAATCGAGCCCCGACGTCACTCCCGCGCCGGTGATGCGGTTGCGGTCGCGCACGACACGCGCGTCGGTCGGGATCGCGCCGAAACCCGCCAGCGCGTTGCGGCACGACCAGTGCGAGGTGGCCTTGTACCCCTTCAGCAATCCGGCCTTGCCGAGGATCAGCGAACCCGAGCAGACGCTGGTGACGTATCTCGCGCGGGCACCGCGATCGGCCATGAATGCAATGGTCGCGGGACCCCGAGCCGCAGAGATCGTCCCGTCGGTGCCGCCCGGCGCGAACAGCACCGTCAAGTCCCGCGAACAGGTGTCGAAGGTGGCGTGCGGCGTGATTGTCACGCCCGCGTCGCTGGTCACCGGTTCGAGCGCTTTCGCGACCAGCATGACCTTGGCGCCCATCATCGATGCGAACATCGACTGTGGCCCGATCAGGTCCATGACGGTCATGCCGGGGTACATGAGCATCGCGATCTGTTCGTCGCCTATCCAGTGGATGCCGTCGCCGCTGTTGCCGGGCATCGCGTGGTTCATGGGCGGCGCCATCGGCGCAGGTTTAAGCCTGGCGGACGCCGTCTGTGCGCCGGCCGCACCCGCCGCCAGCGGAGAGAGCAGCGTCATCAGCGCAGCGGTACGGCGATCGATGTTGGTCATCGATATATCCTTTCAGAGACGCGTCTTGAGCGTGACGAACGCCGAGCGCGGCTGCGTCGGCATCACGACCGGGAAGGCGAAATACTGATAGGTGTCGAAGCTGCGCGCGCCGCCCAGGTTGACGGCTGACACCTGCACAGTGAACCGCCCGATGTCATAGGATGCCTGCGCGTCGATCGCCGCATAGCCCGGCACGGACACGCTGTTGGGCAGCGTGATCTCGCGCGCGGTGAAGGCGGTGACGCCCGCACCCAGCGACAGGCCCTTCGCTGCACCGCGCAGAACGCGATACCGTGCGGCGATACGGCCGCTGTGCCGCGGCACGCGCGGCAACCGGTCGTCGATCAGCGATGTGTTGGTGTCACGGGTGACCGCAGCATCGGTATAGGCGTAGTTCGCGATCATCGAGAACGCCGGGCGCGGTTCCCAAATCAGGTCGGCCTCGATCCCGCGCGATCGCTGCTGCCCGGTCTGCACCGCGAAAAACGGAAAGGCCGGATCGGGATCGGGCGTCGCGACGTTGTTGCGCGTCTGTTCGTACACCGCCAGCGTGCCCGACAGGCCGATGCCGGTCGCCGCAAGCTTGATGCCACCTTCGACGTTGCGCGACGTTTCCGGCCGCGTCGTAAAGCGGCTCATGAGGCCGAACGCGCCACGAAAGGCTGTGGCATAACCGGCATAGAGCGCTACCCCCGGCACGACGTCGACCGTCGCACCGATCCGCGGCGACAGCCGATGATACGTTTCGTCTGTCGCCTGCTGGTCCTCGCGGAACCTGAGCCGCGTGTAGCGAAGCGATCCGGTGAGGTGCAGCCAGCCATAATCGGCCTGATCCTGCGCGTAGATGGCCCGCGTCTCGTATCGGTCCGTCTGCAGGAGACTGGGAGGCAGGATTTCGCCGAACGACACGTCGTAGGTCGGATCGGCGAGGTCGATCGATCCGCGCGTCATGCCCGTGAAGGCCATGTCCGAATAGAAATCGGTATGGTCGTAGCTCGCCCCGACGAGGAACGTGTGCGTCCCGCCCACCATCTCCGTCTTGGCGACCAGGTTCGCCTCGAACGTCGCCTCCTCGAAATGGCTGAGCATGTTGAGCGCGAGCAGCGGATAGGTCGTCGGGGTGGCGGGGTCGGCCGGGTACATGTCCGGATAAATGAAGGTCCCGAACTGCGGCACGCGGCTTTCGTAATAGCGGCCTGTGACGGTCAACCGCACGCCGTCGCCGAAGTCGTGCCGCAAGGTGCCGGTAACCATCTGGTTCGTGGTACTGGACCGCGGCTGACCGTTCGGCGCGCCGGGAAAGGCATTGCGATCCACTTCGCCTGCCAAGGTCTGCGCGGCGGGAAGCCCCGAATATTCCAGTTGCTCACGGCGACCATATTGCCCCTGCACCATCAGGTCGGTCCGGGTGCCGAGCTGGAAAGCGATGCTCGGCTGGACGAAGATCCGCTCGCCCTCGATCCGGTCGACCCAGTGGTCGTTGCTCTGATATTCGCCGGCGATACGCGCGGAAATGCCCGTTGTGATCGGCACGTCGAGTTCGCCGTAAGGATTGAAAGTCGCGAAGCTTCCGGCCCGGATCGCGGCATAGCCCTGAAGCTTGGTTCCGGGGCGCTCGCTTTCGATATTGATGAGGCCGCCAAGCGGCGAGCCGACGCCGCCGCCGTAGAGCGTGGCGCTCGGGCCTTTCAGCACGTCGATCCTGCGGATGCCGACCAGGCTTGCGGGATCGTTGGCCGCCGAAAACGCGCCGAACATCGGCAGGCCATCCTGATAGATCTCCGCCATGAAGCCGCGCACGATCGGCCCTACGGTCAAGCCCTCCTCGGGGCGGTTGCCGACGACACCCGACACATTCGCCAAAGCCTCGCCGAGCTGGCGACGATCCTGTTCGCGCAGCAGCGCGCCGGTCAGCACCTGCACCGACTGCGGCACATGGATCAAAGGCGTGGTGGTGCGCGTCGCGGACGCCGTCTCGGGAACGGCATATCCGTCGCGGATACCCGTGACGACGATCATATCGCCAGCCCAGCTTGGCCCGGCATTGGTCGGTATGGGGTCAATCGGCGCAGTCCGAGCTTCGACGTTCTGAGCGTGCACGGTCGGAATTGAGAAAGACGTACAGGGCGCGGCGACGGCGACAGCCATCGTCGTCCCAAGAAGAGACTTCGGTCGAAACATCGAAAATGCCTTTGACTGGCGCGCGAGCCTTTGGCAGCGCACCATGAACGACAGGGACCCGCCCCCGATGGGAGGCAGGTGCGATTCAACAGGTCAACGGAAGACGGGCGGGCCTTGCGAGGGCGGCCGGAGATGCGGCGTAAGTGCAAGGCGCGGCGATCCGACCGCTCGCGAGCCAACCGCCATGACGAAGGCGATGGCCGCGATCAGCAGGACGGGATCGACCGCCGCGAGCGCGTGCGCCGAAAGGCTGGAGAACGCACACGGCATCTCCGTCCTGCCATGCTCGTCGGACTTGCCTTGATCGGCCATGTCGCCGTGCATTTCCGGCATGGTCATGTCCATGTCTCTGCTCGTGCCAGGGCTAATGGTCTGCGGTGCGAACCCCGAGCAGATCGTGATGGCGATCCGACCGTGCTCGGCGGAGATCATGTAGCCCGACGGGATCAGCAGCTTCAGCGCCAGCGCTGCGACGCAGATCAGCGCAGCAAGGTGGCGATGAGCCAGAACATGGCGGCGAAGTGCGAACACCAGACGCGAGCTAGCCCAGTCATGAGCAACTGTCACTTGGACAGGATGACCTCCCCGTGACGATCGTGCGATCCGAACCTGCCGCCGTTCCATGCGCAATTCCGCACGGGAACATTCGTTGGCAAAGAAGCAAAAATAATCGCGGGTTCCCAATATCATGGGGATATCGAAATGGACTTAAGCACCAGCCCTGCAGCGCACATGAGACATAATGTCACATCGACCAGGGCGACGGCGTGACTTAGCGCGTTCTCATGCCGGCCATTCGCCATCTTGTTCAAAACCGTTCGCTGGCGATAGTCTTGATCCTTGCGGTATCGCTTGCATTACGGCTCGTCGTACCGAGCGGATACATGCCGACGATGTCGCACGGCAAGATGATCGTATCGATTTGCTCGGGCACGATGACCGAGCCGATGGTCCTGGAGGTACCCGGACTGGCGCAGCAGCCGGACGATGCGAGCCACGACGCCCCCGCAAAGCATGACACACCGTGCGCCTATGCCGGCCTGACGATGGCGGCGCTTGCTGCAGTACCGCTCGACCTGCTGATCGTCGCTCTGGCCTTCACGATGGGCAGCGGCCTACGCCCTGGACCGGCACCGGTCGAGACGTCGCGGTACGGGCTTCGACCGTGGGCGCGAGGCCCCCCCTTCCCCCTCTGACCAGTCGTTCATGCGTCTGAACGTCCACTCGGTGGTCTCGTCCAGCTGAGCCGACGCGCGGCGCCCGCTTCGTCAGAGATGCCCGCGTCGATCGCGGGCGGAACAGGATCATCAATGTCTAACTCATCGTCCGTCCGGGCGAGGGCGTCGTGTGCCCGGCGCCAAGGCCCCGTCTCACTGATTGGAAGGGCAGCGGAATGCTGACTCCCGGTGAACGGCGTTTCCGCCGAAAACTCGACATCTTCGTGGTTCTGCTGGTCGCGGTCACCGCGATGCTCCTCATGCTGGAACGCGCGACCGAAGAGCGTGCAGGCGCAACCGATCCGCAGCCGGCCACGAGCACGGCAGGATGAACTTGGTGCCGAGCGCCAGTCGTTCGGCATCGCTCCGTGCCCGGCCAGGTCCGGCACGACGAACAGGCCTCCCATGACAGATTATGCGCTTCTTCTCGCACGGATACAGTTCGCCTTCACGGTATCCTTCCACTTCCTGTTTCCCGCGTTCTCGATCGGGCTCGCCAGCTTCCTGATGACGCTCGAGGGCCTTTGGCTCAGGACCGGGCGCGGCGTGTACGCCAACCTCTACCGCTACTGGCTGAAGATCTTCGCGATCGTGTTCGGCATGGGCGTCGTCTCCGGCATCGTCATGTCCTACCAGTTCGGCACCAACTGGTCGGTGTTCTCCGACCGGGCCGGCCCCGTGATCGGTCCGTTGATGGCCTACGAGGTGCTCACAGCCTTCTTCCTGGAAGCGGGCTTCCTCGGCGTCATGCTGTTCGGCATCACGAAGGTCGGGCGCGGACTGCACTTCTTCGCTACCTGCATGGTGGCGCTTGGCACTCTAATCTCGGCGACCTGGATCCTGAGCGTCAACAGCTGGATGCACACTCCGACCGGCTTCGCGATCAATGCGCAAGGGCAGTTCGTCCCTGCAGGATCGTGGCTGCCGATCATCTTCAACCCCAGTTTCCCTTACCGGCTGACCCACACGGTCATTGCCGCATTCCTGACGACGGCGCTGGTCGTCGCCGCGGTTGGTGGATGGCACCTGCTGCGCGATCGGGCGAACCTCGGCGCGCGCAAGATGCTGGCGATGGGCCTGGGCATGATCGCGGTCATGGCACCGCTCCAGATCCTGGCTGGCGACGAGCACGGGCTGAACACGCTCGAGCATCAGCCGGCCAAGGTGCTGGCGATGGAAGGGCATTACGACGCGCATCCTGACGGAGCGCCGCTCATCCTGTTCGGCCTACCCAGCGACCGCGACGAGCAGGTCCGCTATGCCGTGGAGATACCCAGGCTCAGTTCGCTGATCCTGCGCCATGACCTGAACGCCCCGCTGCCGGGACTGAAGGATTTCGCGCGCAATCGACGTCCCCCGGCAACGATCCTGTTCTGGTCGTTCCGGATCATGGTCGGGCTTGGACTGGCGATGCTCATGCTCGGCGTATGGGGTCTGTGGGCGCGGTGGCGACGCCGGTTGTACGACACGCCCTGGCTGCACCGTGCGGCCGTGGCGATGGGCCCGGCGGGCTTCGTGGCGGTGCTGGCGGGCTGGATCACGACCGAGGTCGGCCGGCAGCCATGGGTCATCTACGGTCATATGCTGACGGCCGACGCTCGCTCGCCGATTGCGGCCCCCGCAGTGGCGACGTCACTTGCCGCTTTCGTCGTCGTCTACTTCGCGGTCTTCGGATTGGGCGTCCTCTACGTCCTTCGCCTGATCGCCAAGCCACCCGAGGCTCATGAGGCTGAACCGCGCCGCACGCCACGTCATGCAGCCGGCATCACGCCGGTCGCGACCTTCGAGCCGACCAACAGGGAGAAGGACGCATGACCGGCCTGACATACAGTCTGGACCTCACGGTCGTCTGGGCCGTCATCATCGCATTCGGCATATTCGCCTATGTCGTCATGGACGGGTTCGATCTCGGCATCGGCATCCTGTTCCCCGGCTTCGAGGTCGGGGCGGAGCGTGACGCCGCGATGAATTCGATCGCGCCGGTGTGGGACGGAAACGAGACGTGGCTTGTGCTAGGCGGGGGAGGGCTGTTCGCGGCCTTCCCTCTTGCCTACGCGATTATCCTTCCTGCCACCTATCCGCTGGTGATCGCCATGCTGCTGGGCCTGGTGTTCCGCGGGGTGGCGTTCGAGTTCCGGTGGCGTGATCCGGTGCACAGACGTTGGTGGGACAGGGCCTTCACGCTGGGTTCTCTGGTCGCAGCGATCGCGCAGGGCATGATGCTCGGCGCGATCCTGCAGGGCATCCGGGTCGTGGGACGTGCCTTTTCAGGTGGATGGCTGGACTGGCTCACTCCGTTCACAGTCCTGACCGGTATCTCGGTAGCGGTCGGCTACGCCTTGCTTGGCGCGACCTGGTTGATCGGTAAGACGGACGGCCCCGCACAGGCCCACGCGCGACGGATGGCCAGGATGCTGGCCATCGCGACGGTTGTTGCGATGGCCGCGGTCAGTGCGGCGACGCCGTTCCTCAGCTATGACTATTGGCGACGCTGGTTCGCGATGCCGGGCGTCTTGCTGACAGCGCAGGTGCCGTTGCTGGTCGTCGTGATCACCGGAGTCCTGTTCTGGTCGATCGCCCGCGGGCGACACAAGCTGCCCTTCCTCGCGTCCCTGGCGCTGTTCCTGTTGGGATACGTCGGACTGGGCATCAGCGTCTTTCCCTACGTCGTGCCGCGTGCCGTCACGATCTGGGCCGCTGCGGCTCCGGCGCAGAGCCAGTTGTTCATGCTGGTCGGGACCGTCGTCATCATCCCGATCATCATCGGGTATACCGGTTGGGCCTATTGGGTGTTCAGGGGCAAGGTCGGCGAGGGGTATCATTGATGGCTACGCCCGGACCCCGGTTCGTCCAACAGTTATGCTGGCTAGCGATGATCTGGACCGCGAGCGTTCTGGCGCTCGCAGCGATCGCCTTCGCCATTCGTACGGTGCTGCTTTAGTTCTTCGCTGTTCGTCCGCTGTGGCGTCGGCAGGGCGGCTCATGCCAGCTTCGTCCCCGATGCTTTGGAACGGGCACCTCGCGATCGCCGTCCGGCCCATCGGGGCGGCATCACCCAACAGAGCGACCGCGGGCTGCAATTTGTGTTCATCAACTACACCCAGCGGTTGGTCGAGCTCGGATCAAGCTCTCGGTTGGGAGAGTCGGGGACAGCTAAGGCAACGCTTTGCCCAGGACGATCAACGGCCTCTACAGGGCCGGGGTCATCCACCACTCTGGACCTTGGCGATCCTTGGATACGTTGGGACACACGACCTTCGAATGGTAGACTGGTTCAATCATCGCCAACCGTTGGAGTCCATCGCCAACATTCGGCCTGCCGACCTCGACGATCGATATCATGGAGTCGCGGACAACATTGATATGACGGCATGAGTCACAACCCGTCGCGTCCAGTAGGCGCGGCGCGGTTCACTTCGATTTTCGGCTGCCGTCCGACCGAGAAGCCAACCGCTCGCGTCCGGACCAGATGGACTCGTTCAACGAGAGAACGGCAAAACCCGCATGATTCACGGCAGTTACGTCTACGGTGTTCATCGCTGCTGACTCCTCACTATCGGCCGTCTCGCCTGATGCTCTCCCGTAAGCACTGCCGTGGGTTTTGCCTACCTTGCCGATGCGGTACGACGAATGGATGACGACAAGACGTTCCTATGCCGGGAGAAGTGCAGCCGACCGCCTCGCCGATCGACGCGCCAGACTTCTCGATGCCGCAATCTCGCTTTACGGTCTGAACGGCTACCGCAACACCAGCATACGCGCAGTCTGTCAGTCGGCAGGTCTCACGGAACGCTTCTTCTACGAGGCCTTCCCGAACAGCGAAGCGCTGCTGACCGCTGCGTTCGAGACATCGGTCGACAATCTCCTAAGGCTGATGACGCCACTTGCGACTGCGGCGGTCGACAGCGACCAGGAGGCGCGCGTCCGTGACCTCTTGACAGCCTACTACGGGAGAGTTGCGGCAAGCCCCGTCGCCGCACGCCTTTTCCTGGTGGAGACGGTTGGAGTCAGCGCGGAACTCGATCGTCTGTTCGAAGGCTCGCTGGTCCGGCTTACTGAGCCGTTGGTCGAAATATGTGATCCGGCACGCTCCGGTCGGTTTTCGCGCCTGCCCCTTCTCCGTCGTGGCGTGGCGGGCGGACTGCTTCACATCGCAACCGCCTGGATCGAATCCGGTTTCGAAAGCCGGCTTGCCGACGTGGTCGAAGCGGCGTTGCCGATCGCGATGCTCTGCCGTCGCTGAACGAGTAGCCGCGACGCTCAACCGCTTTCCGCCGCCGGTCTGAGCGCCGCTGCCATGGCATCGACGAAAGCTCGGACCTTGAGCGAGAGGTGACGAGCCGTCGGGAACAGCGCTACGACCGGCGCGTCCCCTCCCGACCAGTCTGGAAGAACATGGACCAGCGTCCCGGCCTCAAGCTCTGCTGCGACGTCCACGTATGACTTCAGCATGATCCCATGACCCGCGAGACACCAATCGTGAACGGCGTCTCCGTTGTCCGCGCGAAGCCGACTGGGACCGTCGATCACGGCCGAAAGACCATCCGCTCGGGTCAGCCTGAAGGACGTGGTCGTCCCGCCATACCGGAGAAAGGCGTGGCCCGGGAGGTCGTCGGGCGACCGCGGCGGCCCGATCCTTCCCAGGTAGCTCGGCGACGCGAGCAGGATGCGTCGATTGTCTGCGAGCTTCCGCATCACCGCACTGGTGTCGGCCAACGCACCGATCCGGATCGCCACGTCGACCGCCTCGCCTGCCAGATCTATCACCCGATCCTCGAGCGTCAGCGAGACGAGTAGTTGTGGGAACCGATCCGTCAGCTCGCCCAGGACCGGTGCGACGTGTCGTCGTCCGAACGAGACCGGCGCGGTGACCCTGAGGAGCCCGACGGGCTCGAGCCGCCCCGTCGCCAGCGTCTCCTCGCCTTGGCGCAGCGCGTCCAACGCACGCTCGACATCGATCAGAAGTCTGGCTCCTTCTTCCGTAGGGGACAGACTACGCGTCGTACGATTGACGAGCCTCGCCCCTACCCTTCCTTCCAATGTCAGCAATCTCTTGCTGACGACGGCGAGACTGACGTTCATCTCGCGGGCCGCAGCGGACAGCGAGCCTGACGCGAGCACCTTCTGGAAGGTCCTGAGCTCATTCAGATCATTAAGCATTATTATCAACTCCCGGACGACACATCTTCAGTCGACCTAATACCGATCAATCCGGATCGGACAACGCACCATGTCGTTTATGCCTCATGTCCATCATGCCCGATCTGTCACGCCGCAGCGTCGTTCTCGGAGGAACGGCCTTGACGATCTCGTCGGGCGCCTTTGCGAAGGAGCGTAACATGACGACCAAGACTGCGTTCTGGCCCGGCGATGCCCGACTGGCCGTCAGTCTGAGCTTGATGTTCGAGGGCGGCGGCCAGCCGATTTCCGGCGCGGGCGGTCCCATTCCGGAGCCCATCGAGCACGGCCTGCCGGATCTGCCGACCAATGCGTTCTTCGCATATGGTCCCAACGAGGGCATTCCTCGGATACTGGACCTGATGGACAAGCACGGCATCAAGCTGTCGTCGTTCATGATTGGTCAGGCGATCGAAAAGGCGCCTGACCTCGCCAAGGAGATAGTCCGTCGGGGCCACGAGGCTGCAGCCCACGGACGTACATGGCAGAACAGCTATGACATGAAACCCGACGAGGAGCGCCGTTTCATCGGCGATTGCGTTGATACGATCGAGCGGATCACGGGCTTCAAACCGCTGGGATGGAACGCGTACTGGTTACGGAATTCACCTCGCACCCTCGACATTCTCCAGAGTCTGGGTCTCATCTATCATATCGACGAGCCGAGCCGCGACGAGCCGTTCATCGTCCCCCTTGCCAAGGGCGACTTCGTCACCGTCCCGTACACCTTCCATATGAACGACATCTCGTCATTCCCGTTCGAGGGGTGGAATCCGATCGCTTACGAACAGGCGCTGAAGGACGAGTTCGATCAGCTGTACGAAGAGGGCGCGACCAAGCGGCGGATGATGGTCGTGTCGATGCACGACCGCATCTCCGGCCATGCCAACCGCGTACGCGTCCTCGACCGGTTCCTGACCTATGCGCGCTCCAAGCCCGGCGTGTGGTTCGCACGCAAGGACGAGATCGCGAAATACGCTCTCCAGACCAAGGGCATGACCCCGGTCTTCGACCGCGGCCCCGCCACCGAGACGGGTCTGCCCGGCCCCTCACCCAAGGAGAAAAAGTCATGACAGCGCAACTGAACGGACAGCGCATTCTAGTCGTCGGTGCGAGCGGCGGCATCGGCAAAGCGACCGCCGACGCGTTCGAGAAAGCGGGCGCACAGGTATTTCGCCCCGACCAGGAGACGCTCGACATCATCGATGACGGTTCGGTCGATGCGTTCTTCGCCGCGCAAGACGTCTTCGATCACGTGGTCGTGGCGGCTGCGAAGACGAAGACAGGGCCAGTCTCCAAGCTGGCCCTAACGGACGCCCAGGCGGCGATGAACAGCAAGTTCTTTGGTGCTTACCGTGTCGCACGCGCTGCAAAGGTACGCGATGGCGGCTCGATCACCTTCGTGTCAGGCTTCTTGTCCCAGCGGCCCAGTGCTTCTTCGGTACTCCAAGGCGCGATCAACGCCGCGCTTGAGGCTCTCGCTCGAGGCCTTGCGCTCGAACGCGCGCCGGTGCGGATCAACACCGTCTCGCCGGGCCTCGTAGACACGCCGCTCTATGCCGGGATGAGCGACACCGAACGGCAGGCGATGTTCGAGAAGGCAGCCGCACTCCTTCCTGCGGGTCGTGTCGGCCAGCCCGATGACATAGCCGGCGCCATCCTTTTCGTCGCCACCAATCCGTACGCCACCGGATCGACCGTCACGGTCGATGGCGGCGGCACGATCGCAGCCTGAGGAGACCATCCATGCGCGTATTCCTTGCTTTCGCGGCACTGGCCGCCGCCACCCCCTCCCTGGCCGCTCAGGTCGATGACCGCGCAGCAAAGGCGATCGCGAAGCCTCAGGAACTGATCGTCGACAAGGCGCTGCCAGCCACGACCGTCGCAGCGATGCTCAAGCCGGTCGATGCGTTCTACGGTTTCTGGAACAACGGCAGCGCGACATTGCTGAAGGCCGCGCTCAGCCCACGCTTCGTCGACCACACGCTGCCCAAGGGCCGCCCGCAGGGCCCCGCCGGCCCTGCAGCCGCGTCAAAGGCGTTCCTCGGCGCGGTTCCCGATCTGCGGATCGACGTCGTCCAGCGCCTCGTCGTGGGCGACCGCGTCGTAAGCCACCTGCACTTCACCGGCCATTTCACGGGAACGTTCATGGGGACGACCGGCACCGGTCAGCCGATCGATTTCATCGCCACCGACATCCTGCGCGTGTCGAGTGGCATGATCACCGACAACTGGCATCTCGAGGACAATCTCACCTTCCAGCAGCAGATCGGGCTCGTGTCCGCCAACTGAACCAGTTGCCCACCCTGCCAATATTTTTGCGGAGCCACCATGACCACGAAATCACCGACCGGCGTCGCGACGCTGGAGAACCCGATCGTCAACAAGGGCACCGCCTTTACCGCCGATGAGCGCAAGTCGCTCGGCCTGGAAGGGTTGCTGCCGGCGGCAGTCGAAACTCTGGACACGCAGGTCGAGCGCGTACTCGGTCATCTCGGCGCCAAGCCCGATGCGCTGGAACAGTACATCTATCTTCAGGGTCTCTGCGACCGCAACGAGACCCTGTTCTACGCCGTCCTCATGAGCGACCCTGCGCGGTTCGTGCCGATTGTCTATGATCCGACGATCGCCGACGCCTGCCTGACCTATGGCCACGTATACCGCCGGCCGCAGGGCATGTATCTGACGAAACAGATGACGGGGCGGCTGGCCGAAGTGCTCGCCCACTGGCCCAACAGGGACATCCGCTTCATCTGCGTATCCTCGGGCGGGCGTATCCTCGGACTTGGCGACATCGGCGCCAATGGCGCCCCGATCCCGATCGGCAAGCTCCAGCTGTATACCGCGTGCGCGGCGGTACCGCCGGACGGACTGCTGCCGATCCACTTCGATATCGGCACTACGAACGCCAAGCTGCGCGCCGATCCGCTCTACACGGGCCTTCGTGACGAGCCGCCCACTGAGAATGATATCGATGCGCTGGTCGACGAGTTCATGGAAGCCGCAAACGAGGTCTTTCCAGGCGTCTGTGTGCATTTCGAGGATTGGAAGGGCACCGATGCGATCCGCCTGCTCGCGCGGTACAAGGACAAGTATCTCGTCCTCAACGACGACATCCAGGGAACGGCGAGCGTCACCATCGCGGGTCTGACGACCGCTCTCCAGATCAAGGGAGAGAAGCTCGCGGACCAGAAGATCATGTTCGCGGGCGCGGGCTCCGCCGGGATCGGTATCGCCAACATGATCGTCGAGGCGATGCAAACCGAGGGTCTGTCTGCGGATGACGCCCGGGCACGCATCGCGATGTACGACGTGAACGGTCTGCTCGATGCGAAGCGAGATGATCTTAGCGCCTCGCAGAAGGTCTATGCAAAGGATCTGCCGGCGACGAAGAGCCTCGAGGACAGCGTCAAGGCGTTCAAGCCGACGGCGCTGATCGGCGTCAGCACGACGCATGGCTTATTCACTGAAGACGTGGTGAAGGCGGTCGCCGCCAACACGGACAGGCCGATCATCTTCCCGCTGTCGAACCCGACCGACAAGGCGGAATGCACGCCGGAGCAGGCCTATGCCTGGACCGACGGCAAGGCGCTGTTCGCCGCCGGCGTCCAGTTCCCCGACGTGACGGTGAACGGCAAGACCTATCACCCAGGTCAGGCGAACAACTTCTACATCTTCCCCGCCTTTGGCCTCGCCATCTACGCGACGAAACCGAAGCGCATCGACGACAGGATGTGGATCGCCGCGGCGCAGGGATCAGCCGATCAGGTCGACCAGGCCGCGCGGGACAAGGGCATGCTGTTCCCGCCCCAGAGCGACATCCTGGAGACGGAGATCACCACCGCCGCCCGCGTTGCGGAACACATCTTCGATCGCGGTCTCGCCACCGTCGATCGGCCGGACGACATCCGCGCCTGGCTGAAGAGCCAGACCTACACCCCTTCCTATTGAGCGCGATTGAACGAGGAACGGGACATGACGAAACAAAATCACCATTCCGGCGAACATCCGGTGATGAAGGACGTGCCGGTCGGCGTCGATGCGAAGGGCAAACGCAAGGAGTTCGACTCCATGGGCGAGGTCGAGGTTCCTGCGGATCGTTATTGGGGCGCGCAGACGCAACGGTCGCTCCAGCACTTCTCGATCGGCGAGGATCGAATGCCAAAGGCGGTCTACCACGCCTACGGCTACGTGAAGAAGGCCGCCGCCTTGGTGAACGCCAAGGCCGGGCGACTGGAGCAATGGCGCTCGGACGCGATCGTGAAGGCAGCGGACGAGGTGATCACCGGAGACCTCGACCCGCACTTCCCGCTCTACGTCTGGCAGACGGGATCCGGAACGCAGTCTAACATGAACTTGAACGAGGTCATCTCGAACCGCGCCATCCAGCTGCTAGGCGGCGAACTCGGCACGCAGAAGCCGGTCCATCCCAACGATCACGTCAACATGGGGCAGTCGTCCAACGACAGCTTCCCGACCGCGATGCACATCGCGACCGTACTCGCTCTGTCCGACCACATGCTGCCAGCGCTCGACCGCTTCGCCACGGCGATCGAGGCGAAGGCGAACGAATGGATGGATGTCGTGAAGACGGGCCGGACGCATCTGCAGGACGCGGTTCCGTTGACCGTAGGTCAGGAATGGTCGGGCTATGCGGCGCAGGTCCGCGACGCGATGGAGAACGTCAGGCGGTCGTTCGACGGACTGTATCGGCTCGCCGCCGGCGGGACGGCGGTCGGTACGGGCCTCAACGCGCCGGAGGGCTTCTCGCGTGATATCGCGAAGACCATAGCCGACCTGACCGGGCATCCCTTCGTGACTGCGCCGAACAAGTTCGCAGCACAGGGTTCGCTCGACGCCATGGTTTCGGCGATGGCGGCCGTGCGAGGAATCGCAGTCGCGCTGATGAAGATCGCCAACGACATGCGGTGGCTCGCGTCCGGCCCACGCTGCGGTCTGGGCGAACTGCTCCTGCCGCAAAACGAGCCGGGCAGCTCGATCATGCCCGGCAAGGTCAACCCGACGCAGTGCGAAGCGATGGTCATGGTCTGCATCCAGGTGATCGGCGAGGACAGCGCCGTCGCCTTCGCGGGAAGTCAGGGGAATTTCGAACTGAACGCGATGCGCCCGATCATCATCAACAACGCGCTGCACTCGATCCGGATCATCGGCGACATGTGCGACAAGATGCGGACGTTCTCGATCGAGGGGACCGAACTCAACCGGGATTGGATCGACGCTTCGGTCGGCGAGTCGTTGATGCTGGTCACCGCACTGGCGCCGGTTATCGGCTATGACAACGCGGCCCACATCGCCGAGGCCGCCAATGCGGACGGCTCGACCTTGAAGGAGGCCGCGCTCAAGTCCGGCAAGGTCGATGAGAAGCAGTTCGATGCCGTCGTCGATCCGCAAAAGCTCGTCGGCAACGGCGTCGCTGGCGCGTAGCGGGGGTGATAACGTGACGGCTAGGTCCGATCCTGGTGGACACGACGGTCGGACCTATGCGCTGGCGTTCGGACTTCTCGCGGTTGCGGGCGCCGTCGATGCCATCGGCTTCCTGCATTTCCACACCTTCTACGTGTCATTCATGAGCGGGAACACAACACGGGTAGCCTTAGCCCTGGCGCAGACCGACTGGTCTCTGGCTACGCAGGGAGCGATGGTCATTGCGGCCTTCGTCGTCGGCGTCGTCGCCGGCGAACTGCTGATCGGCGCGGCGGCACAACGGCGTCCGTTAGCAATGGTCGTCGAAGCGGTCACCGTTCTGCTCGCGGCCGGGTTTGGATCAGGCCTGACCTCAAGCGTCCTCCTGGCGTTGGCGATGGGTATGCAGAATGCTCTTATCCTGCGGGCGGAGGGCGTGGGCATGGCGCTGACCTACGTCACTGGCACTCTCGTGCATGTGGGGCGGGGCATCGCCGCCGTGTTGGCCGGCCGCCGCGGATGGAATCCGATCTGGCCCTATGCGGGCATGTTGCTCGCTCTCACCTTGGGCGCCGTGGCCGGCACCGCGGCCATGCGGTGGGGCGAAGCGAACGCACTGATCGCCATAGCGATGTGCCTGACGATCCTGACCATTCCGGCGCGGCAGCGTCGCAAGGAGAGATGACGATGATACGTTGCGTACGCATCTGGACAGATGCCGACGGAAACTCCGATTTTGAGGACGGCGCAATCGATCTGTCCGGCACGCACGGTGCCGATACGCTCAGCCCCGTCGCAGCCGCCACCAGCATCTCGTTCCGCGAAACGCCGTCCGGTGGTAATTTTGGCTGGCACGATGCCCCTGCCATGCAGCTCGTCATCACATTGTCGGGAACGTTGCGATTCACCGTGAAGGACGGACGCAGTTTCGCGATCCGGCCCGGCGACGTTCTGTTCGCCCAGGACACCACCGGCACCGGTCATAATTGGGAGCTGCTCGACGAAGAGCCTTGGCGACGGGCGTATGTCATCGTCGAAGATCCCGCCACAGTGCCGTTCACTGCCGGAACGATGCTGTGAGCAGGGTGGCGGATACGGTCGATGTCGTTCTGATCGGCGGTGGCATCATGAGTGCGACGCTTGGCACCGTATTACGGGAACTCGACCCGACGCTTTCGATAGTGCTGGTCGAACGGCTGGGTGGTCCGGCGCGCGAGAGTTCGGACGGATGGAACAACGCGGGCACTGGCCATGCCGCCAATTGCGAGATGAATTATACGCCCGAGAAGGTCGACGGATCCATCGACATCGCAAAGGCGCTCGAGGTGAACGTGGAATTCGATCTTTCACGCCAGTTATGGGCGCACCTGGTCCAGCACGGTGCGATCCCCGACCCGACACGCTTCATCCGCTCGGCACCACACTGCGCTTTTGTCACCGGCGCTGACAACGTCACGTTCCTGCGCAAGCGCCATGCGGCTATGAGCGCGCATCATTGCTTCGCCGGGATGGAATACAGCGAGAACTCTGCAACGATCGCCGAGTGGGCGCCGCTGGTGATCGAGGGACGCGACCCAGCTGCCCCGGTCGCAGCAACAAGGATGATGACCGGCGCCGATGTCGATTACGGTACGCTCACGCACCTGCTGATTGATGCGCTTGGCGCACGGCAAGGCTTCGAGGCGCGCTACGGTGCCGAAGTCGATGCGCTCACTCGGGACGATGACGGCTTATGGACCGTTGGCTATCGCGCACACGGCGACCACGGGGTTTCCGGACAGGTCCGAGCGCGCTTTGTGTTCTCGGGCGCGGGTGGTGCATCGCTGACGATGCTGCAGAAAAGCGGCATCCTTGAAGGCCAAGGCTATGGCGGCTTCCCCGTTAGCGGGATCTGGCTGCGCTGCGACAACCCTGCGGTCGTCGAGCGGCACCGCGTCAAGGTTTACGGCAAGGCTGCGCACGGATCGCCGCCGATGTCGGTCCCCCACCTAGACACGCGCGTGGTGCGGGGCAGGCATTCGCTAATGTTCGGACCCTTTGCGGGGTTCAGCCCGAAATTCCTGCGTGACGGGTCCTATCTCGACCTTGTCCGATCGGTTCGTCCAGCCAATCTGCTGCCGCTGCTCGACGTGGCCGTTCATGCGCTGAAGCTGGAGGAGTATCTCGCCGATCAGGTGGTCTTGTCAGAGCAAGGGCGGATCGACACCCTTCGGCAATTCTACCCGGAAGCCGATCCGGCGGACTGGACCGAGGCGGTCGCCGGACAGCGTGTACAGGTCATCGAGCCCAACGGTCATGGCGGTGGTACACTGGCGTTCGGCACCGCGCTGGTCGGTTCGGCGGACAGCTCCTTCATAGCGCTCATGGGGGCGTCGCCCGGCGCATCGACTGCCGCGTCGATCGCGCTCGACGTCCTGCGCCGCTGCTTCGCAGACCGGCTAACCGCTTGGCTTCCGCGTCTCAGAGCGGTGATCCCGACCTATGGGATCGATCTCAAAGCGGACGCCGAAGCATGCCGGCGAACGCGAGCAGCAACCGCAACCGTACTTGGACTCGCCGACATCACCAAGATCAACCATCGCTCCAAAGGGACCGCCGCATGACAATCCGCCATGTCCGTAATCTGCATCGCATGTTGGCCGTCGCGACGATGGCCGCTTTTGCGGGTCCCCTTCCATCTGCGGCGGAAGGCGGCGCGCGAACACAGATCGGCACGGCCGCTGCGATCGACGTCGTACGCGATTACTATCGTGCGATCGATGCCCACGACTATGCGACGGCTTGGGTGAAGTGGGGAGACCGCGGCCGGCCGGGTCAAACCTACGCCGCTTTCCGGCGCGGTTTCGCCGCGACACGCCGGGTCCGCGTGAGCGTGACCGGCCCCGCCCGGTCCGAAGGCGCGGCCGGATCAATCTACGTGACCGTTCCGGTACGGGTTGACGGCCTGATGACGACCGGTCGGAACCAACGCTTCGATGGAAGCTACGTTGTGCGCCGCGCCAACGCCGTAGATGGCAGTTCGCCATCGCAGCCCCGATGGCATCTGTATTCCGCAACATTGAGGGCGCGGTGATGTCGCGCCTCGCGAAAGCGGTCCGTGTCGGTCACATCGACCTCAGCTTTCACAACGCCGCCGCTCGAGAGGTGGAGGCGATCATCGTCAAGCATGGTCACTTGATAGAACGCAGCGCGGCACCGCATGAGGAGATGTACAGGCGGCTTGGCGCAGGCGAAATAGACCTGCTGGTCGCGGCGTGGCTGCCCGCCAGCCATGGGGCCTACATCACACCGATGCTCGACGCAGTCGAAAAGGTGACCGTCCTGTACGAGCCCTATTGCATCTGGGGCGTACCCGAACACGTCCCGGTATCCGCAGTCGCCTCCATCGAGGATCTGACATCCCCGCTTGCGCTCGATCGCATGGATCGGTTGATCCATGGCGTGAACGTCGGCGCCGGAATCAGCCGCTTCTCGCAGGCGATCGTCGAACAATACGGTCTCGGCGCCCACGGCTATCGATTTGCGCCCGGTAGCGAAGATGACTGTTTCGGCCGCTTCGAACGCGCTGTGGCTGACGGTGCGTGGATCATCGTACCGCTGTGGCATCCGCAATGGCTGCATCACCGCTACCGGATCCGCGCGCTCGAAGATCCGAAGGGCCTGCTCGGCGGCGTTGATAACGCCACGTTGATCGTCCGCAAGGATGCCAAGACGCGGCTGGGCGGGCCCGCGCTTGCCGAACTGTCGGCGCTGTATCTTGGCAATGCGCAGGTCAGCGCGCTCGACGACGCGCTTCACACCTACAGAACACCCTCCAAGAAATCATCAGGAGACCGTCCATGAAAGCCATAGGCTACCACCCTTCGGGGGCGATCGATGCGCTCGCGGCGATCATTGACGCCGGCGTGTTGCGGTCGACCACGACACAGGATGTGGGTCCCCTGACCGCCCAGAACCTGCGCCGCGCCCATGCCATTGTCGAAGGCGGCGATGCCTATGGCAAGACCGTCCTCTCCGGCATCGAATAGGGATATGACGATGAAAGTCGCTCTCGTTTCCGCGCTAGCTGCGAGCGTGCTCGCAACCGGTCCCGTTGCCGCCAAGGATCGGCTGACGCCCGTTTTTTCGTCTGACCTGATCGTTAACGGCGTCGCGACGACGCCATCGGGTCGGACGTTCCTTCCCGTGCAGCCCCGTCCCGGAAAGGGCGACCCTCAGGTTGCCGAACTTCTGGACGGCAAGGCCGTCGCCTATCCAGATGCGACCTGGAACGAATGGAAGCAGGGCGATAGCGGCTCGAACCGCTTCGTCGGCGTGAATGCGCTGCGGATCGGCCCTGACGGTGCTCTATGGGTCGTTGATCGTGGCTCGCCGGGAATCGGCAAGCCGGCCGTCGCCGGCGGCGTCAAGCTCGTCCGCGTCGACATCGCGTCGAACAAAGTGACCCGCACGTACGATTTGGCTGGCGTCACCACCCCCATCAGCTTCGTCGACGACGTGCGTTTCCACGGGCCGAACGCCTACCTCACCGATGCGGGCCAGCCCGGCCTCATCGTCCTCGATATGGCGACCGGCAGAGGTCGCCGTGTCCTCGACGACCATCCTTCAACTGTCGCGCAGACCAAGCTTATGGCGGAGGGGCGCGAGCTGACCGATCCCGCAGGCAAACCGGTGGTGATCCATGCCGACCAGCTGGAGATCTCGCCCGATGGCAAGTGGTTCTACTATCAGCCTTCGAACGGGCGGATGGCGCGGATCGAAACGCGCTGGCTCGACGATGCCTCGCTTCCCCCTGCTGCGTTAGCGGGTCATGTCGAGCGTTTTGCCGACACACCATCGACCGGTGGCACCGCGATCGCGGCGGACGGCACGATCTACCTGAGCGATACCGACAAGAAACGCATCCTTGCCATCGATCCTGTCGGACGGATCAAGACGCTTATCGCCGATCCGCGACTGATCTGGGTCGATGCGATGTGGATCGACGACAAGGGCAACCTGCTGCTGCCTGCCTCGCAACTCAACCGCACCGCAGGCCTGAACCGTGGCAAGGACGCCGTGGTGCCGCCGGTCACGCTCTACAGCCTGGCCGTGAATGCGAAGCCTGCGGGCAACGACCACCGATAGCTCGCGAGGGAGAAAAGACGATGGACGATCCTACCGATCCGTTCCCGGCAGATTCAATCGACGCCGCGGTCGAATCTTCCGCTGAGCAGCGGCTGGCAGAACTCGGCATTGCGTTGCCGGACGCGTCCGACGGCCTGGGCGCCTACGCTCCATGGTCTCGGGTCGGAGACATCGTGACCACCTCGGAGCAATTCCCCTGGAGGAACGGCGCGCTAGGCCATGTCGGTCGCCTTGGGGCGACGCTGACGACGGACGAAGGCTACGACGCCGCCAGACTGTGCGCGATCAGCGCGATGGCCTAGCTTCGCGTAGCCTGCGGCGGTAACCTGGCTCGCGTGCGTCGGATCGTACGCGTCGAGGGCAACCTGTTGTGCACGCCGGACTTCGAGGATCATGCGGCAGTTCTCGATGGGGCATCGGACGTTCTCAACGCGGTCATTCCGTCCCCCCGCGTCACAGTCGCGGCGTCGCCGGAGTTGCCAGCATGCCGCTCGGCGCGCCGGTGCTACTGAACGTTCAGGCGGAGATCGACCCTGCGCTGGCAGATTCAGACGAAATCTGGACGCCGGCTCTCCGCGAGGAGCTTGAAGGCAGCATGCACAACGGCCGCGTCGGAACCCATCTCGTTTCCAAAACAAACGTATTGCGCATCTGGCATGTCAGGCTCGCTCCAGGCGAACGGCTGGGCTTCCACACGCTTGTGCCGGACTATTTCTGGACCGCGCTCACGCCGGGCCATGCCCTCTCCCGAAACGCCGATGGAACGAGCGACCGAGTCGCATAAGTCGGAGGCGATACGCATCACCTCCATTTCGCGGCGGGCCAGTCGATGACGCACGACCTGGAGAACATCGGCGATACAGATCTGCTCTTCGCGACCATCGAACTTCTGGCTAGCTCCAATCCACCGTTTCGGCTGGCAACGGAGGCAGCATCCGCAAGTGCGACACGGGATCGATATTCGGCGCCGATCCACATGCGGGCGCCGGTTACATCAGATAGACAGCCCTCATGAAACGGCTTCAAACCAGCAAGCTGGACATCGCCTACCTCGAAGGCGGGTCGTCTGCCGGCCAACCGATGCTTCTGCTCCACGGCTGGCCGGACGATCCGACGGGACTGTCGGACGTCGCCGAGCGTCTTCAGACGCACGGATTCCGAACGATCGTGCCGTGGCTACGCGGCTTCGGACCGACGCGCTTCCGATCGCCGGAGACCGTACGGGACGGTCGTGCGGTGGCTCTGGCGCGTGATGCGATCGATCTTCTCGACGGTCTTGGCATCGAACGCTGCTCGGTCGTTGGTCACGATTGGGGCGGGAGGGCCGCCTACAATCTGGCTGCGCTCATCCCGGACCGTCTGGACATGATCGCAGCGCTGGCGATCGGCTACGCGCCCAACGGACGCTTCACGACGCCGGGCTACGACCAGGCTCGCCGCTGGTGGTATCAGTGGTACATGAATCACGACGGGGGCGCAGAGAAGGTGCGCGCCGATCCAATCGGTTTCGCCCGCGAGCAATGGGACAGCTGGTCGCCGGAGGGCTGGTACGAGGAAGCGGCGTTCATTCAAACTGCGCGAAGCTTTCGCAACCCTGATTGGGCAGCGATCACACTCCACGGTTATCGTTCAAGCTGGCTGCCTGAACCAGTCGACTTAAGTTACGACGATGCTGCCGGGATCATCGCCGGCACGGCGCGTCTACGTGTTCCGACGCTAATGATTCAGGGAGAGGCGGATGCCTGCGACCCACCAGCGGAGTCCTTGGAGGATTTGGTTTGGTTCGAGGGTCCATATGAACGCATCGTCCTACTTGGCATCGGCCACTTTCCCGGGCGCGAAGCCGCACATCACGTCGCCGATGCGGTGCTGCGCTTTCATGCGCGACATACGACCACTTTGATACGGAGAGGTTTGTGACGCTTCGTTGCGTCCGCTATGCCATGTGGGGCGATGCGACGACGGTCATCGCTTGATCAATCCCGAATCCTCCACGGACTCCCCCGGTTCCTTCGCATCATCGTTAGGATGGACGTACGAAGAACCGGTTCATTCCCGGAATGTCCGAGAGGAAGGTCTCGACCTCGGCGATGCGCCCATCGCGCAACCGGCAGACGGTCGCAAGATGTTCGTCCAACCGGATGCCGTCACGCTCCGCAGTGTTGTGCAGCCCTAGCGCCATGTTGTCGCGGCTGAGTAGAATGTGTTCGAGCTTGAAGGACAGGCCGTAGCTGGCGATCAGCTTAGCGCGATCGATTACCTCGTCCACGCCGGCCGCTTGGCCCGAAATGACGTTGTCGCCTGGTAGCGTCCACGTCGCATCGTCATGGAACAGTGTGCGCATGCCTTCCCAATCCTTTGCGACCAGAGCACCATGAAATGCATTGGCCAGTGCTTCCGAATCCGTCGTCATCGTCACCTCCTTGTTGAAACCAAAAGATGGCTCGGGACCTGGCGATCCGCTATGCGGATGTACGAATGACGGACATCCGGAATCCAGATGCTTTCTGAAGCCCTTCTTCCGCTCCTGCCTTCGCTCGTGGCACTGATAGAGGAACAAAGCGTCACGCGCGCTGCTACAAGGCTATGTGTCAGCCAGCCGAGGCTGTCCGCACGGCTGAGCGAACTGCGCCGCCTTCTTCACGACGATCTGCTCGTGCCCGCAACGGGTCGCCGCGGCCTCGTTCCAACCACCCGCGCCATCGCGCTCGCTGCGGCGGCGCGGGAAGCGCTGAGCCAGTTGGACACGGCGGTTTCCGGCGTCGCCTTCGATCCGTTATCGGCGTCGCGGACATTCACGATCATGGCTAATGACAACGCATCCATCATCGCCGGTGCGCCGCTGATCAATGCGGTTCGGTCGGCATCCGGTCCTGGTGTCCGGGTTGTGCTCCTCAACTATGATCGAGCTCGCCTGCATACCCTCGAGCTTGGCGAACTGGATCTTGTCCTTGCATCTCCGGCTCAGCTTGCATCGCTACCTTCGCTGATCGCCCGGACGATAATACGTGATCGTTTCATGACCGTCGTTGCCGCCGCCGGCCATTCCGGCGGCATGTTAGATCTCGACGAATTCTGCGCGCGAGATCACATCGTGGTATCCGCGACGGGCGGCGGCTTCGACAGCTTGATCGACGCGGAATTGAAAAGACTCGACCGATCTCGAAGGGTCGCGGTGTCCGTCCAGAGCTATCTCGTCGCCATCGAACTCGTCGCGAGAAGTGATTTGGTCGCGACCCTCCCCAATGCCCTGCTTGCCAACCGACCGTTAGACGTGATCCTCGTCGAACCGCCGATCGCGCTCTCCTCGTTCGCACTATCGGCTGGGTGGCACATGAGATCGACGAACGACTTCGCGCACCGCTGGCTTCGTGAGCAATGTTTCGCGGTCGCGTCACTGGATACGACCAGCGACTATCCATCCGAACGGATCATCTAGGTCCCTTTCGACGGAACTCGGCAATGACGTGGCAATTGCATACGGTCGAGATAGGTCCGCCACATCACACGTCCCGCGCGCCATCGACCACGACGACCGAACGGCCGGTGCCGGTACGACGTCCTCACGGGTGAAGCGGTTGATGTTGCAACCGGACATCTGCTTCGATCCGCAGCATCGAGATGCGCGCGGTAGGCCAGATCGGCGGGATCACGACGAGGCTGCCATGACGCTATGCAGCGCCGAGAATAGCCATGAGCATGGTGCAGGCGATCACCGCCCTCGCCGGGTTTGAACCAATGTCGATGCTATGCTGGTCGCAAAGCTTGCGGCACCCAAGCGTGTCGGATGGAACGCACCACCGTCACCCGAACGGGCATATGCGCCGTTGACCCAGGGCGATAGGGAGCAGGCGTCGTGGTCCCTGCCCAGCGTCACCATATCGACCAACGTAGCACCGGCATCATGTGCGGCGTCCCGCGTGGTCTGCGCCAACGTGGTAGCCAAGGCGCGCATGCGAGCGGCTTCGTCCATCGTCAGCCGCAAAAGCGGACAAGCCCCCTGCTCTGGCAGTATCGCCGGGTAGGTCGCTATCACGATGCGCGCACTGGGCGCTTTGCGCCGGACCGTTCGGACGATCGCCCGTATATTTTCGCCGAGTGCGTTCGCGTCGCGCTTGGGATCTGTATGCGACGCGAGCAGCAAGCGGGGCGCTATCCATCCGACGACTCCTCCATCCTTCCGTTTCGCCAGCCCAAGCAGGTCGCCGACATAGTGGAGATCATTGCCGCCCACAGTGAGCGTCACCAGCTTCGTCTGTGCTGTCACGGCCGCGACTTGCGGGCCTTGGAAATATTGTCCGCCGTTCAGGACCTGCGACGCCGTTGCACCGGAGCAACTCATGTCCACCAGCGAAAGACCGAGCCTTCGTGCCAGCAGGTGAGGATAGCTTCCGTTTCCCCTCATGCACCCAAAAGGCGCACCCCCTACACGCTCGCCCAGCCCCGAGCCTGCTGCATAGGAACTCCCCAAGGCGACATAATCGGGACGTCCGGTCGGGCGACGGGTTGCTTGATATGCCAGGAACGCGAGGGCGATGCAGGTTCCGACAACGCACAGCGCCAGAACAATCGCAGCGGCCTTCGCCAGCGTGCGGAAAGGAGACCGCCTCGGGGTCGATGCGCCCCGATTGGAAACCAGGTCAGGCATCGACAACCGCGGCGGCGACCAGCGCCTGCGTCGCCGCCTGGAGGGCGGGCGGGGTGTAGGACAGGGTCTGGGTCATGCCCACGACCAGCAGATCATTCTCGGGATCGATCCAGAACCATGTTCCGGCCGCGCCGTCCCACTGATAGGTGCCGCGGCCCACCGCCACTCCGGCGCGCGTGGGATCGGTAAAGACGATGCCGTTCAGTCCAAAACCCGCCCCCGGCCCGACCCGCTGATGTCCCGCTACGAAACCCCGCGTCATCAGCGCATCAGGAAGATGATTCGTCATCATCAAGGTGACCGCTTCGGTCGAAAGGATGCGCGTGCCGCCGAGTTCGCCATTGCCAAGGAGCATCGCCGCGAACCGCAGATAGTCCGGTGCCGTTGATATCAGCCCCGCCCCGCCCAGCGGCAGCGGGGGCTCGGTCCGGGCTTCGTCGAACATCGGGTTGGGAATCGCCGTCAGCGGCGTATCGGACGGTTTGAGATACAGCGTCGCAAGTCGGCCCGCTTCATCGTCGGGCGTGAAGAAGCGCGTGTCGTCCATGCCCAGCGGCCCGAACAGCCGTCCCGACAGGAACGCGCCCAAACTCTGCCCGGTAAGCCGCTCGACGATCGCACCCTGCACGTCCATGGACAGGCTGTATCGCCACGAAGTCCCCGGCTGATAGGCAAGAGGTAGCGTGGCGAGTCGCGCCATCATCTCGCGTAGGTCATGCGCTTCCCACACTCCGGCTGTTTGATATAGGGCATCGACGGGGTCGCCGGGGGGTGAGAGACGGGTGCCGTAGCTGAAACCGGCGCTATGCGTGAACAGGTCGCGCAACGTCGGTGCCCGTTCCACCGGCACCGTGATCAACCCGCCCGCGGCGTCGCAGCCCGTGCTCACCCGCAGTTCGGCGAACTCCGGCAGGTGTTGCGCGATCGGATCGTCGAGAGCCCAGCGTCCCTCATCCCAAAGCAGGAGCATGGCGACGGCGGTCACCGGTTTCGTCATCGAGAACAACCGGTACAGATCGTCGATCTCGGCGCGTGCTTCGGTACCGACGTCACGATACCCCAACGCCGACGCGTGACAGAGCCGCCCGTGCCGAGCAACCAGTACGACCGCGCCTGCGATGGTGCCGTCGTCGATGTGCGCCTCGATCGCCGCATCCATCGCCGCCAGCCCGTCGCTGGAGAGACCGACCACTTCGGGCTTCGTGTCGGCCCACATCAGATAAGTCCCGATCGGGCGATCGCACCCAGATGGTGGGCACTGGGCTTTAATGTACGGGCGAACGTTTCGTAATCGACATGCACCAGCCCGAACCGCTCCTTGTATCCTCTCGTCCACTCGAAATTGTCCAGCAGGGACCAGCAGACGTAACTGCGGACCGGAATGCCGTCGTCGATGCAGCGCCGCACCTCCGCCACCGCAGCGTCGATGTAGGCCACGCGACGAGCGTCGTCGTTCGTGGCTATCCCGCTTTCGGTGACTAGTATCGGGCGACCGATCCGTTCGTGCGCGAAGCGGATCGTGGCGCCCAGCGCCTGTGGATAGAATTCGTAGCCTGCCGCCGTCAGTTCGGCCCCGGCAGGCGGTGCGATCTGACCGGCGGGACCGACTAGAACTCGCGTATACGTTTGAACGCCGACGAAATCCGCGGCGCGGGCGGCTTCGATCCACGGGCCGTACATGGCCGTCGTGACCGCTTCGGCCGCATGTCCATCACCGACCCCTTGAACGTCCTGCATGGTGAGCGTCACGCCGACCGGATAGGATCCCGGACCTGCCTTCATCGCCGCCATCGCCTTGGTCTGCGCGTCCAGCATCACGGGTTCGCACCGCGCCAGCGGCGCGAACAGCAACGACGAGAAACGGTCCGACCCCGAAGCGCGCGCGCATTCCAGGAGCATCTCCTCGGCGGTAGCGCCGATGGCGGTTCCGCCCCGCAGCAGGATCAGAAGTCGCTGGATGTTCGCCTCGTTGAACGGCGTGGCATAGGCGATCAGGTCGCCCAGCGCCGCTGTCGTCCGCTCGACGTAGCGCGCGAACAGGTCCGCACCGTCGGCGACCTCGAAACCGCCCCGTGCCGCGAACCAGCGCGGGACGGTGAAGTGGTTGAATGTGACGATGGGCGCCAGTCCGCGTGCATGCAGCGCCTCAAACGCGCGCCGATAATGGTCGAGCGCAGCGCGCGAAAAGCGCCCCGGCTCGGGCTCGATGCGGGACCACTCCACACCTATGCGATGGCAGTTGAAGCCAAGGTCGGCGGCGATGTCGAAATCCGTATCGAACCGGTCCCAGCTGTCGCAGGCGTCACCGGATGGCTCGGCGTAGACGGTGGGAACCACGGTTTCACACAGCCATGCGTCGCTGTTGACGTTGTTGCCCTCGGTCTGGTGCGCCGAGATCGCGGATCCCCAGAGAAAACCGTCGGGAACGGGGCGGCGCGCGCGGTCGGTCAACGGGAAATCCTTCATCGTTAGGTATCGAGCGACGGGTAGAGACGCAGCATCGTCTCCGAGAGAACCCGGAGCGACCGATGCACGCCGTCGGTATTCTTCATGAACGTCGCCTCGATTGCGAGGCCTCGCACTGCGGCGACGAAGAGTTCGTGCATCGCCTCCGACTCGGGATGCGGTTCGAGCCCAGCCGCACGGATCCGCTCCACGCTCCAGTCATGGGCTTGGCGGTCGATGCGGCTTTGAAGACGACGCAGCGGCTCGCCCAAGTCCGGTTCCGAGCGCGAAGCGAGCATGATCTCGATGACGGCGATGCCGGCGGGGCGGCTGATGACCGTCCACATCGTCTCGGGCAACGCGAGCAGCCAAGCCGCCGGATCCATGTCGGCGATCGTCCGGCCGTACAGCGCGCCGTCCTCCTCGAACACCGCCTCGACCACAGATAACATCAGATCGGTCTTGGCCGGGAACTGATGGGTCATCGCACCGCGACTTACGCCGGCCTCGTCCGCGACCGTGCTGATCGTCGTTGCGCTGTAGCCGGTCCGGTTCAGGCAGACGATCGCCGCCTGTATTAGTTTTGCGCGGGTTTCCGCGGTGCGCTCGGCTTGAGGGCGTCGCTGGCGGCTTGGAGCAGCGGGATCGGTCATGGTCCTTACCCTAGCCATGCGCCGGGGCGGCGTCAGCATACCCTGCGTCATGCCAGATGCTCACGCCAGAACGCCGCCATGTCGGCCCAAGCAGCGACGCCTTCCGGAGTCTCGGCGAGTAGGGGTTGGAAGACGTGCGGCATGCCCTCGAACAATTCGAGTCGGGACGTTCGATCGGCGGCACGCAACGACCGGTGGAACCGGACACTGTCGCTCAGAAGCACCTCACGGGTACCAGCTTGGATTAGCGTCGGTGGATAACCCGGCGCGAAATCGGCGTGCACGGGTGAAACGAGAGGATTGCGCCACTCGGCCGGATCAGCGTAGCCGCGAAGGGCGGGCTCAAGCATCGCACGATCGAGATAGTCGACTTGCGCGAGGGTTCGGTTCGTGTCGCCCTCACCTGCCAGATCGAGCACTGGCGACAACAGCACGAGAGCTCGAGGCATCGGCACGCCGCGATTCCGCAATATCAACGTAGCCGCCGCCGCTATGCAGCCCCCGGCACTGTCTCCGAACAGCCCGAGCACTCGACCTTCGCGGGAGACGATCTCCGTCCACGCGATCACGACCTCTTCGAGGATACGACGATGATCCGCCCGCGGGACAAGCGTATAGTCGATCGAATGGACGACCCGTCCGCTCGACGCCGCTGCCAGTGCTGCGGTCAACCGCGACGACTGCGCCGAACCACTGACGAAGCCGCCCCCGTGGACGTACACGAGCGATGTGGTGGCAGGATCGTGAGCTTGAGGCGTGACGGTCAGTACCGGTACGCCCCCTGCGTCCCACCTCGCCAGCGTCGGCGCGAGTCCGGCAAGCGGAGCCGCTGCGATCTGTTCGGCCCAAGCGGCGCTACGCGCCGCCGCTTCGTCGAACGCTTCGAGAGTGTCCGGTGGAGCCTGCGCGGGCATCGCCGACAGAGCTGCCCCGACCATGCGCAGGATCATACCCGCCTGAGGCGAAACCGACGCTGCAACGAACCGGCGTGGATCCTCGCTCATGTCAGAACCGGGCATCAAGGCTAAGCCCGATCACACGCCGCGACTCCGGACCGCTGATCTGCGAATACGCGCGAGGGTCACGCTGCTGCGCGGCGACCGGCGTCGCGAAGCGCGACGCCGCGCGATAGGTGTCGAAAAGGTTGCGGCCGAACACCGAAAAGCCGAAACGCTCGCGGTCGAACCGCACGCCCACGCGAGCACCGAACAGGGCCGCGGGATCGTTCTGCGCGATCGGATTGAACGCCGCATCCCAATAGACCCGGGACGAATAGACCATGTCCGCCTGGACGAAACCTTGAATCGCGCTCGTGAGCGCCGCAGCATATTCGCCGGAGGCCGTCACCTTCCACTCGGGCGCGCCGATGAGCCGATTGCCGCCTGCGTCGTCCACCTGACCGCGCACAACGCCGCCGACGATCTGTGGCACACAGCCCTGCGCCAACGTCTGTCCTTGCGCGCATGCGACCAGATAGCCGTCGCCGTAGCGTGCATCGTTGTAGACCGCGCCGACGTTCAGACTGAGCCCGCGCGCCGGTCGACCGTAGATGTTCAGCGAGACGCCTTTGCTAGTGAGCGACGGAGCGTTCCCAAAGATGAAGGCCGCCGCCGCGGGATCGAAGAACTGCGCCTGGAAATCTTCAACCTTGGTGTAAAAACCGGCGAGGCTGGCGGTCAGGCGCCCACCGAACGCGGAGGCCTTGACGCCCACTTCGCCCGACTTCGGGATTTCCGGTCGGACGAGGATCGGCGTCGTCTGGCCGCCCGCCTGATCGTTGATCGACGGTCCCTTGTAGCCGCGCGTGTAGGTCCCGTAGACCATCACGTCACGGGTGACGTCGAACTGAGCGCCCAACTTGTATGAGAAGTAGTCGTCGCTGACGTCGCCCATCACCGGCGCGATCGGTCTGATCGGCGCTACGGCCCCCGTCGCCAAGGTTCCGACGCTTCGGGCATACACGTCCTCATTGCCGTAGCGAGCACCGCCGATCAGCCGGAAGGCCGATCCGATCCTGACCGTGGCCTGGCCGAAGGCTGCGACGCTCGTCGTCTGCGCATGCGTCGTCAGCCGCTGACCAAGCGGGAACGGGATGCCGAGATCGGTTCCGATGGGACCGAGCTGCTCGACGTAACCATCGTATTCGCTGTCGAAGTAGTACAGTCCACCGACGTATTCGAGGGTACCGCCGCTCGGCGACGTCAGCCTCAGTTCCTGGCTGACGTTGTGCGTGCTGAGCGGACCTACCTGATTCAACCGGTATACCGGCACACTGTCGACGTCGTACGCAGTCACCTTGCCTTCCACCGCGCGATAGGCGGTGATCGAGGTGAGCGTATGCGTCCCGATCTCAAGATCCGCCTGCGCCGAGAAGCCGTAGCTTTCGGTCCAGCCGCGGTTGCCACCGTCGATGCAGCCCTGCTGGTTTTCCTCACCAACGGTCACGCCGCATGCCGCCAGCCGCTGGGTCAGCCGGCTGCCGGGTGTGGAGGAGTAGACGGACCACGGCGTGCCGCCCCGCTTGTCCGCATTGCTGTAGTCGCCGGCCAAATTGATCGTGATCTGAGAAGTGGGCTCCCACAGGAATCTAGCTCGGCCGGCATAGTTGCGCTGGCGGACCCAGCTTCGGTCGGTGAGGTTGAAATGCGACTCGGGAGCCTGCGCGAACGAACCAGCGACGCGCAGCGCGGCGTTGTCCGCGATCGGAAGGTTGATCACCGCCCGCCCGATGTAGTTCTCGCGCGTCGCAATGTCCGCGTGCGCTATGACTTCGACCTTGGTCGGATCGGGTGCGTTGGTGACGATGTTCAGGACGCCGGCAGACGAGTTGCGCCCGAAGAGCGTTCCCTGCGGACCCTCGAGGACCTCGACGCGTGCGACGTCGAACAGCAGTGGCGGATTGGTGGACGTACCGGCCAGTGCGACGTTGTCGACAACCACGCCGACGCTGCCCTCCGACGAACGTGAGAAGGAGACGCTGCCGATGCCGCGGATGCTTAACGCACCAAACGGTCCCGCTGTGTTGAGAGCGGCCGCGCTACGGGTGAGATCCGAGACCTCATTGACGTTCTGCCGGGTCAGTTGTTCGCCGGCGACCACACTGACGCTGATCGGCACGTCCTTCAGTCGCTCCTGCCGCTTGTTGGCGGTCACGACGATATCGGTGGCTTCGATCTCCCCGCGACTCGGGTCTGGTTTCTGAGTCGTCGGACGCTCGGAAACCATGCCGCCCTCCTGCGCGCGCACCGGTGTCCAAGCCATCGTACAAGCCGTGCCGCATGCGAGCACCGCGATCATCGTCGAACGCTTCATCTTCCTCTCCCCGCGACGATCGAATGCCGTCGATAGCCGACCGCTAAACGAGAACTTGCGAACCGTCCATTCTTTTTGTTGCTTAGCTGAAGTTCGATGCTAAGCCTTGCTCAACGATAGAAATGGAGAGGGTGATGGACCGAGCGCCGAACGGCGGGGTCGTCGGCGTTGCGGCGACTGACGGAAGCGTTGACCCGGCGGGGCGTAAGCTGACGCCACTGCCGACGCATTTGAAGCTCGGCTATGCAGCCGGTGCGCTGCTTGACGGGATCGCCAGTCAGGGCGTCACCATCTTCCTCTTCTTCTACGTGACCACGGTCGTCGGCGTGCCGGCCGCGTTGGCGGGCATCGCGTTAGCCGCCGGGCTCGTCGTCGACGCGCTTGTCGATCCGCTGATCGGCTCGCTTTCGGATGGTTGGCATTCGCGGTTCGGGCGTCGACTGCCATTCATGGCGGCCGGATTGCCAGGAACGATGCTGTTCCTGGTCCTGATATTCTCCCTGCCCGCGGGCTGGAGCACCGTCGCGATATTCGCTTGGCTGACGGTTCTGTCGATCGGCCTGCGCATCTCGATCTCGCTGTTTCTCCTCCCTTACAACGCGGTCGGCGCGGAACTCAGCGACGACTATGCCGAGCGATCGTCGATCGCCGTCTGGCGTTGGGGCGGAGCGATGGCAGGTGCGCTCAGCGCCGTAGTGCTGGGCTTCGGCGTATTCCTCGGCGGCGTCGAGGGACCATCACGACGCGCGGGCTACACGCCTCTCGCCCTCACCTTAGCGGTTATAGCTGGCGTCGGCGCATTGATCGCCATGCGTGCGCTGTTGACGATGCGGGATCGCCAGCATCCTCCGCTGCCAGGTACACGGCGCATCCATGAGCGGCTTGCGGGTGAGGTTGCTGAGATCTTCGGCAACCAGTCATTCCGCACCTTGTTCGTCGGCGCGCTGCTCCTCTTCACGTCGTTGGCGATCCACAGCACGCTCGGGCTCCATTCCAACACGTACTTCTGGCGCATGACGCCAAGCCAGATGCAGTCGGTGACGCTGTCGCTGTTCAGCGGGCTGCTGCTCGGCGCACCGCTGGCCGGGCCGATGCTGAAGCGCATGGAGAAGCGGACCGTACTGCTGATCGGGATGGTCGGCCTCTCGCTGTCGACGTCGCTGCCCACGGCGCTGCGTCTCGTTGGGCTGTTCCCGTTCGAAGGTCGTGCCATGGTCACGATCCTTGGCGTGACGGTCTTCGTCGGGGGCGCTCTGATGGCCGCCGCGGCGATCTCGTTCGCGTCGATGATGGCGGACGCCGCCGACGAACACGAGCATCTCTTCGGCGCTCGACGGGAAGGTCTGTACTTCGCGGGCTGGGCCTTCGCCACCAAGGCGGCGGCCGGGATCGGCTCCTTGGTCGCAGGGGTCGCGCTGCAGGCGATAGGCTTCCAGAGCACGGGAAGCGGCCATGCGGCGCTGGGAGCAGATACCGTTAGGTGGATCGGCATCATCAACGGGCCGGGTGCCGGTCTGCTGGCGCTAGCCGCCGCATCGACCTGCCTCTTCTACCGTCTCGATGCGCGCAAGCATTCCGCCATCCTGCGGGATCTGATTCAGCGGCGGCAGGACGCCACGTCCCACGCATCGGAGACTGCGGCATGAGCTGGCTAGGCATCGAGACCGGCGGTACCAAGATCGTCGCTCGCCTCGTATCCGCGCAGGGCGTCACCCGCGCGGAGCGGCGCTGGGCGACGACAACTCCCGCAGCGGCGTCCAGGGACCTCACCGCGTTCGTCGCGGAAACCGACGAGACGCAGGATCCCCTGACAGCAGTCGGCATGGCGGCCTTCGGCCCATTGCTGATCGACCCCCACCATCCTGATTACGGCCGGATGCTCGATACCGCCAAGCCCGGCTGGACCGGCAGCAACCTGCGCGCAGATCTGACGCAGGCGCTGGGCGTGCCCGTGGCGATCGACACGGACGTGAACGCTGCCGCCTTAGCCGAACGCGCACGGGGCGCAGGACGGGGTTGCTCCAGCGTCGCTTACATCACCATCGGCACCGGGATCGGGGCAGGTCTGGTCAGTGCGACCGGCGCGTTGCACGGCGCGATGCATCCCGAGATCGGTCATCTGCGACTCGTCCGGCGACCAGGCGATGCGACGCCTTCAACCTGTCCGTTCCATGCCGACTGCGCGGAGGGACTTGCCGCCGGTCCCGCCGTCGCTCTTCGGCTTCGTCCCGAAGAGACGCTCGCGGATCGGCCGGACGTGCGCGAACTGATCGCCGACTACCTGGCTCAGCTATTGGCGGCCATCGTGCTGGCTTGGTCACCTCACCGTATCGTCGTCGGGGGCGGCGTGGGTACCGCGCCGACGATGCTCGCGGCGGTACGCGCGGCCTATGCGGACGCATTCGGCGGCTACGGCGTCGGTCCCGTCGCGGGCGCGGACGACTTCATCCGCTCCGCGAAGCTGCAGCATGCCGGACTCGATGGCGCGATCCTGATGGCTCGAACGACCGCCGTCACGATCGCAACCAGGAGTTTCGCATGACGAACGACGTCTCACTGCCGTACTGGGCGATCGGTCCGTTCGCGCCGCCCAGCCGGATCCTTGAGGAACGGTCCCACGCGACGTTTCCCTGCCCCGTATCTGGCAAGACCGTTGCCTGGGCCGAAAAAGACATCTTCAACCCCGGTGCAGTGGTGCATGATGGGCGTATCTGCCTGCTGGTGCGCGGGGAGGACGTCGAGGGGCGATATGCAGGCACGTCGCGCATTGGCCTCGCGACCAGCAGCGACGGTCTTCACTTCGATCTCGACCCGGAACCCGTCCTGTTCCCCACAGACGACCGTTGGCAGGCGTGGGAGTGGCCGGGCGGCATCGAAGACCCACGTGTCGTCGCCTCGCCAGAGGGTGGCTACGTATGCACGTACACGGCGTTCGACGGCAAGGCAGGATGTCTGTTCGTGGCGACCTCGCCCGACCTTCGTAATTGGACCAAGCACGGTCCCGCCTTCGCAGAATCTCCCTACGTACGTCGCCCTACCAAAGCTGGCGCAATAGTGACGATGCTCGTCGGCGGCGTGCTGGTCGCGGCGAAGATCGATGGCCGATACTGGATGTACTGGGGCGAAGGCATGGTCTTCGCCGCAACGTCGACGAACCTCATCCGGTGGACCCCGCTCGAAGCGGAGACCTCGCCGGACCGCTACTTGACTTGGGACCCGACGTCGAACGGGCCGATGGGTCACTGGGTCCTTGATCGAGTGCCCGGTCCCAACGGACTGCGCGCGATCGCCGGCCCCCGTCGTCACCGCTTCGATTCTCTACTGACCGAACCGGGACCGCCAGCCGTGCTGACCCAGGCCGGCATCGTCCTGATCTACAACGGCACGAACCACTTCGACGGCGGGGTCGGGGATGCGCCTCCCTTCGCCTATCAGCCCGGCCAGATGCTGTTCGACGGAAACGATCCGACCGCGGTGATCGGACGTCTGGCCGACCCGTTCCAGCGTATTGATCCAGCGGAAGCGGCGGGTCAGGTCGGCAACGTGTGTTTCGCGCAGGGGCTCGTCGCCTTCCAAGAACGCTGGTGGCTGTACGTCGGGCTTGCCGACTCCCGGCTCGGTGTTTCCGAAGGGCCGCCAATCGAATCCAGCCATCGTGCGTGAGCCGGCCCGACTGATCGCCGCGGCCACGCTGATCGTGTCGAGCTGCGGTGAGCCGTCCGCCACGGAAACGGCGAACGTGGCAGTGGTGGTGATCGATGGCGCGCCGGCAGCCCAACCGGCTCGTCTACGGAATGCCGCCCGAACTGCGGTCGCGGATGGTCCCCGTTTTTCGGTTTCCGCAGCCGCGCTCGACAACGACGGCGGTCTGCGACCGCTGCCGCCCGCTCCGATGCCCCAGCATACTCCGCTTAGAGCGCCCACCGATTCGGAATGGCGGCTTGCGCAGAACGATCACTGACGAACCTCTCCAGGAGACGACCCATGACGCGCTTCACCCTGTACAATCGCGCTGCACGCTGGCGCCCCACGCTGTTCACGATCGCCGCGAGCCTCTTCCTCTGGGCAACGCCAGCCAGCGCGCAGGACGGATGCTCCGATGCGCTGACGCCCGGCGACTATAGCTGCACGATGGAGTGGGCGGGGCGGACCCGCAGCTACCTGGTCCACGTTCCGGCCACCTATGCGGGTGACACCGCGGTGCCGTTGCTGATGGATCTTCATGGCTATCTCGGCAGCGCAAAGAAGCAGCAGGGAAAGTCCGGACAGCTAGCCCAGTCGGACCGTCGCGGTTTCGTCGCCGTCTGGCCGGAGGCGCTTAACAAGGGCTGGAACGGCTATGGATGCTGTGGCGATTCCGCTAAGCAGAACATCGATGACGTCGGCTATCTGCGCGCCTTGGTCGCCCGGCTTCAGGCACAAGGCCGCATCGACCGCACCAGAACCTATGTTACCGGACATTCGAACGGCGGATCTATGACCCAGCGGATGGCGTGTGAGGCATCCGATGTCTTCCACGCCGCGGCGCCCGTGTCCTTCCCGTTGAACACTACGACGGACTGCCGCCCGATTCGTCCGATCACCGTGGTCGAGTTTCACGGCACGGCGGACGAGATCGTCAGCTATTACGGCGTCGGCCTTTTCGGCTTCCAAGGGGCCCGCAAGAGCCTGGCGACCTGGGCCGGCCTCGACGGATGCAGTGGCGAACCCGTGCGCACCCAGTTGAAGGGCCTCAGCCGGGACGAGACCTTCACGGAATGCCGGGGTGGTACGCGCGTCGGACTGGTATCGATCGCGTACGCATTCCACGAAGTCTACGGCAACGCCGACGTCGATATCGCGGACTACATCTGGAGCCATGTGTTCAACGACGTTCCTTAACGGTTAGCCGCAGAGCGGCTGCGGCCAAACTGCGCGAGCAGCGTCGGGTAATTGCCGCGCTGCTCGGCCAGTTCGAGGAGAGCGGCGAAGGGCCGATTTCGCTCACCGATCCCGACGCGGGCTTGATGGTCGCACATTCGAAAGTGACGGTCGTTACCACGCGCAGCTAGCGTCGATGCCAAGCACAGACTGACCGTCGAACAGCACGTCACCAACGCCTGCAACGACATGGGCCTGCTGGCACCCGCCGCCAGTGCGGAAAGGGGTTGCTTGAAGTCGAGCGGATCGATGCGGTCGCCGACATGGGATACCGCAAGGTCGAAGACGTCCGGGCGTGCGAGGCGCCGGCATCACACCGTACATCCCCCGCCCGCACCGCGGCACCGTAATCGCACTTCGGATCGTATCGTCATAACCACCTCGGCCGGGGCTGAACCCAGCACCTGTCCACCGCGTGGACTAATGACGGAAACCCTCGTGTCACTAGGGCACAATGCCCAAGTGACACAGCTTCCTGATCACGATAGCTCTCCGTCGTGCCCGCGATCCGCCGCCTCCTTGCTCAACGTCATCTTGCCGTGCTGCTATGTGTCGCTGTGCTGCTGTTGAAGCTGCTCGTTCCGACCGGGTACATGATCGCGAACGACCGCGGTGCGATCACCATAGTTACTTGCTCGGGCATGACGACCGAAGCGATGGCGATGCCCGGAATGGGCGACGACATGGCTACGATGAAGGCAGCGATGCCCGACCACGCGCCGTCTACCGATCACGGCAAGACCGAGATGCCCTGCGCCTATGCCGGTCTTTCCGCACAGATCCTCGGCGCCGTCGATCCCGTCATCCTGTTGGCCGCCCTCGCCATCGTCGCCGCGTCGGCCTTGCTGACAGCGCCCGGGGCGACGCTGCAACCACATCCGTATCTGCGCCCACCGCTGCGTGGACCACCGCTCTCGCTGAACTGACGATCGTCCGCTCACCGGCATGGCCGGATGCAGCGGCACTGTCACCGTGCACCCGGCACATGACCGGGTGTGCGTGCAGCCTCGTCACGTCGATCGACTGACCGGGAGGCGCCGACGCCATGTCGGCAACCGGCCCCCCGCGCACGATCGACGGAGCCTTTCGCGAGAAGGAGATCATCAATGTTTCGCAGCCTGTTCTTCGGGGCGATCGCCCTGTGCGCGCCGGTGCCGTCGTTCGCGCAAGTCGCGCCGGCACCGTTCTCGCTTCCCGCCCTCCCCTATGCCGCCGACGCGCTCGATCCTGCGATCGACGCTCAGACGATGACGATCCACCACGACAAGCATCATCAGGCCTATGTCGATGCGCTCAACAAGGCCGTGTCGGCCGATCCGTCGCTTGCCGGCCGATCGCTGGAGGCGTTGGTGGCGAAGGCCGGTACCCTCCCCCCGGTCGTCCGCGACAACGCCGGCGGTCATTGGAACCACCGCTTCTTCTGGGAGACGATGGCGCCCGCCGCACGGACCGGGCAGCCCTCCGCCGAGCTCGCAGCCGCGATCGACCACCAGTTCGGTTCGCTCGCTGCGTTCGAGGTCGCTTTCAGGGGGGCCGGTACGAAGCGGTTCGGTTCGGGCTGGGTCTGGCTCGTGGTGAAGTCGGATGGCACGCTCGCCATCACCTCCACCGCCAACCAGGATAATCCGCTGATGGATGTCGCCGAGGTGAAGGGCATTCCGGTGCTGGGCAACGACGTGTGGGAACACGCCTACTACCTCAAATACCAGAACCGCCGCGCCGACTATCTCGATGGCTGGTGGCGGGTGGTGAATTGGAAGGCGGTTTCGGACCGCTTCGCCGCTGCGCGTGCGCGCTGACCCCCTATAAAAGGAATTAGAATGACCTATCGCATCGCGCTGGCGCTCGTCGCCACGCTCGCCGCCCCTGCCCTTGCGCAGGACGTCCGCAAGGGCTCGCTCACCATCTCGCAGCCCTGGTCGCGGGCTACGTCGCCCCGTGCCACGGTAGGGGCGGGCTTCCTGACGATCCGCAACGCCGGAGCGCGAGGAGACCGGCTTATTTCCGCCACGTCGCCGCGCGCGGAACGCGTCGAGATCCACACCATGTCGATGGACGGCGGGGTCATGCGGATGCGCCAGCTCGTCGATGGTCTCGCAGTGCCGGCAGGCGGCACTGCGACGCTCGCACCGAGCGGCAATCACATCATGCTGATCGGCCTGAAGTCTCCCCTCAAGGCAGGCGAACGGGTTCCGGCGACGCTGCGTTTCGCACGGGCGGGAACAGTGACCGTGCAGTTCGTCATCGGCGGGGCGGGGGACTCAGCGCCGGCCGCGCAGCGTGGGGGGCACAAGTGATGTCGGATCCACGCACGCGCGGTCTGCTGCGCGGTACCGCTCTGGCAACCGCCCTCACGCTCGGGCTGGTCGTGACCGTCACGGGATGTTCGCGCCAACCCAATGCCTCCGGCAATAGCGCCACGACATCGCAACGCGCGGGACCGGGCGGGTCGTTCACACTGGTCGACACCAAGGGGAAGACGGTCACCAACGAAACGCTCAAGGGCAAGCCCTACGCGATCTTCTTCGGCTTCACGCGTTGCCCGGATGTGTGCCCGACGACGATGGCGCGCATGGAACTGCTCCGCAAGCGGATCGGGACCGGCGCGGACAAGATGAACGTCGTGTTCGTCTCGGTCGATCCCGAGCACGACAAGAAGGAGGACATCGCCAGCTTCCTCTCGATGTTCGATGCGCCGGTGATCGGTCTGACCGGAGACCCAGCCGAGCTGAAGCGGATGGAGAAGTCGTTCAAGATCTATGTCGAACGTGTGCCGCTGCCGAACGGCGATTACACGATCGACCACACGGCAAGGATACTCCTGTTCGATCGTGACGGGCAATTCGTCGACACGATGGACGCGAAGGAACCGGAGGCTCAGGCGGTTGCCAGACTGAAGCGGCTGATCGATGCGTAGATTCTTGGGAATGGCGAGCGCTTTTGCGCTCGCCGGCTGCGGCATTCCGAACACGGTCGTCGACAGGGGACGCATCGCCCAGGCAACCGAAGCGCACTTCGGGAGTGCGCGGTTTCCGATCGAGCTTGGTCCGGTCGTCATAAGCGGCGATCACGCGATCGCGGACTGGACCCAAGGCGACTTTGGCGGTCGGGCCTTGTTCGAGCGGGGAACGTACGGTTGGATGCTGGTGCTCTGCAGCGGTGACTCCATCAGGCGGGCGGAGAATCTGAAGCGCGCCGGCGTGCCCGACTTCAACGCCGGCTGGATCGCTGACCAGCTTGCCAAGGCGGAAGCCGAACTGCCTCCCGAGCACCTGGCTCGCATGAAGCGCTTCGTAGGCACGGCGCAGGACCACGAAAACTATCTGAAGACACTCGAGGGGAAGTGATATCCGGATCGAGCTCAGCTCTACCTTACGATCTTGCGGAAGGTTTCACGGCTTTCATCCTCCGGCGTGATCGAACGAGGTCAGGATCGGGCACGGTCCGGCGGAACCGCTGGCGCATTCGCGTGCTAGCCGTCGAAGCGAGTCCCGTGCCTTTTTCAGCGCCTCGATCTGCAAGCCCAGCGCAACGAGCCGCTCCTTCGCGAGCGCCCGGACCCTTGCCCGATCCTCGGTGGCATCGAGCGCCAGCAGTTCGCCGATCTGCTCAAGCGTGAAACCGGCTGCCTGCGCGGAACGGATGAACCGAAGCCTACGAACATCGTCGTTGTCATAGCGCCGGATACTCCCCGACTGGCCGCACCCGTCCGGTCGAGCCGGCGTCTCGAGAAGGCCACGCCGTTGATAGTAGCGCACCGTCTCGACGCCCACATCGGCCGCGCGCGCCAGCCCGGCAATGGACAATCCAGGCATCCCTTGACTCCGTACCATGGTACGGACCCTATATAGGTGACAGTTCAATGATGCTACACGAAGGCCACTGCAAATGACGTTGATCGGCGAACCCCGCCAAGCCGTTCTCTACCGCATGGTGATGGACCAGCACGTGTGTCCCTATGGCTTGAAGGCGAAGGACCTGCTGCGCCGAGAGGGCTACGCCGTGGAGGATCGCTGGTTGCGCACGCGCGCCGATACCGATGCGTTCAAGGCGCAATACGGTGTGAGGATGACGCCGCAGACCTTCATCGGCGGTGAACGGGTCGGTGGATACGACGATCTGCGCCGACATCTCGGCAAGACCGTCGCCGATCCCAAGGCGACCACCTACCGGCCCGTAGCGGCATTGTTCGCCATCACCGCGTCGATGGCTCTGGCTGTCAGCCACGCGGTATATGCCACGCCGTTCACGCTGCAGGCTGCGGCGTGGTTCATCGGGTTCAGCATGACGGTACTGGCCTTGTTGAAGCTCCAGAACATCGAGAGCTTCGCTACGATGTTCCTCAACTACGACCTGCTGGCGAAGCGCTGGGTGCCGTATTCGTACGTCTATCCGTTCGCCGAAGGACTGGCGGGCGTACTGATGATCGCAGGGGTGTTGACCTGGCTGTCGGTGCCGATCGCGCTGGTCATCGGTACGGTCGGCGCGGTGTCCGTGGTCAAAGCCGTATATATCGACCGACGTGATCTCAAGTGCGCGTGTGTCGGCGGATCAAGCAACGTTCCGCTCGGCTTCCTGTCGCTGACCGAGAACCTGATGATGATCGCGATGGCGGCGTGGATGGGGCTTTCGGTTCACCCAACGCTGTGATCGGCATCCTCGAAAGCATGACCGGGCTGGGAATGAGCCCGGATCAATGCTCCTTTCGGCGTTGACGTTCAGTTGCGGGGAACGCGGACGATTTCGAATCCGCCCTTGATCGATCGCATCTGCAATCCCGTACCGTCCAGCATGGCCTGCAACGCCTGTTGAGGCACCATGGTGCCGACGACCGGCTTTGAGCGCTTGCCCTTGGCCAGCTTCGTGCCGGAAATCGGGCACCTGGTCGTGAGGCGCAGCTGGTTGATCGCCCGGTCCAGTCGATCACCCGGGATGGCGATGGCGACCGGTTCATTCCGGCAGTCATACTGCAGACCCTGAGCGCTGACGTTGGCGCCAATGCCGGTCACCATCACAGCCAATGTTGGAATTACCAGTCGGGCGATGGAGGTACGCATTCGCTTGATCCTTATGTATGCGAGATGGCCGTCGCGGGCCGCATGCCGTGACGGCAATCCTCTCTAACGGACTGTCATTTCAGTCCTATGAACAGGTAGGTGCCTCGTTGACCCGATGTACCGCTACCGAGCGCATACGCTCGGCTTGTACGACACCAATTTTGAGAACCAAGTGCCCGATGGCGCAAAACCAGTGATCCAAGTCCTTTACGCCACCGTTTCGTCGGCAGACAGATCGTCGCATAGGTGGCAATCAGGAATCCCCATGCAAGACTTCAATCGACGGACAGCGCTCATCTCCGCAGCCGTGACACTAGGTGGGCTCGCACTCGCTGGCAGGGCCGCGACCGCCGGACAGGCCGCCAAGACATCCTCGCTCTTCGACGCCTCCAAGAACCCAAATCCGGAGAGAATAGCGCCGTACAAACCAAGGTTCGGTCGCTCGAAGCCTCTCGTCGCCATCGTCGGCTTGAACGAGGGCACGATCATCAGCGATTTCTGCATTCCGTTCGGCGTAATGGCACGCTCGGGCGTGGCCGACGTCGTATCGGTGTCGGTGACCCCTGGTCCGGTGAAGATGCAGCCGCTCACCTTCCAGCTGCAGACGACCGTGGACGAATTCGACAAGAGCCATCCCGAGGGCGCTGATTACATCTTCGTTCCGGCCGTCGAAAACGACAGTGATGCGGGCCTGCTGCGGTGGATCAAGGCGCAGGCCGGCAAGGGCTGCACCGTGATCAGCATCTGCTACGGTGCCATGGCGGTCGCCAACACCGGCCTGTTCGACGGCCACCGGGCGACCTCGCACTACAGCAACGAAGAGATGCGGGTACGGCGTTTTCCGAACGTGAATTGGCAGAAGAACATCCGCTACGTCGCTGACGGCAAAGTGGTCTCCAGTGCCGGCGTCAGTGCCTCGATGCCGACCTCGATCGCGCTCGTCGAGGCTATCGCCGGTCCCGCCAAGGCCGCCCAGGTCGCACGCGACGTCGGCATCGACGGCTGGAGTTCGAAGCATGACAGCGACGCGTTCCAGTCCGATCCGGGTAATGCGGACATGCCGGCACGCGATGCGAAGCCCGACGTCAAGCTCGGCATCCCGGTAAAGACGGGAGACGACGAGATCGCGCTGGCGTTGACCGCGGAATCCTACAGCCGGACGGGGAACACGATGGCCTACGCCGTCGCGGCAAGCGGAGCTCCCATGCGACTTGCACACGGGCTGGTCCTCCTGCCCGATCTGGTGGCGGGAGGCCCCACGAAAGTCGATCGCACCCTTGCCCCGCTCGAAGCGCATGAAGCCACTCGCGCGCTGGACATCGCGCTGGCCGACATCACTAAGACCTACGGTCCGAAGGCCGCGCGTCATGTCGCCCTGTTCATGGAATATCCCGGACCGAAGTAATCCCGGGCACCATTCAGGTCGTCGGCCGATCCCCGCTCGCGAACCGTCGTCGGTAATCGGATGGGGAGAGGCCGACGATCCGATTGAAGACCTTACGGAACGCGCTCGGATCCGTGTAGCCGACCTCCCAGCCGATCTGATCGATCGCAAGCCCGGTATCACGCAGCTTCGCTCTCGCGATCGATATCCGCAAGCGCTGCCAATAGTCCGTCGTCGTGTGGCCGGTCGCCTTCTGGAAGCGCCGCAGGAACGTCCGGTCCTCCAGTCCCGCCTGCGCCGCTAGCGTCGGGACGTCGACGATCCTGCCCTCACTGCCGTGCAGGAACTCCTGCACTTTCAGGATCGCATCGTCCTTGTGACCGAAGTGCGGGCAGAAGCCGCTGTAGTAGCTCTGCGGCCCGGCGGATCGATCAGAAAGCTGCGCGCCACCTCGATCATCACGGCATCACCGAGAAACCGGTCGATGATCGTCAGGCATAGATCCGCCCACGCCATGACACCGCCAGCGGTCATGATGTCACCGTCGTCGATGACGATCCGATCCGTGTCGAGCTTCGTCTGAGGAAAGCGGGCGCGGAAGCGATCCTCATAGGCCCAGTGCGTCGTTACGGTACGACCGTTGAGGAGACCCGTTTCGCCAAGCAGGAACGCGCCCAAGCATACCGAGGTCAGTACGGCGCCGTCCGCGTGCCGTTCTTGCAACCAACGCGTCACGACCGGCTCCGTATCGTCGGCCCGGCCGTCCAGTGCGGGGGGAAGGATGCAGATGGATGGAGTCGTGGCATGAGAAGCCGAGGAATAGACCCGTGTCAGCGTACCCCTGGCGCCCATGGCAGCCCAATGGCTCACGACCAACGTATCACCAGACGCTGGATCCGACCTCGCCGCCGCGCGATCGGCGGCGATCAGCAAGTCGGTCATGCCAAGGACCGCCGCCAGCTGTGCGCCCGAGTACATCACGATGGCAATCTCGATCATGTCGCAATCAACCCGGTCTTTATCGTCACTGCCACTGATAAACTCGCGTGCCGACCGATAGAAGGGTTCGATTCTAAAAGGAGCAAGGTAATGGAAAAGCGCGCCCTCATCGTGGTCGATCTTTAGAACGAGTATCAAGCCGACGGTAAGTTACCACTGGAGAACCTGGACCAGGCCATCGGGAATGCGAAGCGCGTCCTCACTGCCGCGCGGGACCGTCAGGACCAGATCGTCCACTTCCGCCACGAGACCCCAGGTTCCGCAGATGCACCGTTCGCGGCCGGCACGAACGGTACGGATATCATTGCTGCCATGGCACCCGTCGATGGCGAGACCATTCTGTCCAAGCATTACCCAAATTCCTTCCGCGACACCGGACTGAAGGACATCCTGGAAAAGGCGGGCGTCACGGACGTAGTGATCGTCGGCGCGATGAGCCACATGTGCATCGATGCCACCGCGCGCGCCGCATTCGATTTCGGCTACGGTGTGACAGTTGTCGGCGACGCCTGCGCCACGCGCGCGCTGGCCAGCGATGGCGTGGACGTCCCGGCCCAACAGGTCCACGCGGCATTCATGGCTGCGCTTGCCTTCGCCTATGCGGAGGTCGTGCCAACATCGGTGTTGCTTGCCGACTGACTTGCGGATGGAGGGGGCATCCAAACTGACGCCCCCCAATTCGCCGGCTTGTCGCCTTCCTAAATGCCCATGTCGGTTAGCCACTGCTCCACGCTGCGCGGGCATAGGCCGAGTTGCTCCTGCGCGCTGGTGCCGGCAGCCATCACGTTATCAGGCATTTGCAGCAGCGTGGTATAGAAGCCCGCGATGTTCACGGCAGCAGGACCGATCAACGGTTCGAGCTGCGCGCCGAATGCTTCGGGAGACAGCGCCTCGAACCGTATCTCGCGAGCAAGATGCGTTGAGAACGCATGGGCCAGTTCCGGTCCTGTCAGACCTGGAATATGGCCGATGCCGACTATGCCAGTCACGGAATGGTCGGTCAGCAACCGTTCCGCCGCGATTGCCACATCGAGGTGTGAACTCCACGACACGGCGAAGTCTTCGCGCATCGGGTAGGGCAGCACGCCTTCCGACTTCACCGGCCCGATGACCATCGGCAGCAGCAGGTTTTCCAGATACTGGCGCGGCGCGATGACGGCATGAGACACGCCGCTGTCGGCGACGCCGCGGAGCAGCGTTGCGATAGCACTGTCTGCGGATGCCTGCAGTACGCTTTCGGGCTGATCAACGATCGCGCCGCTGGTTGAGATCACAACGCGCTTCGGCCGGGCGACGCCTATGGCCTCGACAATGTTGTTCGCCTGTTCCAGCCGCGCGGATTCTGCCGCCTGCGGCAGATGTACGAACACGCCGTCCGCATCGGTGTAAGCGGCGATCAGCGACTTGGTCGAACCGTTGTCCACGGTGATGGCAGGCCTGTCTTGCGCGCTGGCGGGACCGCGCACCGCAGCAAGCGCAGCGCGATTGGATGCGAGAAGCTGCTTGTAGAGGGGCGCGCCCTGCGCTCCGGTCGCGCCATGGATGATGTAGGACATGCGGTGCTCCTTCTCGATGACGCCGGCTTATCTGCCGACACGGATGAGTTTGATGATTTCGGCTCCGGCGCAGCCTATAACATTCGCGGCAGGACATCGCTTCCCGCGCGTGTGTCGAAATACCGGTGCTTCACGACACCAGCGACATGCAGCCCGATCAAGGCCAGAAGCGTGTAGGCCATGACTCGGTGCAGCCACTGGAAAACCGCGAAGTGGGCGTCGTCCTTGGGCAACAACTCCGCAACGGGAATGCCGAAGAAGGTGACCCCGTCACTATGGCTGTAGCTGCTTGACATAGCGTAGCCCATCAACGGCACTGCCACGAGCAGCACGTACATGGCGGTATGGGCCAAGGTCGACAGCCGCTGTTCCCAGATGGCAATCGCGGCATCGGGTGGCGGCAGCGCAGTTCGCAATCGGATCGCGATCTGGGTGACGATGAGGCCGAAGACCAGCAGCCCGAACGACTTGTGGGTCGGATAGAACGTGCCGTATTTTGACGGAACCGTATCGTCGAGCCGGGTCATCCACCACCCTGCACCGAGCAACCCGATAACCAGCAGCGCACGGCTCCAGTGCAGCAGTCGCAAAACAAGGGGATAGCGCGAAACTTCTCGCCCCGAAGTGGTCACCATCAGTGGCCCATCGTTCCGGAACGAGACGCCACCCACGGTTACTTGCTCACCGAAAAGCCGCCGTGGATCATCCGGCCTCTGAGCGGCGTATTCCGCAACATGCGGACCAGTGCCTGTTCAGGCGTCAACCGCCCCTTGATCAGCACGGTCTTCATGCTGCGCGTCGAGCGGCCTCTTACCCGATCCGTGTCGATCGAAACCGGGCAACGGGTGACACTGGTGAATTTGGCCAACGCCTTGTCCAACGGCATCGACGCGATCGCGATCGGAATCCTGTCATTCTGACAGTCGTAGAAGCTGGCGTCCTGCGCCTTGCCGGCATGTGGCAGTAGCGCGACGAACCCAATTGCGATCGGAAGAAGGAACTTGGACATGAAATCATCCTTTGACTGAAGCAGGACTTGCCGATGGTATGACCCGTCAGGACGGGTCGCCTCCTCAGCGGCGGTACTGAGCGATGATCGGTCCGATCATCCCTCGGGCGGCGTCTCGCATCTGCGATGAAGCAGCATCCACGGTGCCTGTGCGGAACGGAGGGTGCGGGTCATACTCGATCGCGAACTCCGCTAGTTCGCCTGCTTCGCGTCCAAACGCGTCTGCCGCAACCAGCAGCGCCACCTCGAAGCTACCGATGCCGGGGCCAGCGGTATAGAGATTGCCGTCGACCGCGGCCCCCGAGCCGGACGCCAGCACCTTGGCTGCGCCAAGGTCCTCGAGAAGCCGTTCGGCGGCAAAGTTGCTTGCGACCGTCCGGCCCTCGATTAACCCGGCCGCACCCAGTAGCGCGACGCCATTGCAGACGCCGATGACATATCGCGCGCTTTCAGCCGCCTTCCGGGTGAAAGCGATGACGTCTGGATCATTCTGGACTTCGGGCGGGTTCATACCAACCGCAAAGACGTCCAGCGGAGGGCACGTCTCGAAGGTGGCCGTAGGCACGGTCGGCCATGATCGAAAGCCTTCGACCACGTCATAGTTCTTCCAGATAAAGTGGATCTGCGATCCCGGCATCATCGCCAGCACGGTCTGCACACCGATGATGTCCATCGGCACGAAGCCGGGTCCGATCAGGATACCAACGTGGAACGGCGGAACGCCTTCGGGCGCGAGCGAGGCGAGCATGCCATCGTAGGAGGTGATCTTCATGGCTGATTCCGTCACACGTGTCAGTTGGCAACGAGCGCACTACCGCCCCGTCACGGATGGCTGTAGGGCATTAATCCCTCAATTTCGGCCATAGGTCGCTTTTGCCGATGCGTCCGGAAGCAACTTGCCTAGGAGGTGAGTTGGCTTGGTTCATGAGGAGGTACGATGTCAGCGCCGTTCGCTTTCTACCTGTGCGAAGGCTTTCAACTTCTGGATCTGGCCGGGCCAACGGCGGCTCTGACTGCGGCAAACCGTTTGCTTGGTGCAGAGTATTACCGGATCGAACTCATCTCCAAAGACGGCGATACTGTTTTGGGTGATGCGGGGCTCAGCCTGGCGGCACGTCTCGCGGGGTCGTCCCCGGTCGAGACGGTCGTGGTGGTGGGGGGCATGATCGAACCGATGCTGGAACCTGACAACATTGCAGGTATTCAGCGTGCATCTGCCGAAGCCTCGAGCATCGCAAGCATTTGCACCGGTGCGTTCCTACTTGCCGCTGCGGGCTATCTGGACGGCAAACGAGCGACAACGCACTGGCAGTTCGCGCAAAGACTGCAGGATCGATATCCTAGAGTGACGGTCGATGCAGACCGGATTTTCATCAACGATGGTGCGATCTGGACGTCAGCGGGCATGACCGCTGGTATTGACTTGATGCTGGCACGCATTGAAGTCGATCACGGCGCAGAAATAGCCAAATCGGTATCACGCGAGCTCGTCGTGTATCACCGGCGACCAGGTGGACAATCGCAGTACGCGGCAATCTCCCAGATGGAGCCGCGGACCGACCGCATCCGCAAGGCGCTAACCTACGCACGCGACCACCTCTCAGAACCGTTATCAGTCGATCGGCTTGCTGAGGCTTCCTGCCTTAGTGTTCGTCAATTCACTCGCCTGTTTCGGAAGGAGACGGGTGAATCACCTGCACGTGCGATCGAACGTCTGCGCTGCGAAGCCGCACGCATCCGTCTCCGCGACGGGAATGAACCGGTCGGAACCGTCGCGCTGCTTGTCGGGTTCGCAGATGCGGAGCGCATGCGGTGCGCATTCCTACGCAACTTTGGTCATCCGCCGCAGACGCAGCGTCGGCTTGACCAGCCATTTGCAGTAAACGTTAGTGGCCTTACCTGCTGGCCTCCAGCATAACGGTGCTGACATATCAGATCCTGTAATTCCTCATCTTCGTTGCTATTTCTCATTCGGGAAGCGCTAGCAGCAATAGATCTTGGGACCGTCGCGCGGAGGTGGCGGGGCCTTGTGCCTGTCCCATCTGGGCGGCTTGGTTGACCCTCTCAGTCGGGAATGCAGACCGCTAAGCGCGGTGGGGTCCAAAGAAGATTACGCCGGCACCTAGAATGCAGAGTGCCGTGCCAACCAAATCCCAGCGGTCAGGCCTGACACCTTCCGCTCCCCAGAGCCATAAAACTGCAAAGGTGATGTAGATGCCGCCATAGGCGGCATAGGAACGTCCCGCAGCAGCGCTATCAACGCGGGTCAGAAGATAGGCAAAAATCACCAACGAGAGGCAGCCGGGAATAAGCCAGAACGGTGACTTCGACATGCGAAGCCACGCCCAAAAGGCGAAGCAACCGGCAATTTCCGCGATAGCTGCACCGCCGTAGATAAAGATCGAGAGCATTTTTAAAGCCTAGCAACCCGGCGCGATGATGTCAGTAAGGTTTTCATACTTTACTGATCATCTAATCCAATGGGGGAGCTGAACCGGGAATAAAGCTTTTTTAAAGATCTTCTTAAGAATTATAAAGTGACGGCTACTCTATATCACTGCGAGGTTCGTCACGCTGAAAATTGGGTATTAGAACCAGTCCGGAGTTTCCGGTTTTAGTATTGATGGCGCTGACGTAAATCTGCGTCGGGGTGGACGATGGTACGTCGATTGAGCCGGTGAATACGCCGGGAGATTCCGTAAACGGCAGCGATGTTGTCACCAGTTTCTTGCCGGCCGACCAGACGGATGCTGTTACCACATACTCCGATGCATCCCATTCTCCCCCCGGGGTGATTGGGCATCCGCACATCAACTCGACCTTAGCTTGAACCGCCACGGCACTGCCGCTGCGCATTGCGGTCGGGGTAATCGCCAGCCCAGGCAGTTCGACCATCCAGCCATTGCCGATATCGATTGCCTGGCCTGGCACCATCCATCGTTGAGACTTTACCTGGAGGAGCGACCCAAGCCGCCCAAGTGGTCCAGCCACCTCGAGATCGACTAGAGTTGGCTCTGCAATGTCGACAATCGTATCAAAGGTTGCCGCGCCGTCGGTTTGCAACAGTGGAGAGCGACCGGTCGCTCGCATGATCCGGACGGTGTTCCCGGTGCCGCCCTTCGTAATGCCTTGAGCCAGCGTTTTACCGGACTTGGCGTCGCGGAGGGTGATGCGCGCACCGCCAGTATGATCGCCGACAAACTTGCCGTCCTGACTCAATACCCGAACCACCACACGGGTAGGCTCAGCGTACGCGGGAGTAGCGACTGCCATCCCAAAAGCTGATACGAAAAGCCCGATTTTCATCCCCATCTCCTTGCTGACATCAAGGACTAATCCGCTAGCCGCATGTCAAGCCGTTGCTGACGCCGTGGGGCAGCATCACCGTTGTTGGCCCACGGCGCCTTGCTTAGATCGAAATATTCTCGCCGTCGGCGGGGATAAGTAGCCGCTGAGCGAAGCCTTCCTTTTTAGCAAAGGCTGCGAGATCGGCCCGACTAAGGACACAGTGATTGATTGCTTCCATATGCGTCGCGACGAGCTGAGCGGTCGGTGCCGCGCGATGGACGGATAATACCCCTTGTGGACCCATCAGTATCGGCCCCAGATCAACCCATTGGGCATACCCCGCGTTGAGGACGATGACGTCGGGTTTGTAAGTCTCGACCGCCTGCGCCACGGCTGCATCCCAAATAGTGTCCCCCACGACGTAAACCGACTTATGCGATTGGTGACGGAAGACAACGCCGCTGACGGGATCGAGCGTTGGCACTGCGCGCAACACAGCGTCTCCGCCATGATGCCCACCTGTCCGGGCAAGTTGAACACCCTTGAAGCGCGTATCCGTCGTCATAATCCGCACATCAGAAAAGCCCTGCCCCCGAATGGTGGCAGCGTCCGTTGCGTTCTGAACGAAGATTGGCATCGCCTTCGGCAGTGCCTTCTGCGCGGCGTCGTCCCAGTGATCGATATGCGTATGGGTAACTATAACAGCGTCGGCATCGACAAGGTCTGCAACTGCAACTGGCAAAGGAACGAGCGGATTGCGCAGATGGCTCATCGCTGAACCAGGGAAGCCCGGATAGGCCCCTGGATCCGCAAACATGGGATCAACCAGGAACCGCACCCCGGCATAGTTGACGCGAATTGTCGCGTTCCGGATCTGGACTATCGAGTTCCCGGTGCTTGGCGCAGGCAACGGCGCTGCCTTGAGCGAAGGGGCAACGCTGAGGGTAACGGCAGCGGCACCACCGGCTGCCAGAAGCTGGCGGCGAGAGAGGCCGGACAGAGTTTCCGATGTCATAGTAATGCTCCAGCTCAGGCAGGAAGAAAGTCGGCGGTGGAGACTACCTGACCGTAGGCAAAGGCGAGTGCGGCCATGAAGGCGGCATGAACATGGTCCGCAGGGACCTCGACGCCGTTGATCGACAAGGCGCGCGTGGCACAGGCATCATCAATGACGGTCACGGCATAACCGAAGTCGAACGCTGCGCGAGCCGTCGCATCGATGCACATGTGGCTCATCGCGCCGACGATGATCACCTCCTGCACGCTCGCGTCATCGAGCAGCGCCTTCAGCCCCGTGTCGCGAAAGGCGTTGGGGTAGTGCTTGGTGAGCGTTGTTTCACCATCGACGGGCGCTACTGCCGCGATGATTTCGGTGCCGCTCGTACCGATCGCAAAAGGTACCGCGTCCAAATTCGGTGTCTCGTGACGAATGTGAACGATCATTTCCTCGCCGTCACGCGCGGCGGTAAGGACACGCTTCGCATTCGCGACGGCTTGATCCAGATTCTCCAGCGGCAGCTTGCCACTGGCTTCATATTCGTTCTGCAGATCGACTACGATCAGGGCTCGTTTGGCCACAACATTGCTCCCGTTGAGTATGGAGCCTGTCTAACAGGATGATCAGGCCTATATGAGTGGCGACAGCGACAAAAACCGGGTTAGAAATGACATGATGGAAATTGCTCTCCTTGCCTATCGTGGAGCCCAGCAAGCAGCGATTTTGGGCATGACGGATCTCCTGATTGCTGCCGATCGCATTGCCGCTGCGTTGCCGGCGCAAGCGCACAGATCCAGGCTAGTGGTCAGTCACTGGGCTGCAGCGAAGGCAACGGGCCGGTTGGAGCGCGTTTATTCCTCGGCGTCATGTAGCACTGATCCATCGATGTGCATTTTGCCACCGGCGTTGGATGGCCCGCATGATGACAGGGATCCAGATATAAAGAGCTGGTTGCTCGAACGGCACGCCGAGGGCGCCGTGCTGGCCTCCATCTGCTCAGGTGCATTCGTGCTTGGCGATACCGGCTTGTTTGACAACCGAACCGTCACGACGCACTGGACCTACGAAGATCGCTTTCGAAGCCGCTTCCCTTTGGCGCGGGTCGAAACCGACCGGATCGTCATCGACGATGGTGACATCATCACGGCCGGGGGCGTCATGGCCTGGACCGATCTTTGCTTGACGATCATCGCGCGGTTCATGGGAGATGCCGTGATGATAGAAGTGGCCCGTGGCTTCCTCATTGATCCGCCCGGACGCGAGCAGAGCTATTACAGCGGCTTCAGTCCCCACGTTGGCCACAAGGATGAAGCCATACTGAAGGTACAGGAATTTTTAGAGGATAGTGAGGGCAAAACCGTCGACGTGGCAACGCTTGCAGCTCAAGCCAGCCTTGAGGAAAGAACACTTCTACGCCGCTTTCAAAAAGCGACCGGCTATACCACGACCGAATACTGGCAACGCCTGCGAGTATCGAACGCCAAGACAAAGCTGCGGGGTACGAGGCTTGCTATCGACCAAATCGGCTGGGATGTGGGCTACACCGACCCTAGTGCCTTTCGTAAAGTATTCCATCGCATTGTCGGCTTATCTCCTTCCGATTATCGGCGACGGTTCGCTACGGCGGTCAAGACGGTAGCCTGACATTGCCTGCACTGTGTCACCGTCAAAGATGAAGATTCTTGAAACACCATCGATGCTGCGGTGTCCGTGCCATCTCGCTTGCTGTTAGGGCGTGTCAGGAATCATGTATTCAGAATATCACACTCGTTCGATCAACAAGCCGATCCCCTGCCCTACGCCGATGCACATGAAGACCATCGCGTGGCGACCACCCGTACGATGAAGTTCCTCGACCGCGCTAATCGTGATCCGCGCGCCGGACATGCCGAGAGGGTGACCGAGCGCAATTGCACCACCATTGCGATTGACGCGCGGGTCATCGAACGGATCGATGTCGAGATCACGTAGCGTCGCGATTGCCTGGCTGGCGAACGCCTCGTTCAACTCGATCACGTCAAGTTGGTTCAGCGTGATCCCACCTAATGTCATCAGCTTACGCGCGGCCTCGATAGGTCCCACGCCCAGCTACTTCGCGCTCGAAGATATGTAGCATATTTGGTCAAACCGCACTTTCTGCGGCGAAGCTCGCAATCGCCATTCCCTGCTCTACCGTTCCAGCTACCAAGCCTCCCTGTATGACCATAAGCATGTGATGACAGACGTGCTTTGAGCCACGATGATATACGTTCGACTACGCCGATGCGTCGAGTAAAACACCGGTGCGGCTGGCTCACCGCCCCGTCGTGCTAACTGACACGGTTACCGACGCCGCGACGGTCAGGCGTATGTTGGACGCGCTCGAGGACCATCAAACAGTTGGCGCTGATATCGCTCTGAACGATATCGCAAGACCGCCGGGCCCAAGGCAACACACAACGTCGCCCTGTTCGCCGAACATCCCGGCGAGATCGAGTGACTGCAACTGGCAATTAGGGCGTCACCGCCCTTCCCGCCGAGAATCGTCGCTGATATTCGGACGGGGACAGGCCGACGATGCCACAATCTTGATCAAGCTGTCGCAAACGAGAAGCGGGTAATCGATGCCGCGCCCGACGCCGGGGAGATGGTCGTGGATTTCCAGCACGAGACGCCGGATTTGGACGACGCACCGTTTGCTGTCGGCACGAATGGCACGCACATCATCGAAGCCGTCGCGCCAGTCGAAGGCGAAACGGTCTTGACCAAGCATTATCGAACTCGTTCCGGGACAATGGTCTAAAATCGCTGTTGGATGACGCTGGCGTCGAGCACGTCGTGATCGTCGGCGCGATGGAGCCACATGTGCATCGACGTGACAGCATCTGCCGCATTCGATTTCGGTTACGGCTTCATCCAAGGAAACTTGGGTGCCCTTTTCGCTGGCCATCGTACACTTTGGTGTAAGTAGGGGTGGCAATCGAAAAACAGCAAGATCGTTCCGCAGTGACGTGCCTAGAGGCCTTGCGGCATTCGTAGGAACCGTACGTTCATGGCAGTGCTCCCCTCTGGTTACGGTGATCGGAGTAGCACGATAACCCGTTAGCTTCGGATACGGGACAGTACGCGCGCTGCGACGTTGCTCCTGGCTGCAAGCTTCCGCCCATAGCGCAGCGCGGTCGACGGTGAAGACCAGTGCAGCGCCTGCGCAATGCCAACGCCGTCCTCCCCGGCTGCGAACAGATCCTGCGTGAGGCCTACGCGCAACGAATGGCTGGACAGCGCTCGCGCTGCATGTTCGACCTTCGCGATCGGCATCTCGACCAGCCCTTGATCAAATGCACTCAGCGCCACCCGCCGATAGATCCCGTTGACGCCCTGCCGGCTCAGTGAGGCCGTACCAACGGTATACACCGTCCGCGCTGGCTCGGCCCTCTTGCCCTTCAGCTTCTCCTGCCAGTGCCGCGTGTGCCCGGGAATCGCTTCGTACGCCATCGGCGGAACCGCGGCGCGCAAACGGCGCCGATCGACCCCGACGCGGCGGAAGACGGGCCCCTCGGTAATCGCACTCGCGACCAGCCAGGCGCCGACCCGGCGCATCGTGTCGGCGGACAGCCAGCCCCAGGTCCCCTGCCCTTCCTGATCGGTCTTGGATGATGGAATGAACAGGAGCGCCGAGCCATCGCTGTGCGGATCGATGTGCGCGACGGTGACGGCGACAAGCTCGCTGACGCGCAGTCCCGCATCATAGCCGAGTGAGAGCAGCGCTGCGTCGCGCAAGCCCTGCAGATCGCCGCCACAGGCGCCGAGCAAGGCAGTAAGCGTGAACCCCTTGGTATGGGGATCTAGCGAGGTGCCGAAACGCAACGGGGCAGCCTGGCGTTGGGCAGCGCCACGACGCCGGCGCAAGCCCTTGAGCGCGGCGCGGACCATGACGTGGCTGGTGGGCGCATGCCCCCTCTCCTGCAGGCCTGACAGGCCGTGTGCCGTGGCGAGACTGGCAACCCGCCGGGCGACCGTGGCGGGCTTGGCGCCCCGCGCCTCGAGCATGGCAATGTAGCGGACCAGGTTTTCGGGCTCGGCGGGCAGCGGGGCGCCACGGATGTCCTCACACCAACGCAGATAGCAGGCTAGATCCGACGCCAGCGCCGCCTTGCTGGCTGCTGCCATAGCGCCAAGCTGCGCGGCAAAGCCGATCTCGCTGACAGGGCCGGCATCAGCGGGCAGCGCAAGGCCCAGCAACCGGGTAACCCGGGCATCGATCGGCTCGACGATCCCACGCCGCGCGCGGACTGGCAGCTCTTCCCCGTCGGTACGATGGACGACGATCTCGCTCATACCGCACCTGCCCGCTGGTCCGTTTTACCCTGCATTTCGCCTGTGTAGCACATCCCTATAGTTACCATAATGTCCGATTATGGTGAGTGCAGTCTGTCCTTCGGAAAGGTGCCTATCAGCGCGCCAGCGGTCAAATCGATCACACGCTGACGAACGTCGCGGTTCGTTGCGACATCTCCCGGTAGGTGACCTTCGCCGGAAACCATTCGGGCTTGGACGGCACTTTGAGATAGCCGCTGAGGTCCGGCAGCCGCTCGATCTCGGATGGCATGACGGCGTCATCGGTGCGCGCTGAAAGGGAATGCCCCCAGCTCTTGCCGCCTGGGGCGGCGCCTTCGTTGAAGCTCTGCTGCATATAGCTCTGCTGGCCGATCAGCGATGACGCGAAGCGTGCCGTACTGGCAGTATCGCCCCCTGCGCACCGCAGGATCAGCCGGGTGCTGCAATTTTCCACCAGTGCGGCCGCAGCGCCATCGCCGTACATCGCGCGTACCTTGCCAATGGTCTGGAACCCAAGCACGCACCGACCACCGAACTTGCGGATACGCTGAAGAGCGTCGTCCAGCCCCTCGATCTTCCCAATCGCATCCAGTTCGTCGGCGACGAACCACGTCGGCGTGGTGTCCCCTTCGAGCCGGCTCATCGTCGCAAAGATGGCCAACCGCATCCATGGTCCGATCAATGCCTTAAGGGCGGCGATCTGGTCGGCCCGGTAGGGCAGGAACACCCAGCGCCGATCGTCCGGGTCCGACGCCCAGCGTGTCAGCGAAAACGACTGCCCGCCGGTCGTGCTGGCGGCATATTCCAGCGCACTCATCGCGTCACCGCTGGATGAGCGCACGCTGTCGAACAGCCGCGTCGCACCCTCAGCCAGAAATGGCTCAGCTGCCGTACCGGCAAGCATTGCGCGCAGTTCCGCGCGATCGGCCATGGCAAACAGCCGGTAGACCTCGACCGTATCGATACCAGTCAGCCGCCCGCGGCGCAGGATCGCAGTGAGCAACGTCCGCGCGCGCGCCGCCCATGTTGCATCCGCATTACCGCCCGGGCTCGGGATCAGCGACGCGGCGAGTTGCTCAGCCGCAAAGTCGTTCGGCACCTCACCCATCATGTCCCAAACGGCCGACCGAGCATCGAACGGGTTCAGGATCACGTCGCCGCGCGCGGCATCGTAGAACCGGGACAGGAACCCGCCGTCCGGATCGGCAATAATCGCTCGGTCGCCGCGCGCTTGTGCACCGCACAGCATTTCGCGGATCGCGACCGACTTGCCGGTACCGGTCGTGCCCATGAGCAGGAAGTGCTTGGGCTCGTCCGCCCGCTCGATTGCAAGGCCGGCAAGCGAGATGACATCGGCACTGCGTGCCTGCATCCGCTGCGTCCGTTTGCGCCAGCGATCGGCGGTGGAGAGTTGCGCGCCGCGCATGACATCGCCCGCCTGAGGCCCCCTGGCCTCTCCCATCACAAAACCAAGAACATGACCACCGATTGCACACAACAGGACCAGTAACGCCGTCGCGATCAGCCACGCCATGATCGACAGGCCCGGGATCCGGCTGAGCATCTCGAGCGGTGCGGCCGTCAGTCCGGACACGGACGCTGCCAGAGATGGCACAACAAACAGCGCCACAAGAATTGAACCTATCGTGGGTCGCCTGTTCTGACGTCTCGCGCTGCGAATGAAGGCGCTCACGGACGCCACTACACTAAGGCCGATGCTGATGCTGGCCAGACCGCTCACCATAACGTCACGCTCCTACCGTCCTCGATGATCGACCCACTGTTGCGCCGCCGGAAAGTGCGGCGGCAGGAATCTCTGGCGTGGAATGCCCGGATGACGTGCGGCCCCGTTCCAAACCCATCATGATTTTTCTCGGTTCTGCACTTCCACCTCTATCGTGCAGCGCACGGCCTTCTTCGCCTTTGCCGCGCGTGTGCGGCAGGCCTCCAACACCTCCCGATTTGTGACAGCCATCCTGTTGTTTGCCACGATACCGACGAACGCTGCTGGCGACGCCGTACGCATGAGGTGCTGACCGCCTTCCCACATCGGCATGCGCAAGCTCCGCCCTGCCATCCGTTCTGGCCAGTGCCAGCCTGATGGTGCGGCCCGTACAATCGGGCCGGCAAGGATCGCCCACATGGCCATGCCCAAGGCTAACCCGAATATGCCGACGCGACGAACACGCTGGCGTTGCTCGTCCGCCATCAGATGCGATTTCAGCTGACGGCCGATCTTTGTCGCGACTTCGTCCAGCCCCTCCCTCGCGGCGACAAAGGCGCGGTGATCTTCGCGTCGAGCGTTGTAACTGGCCGCCAGCGTCTGCCGGCCGAGTTCCTCCGGCGTCAGCGACAGCGCCGGACTGTGCACCAGCGCATCCACCCGCTGCGCGGTCGCGGAGAGGTTCTGCGAGATGACCCCCAGGGTCTCGGCGTAATCGGGCATCTCCGATGGTTCGGCACGTTCCGCGGCCAGCCGCTCGACGGCTCGGCGCAACAACGACACCTCGCTGCGCAGATCGTCGAACGCCTTTGCCGCTTCGTCTTCGCCGTCTGCCATATGCGCTTCCCTATCGACTCAAATCGAGATCCTGCTGACGATCGCGGTCCATCCTCATTTGACGCTCCAGGATCTGCTCGATTGTCGGCTCTCTCTCGATCTGGATCCCCAGTTCAGGCGCGCGTCGCGCCAACTCTTCCTTCAGCGCAGGATCCTGGCTGAGGTCATCCATCATTATCGCCATGCGCTGGTGGGCAGGCCCTGTCCTTGCATCTTCGTGGCCAGCCTCAAGCAATCGCCAGCGTTCCATGAACCGATCGGCGCGCAAGGCCGGATCGCTCCGGACCCGGGCTTCCTCAGCCATGGCGCGAACAGCGCCACGGACGTCGCCAGCAGCGGCGTCCCGCGCGAGCTTCGGATTGCGCTCGATTGCCGAGTTTAGATCATCCGCTCGGCGGTAGCGGGTTTTGTCGAGCGCTTCGCCAGCACGGGTGAGAGCCGTTTCCTGGTGCGGCAGCACCGGCAGGCCCTTGTCCCGCATGCCGGCAATATCGACGGCAGCGCGTGCATAGCGCTGGATCGCCGTGGCTGCACTGGGCTGCCTCGTGCTTTCAGGCACAGGTTCGTCAGCCAGCCGAACCTCCTGCGGCCTGGGCTTGAACCCAGCAAACATGCTTCTCGCCTTAACTTCTACCTTGTGTGGGATGTCCCGCACTCGCTCGGGCAACCGGATCTCCCGCCTGTCCGCGAAGCCTCGTGCCGCGTCATCAGGAACGGCCGCGTAATCGGCGGCCATGTCCTTCGCCCGATCACGTGACAGGACTGCAGCGAGCTTTGCATCGCTCGCAAAATCGTCGTGACCATAATGCAGCTTTACCCCGTCCCGATGCCGCGACAGCGCAACATAGGCGGCGTGTCGGTCCATGCCCGGCGTAGCCAGTACGTGTACCTGATCGACCGTCACACCCTGCGACTTATGGATGGTCGCGGCGTAGCCGTGATCGATCGCCGCATAGTCCTTCACGTCGAAGGCAACCGAACAGCCATCGTCCAGCCGCACCGCAAGCGTCCCCGGGGCCGCATCGTGGATCGTGCCCAACGTACCGTTCTTCACCCCCAGCCCGCGCTCGTTGCGCAGGAACATGATCCGGTCGCCGGTTGCAAACGACCGCGCGCCACGCTCTGCTTCGATGGTCACGTCTTCGCCAAGGTCGCCGCTGTCCCGCAGCCGCGCGCGTGCTTCGCCGTTGAGCGCCTGCACCTCGGCATTGGTATGCGTAAGGATGATCCGGCTCTTGTCCGGCTCGGCCTGGCGCTGCTGGTCCCAACCGTCGACGAGCGCGGCCCGCGCCTGCTCGCGCGTGCCCGCCGCAGTCACCATGCCGTGCTCGCGGTACGCGCCAATCGCCTCGGATGTCATGCCGGTTGCCAGCCACCGCGTTGCGTCCCGCTGCCAGTCGTTGCGCTGCCGCCGGATCTCAGTGATCTCGGCGGCCCCGTGGCGCTCGCTGATCGACCGGAACGCAGCGCCCGCCTCGATCGCCTGGAGCTGCTCGGGATCGCCGACCAACACGACCTTGGCGCCGGCCTGGTCCGCCGCAGACAGCAACCGCTCCATCTGGCGTGTCCCGATCATGCCGGCCTCATCGACCACCAGCACATCGCGGGGTCCAAGCTGTTCGCGGTCCCTGCCCCATGCATATTCGAGGCTGGCGATGGTGCGCGACGCGATGCCCGAGCCGGCTTCCAGATTTTCCGCTGCAATGCCGGAAAGGGCAGCCCCGCGGACGGTGTAGCCGGCATCCTCCCACGCCTCACGCGCCACGCCTAGCATCGCCGACTTGCCGCTGCCGGCATAGCCGACGACGGAGGCAAGACCGTCACGCGTCGTGATCCGTCCCAACGCGTCACGCTGCTCGCCCGAAAGTGTAAGCCCCCTGCCCTCAGCATTCTCCAGCGCACGATTGACCTGGCGGGCGGAAACGAAGTGATCGTCAGTCGCGGCCAGCCGGTCGGCGGATCGCTCCAGACGCGCTTCCACGGCGATCATGTCGCGGCTGGTAAACCGCGCGTCGCCGCGGCCATCAAGACCGAGCGCCACGAGGTCCGGCGAGGCCTTCGTCGCCGCCATGACCTGATCATACTGATCCTTGCCATCCGAGTGTCGGAACGCGAACACCGCAAGGTCGCGGGTCGTAAACGTTGCCTGGGTGCGCGTGATCGCGTCTAGCGCGACGGTCGGATCGGCAATGATCCGCTCACCGTTCTCGCGAGCAATTCGGGCGTGATCTTCGATCCGCTCGGCTTTAAGCCCCTGTCCGGGTCGACGTGATGCCGCCGGTCCGATCTTATGCTGCGGCTCGAGCGCGATGCCCTGTTCGGCATAGGAGCGATGATCGATACGCGTATCGATCCCAAGCTCCGCAAGTCGTTCGTTAACGTGTGCGCTCCACGCCTCGCGCCACTCCTGCAGCATCTCATTTCGATTCCAATCGCGCACCTTCTGGCCAAACCCGTCAGGGCCCACTTCGCGCATCGCCAGCATGACGTGTGCGTGTGGCTTTGGACTGCCGTCTTCAGCATGATCCCAATGCACATTGAGGTCTGCGACCATGCCGCGGTCGACAAACTGCTGCTTTACGAAATCGCGTGCGAGCGAAATGCCCTGATCGCGGTTCATCTCTCGCGGGATCGAAAACTCTACCTCACGGGCCAGCTGCGCGTCCTTGCGCTTCTCGGTGGCCTCGACCTCGTTCCACAGCGTCGTGCGATCGTGCAGCCGCTCCGGCGCGCCTTCGGGCAACAGTACTTCCGAACGAACGACACCGCTCTTATTCGAGAAGTTGTGGTGGCGCTCTAGCCGTTCGTCGAACAGGTCGCTGGCCGAACGATAGGCCGCCGACGCAACTGCACTCGAGCCGTTCGCACGGCTGATGATCTTGGCCGAGAAATGGTAGATCGCCATGACGGGTCTCACCTGTTTCTGCAGTGCCACGTCGGTCCCGACGTATAAGCGCGCAATCACGACCAACTTCGTCGGCCGCTCATGACTTGATGGACTATCCGCAAGATGAGATACTCGCAAGACGTGATGAACCATCATGAACAGACACGATGCGTAAAGTCCGGGACTATGACGCCGAGCTCAAAGCGCTGAACGATCGCGCACGAGACATCAAAGCCAAGAAGATTCAGCAGCTTGGTGAGCTGGTGATCGCAACAGGTGCCCATGCGCTCAATGTCGAGACGCTCGCTGGCGTTCTGCTTGCTGCGGCGAACACAACAGATACCGAACAAAGGGAGGCATGGCGTGGCAAAGGCACCGCCTTCTTTCAACGACGCGGGCGCAAGTCGGGCGGCAGCCAGGGCTCTGGTGAAAAATCTGGCGGCGACGACCTCGGCCGAGCGCTACAACCGGGTGGCGGTCCTCCGCCTGGAAGCAACGCGGCGTCGGACTGATATGCGAGGCTGGGTTGTGCAACGGCGCGAACGCACCCGCCACCTGATCGAGCTCGGCGGTCTTGTTCAAAAAGCGGGCTTGGTCGCCCTCACCGAGGATGATCGCGCCACGATCTACGGTGCGCTTCTGGAGATAGCGGCCAGGGCGCGCGGCGACGATACCTGCGGCATACTGGCCCTGTGGAAAAGACGCGGAAAACGCGCTTTCGAGATGGAGGCGGACTGAGATGACGCAGGCCTGTCGATGCCGCTCGTCGGCCTGAACAAAGCGGACTAGGATATGCGTGTCCAGCCTAAAGATCGATTTCTCCGCTTGAAGGAAATCCGTCAGCGTATCGGGCTTAGCCAAAGCACCATCTACAGGATGATGAAAGACGGCACCTTCCCGTCGTCTCTATCGCTTGGAGCCAGAACGTCAGTCTGGCTGGAAAGCGAGGTCGAGGCATGGATCAGCGCGCGCCAGCCCGAGGAGCGGGAAGCCTGGACTTCGCCGCCGCCACCGGCACGAAGAGTGGGCGAAAAGAAGCTTCCCCCGCTCGTTCCGAATGAAAAGGGAGCGGAAGCTGCCGCCAGGATTGCTGGTGTCGTCGGCCTGGTAATCCCGCCTGACGACGTGCCGTCGGATCGGGACATAGCTCTGCGCTTTCCAGATTGGCCGGAGATGATGCGGCAACGAACGGCAGCCGCTTACCTGGACCTTTCAGAGTCGGCATTCATTCGTGAGGTCTACCGAGGGACTTTGCCAAACCCAGTCGTCCTTGGTGGACGACAATCCTGGAGCCGCAAGGAACTGGATGCCTCGATTGCGAGGCTCCTGATGCGAAAGCAGCCAGCGCGATGAGGCCGCCCGGTTTCCTGACATTCTGGCTCTTTGATGCTCTCGGCGTGAATTCGCTAGCGCGAGCTTAGCCGGCCGTAGACCACATGCATTTTGAAATGAGTGAGTTGCTCTACTCTGCAGCGTCGAGGCGCTGGGACTGGAGCGCTGCCAGCCGCTCCGAACACACTTCGTGAACAGCCCGGCCCAGGTCTTCGACACGTGCGCCGAGCCAGGTAAGTTCCTCTGCGCTGATCCGGTAATGCTTGGAATACCGCGCTTTCACATAGGCATCCTTCAGCTTCTCGAACATCGCGCGGTCACGTCGATTGTTCATCGGCCAGATGCCGTGAAGACGGGGATCAAGCCGTTCGGCTTGTGCGCGCAGAAACCCAAGGTTGTGATTATGCGGCGTGTAAAAGTTGAGAACGAGTAGTAGGCAGTGATAAAGGCTTTCAGCTGACTGATGCAGCACAAATGCAGACTGTTTGTAAATCCCCTCAGCCAACCCCGCCTTAAACATCTTGAAGAATCCATTAGACTGCGGAAACCATTCCTCAAAGTACTCCTTGGCCATCGAATATGCCTGTTCAGGTGTCTTTGGCTTAGGTTGATGAAGTTCGACCTCGTCTGCTTCGTACAGCGCAATCCCGTCCTTGGCGACGTCAATGAAGAAGTAGCGGCCGTGCGCGAGTCCGTCATTCACCTGCTGTAGCGAATGAATTATGAAATTGACCGGCGTCTGCAACGTCCTGGTAATCGCCCGTTCGCGGTTCAGTCGTTCTTCCGCCTTGTACCAATAGGTGGCACGGTCAGTGACCTCTTTCTGGCTGACGATGATCATCAGATCGAAATCGGACTGATAGCCTTTGGCGGTGTGTGGCTCATCGATCCAGCCACCCCGCGCATAGGATCCGTAAAGGATGACCTTGAGGATCCGCGCGCGCTTGCGAGGGCCCGTGGCATCACCATTGGCGGCGTCGAACTCCTCGAACAGGATCTGCAGGACGCGCTCGATCTCGCGCTGTTTTGCAGACGGTAGATGATCAAGGTCGCGGCGCATGACTGCTCATCCTAATCCACGTTCGACGCGAAGCCCAGTGCACCCTCCCCCTGTGTTTACGGGATATACAGCTGACCGCCTTATGGCCAGAGTGTCACGCCCGACGTCTTCGTCGCCTCCGACCCAGTTGCGGACGCTCACGCCCCGTCGCGCGCGTCCCAACTTCAGCCATTCGTTCATGCCGAATGCGAAGGGAACACTCTCGATAGCGACCGCGCATGGCGGCAAACGAGCTGTGTCAAAAACGACGGTGAGCCGGGAATGAGATGGCTTTCGGACCTCGTCGGTCGCGAGGATCGGAAGGCCGGCGAGTCAGTTGACAAGTTCTTTCGAGCATGGCTGACTAGGCGCATGGGGATCGCGATCTCCCCACGAGGCGTCAGCTAAAGCATCGCGTCCAGCACGAACACGCAAGGGACGCGTCATGCCTGCTCCAAACGCCATTATACCCGACAAACTTGCCCGCCTTATCGCATCCGCCAACGCGCCTCGCGTCGTCGATCTGCGCGACGGAGTTGCGGAATGCATTCCGGGGTCGACCTTTCCAGCCCATCCCGATCCAACTGGATGGGGCTATGCCGCCGGCTCTGCCGTCGTAACGGTCGACGCCGACGGCAATGGTTCGGCAGTCGCCGCGGCGGCCATACTGCGCAGCGAGGGTGTGGCGGCCGAAGTACTGGAAGGTGGGTTCGCCGCATGGGCGGCAGGCGCATTGCCGACCGTATCGCTCGCCCATCTGCCACCCCGTCACGAGGACGGACGCACATGGTGGGTCACGCGGGCGAGGCCCAAGGTCGATCGCATAGCCTGTCCCTGGCTGATCCGACGCTTCGTCGATCCCGAGGCCCGCTTCCTTTTCGTGGCTCCCGGCGAGGTGTTGACCGTCGCTACGCAGCAGCAGGCCGAGCCGTTCGACGTCGCGGACGAAGGCGTATTCTGGAGCCATCGCGGCGAGCGTTGCACCTTCGATGTGATGGTCGAAGCATTCGGACTTGAGAAGCATGAGCCGCTGATGCGCTTGGCGGCGATCGTCCGCGGGGCCGATACCGACCGACTTGACCTAGTGCCGGAAGCCGCCGGACTGCTCGCCATCTCGCTCGGCCTGTCCCGCATCCATAGTGATGACCACGTCCAGCTAGAGGCAGGCATGGTGGTGTACGATGCGCTCTATCGCTGGTGCCGCGACGCGCAGGGCGAAAAGCACAACTGGTCCTCGCATCAGCCGTCGCGCGGCAAGGCGTCGGCATGACTACGGTGACGGCGGAAGCAGCAACCTCGGCGCGCCCCGAGCCGGTCACGCTCGGCCAAGCCTTTTGGGTCTGGCTGCGCATCGCGATGCTCTCGTTCGGCGGTCCGGCCGGGCAGATCGCGGTCATGCACCGCATCCTCGTCGACGAGAAACGCTGGATCGGTGAACAGCGGTTCCTGCACGCCCTCAACTATTGCATGTTGCTGCCCGGGCCAGAGGCGCAGCAGCTTGCCACCTACATCGGCTGGCTGATGCACCGCACGAAGGGCGGCATCGTCGCCGGCGTGCTGTTCGTCATTCCCGGCGCCGTTGCGATCATGGCGCTGAGCTGGGTCTATGTCCTCTACGGTCGGGTCGGGGTCGTCTCGGCACTGTTCTTCGGCCTCAAGTGCGCAGTGCTGGCCGTCGTGCTTCAGGCAGTAGTGCGGATCGGCGGACGGGCGCTCAAGTCGACGCCTGCAAGGGCGCTTGCCGCGCTGGCGTTCGTCCTGATCTTCTTTGTCGGTGCGCCTTTTCCACTGATCGTGCTGGGTGCCGGTCTCATCGGATGGTGGTCCGCCCGGCAGGGCAGCACGGCCTTCCGGGGCGGGGGACACGGCGCATCCAAGGGCGCGGTCGTGGCCGATGCCGACACGCTGCTGGGCGAGGATCTGCCGGCCCATGCGCGGCCGACGTGGGGCGAGACGATCCGCACGGCGCTGGTCTGGCTGGCGCTCTGGCTCGTACCGGTCGCGGCGCTGCTGATCGCGCTCGGACCCGATGACGTGTTCAGCCGCATCGCGACCTTCTTCTCGACGATGGCGATGGTAACGTTCGGAGGCGCCTATGCCGTGCTCGCCTATGTCGCGCAGCAGGCGGTTGAGAATTACGGCTGGCTGGGGCCGAAGGAGATGCTGGACGGCCTCGGCATGGCGGAAACGACGCCCGGGCCGCTCATCATGGTCCTGCAATTCGTCGGCTTCCTCGGCGCCTATCGCGATCCCGGCGGGCTGTCCCCACTGGTGGCGGGCACGCTCGGAGGCCTCCTCGCGACCTGGGTGACGTTCGTGCCGTGCTTCCTGTGGATCTTCCTTGGCGCCCCCTTCATCGAGCGGCTGCGCGGCAATGCCGCGGTCGCCGGTGCGCTCTCCGCCATCACCGCGGCGGTTGTCGGCGTTGTTCTCAATCTAGCCGTCTGGTTCGCCCTGCATACGCTCTTCCGTGAAACGGCAGCCGTCGCGTTCGGTCCGATCCACTTCGACGCGCCCGTGCTTGCGAGCCTCGATCCTTGGGCAATGGCACTCGCGGGGGCAGCTGTCGCCGCGGTGTTCTGGCTGCGCGCCGGGATCATCACGACACTGGTGGCAAGCTCGATTGCTGGACTGGCGCTGTATCTCCTTGGCCTGATCGGCTGATGCGGACGATCACGATCCTCGCCGCGTCGGCGGCAGCGCTGCCATGCGTGCCGGCCATGGCACAGGTCAGCGCGAGCGGTACAACCCGCCCTCGCGTCGAAACCATCGATGGTCAGGCGCGGGCCGGCTTCAACGAGAGCGATACGCTGCTCAACCTCCGCACCACGTTGGCGGCGCAATATGAAGAGAGCCCCGTCAAGGTGGTGGGCGAGCTGTGGGATAACCGCGGATACGACAATTGGCGACGCTATGATCGTGAATGACGTGCAACCCATGGGCATGTCAGGGACGATGGTCTCTTCGTTAATTCTTCTGCTCAGTCCCGGGCTTTCCGACCGATATGAGGACCGAACCCTCCAGCATTCGTGGAACCTTCTGTGCTCCCAATTGCAGAAATTCATTCATGTTCCAAGGTAGCCTAGAATGAGATCACGCTTTCCTGCTCGGAAGCCCATCTAGGGGCACCCAGCGCCTGCAGCCCCCCCCTGGTGATCAACACGCGGTAGTTCGCATAGTCTTAGCATTCACCGCGAGTCTTTTTCGCCATCGGATTGTTATGCAAGTTCTCAAACTGGAGTCTTCCATGACCGATAGCAACGACGTGTCCGTACTGAATGGCCTTATCAAAACCACACTCGATAGCATGAAGGGCTATGAGGACGCTGCGAAAGACGCAGAAAGCACCCAGTATGCACGCATGTTCGCAGACTTCGCCCGGGATCGGGCAAAGGTTGCAACCGACCTACAGAACCAGGTCCGCAGCCTCGGCGGTGAACCGGAACTGGATTCAAGCATGTTGGCTGCCGCACACCGCACGTTCATGGACTTGAAGCAGGCAATGACCGGCAAGGATGACAAGGCGATCATTCAAGAAGTCGAGCGCGGCGAAGACCATATCAAGGCGAAATTCGAAGATGCTATGAAGGACGGCGTTTTGGAACCTGCGACACGCGAAGCGATCACGGCTGCCTTTGCTTCGGTCCGCGAAGGCCACGACAAGATGAGTACGCTGAAGCACAGCGTTGCATAAATAATTACAGGGCGGCAGATCGCCTCTGCCGCCCTGATCTCTTCGCAACATTATCGACGTATCGACCCAGAAACGGCCGTTCGCGGCCCCTTTACCACCGCCCAACTTCTGCCGTCCATTCATGTTGGTGGCTAAGGAGTGCTGAACCAATTCCAACTCGATGTCGGGCCGGCGTTCTCAATGGGAACGGCATTCTGGGAGTATTTTAAAGTTAGCTGGCCGGCATTGAGCGGTGACCCGGTGGAAAGGCGAAACGGCGTGCGGCCAACACGATAAGGAAAGCGATCAGGGTCAGCGCGACGACAGCGGGCGGCAGCAGCGTGGTCCCCCCCGTTGTAAGGAGCACCCCGCCCAGCGCCCCGCCGACCGCGATCGCCAGGTTCCAGGCCGTGGTCACCATCGCCTGCGCCAGATCTACGCCGTCCCCCGCTGCGTCCGCCGACGCCGTCTGCATCATCGCCCCGACACCACCGAAGCCAAGGCCCCAGACGATGGCTGCCGCATAGACGGCAAGGCCTTGCCCACCGGCAAACGTCAGAAGAACTGCAATGGCCGCAAACGATCCGATCGCGAGCAATACCAACATGCGCAGCATCCGATCGACCAGTCGCCCGACGATCCAGATGCCGACGAGCGAACTGATGCCGAACGCCAGCAGGACGAGATCGACCCGCGCGGACGCAGCGGTCGCGAACGGCGCGATGTAGGTATAGAGGATGTTGTGGCCCGTCATCCATGCAAGGATGACGAGCAGGATCGGTATGATACCCGGTGTCGCGACGACGCGGCGCAGAGAAGGACGATCGTCACCCGTCCGCCCGGGAGCATCGGGCACCTTGAAGATAATCCAGCCGATCAGCACGACACTCAGTGCCGAGAGGATCAGGAACGATCCGCGCCACCCAACCAAACCGCCTAGGAAGGTGCCTATGGGAACACCGACTGAAAGCGCCAGCGGCACGCCGACCATGGCGAGGGCCATTGCCGGGCCGGTCTGATCGGCACGCACAATGCTACGCGCGTAACCCGCAAGGATCCCCCAGGCGAGACCCGCCGCGCACCCGGCGACGAACCGCGCGACCAGCACGACCGTGATCGATCCGGCCCAAGCGGTCAGCGTGTTGCCCACAACGAAGCAGATGATGGTGGCAAGCAGTACCGGTCGTCTGCGAAGGCCTTGGGTCAGGCTCGTGAGCGGGATAGCTGCGAGCAAGGACCCAAGCGCATAGACGGCAACGAGTTGTCCCGCGATCGCCTCGGAGATTCGCAGGCCGGATGCGATCTGCGGGAGTAGGCCAGCGGGCAGCGTCTCGGTAACGATGCACAGGAAGCCACTGGCGGCGAGGCCGGCAAGGGCCGCGATCGGGAGTGCGGCGCGCGCCGCTGAGCCCGCTTGAACGCCAATTTTGTTGGAGGAGGGCGGCATGGGTGTCCTTGTTCGTCGATGTAATGCCCGCCTCTGCACCGTGACGGTTCTGAGGCATCGCTATTTCCGTTAATGACCGCTATATAAATGCGACTTTCAGAGGCAAGTGAATTCTGTAATGGACGTTTATATAAATAAGCGACAACGGGGGCGCCCCCGTGGGTTCGCGCTTGAGGCTGCGATCGAAGCCGGGCAGCATCTGTTTCATGAGCACGGCTATGAGAAAGTCAGCGTGGCCGTGCTGACCGAGGCGATCGGGATTTCCCTGCCGAGCTTTTATGCAGCGTTCGGCAGCAAGGCCGCATTCTTTAAAGAGAGCCTAAGGCTCTACTCGGCCACCGTGGTGCCGCTGGACCGCTTCCTCACACCGGGTGCAGCGCCGATGGCGGCGCTTGGCGACATGCTGCGAGCTGCGGCGCACGCTTATACCAATAGTCCGCAGCGGCGTGGTTGCCTGATCCTTGAACACGCAAAAGCGGGCACAACGGATTGGGGCATCGCAGCCAAACAAATTGCGGGAGAAAACCGCAGTAGGGTGACGGAATTTCTAGACGATGCGGGAATTAAAGCTTCCGGACGTGTCGCAGATTACGTTGCTACGACAATGCTCGGCCTATCGGCTGCAGCGCGAGAGGGATGGGACGAACCAAGACTGCTTGCCGTCGCTGACACGGCAGCCGAGGCTCTGCTTTGTCGCTCAACCCTAGAGGAGTGAACAGATTTCTGCTTGGGCCGGCTTTACCAACTGGGGACCTGTGACCCACAAGCGGACGCTCAGGCCGCCCTGCTCGCTTCCCAGCTTCGGTCGTTCATTCAGTGTCAATTGTTGGCCCAAATTTTTATAGGCCATCAGTAACGACCGCTTGCCGCATAGTCTTTCCTAGGAAACCGGCCGCAGTCGAAAAGCGATCGCGAACCTGGTATGTCCCGGGTGCGATGTCAGTGTCACCTGCGTAGCGTGCGCTTCGGCAACCTGCGCTACGATCGCGAGGCCGAGACCGCTGCTACCTGCCGAACGGTCCCGTTTCCAGAACCGATGGAAGATCGCCGCATGGTCCTGTTCGCGGATCCCGGGGCCGTCGTCGCAGACGGCCAACGTCCCGTCCGTGCCGACCGAAACGTCGATCCTGCTGCTGGTACCGCTATGCTTGACCGCATTCTCCAACAGGCACCCCAGCGCCTTGGCGATCCAGGCCGCGTGCCCCGCGACCATCACGCTGTCCGCACCGGGTGACAACGCGATCGACTTGTCCGAGCGGAAGGCCAGCGGTGCGATCGATGCCACGCCGTCCGTCGCGATCTGGACGAGATCGACCGATGCCGCGGTATCCAGTGCCACGGTCTCCAACTCGGCGAGTTCCAAGACCTGCTCGACGATCCGGCCGAGCGCGTCCAGGTCGCTGCAAAGCCTTGCCCGCAACGCCGCGTCGTCGACCGCCTCGACACGCAGCCGGGCGACGGCGATCGGCGTACGTAGCTCGTGGGCGGCATCGGCGATGAAATCGCGTTGCATGCGGTAACTCGACGTCAGCCGTTCGAGCAGCGCGTTGACGGCTAGCGCGAGCGGGCGAACTTCGGCAGGAAGCCGCTCGTCATGCAATCGAAGATCAAGCGGCACGCCTTCCGCGGTCTCCAGCGAAGCCGACGCCCTACGCACTGGCAAAACCGCGCGGCGGATGATCAGCACGTCGATCGCGAGCAATAGCAACAGCAGCGGCGCCACGATCGCCATTCCGTAGAGCAGGAACTGCGCGAGCAGATCGTCGAGGATATAATCCGGATGCGTGAGGTTCTGGAGCACGGCGATCCACACCCGTTCGTTACCAACCTGAGCCGGGCTACTCGTCCCTGCATAGAAGGTGCGGCGCGACTGGCGACGAAAGAAGCTTTCCTCGTCCTCCAGCGGAATATCCGCGGTCGGCAGGACCATCTTTGACGCCGATTGGAACAGGACCGTGCCGCGTTGATCGAGAATGCGGAACGAGAAGCCTGCACTGGGCGCGAACACCGCCGCGCTGGTATTGTCCTGCGTCAACCGGAGCCGGCCGGTCCCGTCGTGCGATAGCGCCTGCCGCAAGGCTTGCGCGTGGACGTGGAGCGTCTGGTGCTGAATCCGCGCCGCGGTCGTGTCGAGGAACAGGTACACGCTGCCGGCGACCGCGATGGCAGTGATCAACACCGCGATCGCATGCCACCGCAGGATCTGCGCCATCAGCGACCGCGGCTGGCTTGTCATGCGGCACGCTCCATAATCATATACCCCACCCCGCGGACGGTGACGATCTCGACATCCGCCTCGGCCAACGTCAGCCGCCTTCGCAACCGGTGGATATACACCTCGACCGCATTCGAGCCGAGATCGTCAGCGAGCCCGAACAGCAGTTGCTCGATATGCGCCTTCGTCACGACCCGGCTCGACCGACGGATCAGCGCGGCGAGCACCTCCAGTTCGCGCGCGGACAGCACCGTCGGCACGCCGCCGATCGCAACCTCGCGCGTGGCGGGATCGAAGCTTACATTGCCGCAATCGATCGTCCGATCGACAATCGTCCCGCTACGCCGGAGCAGCGCCTGGATCCGGGCGAGCAGTTCCTCGGGCGCGAACGGCTTGGCGAGATAATCGTCGGCGCCCGCTTCGAGACCCGTCACCCGGTGTGCGACGCTCGCCCGTGCGGTCAGGGCGATCACCGGCGTGCGATCGTCCCGCTCGCGCATCGCACGCACGACCGATAGCCCATCGGCATCCGGGAGTCCCAGATCGAGGATAACGACGGCGTAGCGCGTGTAGGACAGCACGATCAGCGCATCCTCGGCCGTGGTCGTGCAATCTGACGCATAGCCCGCCGTATCGAGCAGACGGACCAGCATCGTGACCAGCTCGGCATGGTCCTCAACGATCAGGATTCTCATCGCTCGGCCCGGCTCTGGGCGCGCCGATTGCGCGGCGCTTCACGCGGCGATCGGTCTGTAAGGCTCACGTAAGCCAGGCCGCGTAGCCCGGTCGATCCACGATCCAGATCTTGATCCCAATCGATGTCGCACGATGCGCCCTCAGCAAAAATCAGAGTGTCTCCATGTTCGATACCCTTCGCCCGTTCCGGCGACCCGCTACGCTTTCCGCCCCGGCGATATTCGATGTGCCACGACGGGTCGCGCTGTTTTCCGGCAACTACAACTATCTTCGCGACGGCGCCAACCAGGCGCTGAACCGCTTGGTGACGTATCTCGAACGCCGCGGCACCGACGTCCGGGTCTATTCGCCGACCTCGGATACGCCGGCGTTCGAGCCTGCGGGAACGCTCGTTTCTGTTCCGTCGGTGCGCATCCCGGGTCGCGGCGAGTATCGACTGGGCCTGGGATTGTCCGCTGAACTGCGTCGCGACGTGCAGGCATTCCGGCCCGATATCGTCCATGTGTCCGCTCCGGACTGGACCGGCGTCGCAGCACAGCGGCTCGCGAGGACGATCGATGTTCCGGTCGTTGCCAGCCTCCATACGCGGTTCGAGACCTATGCGCAGTTTTATGGCGCAGGGCTGATCCGGCCGGCGATGGAGCGACACCTCGATCGCTTCTACCGGAGCAGCGACATGATCCTCGTTCCGACCGCGCCAATTGCGGACGAATTCGCCGAGCAGGGCTTTGCCGACCGCACGCGCCTATGGGGGCGCGGCGTCGACCGCGACCAGTTCTCGGGCCGCCATCGCAATCTCGCCTGGCGGCGATCGCACGGCTTCCAGGACGACGACGTGGTCGTCCTCTTCTTCGGCCGCCTCGTTCGCGAGAAGGGCACCGCATTGTTCGCCGATATCGTCGACCGGATCACCACCTCGGGCGTCGCGATCCGGCCGCTGATCGTCGGCGACGGTCCCGAACGCCCCTGGCTCGCGAAGCGACTGGCGAATGCGCGGCTGACCGGCAGCCTGTCGGGCGACGAGCTCGGCCGCGCGGTCGCCAGCGCGGACATCTTCGTCAACCCGAGCATCACCGAAGCGTTCGGAAACGTCACGCTGGAGGCGATGGCGTCGGGCCTGCCCAGCGTGTGCGTCGACATCCCGAGCGGCCGCAACCTCCTGCGCAAGGGAACGGGCATGTTCTACGCCCCCGACGATATCGACGGCGCGGTCGCGGCCGTCCGCCGCCTCGCGGTCTTCTCCGATCTGCGGTCGACCATGGCGCGCGCCGCGCGTGCCGCGAGCGAAGAGTATAGCTGGGACAAGGCGTCGAAGATGGTCATGGACGCGTATCGCGCGCTCCTGAACCAGGAGCATGGGGAGACCGTACCGACTGCCAGGCCGCTGACCCGGTCGATCTCGGGCTGACCACGGTGATCGCACGGTGGCGTGGTCCGGCATGGTCGGGGTTGCGTCGCGCTACCTCCTCGCGGTCGGTTCGTACCGGCGTTGCCGTGGTGGCGATGCTCGCGATCGTCGGCATCGCCGTGTCGGCGTTGTCGCACCTGCTGGACGGCGTCAATGGGAGCGACATCCGCACGGCCTTGTCGCGGATCAATTGGCCACGCCTGTTCGCCGCCGCTGTCGTGACCGCGATCAGCTACGGGGTACTGACCGGATATGACGTGGTCGCGCTGCGGATCGTCGGGAAGCGCGTCCGCTATACGCGCGCCGCACTCGCGTCGTTCACCAGCTATGTCTTCAGCCACAATTTTGGGTTCGCGCTGCTGACCGGCGGCACCGCGCGATTGCGGATCTACCAGCCGGCGGGCCTGACGATCGGCGAAGTAGCGCATATCATGGTTCTGACTGGCGTAACCTTCTGGTCCGGCGTCCTGCTATTGCTGGGGTTCGGACTGATCGTCCAGCCAGGGACGGTGGCTGTCGCCGGCGTAGCGCTGTCCTATCCAGTGCACGCTGCGATCGGCGGGTCGAGCTTTGCCATTCTCGCTGCGGTTCTGGTTGGACTGAAACGTCGCGCAGGACGGACGCTCGTCCTATTCGGCCGCTCCATACCGCTGCCCAGCGTGTCGCAGGCGCTCGCTCAGATCATGCTGGCGAGTGTCGACATCGTTTTGGCAGCCACCGCGCTGTTCGTGCTGCTGCCGGGTGCGGAGGCAACGCTTTTTCCCGCCCTGCTGCTCGGGTATCTCGTCGCGATCGTCACCGGTCTCATTACGCACGCGCCCGGCGGGGTCGGCGTGTTCGAGGCGGTGATGCTCGTCAGCCTGCCCGATATCGACCGCGCAAGCCTGTTCGCCGCATTGCTCGCCTATCGCGTGGTCTATTACCTGATCCCGCTGGCGATCGGCATGCTGCTGTTCGGCATCCATGAGCTACGCGGCGCACGTGTAAGGTCCGCGTAAGTCGGAGACGCGATGAGGGCGTGTCCATATGCTCGGTCTATCGGAACCCTCACATGTCCATTCGCGCCCTGTTCTGCGCATCGGTCGTCCTCGGTGTAGTCGTCGCCACCGGCGCGGACGCGCAATCGGCGATACCAACGTCAATTCCGGGCGCGACGTCCGCTGCGATCCCCGCCATTCCCGAACCGATGATCTTCGACATGGTGCGCCCTCTTGGCGCCCGTCGCGGCGAACTCGAAGTCAACGCGCTCGCGCAGGTCAATCTCAGCGGCCCCGGCCGGCATGTCGAATGGGCACCGGAAGTCGAATACGCCGTTGCCGACGGCTTCGCGGTCGAGATCGAACTGCCGTTCACCAATAGTCGCCCGACCGATTACAAGATCGGCCTGCAAGGCACATTCGGCACGTTCCGCGGCGGCCGCAGCATCCACGGTGTCCAGTATCTGGGACTCCACAACCGCCGCGACGGCGGCTGGTCGAGCAGCCTGTTGTACCTGCTCGGCAACCGCTTCGGCGAGCGACTGAGTACGATGACGATGGTCGGCGCGGGCGACGTGACGCTCAAGAGCACGAAGGGTACCGGGCTGATCGTCAATCACACGACGTTCTGGGACGTCGGTCCAGACACCGTGCTTGGCTTCGAAGTGAACCGCCAGACGGGGGCGAGCCGGTATTGGCTGCTGATGCCGCAGTTGCACCGCGCGATCGGGCAGAAGGTGTCGGCGCAGATCGGCGCGGGTACCGAACGGAGCGCGACTGGTCCGTTCCGCCCAAGGGTCGGCTTACGCGTCATTCGCGAGTTCTGACATCTGGCTGGTTTTACGAGCGCTGGCCCGGCCGGTTTCAGACTGCCGTTGGGTCCGGCGAGCCTTGAGCAGATCCTGTCGCGAGAGGATGCCGACGACCTGTCGCGTATCGCGCGCGACGATCGGCACGCGTCCGACACCGGATTCGACCATCATGTCGGCCACGACTCCGATCGGCGTATCGGGATACGCGACGAGCAGCGAAGCGTCCGACAAGGTCTCGGTCAGCGATACGTCGGTGCCCGGTTGCATAGTCCGCCAGCGCAACGCGTCGGTCCGCGACACGAGGCCAAGTATGCGACCCGCATCGTCGACGACCGGATAGCTCCGATGTTCGGCGCAATCCGCGAAAAAAATCGCCGCGTCTGCGGTCGTCATCGAACCCGGCAGCGTCGCGGGCGCGCGTGACATCAACTGGTCCGCCTGCATCAGGTCGAGCGGATCGACGCTATATTCCTGCAGGATATGCCGGCCGCGGCGTGCGATCTTCTCGGTCAGGATCGACCGCCGCATCAGCAATACGCTGACCGCATAGGCCGCCGCTGCCGCTGCAATGGTCAGCGGCAAGGCATCGAAATGCCGCGTCAGTTCGGCCGCGAACAGCGCCCCGGTGATCGGCGCCCGCATCGCCCCGCTCATGATCCCGGCCATGCCAATCATCGCCCAGAACCCAGGACCGCCGGGCAGGACCTGCCCGGTCAGCGCGCCCGCGGCGCCACCAAGGATCAGCAACGGCGCGAGGATGCCGCCCGACGTTCCCGATCCCAGGGCAACCAGCCAGACGACCGCCTTTACGACCAGCAGCGCGAGGATGACACGCACCGCGAGGGACCCGTCGAGTAGCGCCTGGATATTGGGATAGCCGGCCCCCAGGACATGCGCGTCGACCAGTCCGCCAAGTCCGACGACGACCCCGCCGATTGCAGGCCACCACATCCAATGCACCGGCAGGCGATGAAACGCGTCCTCAACCGCATACAGCGCGACCGACAGCGCCGCTGCCAGCACGCCGGTGACGAGGCCTACTCCTGCGGCCATCGCGAGCGGCCAGGCGCCGGACGGGGTCGTGCTCGGGAACGGGAACATCGCACCGCCGTCGAGCAGCACCGGCCGCCACGCGAACGCGACCAGGACGGCGACCACGACCGGTACGAAACTGCGCGGCTTCCATTCGAACAGCAGCACCTCGATCGCCAGCAGGATTGCCGCGAGCGGAGTTCCGAAGATCGCGGTCATGCCCGCCGCCGCGCCCGCGACGAGCAGTGTCTTGCGCTCGGCGGCACTCATGTGGAAGCGTTGCGCGAACAGCGATCCGATCGCCCCGCCGGTCATGATGATCGGCCCTTCCGCCCCGAACGGCCCGCCACTGCCGATAGATACCGCGGCGGATAGCGGCTTGAGCAGAGCGACCTTGGCCGACATCCGGCTTTCGCCGAACAGGATCGTCTCGATCGCCTCGGGTATGCCATGCCCCCGGATCTTGTCGGAGCCGTAGCGCGCCATCAGGCCGATGATGAGACCGCCAATAACGGGAATGGCGACCATCCACGGCCCGACGAGCGTGTCGACGATTGCGGCTGACCGCGTGGAAAGTCGACCGAACCAGAAGAGGTTGGTCGCGAGCGCGATGAGTTTGATGAGCATCCATGCCGCAAGCGCCCCGCCGGTCCCGACGACGATCGCCATCGCCGCCAGCATCAGCATCCGCCGGTCGGCGCTATGGTCCGCGAGCTGGTGGTTTTCGATTGCTCGTACCGCTGCGATCATGATGAGAGTCTTTCGCCTCCGAGGAAGGCAGGCTATTATATCGTAGTGCGATATATATCAACACGGGCTGATTGCGATGAGTGATACGGACGCATTGAATGACGCCGATTACCAGGCACTGGCGGATTTTCGCCATGCGCTGCGGCTGTTCACGACCTTCAGTGAGACTGCGGCGGCGGCGGCTGGGCTTGCGCCGCAACAGCATCAGGCGCTGCTCGCGATCCGGGCCGCGCCGGTCGACGACATCACGATCGGCTATGTCGCGACGCGGCTCGTCCTCAAGCCGCACAGTGCCTCGGGACTGATCGACCGGTTGGAGGCGTCGAACCTCGTCGTCCGCTATAATTCCGATGGCGACAAGCGCCGCTCGCTCCTGCGCCTGACACCCGAGGGAGAAACCATGCTCGCGGGCCTGTCGTCGGTCCACCGCGACGAGATCGCCCGCCTCCGCCCCATGCTTACGGAGATGCTCGATCGATTTGGGTGAAACATCGATATCGGCCGGGAAGGTTCTGTCGTAACGCGATCTAAAATGCCAGGTAACGCAAACGCGGATGGCTGGCTGTTGCGCAAAGAAGCGCTGGGTAACGAGGGGGGAATTCGAACGATGGTGACCGGTAGGCGGGGTCTTTGGGCCTTCGTGGTCGGCTGTATCGCGGTGACGATCGGGGTCGCGCTTCATCTGCCGATGTTCCTGATGGCCCGCAGCATGGGCTACCGGATGGCCGGCATGCCGATGGACGTCGGCATGCTGATCGGCATGGCGCTGATCGTCGGCGGGACCGGCCTCGCCGCCTATGGGTTGCTGCCGGGCGATGCGATGCGGTTGCGGCGGCAATTGACGCATATGACCGTCACCGGGCTGCAGGATGCACCGTTGCGCGCATCGCACTGGGTCATGATGGGCGCACTGATCGTGGCGTTGGTGATCGACGTCATGAAGCCCGCCGCGCTTGGCTTCACCCTGTCGGGCATGACGAGCGAATATGGCGTGTCGCGTGCCACCGCCTCGCTGGTGCCGTTTGCAGCGCTGTCGGGGACGGTCGCGGGATCGATCCTGTGGGGCTTCGTTGCGGACATATACGGGCGCAAGGCGTCGATCCTGCTCTCGGCGGTGATGTTCGTCGGCACGTCGATCTGCGGCGCGATGCCGAGCCTCGCCTGGAACATCGCCATGTGTTTCATGATGGGCGCGGCCGCCGGCGGGATGCTGCCGGTCACCTATGCGCTGCTTGCGGAGATGATGCCGAACCGACACCGCGGCTGGAGCCTCGTGCTCATCGGCGGCCTGGGCGCGGCGGGAGGCTATTTCGCTGCCAGTGGCCTGTCGGCGCTCCTCCAACCGATCTTCGGCTGGAGGATCCTGTGGCTGGCCAATCTGCCGACCGGACTGCTGCTGATCCTTCTTGGTCGGCTGATACCGGAATCGCCACGGTTCCTGGTCGTTCAGGGGCGCACGCACGAGGCGGAGATGGTGCTCGCGCGCTTCGGTGGCGGGCGCGTGACGAGGCAGGACGCGCTGTCGAATGATGGGGCGGACGTTGCGGCACGGCCGACCCTGCGCAACGCTGGAGCACTCGTCGCCTTCAGCATCGCCGCGCTGGCCTGGGGCTGCGCGAATTTCGGCCTATTGCTGTGGCTGCCCGCCGACCTCGTCGCTCGCGGTTATAGCGTCGGCGTGGCTAGCGGACTGCTCGCCAAGGCCTCGCTGATCGCGGTCCCCACGATCTTCGTCGCGGCGCTGCTCTACAGCCGCTGGAGCAGCAAGGGTGCGCTCGTCGCGGCCATCGCGATGCTCGCCTTGGGACTCATCGGAGTATTGTGGGTCGAGCGGCAGTCCGGCATCGTCAGCCCCGTACTGCCGGTCGCCGCACTGATCGTCGGCGTGAACGCCATCATCGCCATCTTGTTGCCCTACGTCGCTGAGAGCTTCCCGGCGCGCATTCGGGGGCGCGCCACGGGATGGGTGGCGGCCTGTTCCAAAGCCGGTGGCCTGGGCGCACAAGGGCTCGCGATCGCGGGCGCGGTCCCGCCGCTGGCGACGGTAGCGGGCTTAGTCCTGGTACCGACGGNTCCCGCCGCTGGCGACGGTAGCGGGCTTAGTTCTGGTACCGACGGCCGCCTCTCTCGTGCTCGTGGCGTGGCTGGGTCGCGAAACGAAAGGACGAGATGTCGACGTTATCTAGTCAGCGATCTAAATGTACAATTCGCTGCGTGAAGCAAATGACGGCGTCTGACGACCTCAGACTTAACCAGCGCATTCGTGGTTAGCGTCTTCGAACTGCCAAACCTAAAACCGGGTTATACCAACTACAGAGACCCATATGTGGAAGTTCGAGTGCCCCTTTTCGCCTTCCAACTTCGGACGTACATTCATCTAGCTGAACGGTAGCGTCTCGGCGAACGGATCAGCTGCATGTACGACGCGAGATAGTGTGAATCGGACATTAGCGAGACAACCTGAGCGGGAGGTTAGCTGCTGTTATATTTACCTGCTGGGGCCACACGTGCCACTGAAAGCACGAATAATGGTTCTGAGGCACCTGTTACCGCGAGGCATAAACATCGACGTCAATACGTATTGGCTTCAGAAAAGTAACTTGCCTTGCGAATACAAAACGTTGAAGGGTTTGGTCCCAGCGCCCCATCCGATCGAGGTTTACGACTACAGCATAAAATCCATATCGTGGGCGACGTGTTTTAGATCACCCGGAAGAACGAGAGGGCAATGTAGAGCATGAATTCCACTGAGATGAACCCTAGGGTCACGACTCATTGATTAGAGCCAGAAGATGACGGTGGCGGCGAGCGCGATAGCGGAAAAGAAGACGGTCGGGCATCGATCGTAGCGGGTAGCGACGCGGCGCCAGTCCTTCAGACGACCGAACATAATCTCGATACGGCTCCGGCTTCGGTAGCGGCGCTTGTCATATTTTACGGGGATGATCCGGGATTTTCGCCCCGGAATGCAGGGCGTTATGCCCTTTGCCTGAAGGGCGTCCCTGTACCAGTCTGCGTCATAGCCGCGGTCGCCCAGCATCCACTGCGCCTTGGGTAGATCATCAAGCAGCGCGGCAGCGCCGGTGTAGTCGCTGACCTGGCCCGCGGTCATGAAGAAGCTGAGCGGTCTGCCTTCTGCATCGGTGACGGCGTGCAGCTTCGTATTCATACCGCCTTTGGTGCGACCGATGAGGCGCCCAAGGCCCCCTTTTTTACCCGCAGGCTGGACGCCGTGCGGTGCGCCTTCAGATAGGTCGCGTCGATCATGATCGTCTTCGGCGTGGCGCTCGCGGCCGCCAGTCCTTCCATTATGCGGAGGAAGACACCCCTTTCGCCCCATCGCTTCCACCGGTTGTAGAGCGTCTTGTGTGGGCCATACTCCCGAGGGGCATCGCACCATCGTAGCCCGTTGCGGTTGACGAAAACGATGCCGCTCAACACTCGCCGGTCATCAACCCGTGGCTTGCCGTGGCTCTTGGGAAAATACGGTTCGAGCCGCGCCATCTGCTCGTCGGTCAGCCATTACAGGTCGCTCATCCTCGGTCTCCTCACGGAGCCTGAATCAGATCAAGCCGCTCAGATCAATGGGTCCTGACCCTAGCGAAGCGGCGTTCTCTGGATGGCTAACACGGCAGGGGTGTCCGTGGGTTTTCATCGATCAGGCGTCAGGAGATAGTGCCGATGGTGCCTCACGAGCTAGGCCTCGCCGACCATTTCATCGACCTGACTTCCTTGCATTCATGGACGGCATCGGTACGATTGCTATCGACGTCAAGTTTTACGCGTTGCGCAGCCGGGTAGTCGAACTTTCCAGAGAGACACATAACTCGCCTTCGGAACAACACACTATTGGCTACGTGAAGCTGGCTTGGAGTGAAATCGAAGCGCTTCATGAGTTCCAGAAGGTGTCAAATATTCCGGCTTGGATATGCCTTTTCTTTGAAGCTGATGCAGGGGATATCGGGTGCCTTTACCGCGTCGACATGATCAATGATGCTTACGCACCGATCTTCGTTGCGCAGGATCGTGGCATTTGGGACAAGGATCAAAGTCCATTTGAATGGTTTGACGGATGGCCAATTGAACGTCAGATCGATTTAACGTTACCTACAAAGGAACTAGTGTTCGACTTTCCGATCGACGACGACAGCGCTGATTTTAATAATGCCGCTGACGCTCGAGCCTTCGCGGCAGTCAATGTTCCGCCTATTGTGTTACGGCTGAGTGACGACGGCTCAATTACAGAACTTATCTCCTTCAGTCGATCAGAGGTTGCGAACCAGCCCGCGACCGAAGCCGCGAAGCGTTATGTCGAGAATATTGCCCGAGCGCTAAATATACCTCTACCGCCAGATCTGGATAGGCTTAGGTGCAGTAATTTTATTGCTCGCTACAAGTCTCGCTTTAAAGGCATGCAGCCCTCCAAATGACAGGAGTAAAGTATCTTAACGGCAGAGATGGCGGAAGTATCCGCAAATCTACATCTCTATCGACAGGACACTTGATGATGCCCCCGCGTCCGGGAGGGGGGCAGTGACCCATAAGTCGCCGTTCAATGCCCTCTCAGGCATCCCCAACTTCGGCCCTTCGTTCATGTCGAGGCGGGGCCCATGCCGTACCTATTCCCCCCTGCCCGACGGCACGCCAAATTTCTCGAAAAGGATCGAATATCGGGAAAGCAGGCACCCTTCCCAAAAAACCGTCGTTCACGCTGTTTTGGGAAATCTGTCAGTCGAAGACCCGCGGCGCTCCTCCTACTTGGAGAGCAGCACTATGACACCAAAGCCGCGATCCGGTGAGGATAGAAGGGCATCGCCGTTATGGCCGATCGCGACGGCGCGAACCAATGCGAGGCCCAGCCCATGCCCTTCAGTGGTGCGTGACGTCTCGGCGCGGGCGAAACGCTGGAACAGGCGTTCGGCATCAGCAGAAGGAACCCCCGGGCCGTTGTCCTCCAGCATCACCTCGATCGCATCCCGCGTCGCCTTCGCGATCAGTATCGCCGTAGTACCGGCCGGCGTGTGGCGGAGGGCGTTTTCCAGCAGGTTCGACAGCGCCTGAGCCAGCAGACGGCGGTCGCCCTCAATGTGCAGACCGGTCGGAATGTTCGTCAATAATATGTGGCCGCTGGCTTCGAAATCCGGGCGGTAGGTTTCAGCCATGTCCTCCAACAGTGCCGAGAGATCGAGCCACGCCAGCGCCCGGCGTTCCGCCATTCCTTCGATCTCGGCGATGCGGAGCAGCGCAGCGAAGATTTCCAGCAAGTCGTCAGCTTGCAATCGGGCAACGGCAATAGCCGCGGCATCGCCCGCGGCTGCGCGATCGAGCTGGTTGCACAAGCGCGTCAGAGGCGTGCGCAGGTCGTGGGCGACGTCGGTCGACACCTGCCGCAGATTGTCCATCAGCGCCGACATTCGGTCGAGCATTCGGTTAAGCGTCGCAGCGAGGCGGTCGAACTCGCTGTCGGAGCCGTCTCGGGGTACCCGCTGCGTCAGGTCGCCGGCGATAATCGAATGCGCGGTGGCATCGATACGCGACAGGCGACGCCGGGTCAGCCATCCGACCAGCACGGCCGCGCCGATCCCAAGCGCCAGCATCGCCGTGAGGGCGGCTGCAAACAGTAGCGCCAACGTCCGGTCGATCGCCGAGAGGTCGCGCCGATCGGCGACGACGACGAGCATTCCCGCGGGCAGCGGCGTGGCGAGGGACTGTCCTACGCCGGTTTCGTTGCCGCGCCGAAAACCGAAATGCTCCTGATAGCCTGATGCCAGCGGGGCCAGTGGCGCGATGGTGGCGGCGATCTGCCGGCTTGTGTGGTCGACCAGCAAATAATCGAGACTCGCTTCGTTGCGTGCATTTTCGCGCAATCGGATCGCGTCAGCCACCGCAGCTATGCCACCCTCGCGTGCCTCCGCCACCAGCGCGCGCGTTTCGACCGCGATACGGTGGTCCAGCTGCTCCTCCAGGGCCTCGTGCGTCACCTCATAGGCGATGGCACCGATGGCTACCGTCGCGGCGCTGAATGCCAGCGCGACCAGCACGACGAGCCCGAAGGTCGAGCGCCACAGGCGGGCGAGCATCTATTCGCCCCGGATCATGTAGCCGGCACCGCGCACCGTCTCGATCGCATCGGCGTCGGAACCGGCATTGAGCTTGGAGCGCAGGCGGCTGAGGTGCGTCTCGACGATGTTGGTCTTCGGATCGAAGTCGAAATCCCACACCCGCTCCAGCAGCATGGTGCGCGTCATGACCTGGCGCGGGTTGCGCATCAGTTCGGCTAGCAGCGCGAACTCGCGCGGCTGAAGCGTGATGCGTCGACCACGCCGCTCGACGGTGCGGCGATGCAGATCGAGGACGATTTCACCGACTCGAAGAATGTGCGCGTCATCGCCACGCACAGCAGGCCGACGGGTCAATGCGTTGAGGCGGGCGGCCAGCTCGGAGAAAGCGAACGGTTTGACCAGATAATCGTCTGCGCCGCTCTCCAGTCCCTCGACGCGATCGGCGATCCCGCCGACAGCCGTCAGCATCAGAACCGGGGTCGCGTCGCCGGCCGCACGTAACGCCTTAACCAGCGCCAGCCCGTCGAGACCGGGCAGCATCCGGTCGACCACCATCGCGTCGAACCCACCCCCGGTCGCCTGGAACAGCCCGTCGCGGCCATCAGCGCTGACCGCGACCTGGTGCCCCGCCTGCCCCAGCCCCTGCGCCACGAAGGCGCGGGTGTCGGCATCATCCTCGACGATCAATATCCGCATCCCCCACCTATCGCGTAGCGGCGTCGGTTCGCCAACCGCCACCCAGCGCGCGGAATAGTGCGACCTCTGCCTGAGCGACCGCCAGATCGGACTGGACCTGTTGCAGCGTGGCCGACGCCGACGCCCGCTGGGCGTCGACCTGGAGCAGCCCGGGGGCGTCGCCGAGGCGGACCCGGGCACCGGCCCGCCGCGCGTAGGCCTGCGCCTCGCGCAAGGCGGTCGCCAGATCGCGGTTACGGCGGGCCTCAGCATCATAAGCGGCCAGCGTCGTCTCAACCTCGCGAAGCGCGCGTAGGACCGCCACGTCCCACCCGGCCAGCGCCGCACGCTCGGTTGCGCGGGCCTGTTCCAGCCTCGCGCGGACCGGTGCCTGGTTGGGGAAGGCCCAACTGACAAGCGGCGTCACTGCCGCGCTGATACCGCCGGATAGCAGCCCGACCGCCCCGCCCAGATTGACGCGGGGGTAGAGGTCCGCGCGTGCCACGCCGATCCGCGCGGCTGCGGCAGCAAGGCGGCGTTCCGCCTCGCGCACGTCGGGACGGCGCAGCAGCAGCGCGGTGCCGTCGCCGACCGGCGCGGCCCCGCGCAGGCGCGGTGCGGCGGTGCAGGCGAAGCGATAAGTGCGGGCCTCAGCAGGGGGACGGCCTTGTAGCGTGGCGAGCCGGTACAGCGCGTTGGCGCGCTGCGCCTCGAACGGGGCGATGGCGGCGCGGGTGGCGGCTGCGATCGTCGCAACTTGCGATACCTCCAGAGGCGATACGTCGCCGGCTCGAAGCTGTTCGCGGACCAGCGCGACCGAACGATCCTGTACGGAGGCAACCTCGCGTGCGGTTGCGATGGCGCGGGTCGATCCGCACAGGTCGACATAGGCGAGGACGGTGTCGGCGACGACTGCGACGCGCAAGCCATCGACGACGGCGGCCTGCGCCTCCGCATCCGCGCCCGCGGCGGTCGCGGCCGATCGCAGCCGGCCGAACAGGTCGAGATCCCAGCTCGCCGTCGCAGCGATATCGTAATCCGTCGTCGGCACGTTCCCTGACGCGCTTGGCTGTCCGGCAGGATCGTCGACGCCCAGCGCGCTTTCGATCGTCGTCTGCGGCAATCTTGCGGCCCGTGCCTGACGCAAGACCGCGCGTGCCCCGTCGAGATTGGCGTAGGCGACACGCAGATCGGCGTTGGCGGTCAGTGTAGACCGGACCAAACCGTCAAGCACCGGATCGTCATAGAGCCGCCACCAGTCGTCGGGCACCGCCGCGATCAATGCGACGGGAAGCCTGGCGAAAGCGCCCGTCGCGCTGGGCGGCGCGATCGTCGGCGATGGCGCAGGCACACTCATGCAGGCGGAGGCGAGCAGGGCAACGGCGGGGGCCAAGCGACGGATCATGCCAGCGCCTCCTTATGTGGGGCGGCAGGCGGATCGGGCTGTTCCTTGCCATAGCGGGCGTAGAGCGCGGGCAGCAGCAGCAGGTTGAGCGCAGTCGAGGAAATCAGACCCCCGAGTATCACGATCGCCATCGGATGCTCGATCTCATGCCCCGGCGCATTACCCGCGACGATCAGCGGCACCAGCGCCAGCCCGGCGCAGGCGGCGGTCATCAGGATTGGCACCAGACGCTCCTCCGCACCACGCAGCACCAGCTCGCGACCGAACGTCATCGCCTCATGCCGTTCGAGATGCTGATAATGCGACAGGAGCATGATGCCGTTGCGTGCGGCGATGCCGATGACGGTGACGAACCCGACCAGGGAGCCAAGCGACAGCACCCCGCCGGTCAGCGCGACTGCGACCACCCCGCCGACCAGCGCGAACGGCAAGCTGATGGCGACCAGTGCGGTGATGCGAGACGAGCGGAACTCCATCCAGACCAGCAACAGAATGCCGACCAAGCACAGCGCACCGATGCTCCACAGGCGGCTGCGCGATTCCTTCAGCGCGGCATATTCGCCCAGCACCTGAGGGTGATAGCCAGTGGCGAACGGCACCTTCGCGACTGCGGCCTCGACAGCCTGCGCGACGGTGCCGAGGTCCGCGCCCGCGACATTCATCGTTACGTCGAGCCGGCGTTGCCCGTTCTCACGCTTCACCTCGTTGGGGGCAGGCGCGATCTCTATATCGGCAACATCGCCGAGCCGAACCGGCGCACCGGTGACGGGGGCCTGGATCATCAGGTCGCGGAGCGCATGGACGCTGCCCCGTACTGCGGGCTCCCCCCACACCGCGACGTCGAAGGCGCGTTGATCGCGGTAGATCTCGCCGACCTTGGTCTGCGCGACCAGCGTCTGCGCCTGACGGCGGACCTCGCCCGCGGTCAGGCCGAGCCGCGCCAGTTCGCCGGCGCGCGGACGGATGCGGATTTGCGGGACCAGCACCTGGCTCTCCAGCTTTAGGTCGGAAACGCCCTGAATACCGCCGATCGCATCGCGGACACGCGCGCCAGCCGCGCGCAATTCTGCCTGATCGGGGCCGTAGATGCGTACGACAATAGTCGCGCCAGCACCCGTCAGCACCTCCTTGATCCGCTCGCGCAGATAGGTCAGCACGTCGCGGTAGAGGCCGGGATAGCCCTCCACTACCTCCTTGATCCGCTTCACCGACGCATCGTAGTCGGCATTCTCGTCGAGGCTGATCCACAGTTCGGTGAAGTTGGGGCCGACCACCTCGTCGGCCTGTTCGGCGCGGCCGATATGCGCGCCGAAATTGCGGACGCCGGGGATGCTGCGTAACTCCTTCGATGCGCGGATCGTGATCCGGTCCATCGCCTCGATCGACGTGCCCGGCTTTTCGACGAAGTGCATCAGAAAGTCGGTTTCGCGGAAGTCGGGGAGGAACTGGTCCTTGAAGGTCGCATAGCCGACGCCTGCCAGCAGCAGCCCGCCCGCCACTACCCCGACCGCCAGCGCCGGACGTCCGACGACGCGCGGCAGGAAGCCGACATAGCGGCGCTTCAGCGCGGCGACGATGCGGGTGTCTCGCTCCTCTGTCAGCGGTGCGTTCGGCAGGAGCAGTAGGCACATCGCCGGGGTCACGGTCAGCGCGACCAGCAGCGACATGCCGATTGCCAGCACATAGGCGATGGCGAGGGGCTGAAAGAAGGTGCCCGCCACCCCGCCGAGGAAGAAGATCGGCACGAACACCAGCATCACGATCAGCGAGGCGAAAACGACCGCCGAGCGCACCTCCAGCGACGCGGCGAGGACCACCTCGAAGGCTGGCTTTGGGTCGACCGACTCACGGTTCAGGCGCAACCGGCGTGCGATGTTCTCCACGTCTATGATCGCATCGTCGACCACCTCACCGAGCGCGATGACGAGGCCGGCGATAATCATCACGTTGGTCGTCGCGCCCGACCACAACAGTATCAGGCCCGCGCCGAGCAACGACAGCGGTATCGCGACTAGGCTTATCGTCGCCTGCCGCCAGTCGCGCGTGAACAGGAACAGCACCGCCGCCACCAGCGCGCAGCCGATCATCAGCGCGCGGGTGAGATTGTCGATCGAGCGTTCGATAAACGTGGCCGGCCGGAAGATCCTCGTATCGACCTTCACGTCCTTCAGACCGGGCTTCAGCTCGGCAAACGCGGCTTCGACCGCGCGGGTCAGCTCCAGCGTGTTGGCGGTGGGCTGCTTCTCGACGATCAGCATGATGCCGGGACCGTCATCGATGATCGCATTGCCGATCGGCGCGTTGAAGCCGTCGACCAGGCGCGCGACGTCGCCGATCCGCACCGGCGCTTCGCCCGCCTGCTTGACGATCGCCTGCGCGAGGTCGGCCGCAGTCTGGACGGTGCCGGTCTGCTGGACGGCGAGGCGTTGGTTGGCCGTGTCGACGAACCCGCCGCCCCCGACCAGCACCGCGTCGCCGGCCGCGGCGCGTACCTCCGCCAGCGTCACGCCGGCCGCGCGCAGGCGCTCGGGATCGACCAGCACCTGCAACTGCCGGTCGCGCTGGCCCCAGACCGCGACGTTGGCGACACCGGGAACCGCCATCAGGCGCGGCCGGATCGTCCAGCGCACCAGCTCGGACAGTTGCATCTGGTCGAGCCTGCCTGAGGAAAGGCCGACCTTCATCGCGCGACTGGTCGAGGACAGCGGAGGCATCAACACAGGTTGTCGCGCCGCGAGCGGCAGCCGCGGCTGCACCTGCGCGATCCGCTCGCCGACCATCTGTCGAGCGCGGATCACGTCGGAGCCGCGCTCGAACAGGATCTGCACCGACGACAGGCCCAGCACCGATTTGGAGCGCAACGTCATCAAGCCGGGGACGCCGTTGACCGCGGTTTCGATTGGCGCCGTGACCAGGCTCTCGACTTCCTCGGTCGACAACCCCGGTGCCTCGGTCTGGATTTCGACCATGGGTGGCGCGAACTCGGGGAATACGTCGAGCGGCACGTCGCGGCCAGCGCGGACGCCGAGCACGACCAGCAACGCGGCAAGCGCAAGGACGAGGACGCGCTGCGCCAGCGCGAAATGAACAAGCCGGCCGAGCATCAGTGCGCCGCCCCGAACTCGGTGCCGAACAGTTCGGCCGCGCCATCAGTTACCACCTGCGCCCCGGCGGCCAGGCCACGCGCGAGCAGTGCCCGTCCGCCGGTCTCCGACGCTACTTCGACGCGCTGGCGCACGAAGGTGTTCGGCGCGGTCTTCTGATAGACCCACGCGCCACCATGAATGTCGCGCAGGATCGCGGTCGATGGCACCGACAACCCTTCGGTCTGCCCAGCGAGCGGCAGGTCCACCGCTACCCGCTGGCCGACCCGGAAAGCGCGGTCGCGATTGTCGAGCGCGTAATAGAGATCGACCGTGCCCGCGACAGTGTTGGCCGAAGGCGGAGCCTGCACCGGACGTGCGATGCGCGGCGCGCCGCCTTCACCGAGCGTGCGGACCGTAGCACCAACTTCGCGGCGGACCTCTCCCATGTCACTACCGAACACGGACGCGCGCACCCACAACACGGGTTGCGAACCGAGCGATGCGACCGCCGGTCCGAGCAGTCGGCGCTGCTGCCGTGCGGCCCCGAGTGCGGCCTGCGCCGACGCCAGCGCCGCCGCGGCCTCGTCGCGGGCGCGCACGCTGCCCGCTTCCTCGCGAACGAGGCTTTCCGTGCGGTCGAGCGCGATCTGCGCAAGTCGTGTTTGCGCGGTGGCACGCGCCAGTTCGGCATCGGCTGCGGCCTGCTGGCTTCCGATCTGCTGAAGATTGGACGTCGAGTTGACGGGCACTCCGTTGGCGGTGAGTGGCGGCACGACGATCTCGCCGGCCACCTCGCGTTTTGCAGTCGCCGATCCGCCGCCCACCCGCGCCAGCACGATGCCCAACCGCTGCTGCGCCTGAGGCGTCAGGGTCAGCTTCAGCAGTTCGCTCTCGTGAGCGATCGTCTCGGCATGGGCGGGCGGTGCAGGCGACTTCGCGGTCTTCTCGCCGCAACCGGCGAGCAGGGTCAGGATCAGAAGGAAGGTTTGGCGCATCGTGACGGCTTAGTCACGAAACGATGGGCGCTGCTGGAGCCGACTATACAAAGTCCCAATGTAGCCGGTGTCCCACCAGTTTCGATTTGAATTTTATGCTCCGACCTGATGATCGCCCGCTCTGGGGGGATGCGTATAGTGAGGGTCAACGTGACGAGGAATCATCCTGCCCGTAAAGTTGCTGAAATCACTTTGGGCTTTTGGCTGGCCAAGGTCGTCGCAACCACATTGGGCGAGGTTGCTGGCGACGCCATCGCCCAGACGCTGAACCTGGGCTACGTCGCCGGGCTTGCCATTACACTGGCCATGCTGGCGGCCTTCCTCGTCGCACAGGTTCGTGCCGATCACTATCGCCATCTTCTCTTCTGGGCGACAATCGTAGGTACGACGACGGCCGGAACTGAAATAGCCGACCTGTCGACGCACACACTCAGCCTTGGCTATAACGCAACGTCGGCCATCCTTTTCGGTGGCATGTTGCTGACCTTGGGCGTTTGGTATCTGAGGCGGGGCACTTGTGACGTGAGCGCGGTGGTGGACCGTGAGAGCGAATTATTCTTCTGGGTGGCCGTTCTGTTCTCGAACAGCCTTGGCACTGCGTTCGGCGATGGACTGGTTTATGTTTTCGGCCTCACATACACCACGGGGTCTTTGGTCTGCATGGTGGTGATAGGTGTAGTGTTGCTTCTGCACTATGTTGCTCGGGTCAACGCGGCACTGATATTTTGGGCAGCATTCGTTTTCACAAGGCCGTTCGGCGCCGACTTCGGGAATTTGCTCACGAAGGAGGCAGCCAAGGGTGGATTTGGCCTCAACACCTTTGCCACTGCCTTAGTATGCGTCCTGCTACTCGCTGGCATCGTCGTATCCTTCGAACGTCGACAGCGCCGTATTGATGGACGTAGCAGTACCGCAGCTTGAGCGGCTAAGCGGAGACGACGTTGGTGGGCCTTTAGCCGATCCCCTTTCTCGATTGGGAACGGCAGGCGAGAAGGGGTGAGCGTTCTCGGAATCGATGGTTTTTCGAGAACTCGTGAAGGCCTTTCCTCAGGGTGTCGGCTGTTGGATCAATCAGGCCGACTTTATCGTCGTGACGGACGCAGACGGTAAGATGCTTGTCAGGCCGCTCGACAGTGCGTGCCCGGCCTCTTGCAAGGCTTCGTTCGGCATTCCAGCAAGGGCTTCCAAAACGAACCACATGGATCGCTCGTTGCCGTTCAGCCGAGTGCGCGTCCCCTGCCGCCAGTTCCAGCGTCGGCAGGTCACACCCACGTCATCGCGCCAGACAACTTCGCCGGGCAACGGGTGCTCGATCGCAGGCTCGCCGTTGGACATGGTGTCAAAGGCTTCTGAGCCGTCCGCGATCGTGAGCCGTGGGACGCCCACATAGGCCCCCAAATTTTCACCTCCGACCGGAACAGCGTAGCGCAGGCTGATTGCGTTATACAGGTCCACCACCGGGTTGATCGACGGGAGCACGCCACCCTTCAGCACGCGCTTACGGAGCGCCTGCGCTGAACAAGGCGTTCGGTTCGGCTTCGCGCCAAACTGGGCATAGGTGTCCGCCCAAGCGGCTAAGTGTGCGTCCGCCCATGGTGGACCACCATCGCGTACAAATTGGCAGGCTTCGACCAGCGCAGACGAAGGATTAGCGATAGCCGGCGCGTCTGGCGTGCTGACAAACAGATGAAGCGCACGAAAATCTGATGCCAAGCGAATGACGACGGGATCGATGGTCGGGATATCCTGCATGTCTCAGTTCCTACTTCTTCGCCGTCGTGGCAGCGCCAATCGAGGAGCAAACGATCAACCCGATCGCGAGCCATTGTGAGATCGCTAGCGTTTCGCCGAGCACTACGAGGCCGACAAGCGCACCCACCGCCGGTTCCGCGCTCAAGAGTGTGCTGAAAGTATTAGTCGGCAGGCGCGGCAGAGCGATCATCTCCAGAGTGTAGGGGAGCGCACTCGATACGATGCCAACGACCAATCCGAGCGCCAGCACTTCGGGCTGGAGCATGGCGGTTCCGGCATGAAGAATACCGACCGGTGCAGTGACCAAAGCGGCTATCACCATGCCGCCTGCGACAGCGGCAATCCCATGATCTTCGCCTGCCTTCTTCCCTTTAACGAGGTAAACCGCCCAGCAGACTCCTGCGGCGCCTGCCAAGGCAACGCCGCGCCAATCGAGGTGAGCGGCACCTCCCCATATGGGCAACAGCAGGGCAAGGCCTGCAACAGCAAGCGCGATCCACAAGAAGTCCGTCTTGCGCCGCGAGGTCAGCAGCGCGACCGCTAGCGGTCCGGTGAACTCGATCGCGATCCCGATACCCAACGGAATGAACGTGATCGCCTTGTAAAAGACAAGGTTCATGACTCCCAACGCGACCCCGTAAGGTATGAGAGAACGCCAATCCGACACGCTAAGGACGCGCCAAGGCCGAAATACAACCGTCAGCACGCCGGCGCTAACGATCAGGCGCATGGCGGTCGCACCCTCCGGTCCGATGGCAGGGAAAAGCCACTTAGCGAACGACGCGCCGACGCTGATCGACAGAAGCGAACAGAACAGCGCGGCGATAGCGCCGAAATCAGCGCGCGGACCAATTGGCCGCGCGATGGAGGATGTGGTCATGCAGATCTCACGAAGAAGCAGGAACCCATGAGTTTAAGTGGAACCGCCAACGAAGGTGATCAAAATGGGCTCGCTTACGATAAAGATTATCGACTAAGCTGCATGGGATGGAAAAACCGGTTTCACTCGACAGCTTTGATCTCAAGCTCCTGAAACTCGTACAAATCAACGCGCAGCAGCCAGTGGCGGAGATTGCTGAGGCAATAGGGCTATCAACGCCGGCCTGTTACCGCCGCCTCCGTCGCCTACGCGAGACGGGCGTGATTGAGCGCGAGGTAGCGATCGTCCGGCCGCGAACGCTTGGCTGGCCGCTGTCTATGATCGTAATGGTCACGCTCGAACGTGAAGGCCCGAGCACGATTGGCGAAATGATGCACTTACTGGACCGGGAGCCGGAAGTAGTCGAAGCTTGGAACGTGACTGGCGACCATGACCTGGCAGTCCGGATCGTCGCTCGCGATATGGAGAGTTACGACGAACTGGCGCAGCGCCTGTTTTCAGCGAATGAGCGCGTGCGTAGTTTCAAAACCCTCGTGGTGATCCGGCAGGTGAAAGCGCTCGGCGCTATCCCTGTCGAATGATGAGCTTGATAATGGCTCCTCTTAAGCTGTGCCTGCTAGCTGCTGTTGAAATATCGTTGATCTGCAATTATTTAGATGTGCGGTGACAACGTTCCCGCCCCAGAAACTTGGGTTAGAAGTCCGGGACGGCCCGGCAGCTTTTATGGAGGCTGCTATGGCGTGGATCGCACTTGTTTTTGCTGGTTTGTTCGAGATTGTCTGGGCGTCGGCCATGAAGCAATCTTATGGTTTTACCCGGCTCTGGCCAAGCGTCGTTACCGGCGTAGGCATGTTGGTCAGCTTCGGCCTGCTCGCGTCGGCAATGCGAGTTCTACCGTTAGGAACGGCTTACACAATTTGGACCGGCATCGGCGCGGTTGGCGCGTTTGTTGTCGGCATTATGGTTTTCGGCGAGGCAATGACCGCGATGCGCCTCCTAGCTGCCTTACTTATCGTCAGTGGCCTCGTCTTGATGAAGCTGTCCTCGGCTGCTTGATCTTCGACGTTCACAAGCGGCTTACCTAAGCTTCTCGAAAAGGAACCCGTATTGCGAATGCGTCCGCGGCAATCATACCTAGGGAGGCCTTAAGGCCTGTTTCCCAAAATCCGTTCCCAATTGCTCTTTCCCGAAATTACGGAAAGAAGACGGAGTTATGGGAATGTTCAGCGTTCCCAGACAGCGGGGGATTTTGGGAGGGCCGCACGGACCCACATTCGGACGTCCACGCCCCTTTCCTCGCTTCCCAACTTCGGACGCTTGTTCATCTTTGCGAATAACCAATCTCAAGCCCGGCTATCCGCTCGCGAATGTCGTGATGAGGAAGAAAGGCGGCCCGTCCGCTATTGGGAAGGCAGATGGCGTTAGCGGACGTCGCCCGACGCTGCCGCGTTTCTTAAAAAGGATCTTCATTGAAGATTCCGGGAAGCCAATCGGGAACAGAGAAAGCGATAGCTCGGCTTAGCCTCAGAAGGCCTTCCGGGTGCGCTTTCCCTCCACGGGTTCCCAATCAGGAACGCTATAAGGTTAAGCGCACTGGCCTGGGACTGGTCACTAATGCCGGCGACAAATAATTGAATGTGGTTCTAATCTCTTAACCCGCATCGGATATCCAATACCGAACAAGGGGTTACCATGCGCTGCCTTCGCCGTCCGATCATCGTCGCCGCACTAGGACTTTCCTCCATCGCTGGCGCTCAATCGCCAGTGGCCGCGGTGCCGCGACAGGGGCAATACCGGGCATTCGACGTTGCAATCGCCGATGCCAAAACTGCGATGATGAGCGACCCCGAGCATGCACTGAGCAAAAGCGATGCTGCGGTGAAGCTCGCCGCTTCGTTGCCTCCTTCGCACGAGGCGATGATTGCGACAGGTACCGCTGCGTGGTTGCGCGCCGAGTCTCTGATCATGGTCAATCGCGCAAAGGAAGCAAAGGCGACGGTCGACGCTGCCCTCATGACGATAAGTCGCGTTGCACCGAATTCGAAACTGCAGGGGGACTTGTTTCGGTCGCGGGGGGGGATCTTCGCTACGCAAGGCAATGTGACGGAGGCTCTTTCCGACTATCAGCGCGCCTTCAGGATTTTCGGCGTTGCCGGCGTACCTCGTAGCCAGTCGCTGGTGTTGCAGGACATGGGCCAGATATACTGGGACGCCGGCGACTACGCGAAGGCTCTGCAATATTACCGGCAGTCGTCGGAGATCTATGGCGGGGAACCGGGCCTCAATCTCGGCGCGCATAACAATCAGGGCCAGGTTCTTCGTAAGCTCGGCCGATACGCGGAGGCCGAGCGGGAATACCGTCTTGCGTTGAGCGCCGCCCAGGCGTTGGGCAGTCGGTTGCAGACCGTCGTCGTGTTGGGCAATATCGCGGAAGCACAGGTGGATAACGGCAGGGAGGTTGCGGCTGAGCAGACGGTGCGTCGCGCCCTCGCCCTGTCTGCGAGCGGTGAAGCCGCGAGTCAGCGTCCCTTCGTGTTCGGCATTGCCGCCGAGGTCGCTGCCGCGCAGAGGGATTACCCGCGGGCGGCGATCTTGCTCCGGTCCACCTTCGCGGGGACGGATCTGACCAAGACCGAGCTGCCGTTCCGGCAATTCCACGAACTGGCCGCAAAGGTTTTTGAGAAGCTGGGACGCCGCGATCTGGCGTTGGCGCATCTGAAGGCCTTCCAGCGACTGGATGGCGAGGCCCGCAACCTTACTGCCTCGGCAAGCTCACAGCTCATGAGCGCACGGTTTGACTTCTCCAATCAGAACCTGAAAATATCTCAGCTGAAGCAAGGTCAACTCGAGCGCGACATCGCGATCGAACGACAGAAGTCCCAGTTCAGGCAGATTGTGCTCGGCGGGCTGTTGGTCGCTGGTGCCGTCGTCTTCGGCCTCATGGCATTCGGGTACGTGTCGATCCGGCGAAGCCGAAACCAGGTGCGGGACGCGAACGACGTGCTGACGACGGTCAACACACGCCTGGAAAAGGCGCTGAAGGCAAAGACCGATTTCCTTGCGATGACGAGCCACGAGATCCGGACGCCTCTGAATGGCATTCTCGGCATGACCCAGATTCTGCTGACGAACCGGCGGATCGCTGCGGACGTGCGCGAGCAGGTAGAAGTGGTGCACGGTGCGGGCGAGACGATGCGGGCGCTGGTCGACGACATCCTAGATGTCGCCAAGATGGAGACGGGGACGACACTGGTGGTGGCGGAGGCAACGGATCTGCGCCGGATACTGGAGGAATCCACGCGGTTGTGGTCGGGACAGGCGACGGGCAAGGGGCTCGCCTTGTCACTTGATATCGGCAATGCGCCGCGGGAGATCGTTTCCGATGGCGCGCGTATCCGTCAGATCGTCTTCAACCTCCTGTCCAACGCGATCAAGTTCACGCCCGAGGGTTCGGTGACGCTCGCCACGCACGTCGACGACGAGACGCTCGTCATCGCGGTGACCGATACCGGCATCGGGATCCCGACCGACCAGTTCGATGCGATATTCGAGCCCTTCCATCAGGTCGATGGGGGCACCACAAGGCAATTTGCTGGCACCGGACTGGGCCTGGCGATCTGCCGCAATCTTGCCCGCGCCCTGGGCGGCGATGTCATGGTCGACAGCGTGGTCGATTGCGGTTCGACCTTCACGCTGCGGATACCGCTCGTCCTGCCGTTAGCGGCCAGCAGCGGCGCCAACGACATCGCGGTCGCACCCCGACGTCTCGCCGACGCGCGATTGCTGCTGCTAGAATCGAACGGCATCGCCCAGGGCATGCTGCGTGGCCTGATCGAGACCGAGGTGAAGAGCTTCGCGTGTGCCGCTACGGCGGAAGAGGCTTTGGACGCGATTGCGCGCGGCGAATGCGACCATCTGCTGATCGAAGGCAAGTCGATCTGTCTTGAGGGTATGGAGGCGCTGCCGTCGCTGCGAACCCTGGTCGGGCACGCGGGCGCGCACGGCGTTGCAACGACGATATTGTTCGCGTCGACCGACGTGCTGCCGCTCGACGAGGTCGCGGTGGCAGGTGCCAGCCAGATGATTCTGAAACCGGTGAGCGGACAGCGACTGATCACCGCGCTGACAGCCTTCTACGCCGACAGGGCGCCGGAAGATGTTCCTGCTAATCAACTGTTTACCTCCGCGGCATAGTCAGGCGGACGAAGGGACGGCCATGGAAGTGCTATTCGTTGAAGATGATGCGATGAACCGGCGGGTCGTGAAGGACATGCTGCGCGTCGTAGGCGCTAACATGTCCGAGGCGGCCGATGCCGAGACCGGACTCCAGATGATCAATGACTGCGATTTCAGCATCATTCTCATGGATCTGCGGATGCCTGGCATGGACGGGCTTACTGCAATCAAGCATCTCCGCGCGCGTACCGATGCGAAGGGAATGCTGCCGATCATCGTCGTGACCGCTGACATGGCAGTCGACCTTCATGAGCGCTGCCTTGCACAGGGTGCGGACGACGTCATCCAGAAACCCGTCGCCATGGGCAAGCTGCTCAACGCGATTGGACGGATGGTGGCTAAGGGGAGCGCTTCGGAAATCATGCTGGACTAGTACGGCCGCACGAGCCCTTCACCGGTTCCGTTCTATTGCTGACATTTGGCCACACACCCGATGGCCGTCGATCTGCGCGACCAGGTTGGCTCATTGCTATCGGCACGACCAGCAAGACAGGGGCATTCCGTTTGCCTGAAAGTTGAAACGTCCGACCTTGCCGACGAATAATGCCGCATCCATCACGGGTCGCGGTCGTACCTATCCGTTCGCGAAATAACGACCATCATGTGCGCACGGAGCTAACTTGGCAAAGACAACAACGCCGATCGATTACGAAGGCTTGATCCTTGCGGCGCTGGCAGAGGCATACAGGGCGCTTTCGCCGTCCGATCAACGGGACCATCTGAACAGGGCCGCAGTGTTGGCAACGCGGGGTGAGATGCAGCGACGTGAGGCTTCGAAAATCGGACCGGTCGATCACTGAACAAGATTTTGGTCGCCCGAAGTGTCTTAAAGACTGCGCCTAGCTACAAACTCGCGGAGTAGCAGGCGGGGCTATGGGGCCGGACTTCGGCCGGCTTTCGCCGTCCGCTTGTCATGGAGCATGGCAAGATCTGCAGCGGCCATGATGTTGGCGAAATGCGTATTGCCGATATCGGCGGGCGCGGCGCCGACCGAGCCGGTTACCGTAGTCGAGCCGCCTGTTATTACCATAGGCGCTGATATGCTTTCCCGGATAATGCTTTCCAGCAGTTCTATATTAATGCCCGGCTCCTGAACCACTATCAGGAACTCATCGCCCCCGAGCCTGAATATGGTAATGCCGCTATACCGATCTCGCAGGGCCAGAAGCCTGCCCGCAACGCACTTCAGGACTTCGTCCCCGACCGCATGGCCCAAAGTATCGTTGATCGCCTTGAAATCATCTAAGTCGAGAACGAGAGCGGCGAAACCGCCAATGACTGTCTGGTCAAGGTCGGCGATGTACTCGGACAGAGACAACCTGTTCGGTATACCAGTCAGAAAATCGGTTCTTGCAAGGGCATATGCCGCGCGTTGCTCAGCGTCCTTTTCTGACAACAGCCCCAGGAGATGCCGTTGGCGGATCGTGGATATGCCGACCGCGCCTAAACCGACGATCACCGCAACGAGTACAAACTCACTGGCCTTGAAAGATCGATACGGCATCAACAGCGTGCAAAGCTTGCTGCACCACTCGAATCTTACTGCGAACCCGGAGAGGGCGACTGTCGCAAAACCTGTCAGGATCTGTACGTGAAGCAGCTCTTCTCCTGTGTCGTTTTTACTCGCGATCACGTCCGACCTGCCCTTCCTCGCTGGACCTTGCTCCTAGGAGCGATCACCTAACGCCATGTTAAAACGGGCGGTTTTCAACGCGTCGTCGGCAATCACGATATTCGCAAGCCTTTACCAACAATTATCCGTCTCGCCTTACCCACACCGGATGACATCGTTATCCGCACAGCATGTACCTTCGAACGCGCCTTCGACGCCGGGCGAACTGGCGGACGCCGAAGATGCATCGGTGCGGACAGTCTTTGAGCGCGATCGGCCTATACGCGGGACGTTCGATACACTGAGGGATCACTGGAGGCTGGTCGGAACGCCCGCAGGCACGATGCAGTTTGTCGGCATCGCAGAGATTGCGCGCTTTACGACGTTGCGTCGTTCGATCGGCTTGGACCTTTCCAACCAGATACTGCATCAAGTCGGTCGCCGAATTATCGATGCCCTCAATGCCTGCCAAGTCGGTCGGACCGGCAGGACCACAATCGAGTTTGCGTTTGCCGCAAGCGATCCTGAATCCGCAAAAGGGTGCCTGGAGCTGCTCAGCGATAGGCTGGAGGAGCGCATGACGATCGATGGCTTCACGATCGATCTTCCGATCGCCATCGGCTTCGCCGACGCTGGGACGTCTACAGTGCTCGAAGAGCTCATCGATCATGCGGCCGCAGCGCTCGCCGAGGCGCAAAGTCAGCATCAGCGCGTCCGGTACGCAGACATCTCGCTTACCGTGGACCAGAGCTTCGATGACCTTGCCCTGATGCGCGACTTACCGCGGGCAATCCGCACAGGCGAGCTGCGGCTTCATTACCAGCCCAAGCTGCGGTCGAAGACGAACAGGATCGATTCCGCCGAGGCTTTGCTTCGCTGGTGGCATCCTGAGCGTGGTCAGATTGCTACTGACCGCCTGATTGAACTCGCGGAATCTACCGGCATTATTTTTGATTTGTCCGAATGGGTACTCGAGCGTGCGGTCGAGGATCAATTGAGGCTCGCAAAGGCCGGCCATGACTTGACGATCTACGTCAACGTATCCGGAGTGCTTCTGCCCGACCCTGGGTTTGCGGCACTGGCCCTGAAACTGGCGTCTCGAGCGCGAGGCAAGATCGGTTTTGAGATCACCGAGACCGCAGTCATTAAGGACCCGGACGGCGCGCTCGCGAATCTGAATGCTTTTGCCGCTGCCGGAATAAAGATCGCGATCGACGATTACGGCTCCGGTCTCTCCTCGCTGGCGTATCTGAAGCAACTGCCAGCGAACGAACTGAAGATCGACCGCATGTTTATCTCCGGCCTTACCCAGAGCCATCAGGATCCGCTTCTCGTCCGCTCCTCCATCGACTTGGCGCACGCGCTGAACATGGAAGTGACGGCCGAGGGCGTTGACGATGCGATGGCGCTCGCGTTGCTGCGGGTGATGGGATGCGACCTGATCCAGGGCTACCTGATCTCCCGCCCGATCGACATCGAAGCGCTCGTACTTTTTCTGGAGGAGGCAGTCAGCGGGCTCAAGCATTGCGCCCCGTTCCAGTTCGGAATGCCCTCAAGTGGTTCTTATTAAAACCGAAAGTCGAATTATTCGTCGTTAATGCAGATTTAAGTAATCTGTTTGAGGGGGTTTTTACCGAAACGGCTGCCAAACAAATGTGTCGACGGGGGCAACTGTCGACACAGAGGGATACGGCATGACACGTAAGGTAATAACCCGCGGGCTGCGGGCGAGCACGGCAATCGCGGCGGTATTCTTCGCGGCCATTCCAGCATATTCCCAAACCTTACCTGTCGTCACGCCTACGCCTAGCCCTGCCCTAGCGCCGACCATTCCCTCCCCTACGCCGACAAGCCCCGCCCCTGTAAATGCGCCGGCTCCTGCTGCCGGTCCTATCCGCGCTCTCAGTGGCACGATCGAACCCAATATGGGGAACATCCGGACGTTCATGGGCAACATCCGTACCTTTTGGGGCGATGCGTCGCCTTTCTTCGGGAATATCCGCACGTTCTGGGGTGACGTGAATCCTTATGAGGGCGACTTGAACGCCTTCTGGGGTGGCCTTCAGACGTACAATGGCGGCATCGGCGGGTCGGCTGTGACGCCGATGATGGGCAACATCCGCACCTTCTGGGGCGATGTTGGTCCGTTGATGGGCAACATTCGCACGTTCTGGAGCCCGCTCGGTACTTACTCCGACAATACCGCGGCCTATGCCGCGCTTGCGACGCAACTGACCACGGTCGTTGCCCAATCGCAGTCGACCTGGGGCGCGTCGGTACAGGCCCAGACGGGGCAGAGTTTCTCGTCGGCGTTCGTGAACCCGCTACTCGCACGGTACGGCGTTAACCTGTCCGACCCGTCCACGCTGGCCAGTCTGTCGGCCGTACAGCGCGATCAGTTCCTGATCGACTGGTATGACGGCCTGATGAATTATGCCGGGACCGACCATGTCGATCACTGGATGAAGGAGATCAACTGGTCGCCGGCGATCAGCGCAACAATCGGCGAGGGCAAGCGCAGCGTCATTGGACTTCTCGATTTCACCGTCACCGGCGACGGCACCAGGAACGTGACCAAGTACGACGGCATCTCGCAGTTCAGTAACGGTCATGGCGCCGCAGTCGCGAGCCTCATGATAGCGGCGCATGATGGCAAGGGCGTTATGGGCATCGCGCCGATGGCGTCGGTGGTGGCCTATAACCCGTTCGATGAGACCGGCACCGCAGGGTGGGCCGACATCAAGGCCGGCGTACTGATGCTCGCCCAGAACAACGCGAGCATCATCAACATGTCGCTGGGAGTTCCCGGCTGGACGCTAAACCAAGGGTGGAACGGCGTATTCTCGGACCCCGCGGTCGCCGCTGCGACAAAGGGGGCCGTATTCGTCGCGGCAGCCGGCAACGACGGCAGCACGCAGACCCAGAACATCGACTGGAACTTTGCCACCAATCCCAATCTCATTGTCGTGGGCTCCGTTGACCCGACCGGCACGATCTCTAATTTCTCGAATCGCCCAGGTACGGCGTGCCTACTTACTGCGGGAAAATGCGTAGCCGGAAGCGAGCTGATGAACCGCTTCATCGTCGCGCCTGGCGAGTTCATCCTCGTTTCCGACGGACAGGGCGGCGTCACCCGCATGTCGGGAACGTCGTTTGCCGCGCCACTCGTATCGGGTACTGTCGCACTCCTGCATGACCGTTGGCCTTGGCTGTCGAACTTTCCCAAGGAGAGCGTCGACATCATTCTGAAGTCAGCACGCGATCTTGGAGCACCGGGCGTCGACCCTGTATACGGGATCGGCGAACTCGATGTCGCCGCGGCGCTGTCGCCGCTCAATTTCAACAATCTGCGGTGGTACTCCTACGACGACAAGGGAAAGATCAAGGCTGAGCAGGCGACGAAAATCCGTTCGTCGGGCGAGCAGGTGAAGTGGGAGGCGAAGGGGATGTATTTCTACGCCTACGAGGACATCGGCGCGACGTTCCGCGACTTCGCGATCCCACTTTCCTCAAAACTTGTTGGGCAGACAGTCCTATCGTCGGGCGGCACCTACGAGCAATTCCAATCATACCTATACAGTCGAATGCTGGACTGGATGAAAACAAATCCGACCAAAAGCAGCATGGCGTTCAGCAATATCGCCTCGTTCTCCGCACCGGTTCGCAACTCGTTCGGCCTCGATATGTCGATGGCGGTTTCGCCCCGGACGCGACTTGCCGGCTTCGTGCAGTCCAGTGTGCCCTATCAGTCGGCGTTGCGCATCGGATCGCCCGATGGCGCCTTCTCGATGATGGGTGGCGAGGGCGATGGCGCCGTGATGCTGGGCGGATCGACCAGTTTCGGGTTAGCGTCCGACTATGACCCGATGCAGGGCGGCGCGAACCCGCTGCTTGGCTTCGCATCCGGTGGTGGATACGGTCAGTTTACCGCAAGGATCGCGGAAAACCTCACGGTGTCCACCGGTATGTCGCAGCGTGATCTACGGCGCGACACGCGCCAGTTCGGCATAGCAGATCGCATAGCGCTGAACGGTGTCGGCGCTTACCGAGCACAGGCGACACAGGTCGCGCTGGCCTATGCCGCGAGCGACGCGGTACGCTTTAGCCTCACCTATACAGGCTTGCATGAGAACAGCGCTCTGCTCGGCGTACAATCGACTGATCCATCGGATCTTGCACACGGGTCGATCACCGATGGCGTAACGATCGCGTCGGAGGCGATGCTGACGCCTACCCTATCGCTGGCTGCGTCAGGCACGGTCGGTCGTACACGGCAAGGCTCGACCCGGCAGCAGTCCATCGCCGTGGGCGACAGCGGTCTTGTTTCCTCTTCGTTCCAACTGGCGTTGACGAAGGACAAATTCACAAGTCGTCACGATCGTATCCGGTTCACCGTTTCACAGCCGATGCACGTTGAAAGTGGTAGCATCGATCTAACCCAGGTCCGGGTTATCGACCGCCAAACTGGTGAACTGGGGCCTGTTACGCAAAGCTTCTCGCTTGCTACGCAGAACCGCGAGTACGTGGCCGAGATGCTATACGGACGTGATGTCGGAAGCAGTGCGTCTCTGAACCTGTTCGGTCGCGCGCATCTCAGCGATCCGCAGGCCGTGGGCGCTACCTCCTACATAGCGGGCGGAGGGTTCAAACTCGCATTTCGATAAGCGAGGATCTAAATCGGTTGGCAATATGGGATGCCGGTTGTGACAAACTCTATTCCTGAACCGCAATCCAGACTGTGCGAGAATGTCGGCTTGCCATGTTCAGTGATTAAACCAATCAAGGCAGACGTGCATCTAGTGGCGAACAACGACATCATGAGACGACGGCATATAGTACCCCAGGGGTTTCCCGACACCTTGATGTGAGCCGGAATGTCATTCGACGAGCCTTTGGTGTCGCTTCTGACCGTCAGTGACAACAAACATGTGTTTTCGACAGTAGCGGGGCGGCCGGAATGGAAGCGGCCGGTCCGCTCCGACCCACAAGCAGACACTTGCTGCCACCTTCGGCCTTCCCAACTTCGGCCGTTTGTTCATGTAGGCTTATCGTCCCCGACGGGGCTGCATGAATGGCGAGAATTGCGACGAAGCCGTCTTTCAAAGAGACGGCGATGACTGCCGGGCTTTTTATGAACGGCCATTCGCAAAGCTCTAAATATCGGCTCAGCGCTATAGGTGTCACAATGCCCGCTGTCGGCTCACAGTAGAACGTATGCGCCGGGCTTGGCCGCCAATGAGCCACATGTCGCGCGCTGCCACCTCCCTCTCTCACCATGAAATATTGCAACACGGAAACAATTCCGTATGATACGCTATATCATGTCGCTTGCAGATTGAGGCCTATGCCCGGTAACAACGGTAACCCTATCGCTATCCACGAACTGGCGCTTGCCTACGGCAACCATCGCGTTCTCGACGGTCTTTCGCTTACCGTTCCTGTCAGCAGCATCACGGCGTTGCTGGGCGGCAACGGAGCGGGCAAGTCGACCACCTTGTCCGCCCTGCTTGGCTTTGTGCGCGCGGATGCGGGGCAGATCGCGGTCTGCGGCATCGATCCAGGTGCTGACGCTGACGCGGCACGCCGACGCATTGCCTATCTCCCCGAGAACGTCGCGCTATACGAGCATCTGAGCGCGGTTGAGAATGCCGATTACCTGTTGGCACTAGCCGATCAACGTCAGGACCGGGGAACGATCACCGCTGCGCTGGCTGCTGCCGGATTGCAGGACCGGGCTTGGGACCAGCGGCTGGGCGGATTTTCCAAGGGGATGCGGCAGAAGGTTGCGATTGCAGTGGCGCTCCTGCGCGAAGTGCCGGTGCTGCTGCTTGACGAGCCGACCTCTGGTCTCGACCCGCGCGCAACCGCCGACTTCAACGCGCTGCTCCTGAAAGTGCGCGACCGTGGCACAGCCGTGTTGATGGTAACGCACGACCTTTTATCTGCCGCCGACGTCGCCGACCGGATCGCCTTCCTTGAACAGGGCCGGATCGTCGAGGATGTCATGGCCACCGGGTCCGAACGGTTCGACATTCGGGCCCTGCACGCCCGGTTCCAGGTTAGCATAGGGACTTGTGCGGCGTGAGTGCGACCCACCTGATCGCGCGCGATGAACTCCGGTTGATGGCGCGCAACCGCGTCGCGGTGATCGCGCTTGTTCTGCTCGTCCNCGCGCAACCGCGTCGCGGTGATCGCGCTTGTCCTGCTCGTCGTGCTGACCCTGGCGGCGGTGCTCAGTTCATGGTCGCACCAACGCGGCATCGCCGAGCTGCGCACGCGGCATCAGCAGGTGGCCGCTGCGGCGTTCAAGGCTCAACCCGATCGCCACCCGCATCGCATGGTCCATTACGGCACCTTCATCTATCGACCGCTGGGTGCGTTGGCCGCGTTCGATCCCGGTGTCGATGCCTTCACGGGCAACAGCATGTTCCTCGAAGGCCACCGCCAGAACAGCGCCAATTTCGGCGACGTCCGGCAAAGCTCGCTGCTGGTGCGTTTTGGGCAACTCACCCCCGCCTTCGTCCTCCAGGTAGTCGCGCCGTTACTGCTGATCTTCCTGGGCTTCGGCGTACTGGCGCGCGAGACCGAGCGAGGGACGCTGCGATTACTGATGCTGCAGGGTGTCTCGCGCGGACAGCTGGTGCGTGGCAAGCTTGCCGCGCTCGGGATCGTGGCCTTGATCGTCGGATTTCCGGCGATGGTCGGTTTTGTCGCAATCGTCGCGCAACCCGGCACGCTGGCGTTGCCAATGGCAGCCATCGGGCTAGGCTATGCGCTGTATCTTGCATTGTGGCTCGTCCTGATCCTGCTCGCGTCGGGCTTTGCCCGGCGCGGGCGCGATGCCCTCCTTGCACTGCTGGCAATATGGACGGTCGCGGTCGTGCTGCTGCCGCGCATCGCCCCCGACATTGCGGGGGCCGCGGTGCCGCTCCAGAACCGTCTTCAGACCGATGTCGCCATCGCGCGCGACCTGCGCCAGCTGGGCGACAGTCACAATCCCGACGATCCGCATCTGGCGGTCTTCAAGCAGTCGGTTCTGCAACGCTACGGCGTAACCCGGGTCGAGGATCTGCCGGTGAACTACAAGGGACTGCTGGCAATGGAGGGGGAGCGGCTGACGTCCGGCCTGTTCGATCGCTATGCAGGTGCCAGCTTCGCAGCGCAGACCGCTCAGAACCGGTTGGTCGATGCGATCGGTGTGCTGAGCCCAACGATCGCGATCCGCGCGCTGTCGATGGCTGCGGCGGACACCGACTTTGGCGGACATCGCCGTTTCCTCGAACAGGCGGAGACGTATCGCTACGCCCTCGTGCAACGTCTCAACCGGATGGAGGCGAGAAATGTCAGCTACGCCGACGATATAGCGGAGGATGCGGGCGCCGATCGCCGCAAGCGGATCGCAGCGGACAATTGGCAACATATGCCTGATTTCGCCTTCGTTGCGCCAAGCGCCTCGGCGCTTGCGGCCGCGGCGCTGCCCGGGATCACTATTCTGGGACTGTGGCTGGCAGTCGCCACGCTGCTGCTCACACGGGTGACCCGTCGTCTGGGAGCCCGTCAATGACCTTATGGATGGCTGAACTACGCCTGTTGCTCCGTGCGCGACTAAGTGTCGTGGCACTGATCCTGCTGGCGATACTCACCGCCGCTGCCGTCACCGCAGGCATGGTGGAAATCTCCCGGCAGCGCACCGCGATCGCCGCAATCCCGGCCGCGCAATCCGAAGATATCGCGGCCGTTGCCGACTATGTCGATCGGACCAAGGACGCGGGCAGTGCGGGCTATTACAGCTTCCACCCAACCTGGGACGCACCGTCCCCGTTGGCCTTCGCCGCACTCGGGATGCGCGACGTCTCGCCCTACATCCTGCGAGTCCGGGCGTTGGGGCTGGAAGCGCAGATCTATGACGGCGATGTCTTCAATCCTGAACTCGCTCTGCCGGGCCGGTTCGATTTTGCGTTCGTCCTCGTCTTCCTCGCGCCGTTATTCGTGGTCGCGTTGTTCCATGATC
>NZ_JACYUS010000005.1:0-157696 GCF_014841895.1 Sphingomonas sp. CFBP 13728 | reverse complement strand
CTCATCCACGCTCTCCTCACGGAGCCTGAATCAGATCGCGCCTCTCACATCAATGGGTCCTGACCCTAGCGGTGACAAGATCAAAATCGCCCGTCGCGATGTCGCTGGCCGAGTAGAGTTCCACTGCTGCGCCACCCACTAGGACAGGTCGCAAGAACCCTCTCCGCTCCACAACCTCGCTGACGATAGCGAAAAGCTCTAGAGCGGCGATGAATTCCGGGCGATAAGGACTCACCCCGCCGAAGCCTTTTGCACCTTTTCGGGCACCCGCTTCTCCAGCAATGGCGCCAGATACTTCCCAGTAAAGCTGCCCTTGGCCTTCGCCACCTTCTCCGGCGTGCCTTCGGCGACGATCTCGCCGCCCTTGACGCCGCCTTCGGGGCCCAGGTCGAGGACCCAGTCGGCGGTCTTGATGACGTCGAGATTGTGTTCGATCACGACGACCGTGTTGCCTTGCTCGACCAGCGCGTGGAGGACTTCGAGCAGCTTGCGCACGTCCTCGAAATGGAGCCCGGTGGTGGGTTCGTCGAGGATGTAGAGCGTGTTGCCCGTGGCGCGGCGCGAGAGTTCCTTGGCGAGCTTGACGCGTTGCGCTTCGCCGCCCGAGAGCGTCGTCGCCTGCTGGCCGACCTTGACGTAGCCGAGGCCGACCTCGACCAGCATCGCCATCTTGTCGCGGATCGGGGGGACCGCCTTGAAGAACTCGGCGGCGTCCTCGACCGTCATGTCGAGCACGTCGGCGATCGAATGGCCCTTGAACTTCACCTCGAGCGTCTCGCGATTGTAGCGCGCGCCGTGGCAGACGTCGCAGGTGACGTAGACGTCGGGGAGGAAGTGCATCTCGATCTTGAGCACGCCGTCGCCCTGGCACGCCTCGCAGCGGCCGCCCTTGACGTTGAAGCTGAAGCGGCCGGGCTTGTAGCCGCGCGCCTGCGATTCCGGCAGGCCGGCGAACCAGTCGCGAATCTGCGTGAAGCTGCCGGTGTAGGTGGCGGGGTTGCTGCGCGGGGTGCGGCCGATCGGCGACTGGTCGATGTCGATGACCTTGTCGAGATACTGGAGGCCGGTGATCTTGTCGTGCTTGCCCTGGACGATGCGCGCGCCGTTCAGCTCGCGCGCGGCGGCGGCGTAGAGCGTGTCGATCGTGAAGCTCGACTTGCCCGAGCCGGAGACGCCGGTGATGCAGGTGAAGGTGCCGAGCGGCAGGCTGGCGGTGACGCCGCGCAGGTTGTTGGCGACCGCGTTGTGGACGGTGAGCTTCTTGCCGTTGCCCTTGCGGCGCGTCGCGGGGACGGGGACTTCGCGCGTGCCGTTGAGATAGTCGGCGGTGATGCTGCCCTTCGACTTGAGGATCTGCTTCAGCGTGCCCTGTGCGACGACCTGGCCGCCGCGGACGCCGGCGCCGGGGCCCATGTCGATGATGTAGTCGGCGGTGCGGATCGCGTCCTCGTCATGCTCGACGACGAGCACGGTGTTGCCGAGATCGCGCAGACGGCGGAGCGTCTTGAGGAGCATGTCGTTGTCGCGCTGGTGCAGGCCGATCGAGGGCTCGTCGAGGACGTAGAGTACGCCGGACAGGCCGCTGCCGATCTGCGACGCGAGGCGAATGCGCTGAGATTCGCCGCCGCTTAGGGTTCCAGAGGTGCGGTCGAGGTTGAGGTAATCCAGGCCGACATTGTTGAGGAAGCCCAGGCGCTCGACGATCTCCTTGAGGATGCGTTCGGCGATCGCGTTCTGCTGGTCGCCGAGATGCTGCGGCATGTCGGTGAAGAACTGGAGCGCGTCGACCACCGAGAGATGCGTGGCGTAGGAGATGTCCTTCATCGCGATCTTGACCGCGAGTGCCTCGGGTTTCAGGCGCGCGCCGCCGCAGACTTCGCAGGGGGCGGCGGACTGGTACTTGCTCAGCTCCTCGCGCATCCAGGCGGAATCGGTCTGGAGCATGCGGCGGTTGAGGTTGCCGATGACGCCTTCGAACGGCTTGCTGACGTCGTATTTCTTCTTGCCGTCGATGAAGGTGAGCGTGACGGGCTTGCCCTTCGAGCCGTGCAGGATGGTGCTCTGGACCTCCGGCGGGAGGTCGGACCAGGGCGTCTCGATGTCGAACTTGAACTCGCGCGCGAGGCTGCCGAGGACCTGCATGTAATACGGGCTCGGAGGGTTGGATTTCGCCCAGGGGACGACCGCGCCCTTCTTGATGCTAAGCATGTGGTTGGGGACGACGAGGTCTTCGTCGAACAGCAGCTTCTCGCCGAGGCCGTCGCAGGCCGGGCAGGCGCCCTGGGGGGCGTTGAACGAGAACAGGCGTGGCTCGATCTCGGAGATGGTGAAGCCGCTGACCGGGCAGGCGAACTTTTCGCTGAACACGATGCGGCCGTCGGGGGCGTTGTTGCCTAGGATTTCCGACTTTGGCGTGTGCGGCTCGACCGGGTCGGCGGGGTCGACATAGGCGAGGCCTTCGGCGAGTTTCAGCGCGGTTTCGAACGACTCCGCGAGGCGCGTGGCGATTTCGCCGCCCACGACCAAGCGATCGACGACGACTTCGATGTCGTGCTTGTACTTCTTGTCGAGCGCGGGGGCTTCGTCGATGTCGTGGATCGTGCCGTCGATGCGGACGCGCGCGAAGCCGGCCTTCTGCCACTCGGCGAGTTCCTTGCGGTACTCACCCTTGCGGCCGCGGACGACGGGGGCGAGCAGGTACAGGCGCGTGCCTTCGGGGAGGGCCATGACGCGGTCGACCATCTGCGACACGGTCTGCGCCGCAATGGGCTCGCCGGTGGCGGGGGAATAGGGGATGCCGACGCGCGCCCAGAGCAGGCGCATGTAGTCGTAGATTTCGGTGACGGTGGCGACGGTCGAGCGCGGGTTGCGCGACGTCGTCTTCTGCTCGATCGAGATCGCGGGCGAGAGGCCTTCGATATGGTCGACGTCGGGCTTCTGCATCAGTTCCAGGAACTGGCGGGCATAGGCGGACAGGCTCTCGACGTAGCGGCGCTGGCCTTCGGCGTAGATCGTGTCGAAGGCGAGGCTCGACTTGCCCGAACCGGAAAGGCCGGTGATCACCGTGAGCGTGTCGCGGGGGATGTCGATGTCGACGTCCTTGAGGTTGTGCTCGCGCGCGCCGCGTACGGAAATCTTTGTCAGCATGAGGCTGGTTCTACTTCTGTTCTGATCGGGAGACTAGTGGGAGAGATAGGAATGCATGAGGCCCGGTGCCAGTTCATCCGGGACGATCGATTGGCGAGATCGATTGCGCGGGATCGGGCGACGGGTGCCGACGGCGCTTGAAACGCCGGGGCGGATTGGCGACAACCGACGGACTGACCGGTACGTCAGGGGGACGATGATGAGGGGATTCGACCGATGCCACTGATGTTGGCGCTGAGCGCCGCCGCCGCGATCGCCGAGCCTGCCGCGACCGCACCGATGATGCCGTCGGGCCGGTGGAACGTCGATTACGGCGATACGGCCTGCACGCTCGGCCGGACGTACGGCACCGGCAAGACCGAGACGGTACTGGCGATGCGCCAGTTGCCGTTGGGGTCCACGCTCGAGATGATGATCTATACCAACGATCGGAATGGCGCGATGCGGTTGGGACAGGCGACGATCACGCTTGCGGGGGGCGGATCGGACGAGAGCCGGTACGAGAGTTATCCGACGCAGGCGACGGGCAAGCGGATGACGCGGATGCCCGTCGACATCGCGCTGTTCGAGACGCTGCCGGCCAAGACCGGGCCAACGGATACGAACCCGGCCAGCGCGAAGCCGGCCGACGCGGTGCTGCGGGTCTCGCCGGAGAAGATGCCCGGATGGGCGTTCGTCATGCCCAATGCGAAGGCGGCGTTCGAGGCGTTGGCCAAATGCAACGACGCGACGGTCAAGCTATGGGGCATCGATCCGACCGAACGGGCGCGGATCGCTCAGCCGGCCGAGCCGCGATCCCCCGAAAGCTGGGTCACGACCAACGACTATCCGATGAGCGTCGTCGGCAAGGGCGCGCAAGGGACGTCGACGATCCTGTGGACGATCAGCCTCGACGGACACGCTGTCGATTGCCGGACCGTGGTGACGAGCGGAGAGGTCGAACTCGACAAGGCGGCCTGTCGGGCGATTGCCGCGCGGGCACGCTATACCCCGGCATTGGGCTTCGACGACAAGCCGATGATCAGCCACAGCACGCGCAAGGTGACGTGGCGGCTGCCGGGGACGTGGTCCGGCGGCAAGTGATCCAAACCGGGTGATCCAAGCCGGGTGATCGTGGCGGGGTGATCGTGGCGGGGGTCTGGCCCGGCATCCCGCGGGGTTGCGCTGCGGTATTGGTGTATTATCTTTATCGTACACATCAACCGGAACGGCACAGAGGGCGACATGGGCAAGAAGAAGGACAAGCGGGAGCGCAAGGAGCAGGAACAGGCCGCGGGCAAGCACGGCTGCGAGCCCGGCACCAAACACGGTGCCAAACACGACACCAACCATGGGGGCTCCGCGCCGCTCGCGGGGATTGCCGCGGCGATCGCGCGACAGATGGGAACGCCCGTCGGTCGGCAGATGATCGCGGCCGGGCTGATGGCGGCGGCGACGGCGATTTCGAAGCATGAGCCCAAGCCGAGCGTGCGGCCTGCCCCGCCGACGCCCCCTGCCCCGCCCTCCCCGCCAGCGGAGCCCGATGCATCGAAAGCCGCACCGGACACGGTTGGCGATCAGGCCAAGCCGCAGGGCGCGGGTCCGTTTGCCGGGGGTACGCCCGAGCCGCCGCGTAGCGAGACGAACCCGTTGCCGCCTGAATTCGCCAAGGTGCTCGATTCGGTATCTGCGGGACTCGATCGGCTAATCTCGGGGTTCGGCAAGCCGAAGGATACGCCGCCTTCGACGTGAGGGAACTGCCGTCAGATATCGAGACTGTTCTGGCGAGGCCCGGCTGGAGGATGTAGTTTTCCCGTCACGACTTCAGAAACGCGGCCCTGGTTGATTTCGAGCAGGGCCGCGATCTGATGATGATAGAGGCCCTGTGCCTTCAGTAGGCGGATTTGGTCGGCCATTTCAGGCGTGACGGTCGGCGATGACTTGCGGTGCATCTCGTCCCTTTCATTTGGGACTCGCGCTTTTAGCATCGCCGATATTGGCGGACGAGGGTTGATCCGGTCAGATACTTACAGTCGCATCGCATGGCCATCGGTCGACGGCCTGGGCGGTTTGCCATCCACCTCTGCGATACTCAGCGGCCTTTCGTTTCGTACTCGGCGCGTCAGGCAGCCTTGAAATAGGCGATCGGCGCGCGGCGTCGGTCGCCTTTCGCGACGTACATCGCCTTGTCCGCGCGGGCGATGAGATCGGCGATCGCGCCCGCGGTGTCCCCTTCGACGATGCCGATGCTGACGCCCGGTGCCGCGTAGACCGCCGCCGTGCCCGCTGAGGTCGCCGAGGTCGCCGTCGCCGTGGCCGTCGCGGTCATGACCTGTGCGAACTGACTGGCGATGCCGACGCCGATCATCCGCGCCCGTTCGATGCCGACGTCAGGCAGCAGGCAGACGAATTCGTCGCCGCCCCAGCGGACGAGGTGGCCCCGTTTGCCGATCATGGCATGCGCGATGTCGGCGAGCGACCGCAGCGCGGCGTCTCCGGCAGCGTGGCCTTGGGAATCGTTGAGCGCCTTGAAGTGATCGACGTCGAGCATCATCGCGGTCAATCGTCCCACCGAAGAACGATCCGCCAGCGTCGCCGCGATACGGTCGACGCCCGCGCGGTTCAGGGCGCCGGTGAGCCAATCGCGCTCCATCTGCTCGCGCAGGGCATTCTGCCCGCGCTCGGCCTGGAGGATCAGCAGCGAGAAGACGCGAAAGACGATGAAGGCGATCTGACCCGCAGCAAGCCAGGCACCGATGTCGTCGTGCATGCCGGTCAGCTGCGTGCCGATACGGTCCTCATAGGCAAGCCATGCGCGGCCGACGAACAGCGGGACCGTGATCGCGAACAGCGTGGCGACGATCCAGCCGGTTTGCAGCGATTCCCGTCGCGCAAGACGCACCGCGGCGATGACGATGACGAAGTCGAAGCCGGCGCGGACGACGCTGAGATAGGCGACGCGGAAGTGGAAATACGCTGGGTCTCCACTGACCACCAACGGCACGGCGAGGACGGCGGCGATCGTCAGCAACGGCGCCAGGCGAGCGTCGGGGCGTGCAAACCGGAGTACCGCGCCAGCGATCAGCGCATAGCCGATCACCGCGGCTGGGTTCCCCGCGTTCGGCGCCCATGCGATGCCGATATGGTCGTTCAGGACCGCCATCATCGTCCCGAACCCGACGACGAGATGCCCGCCGCCCCACAATGCGGCCCAATCGCCGAACCGGCCGGTCGCGACCGGCGCGAGGTGGACGATCCCTGCGACGAGCATGCCAAGCGCCGCAACGACGTAGAGAGTAGTGAGATCGAGCGCCACGGACACCTGCTTGTTCGTTCGTTTCACGCGCTACTAGGTTGGCTTTGCTAAGGAATAGTTTGATTTAAGTTGTTTTTTCGCGCGCGGGGTTCGCGTCGGCGGTCGCGTTCGGACACGTGGAAGCGTGGCCCGGATCCGGTCGGCGCGGCGACGATCGGCGTGCGGGCTTTCCACGGTCATTCGTCTGTCGGGTTGCGTTCCGGCGGACGTTTTTGGATGTCTCTGAGCGTGAAGGACGGTTCGTGATGCGACATCGGCCAGAATACCGGCATCGTGTCGGGCGTGTGCGGTACGTTTGAGATGCAGTGTGGTCGCCAGGGGGGCGATGCATCGCCGGGCCCACCACATCTGCTTCTCCGCAGAGGCGGAGCATGGCGCCGGGTGTTCTTTAAAGCGCGGTAACATCGGGGGTACGACCGACCGGCAGTTTGCGCTGCTCATGGGTATGGATCGTAGGGAAATTGTGTTGGCCGGACAGGGGCAAAGCCCCTGTCGTCGGACGCGGCTTTTGGCCGCGCCGGCCGATCCGACCGCTTAGGTCTCGGCCGTAGCTTGCGCTACGGCCTTGCGCGGTCAGATGTGTATCGGCTTGCCCTGCACCGCCATCGCGGCTTCCTTGATCGCCTCGGCATGCGTGGGGTGCGCATGACAGGTATAGGCGATGTCTTCGCTGGTCGCGCCGAATTCCATCGCAATGGCGGCTTCGGCGATCAGCGTGCCGGCGAGGCTCGAGACGATCCAGACGCCGAGGACGCGGTCGGTCTTGGCGTCGGCGATGATCTTCACGAAGCCGTCGGTGTCGCGGTTGGTCTTGGCGCGGCTGTTGGCGGCGAACGGGAACTTGCCGACCTTGATCTCGGTCTTGTCGCGCGCCGCTTCCTCGGTGAGGCCGACGCCGGCGATCTCGGGCATCGTGTAGACGACGCTCGGGATGACGTCCTCGTTGACGATACCGGTCTGGCCGGCGATGTTTTCCGCGACCGCGACGCCCTCGTCCTCGGCCTTGTGCGCGAGCATCAGGCCGGGGATGCAGTCGCCGATCGCCCAGACGCCGTCGACCTTGGTGCGGAACGAGTGGTCGGTCTCGATCTGGCCGCGCTTGTTGAGTTCGAGGCCGATGGCTTCGAGGTTGAGGCCGTCGACGTTGGCCTTGCGCCCGATCGAGACGAGCACCGCGTCGGCGGTCAGCGTCTCGGACGCGCCACCCGCGGCGGGCTCGACGGTGACGGTCGCGACGCCGTCGGCGACGGTGACGCCGGTGACCTTGGTCGAGAGCTTCAGCTCCATGCCCTGCTTCTTGAAGAGCTTGGCGGTCTCGCGGCGGACTTCGCCGTCGAAGCCGGGGAGGATCTGGTCGACGAACTCGACGACCGTGACCTTCGCACCGAGACGACGCCAGACGCTGCCGAGTTCGAGACCGATCACGCCGCCGCCGATGACGACCATGTGCTCGGGAACCTTGGGAATCTCGAGCGCGCCGGTGCTGTCGACGACGGTCTTCTGGTCGACTTCGACGCCGGGGAGCGGCATGACGCTCGAACCGGTGGCGATGACGATGTTCTTCGCGGTGACCTTCTGGCCGGCCACGTCGACCGTGTGCGCGTCCTGGAACGCGGCCTTGCCCTTGAGCCAGGTCACCTTGTTCTTCTTGAACAGATATTCGACGCCGCCGGTCAGTTCCTTGACGGCCTTGGCCTTCTCGGCGTGCATCTGGTCGAGGTTCAGGGTGACGCTCTGGAAGTCGATGCCGAACTTCGTCATGTGGCCGCCCTTGGCCTCCTCGTAGATCTCGGAGGCGTGGAGCAGCGCCTTGGACGGGATGCAGCCGACGTTGAGGCAGGTGCCGCCGAGTGTCTCGCGGGACTCGGCACAAGCGGTGCGCAGGCCGAGCTGCGCGGCACGGATCGCCGCGACGTAACCGCCGGGGCCCGCACCGATCACGAGGACGTCATAGTCGTAGTCAGCCATGGTATGCTCCAGCGGGGAACGGCTTACTGCGTTCGCCGTCCTTGGTTATCGTTGTGATGTGGCCTTCGAAGCCACCACCGGCCAACACTGCGATCAGGCGGTCGGCGATGGCATCCGGATGCACGCGGTTCAGTCGATTATATAGTATCGCGCGGGGCGCAGGGTAACCACGGTTGAAGATCAGGTCGCCAAAGTCGCGGTCGTCCGTGACCAAGATGAGCGCCGCGATATCGTTGCGGGCCAGTATCTCCGGGTCCTTGGCGCCGCGCGATGTTTCCCGGATCCATTCGACGGCGTGACCCGCACTTCGCAACCGCGCGACGACAACCGGATGCTGGTTTTCGTCGGCGAGCAGATGCACCCGTCAGGCCGCTTTGCGCTGCGCCGCGACCGTCGAGTCGACCAGCAGGTCTCGCGCGAACGCGATCGCTGCACGGACGTCTTCCTCGGTGATATGATCGAAGGCGGCAAGAACATCGGTGATGCTCGCACCGTCTTCGAAATATTCGAGGATCAGCTCGACCGATATCCGCGTACTCTTCACCACGGGCTTGCCGCCCAGGATTTCGGGGTCCGAATGGATATGGTCGCGCCAGTTCATCGCTACCTCACAGGTCGATCAGGATACGGGTCGGATCCTCGATAGCATTTTTCAGCGCGACCAGGAACGTCACGGCTTCGCGGCCGTCGATCAGGCGGTGGTCGTAGCTGAGCGCGAGGTACATCATCGGACGGATGACGATCTGGCCGTTGACGACGACCGGGCGTTCCTCGATGCGGTGGAGGCCCAGCACGGCGGACTGCGGCGGGTTGATGATCGGGGTCGACATCAGCGAGCCGAACACGCCGCCGTTCGAGATCGTGAAGGTGCCGCCCTTCATCTCGTCCATCTTGAGCGCGCCTTCCTTGGCGCGCTTGCCGAAGTCGCCGATCGTCTTCTCGATCGTCGCGACCGACATCTGGTCGGCATCGCGGATCACGGGGACGACGAGGCCGCCTGGCGACGAGACCGCGACCGAGATGTCGGCATAGTCGTGGTAGACGATGTCATCGCCGTCGATCGACGCGTTGACCGACGGGATGTCGCGCAGCGCCATCGTCGCGGCCTTCACGAAGAAGCCCATGAAGCCGAGGCGGACGCCGTGCTTCTTCTCGAACAGGTCCTTGTACTTGGCGCGTGCCTCGATCACCGCGGTCATGTCGACGTCGTTGAACGTCGTCAGCATGGCTGCCGTGTTCTGCGCTTCCTTGAGGCGCTTGGCGATCGTCTGGCGCAGGCGCGTCATGCGCACGCGCTCCTCGCCGCGACCCGATGCGGCGGCGGGCGCTGCGGCCGGAGCGGGTGCCGCGGCGGGAGCAGGCGCTGGCTTGCTCGACGCGGCGGCGGTCACGTCTTCCTTGGTGATGCGACCGTCGCGGCCGGTGCCCTTGACGGTGCCGGGATCGACGCCGTGCTCGAGCACCGCGCGACGGACCGAGGGGGAGAGCGCGGCGGGGGAGTCGCTGGTGCCGGCGCCGGGCTGGTCGCCGTACCCTGCGCCGGACTCGTCCTTGGCGGCGGGAGCAGCGGGAGTTGCCGTCGCGGCGGGCGCGGGTGCAGGGGCCGACGCGGCGGCGCCGTCACCGGAGTCGATCGTGGCGAGCATCGCGCCGACCTGCACGGTGTCGCCGACGGCGACCGCGTGCTGGCCCATGACGCCGGCGACCGGCGACGGGACCTCGACCGAGACCTTGTCGGTCTCGAGGCTGGCGATCGGCTCGTCGACCGCGACGGGATCGCCGGGCTGCTTCAGCCACTCGCCGAGGGTGGCTTCGGTGATCGATTCACCCAGGACGGGGACGGTGACTTCGGTTGCCATGTTTGCTTCTACCTTTTGTGCTCCTGCGGACGCAGGGGCCTAGGGTTACTCTGCCGGACCCTGGGTTCCTGCTTTCGCAGGAATACAGGGAGCGGGTTCAATCAGTTTGCGCGGGTGCGGCGGATTTCGTCGCGGACGGAGTGGCCGAGCGCGTCGGCGACGAGCGCGCCCTGTTCGGCCTGGTGACGCTTCATCAGGCCAGTCGCAGGCGATGCCGAGGCGTTGCGCCCGGCGTAACGCGCGCGCTTCACGCGAGAGTCGACCGTTGCCAGCGCCTCCTCGATCAGCGGCTCGACGAAGAACCAGTAGCCGTTGTTCTTCGGCTCTTCCTGCGCCCAGACGATCTCTTCCAGGTTCGGCATCCGTGCGACGCGCTCGGCGATCGGGTTGCCGGGGAAGGGATAGAGCTGTTCGACGCGGACGATCTGCGTGTCGGTGTCACCCGCTGCGTCGCGTGCCTCGATCAGGTCGTACGCGACCTTGCCGGTGCACAGGACCAGACGCTTCGTATCGACGTCGGCGGCCGGATTGGTATCCGACAACAGGCGGCGGAAGTGGCTGTCGCCCTGGAAATCCTCGGCGTTCGAGACCGCGAGCTTGTGCCGCAGCAACGACTTCGGCGTCATCACGATCAGCGGCTTGCGGAAGTTGCGGTGCATCTGCCGGCGAAGCAGGTGGAAATAGTTCGCCGGGCTGGTGCAGTTCGCCACCTGGATGTTGTCGTCGGCGCAGGACTGGAGGAAGCGCTCGGGACGCGCCGAGCTGTGCTCTGGCCCCTGCCCTTCATAGCCGTGTGGGAGCAGCATCACGAGGCCGTTGGCGCGGAGCCACTTCGACTCGCCGGACGTGATGAACTGATCGATCATGATCTGCGCGCCGTTGACGAAATCGCCGAACTGCGCCTCCCAGAGGACCAAGGTCTTCGGGTCGGCGAGCGCGTAGCCATATTCGAACCCGAGCACGCCGTATTCGCTGAGTGGGCTGTCGAGCACCTCGAAGCGGCCGTGCTCGATCTCCTGCAACGGCACGTATTTGTGCTCGTCGGTCTGGTCGACCCAGACGGCGTGACGCTGCGAGAAGGTCCCGCGGCCCGAATCCTGGCCGGACAGGCGGACGCCGTACCCTTCCGAGAGCAGGCCGCCGAACGCGAGCGCCTCGCCGGTTGCCCAGTCGAAACCCTTGCCCGACTTGAACATCTCGCGCTTGGCATCGATCACGCGGTTGAGCGTCTTGTGGATCTTCACGCTGTCCGGGATCGTGGTCAGCGTGCGGCCGAGCGAGTCGAACAGCTTCGTGCTGAGGCCGGTCTCGACGTTACGGCGTGCCGACGCGCCGTCAGTCGGAGCGCTGAGGCCGGTCCAGCGACCGCCGAACCAGTCCGCCTTGTTCGGCTTGTACGACGACCCGGCTTCGAACTCACCCTCCAGACGAAGCGTGAACTGCTTCACGTTTTCGTCGATCCAGGGCTGGTCGATCACGCCTTCCTTGATCAGGCGATCGCCGTACACCGACGACACGCCTGGGTGCTTGCGGATAATGTCGTACATCAGCGGCTGCGTGAAGGACGGCTCGTCGCCCTCGTTGTGGCCGAAGCGGCGATAGCACCACATGTCAATGACGATGTCGCGGTGGAACTTCTGCCGGAATTCCATCGCCATCTTGGTCGCGAAGGTGACCGCCTCAGGATCGTCGCCGTTGACGTGGAAGACCGGCGCCTGGACGCCCTTGGCGACGTCCGACGGGTAAGGCGACGAGCGCGCGAACTGCGGCGACGTCGTGAAGCCGACCTGGTTGTTGATGATGAAGTGGACGCAGCCGCCGGTGTTGTAGCCGCGGATGCCGGAGAAGCCGAGGCACTCCCAGACGATCCCCTGCCCCGCGAATGCCGCGTCGCCGTGGATCAGCACGGGCAAGCTGGCCACGTGGTCCTTGAGGTCATTGTTGAGCGTCTGGATCGCGCGCGTCTTGCCGAGCACGACGGGGTCGGCGGCTTCGAGATGCGACGGGTTGGCGACCAGGCTCATGTGAACCTTGTGGCCGTCGAACTCGCGATCGGTGCTGGTGCCGAGGTGATACTTCACGTCGCCCGAGCCGCCGATGTCGTCGGGGTTGGCCGAACCGCCGGCGAATTCGTGGAAGATCACGCGCAACGGCTTGGCCATCACGTTCGCCAGCACGTTGAGGCGGCCGCGATGCGCCATGCCGATGACGAGCTCGCGCACGCCCATCTGGCCGCCGTACTTGATCACGCTCTCAAGCGCGGGGATCATCGATTCGCCGCCGTCGAGCCCGAAACGCTTCGTACCGACATACTTCTTGCCGAGGAACTTCTCCCACTGCTCGGCCTCGATCACCTTGGTGAGGATCGCCTTCTTGCCGTCGATGGAGAATTCGATCGCCTTGTCCTGGCCCTCCATGCGCTCCTGGAGGAAGCGGCGCTCCTCGACGTCCGAGATGTGCATGTATTCGAGGCCGACATTGCCGCAGTAATTCTTGCGCAACGTGTCGACGAGCTCGCGGATCGAGACCCATTCGAAGCCCATCGTGCCGCCGAGATAGACCTTCCGGTCGATGTCGCCGTCGGAGAAGCCGTGATATTCGGTCTTCAGATCCTCGGGCATCTCGCGCTTCGATAGGCCGAGCGGATCGAGGTTGGCGGCGAGGTGACCGCGGACGCGGTAGGTGCGGACGAGCAGCTGCGCGCGGATCGCGTCGGCGGCCGCCTTGGCGATCTCTTCCTTCGAGACGGGCGCGGGCGCTGCTGCGGCGGGAGCCGGCTTGCCGCCCTTTGCGGGCTTGGGCGCGGGCTCCATCTGGGTGGGATCGAGCGCCGCGGTCAGGTCGTCCGTGGTGGTAAGCGGCCAGCGGGCGCTCTCCCAGCTCGGGCCCTGCGCGGAACCTTCGAGACCCTCGAAGAACGCGCGCCAACCGGATTCGACCGAGGCCGGGTCCGCGTTGAACTTGGCGTAGAGCGTCTCCACGAACGCCGGGCTGACGCCGGCTGCGATATCGCTGAAATCCTGGCCTTCGTAGCCCATCGTTCTCGTCCTCAGTGTCCCTCTCCCCGCGAGGGAGAGGGAGGGGCCCACTCGCACTTGCGGGTGGGAGGGTGAGGGCACGGGCGGTCACGTGCCCTCACCCTTCCGCTGCCAAGAGGCAGCTCCTTCCCTCTCCCCGGGGGGAGAGGGGTAGTCAGCTCAACCCTTCAACACGCTCAGCAGCGTCTCGCCGAGCAGGCTGGGGCTTTCCGAGACCTTGATCCCGGCAGCTTCCATCGCCGCGATCTTGCTCTCCGCGTCGCCCTTGCCGCCCGACACGATCGCGCCGGCATGGCCCATGCGACGACCAGGAGGCGCCGTACGACCGGCGATGAAGCCTGCCATCGGCTTCGACCGACCGCGCTTGGCTTCGTCGCGGAGGAACTGTGCCGCCTGCTCTTCCGCGTCGCCGCCGATTTCGCCGATCATGATGATCGACTGCGTCTCGTCGTCGGCGAGGAACAGCTCGAGCACGTCGATGAAGTTCGTGCCGTTGACCGGATCGCCACCGATGCCGACCGCGGTCGTCTGACCAAGGCCCGCGTTCGACGTCTGGAACACCGCCTCATAGGTGAGCGTGCCTGAACGGCTGACAACGCCGACCGAACCCTTCTTGAAGATCGAGCCGGGCATGATACCGATCTTGCACTCGCCGGGGGTCAGCACGCCGGGGCAGTTCGGGCCGATCAGCCGCGACTTGGAGCCCGACAGCGCGCGCTTGACCTTGACCATGTCGAGCACGGGAATGCCCTCGGTGATCGCGACGATCAGCTCGATCTCGGCGTCGATCGCCTCGAGGATCGAATCGGCGGCGAAGGGGGGCGGCACGTAGATGACCGACGCGGTCGCGCCGGTCATCGCCTTGGCTTCGGCGACGGTGTTGTAGACGGGGAGGTCGAGGTGGGTCGTACCGCCCTTGCCGGGCGTGACGCCGCCGACCATCTGCGTGCCGTATTCCAGCGCCGCCTTGGTATGGAAGCTGCCGGTTTCGCCGGTCATGCCTTGCGTGATGACCTTGGTGTTCTTGTCGACGAGGATGCTCATCTTGTCTCGTTCCTTACCACCCCGGCGAAGGCCGGGGCCCAATTGGGAAAGCGGTCATGGTCGTGCGATGCGATCGTAAAGGTCATCCCAAGAGGGATTGAAACCGTTGATCTCACGCAGCTTCCAGTCTCGCTTCCACTCCTTCATGTGCAGCTCGCGCTGCCGGGCGGCTTCCCAACTACCGGCTAACTCATACCAGACGAGCAGCTTGCAGTCGTATTTCTTCGTGAACCCGGCGACGACGGCGTTGCGGTGTTCCCACACGCGCTTCGCCAGGTTCAGCGTCGAGCCGAGGTAGATCGTGCCATTAAACCCACTTGCCATGATGTAGACGAACGCTTGTTCTTCCATCAGCGGGGCCTTCCCAATTGGGCCCCGGCCTTCGCCGGGGTGGTGCGATCCTTACCTCACCTCAAATCAGTTCAATTCTTCAAATCAGTTCAGCGAACCGTCGATACCCTTGCAGGCGACGATCAGCTCCTTGACCGCATCGACCGACACGGTGAGGTTCTGCTTCGCTTCATCATCCAGCTTGATCTCGACGATCTTCTCGACGCCGCCAGCACCGATCACCACCGGCACGCCGACGTACAGATCGGTAAGGCCGTACTCGCCCGACACATACGCCGCCGCCGGAAGCACGCGCTTCTGGTCGTACAGATACGCCTCGGCCATCGCGATGCCGCTGGTCGCGGGCGCGTAGTATGCCGAACCGGTCTTCAGCAGTGCGACGATCTCGCCGCCGCCGCCGCGCGTGCGCTTGACGATCGCGTCGATCTTTTCCTGGCTCGACATGCCCATCGCGATGAGATCGGGGACCGGGATGCCCGACACCGTCGAGTAGCTGATGACCGGGACCATCGTGTCGCCGTGGCCGCCGAGCACGAAGCTGGTGACGTCCTTTACCGAGACCTTGAACTCGTCGGCGAGGAAGTGGCTGAAGCGTGCGGAATCGAGCACGCCGGCCATGCCGACGACCATGTGGTGCGGCAGACCCGAGAATTCGCGAAGCGCCCATACCATCGCATCGAGCGGGTTGGTGATGCAGATCACGAATGCGTCCGGCGCGTTGGCCTTGATGCCCTCGCCGACGGCCTTCATGACCTTCAGGTTGATGCCGAGCAGGTCGTCGCGGCTCATGCCGGGCTTGCGTGCGACACCGGCGGTGACGATGATGACGTCCGCGCCGGCGATGTCGGCGTAGTCGTTCGAGCCGGTGATCTGCGAGTCGAAGCCTTCGACCGGGCCGCACTGCGACAGGTCGAGCGCCTTGCCCTGGGGGATGCCCTCGGCGACGTCGAACAGGACGATATCGCCAAGGCCCTTGAGTGCTGCGAGGTGCGCGAGCGTACCGCCGATGTTACCGGCGCCGATCAGCGCGATCTTCTTGCGAGCCATTCCAATCCGTCTCCGTCTGATGTGCGGGGTGATTGGTGACGCCGGTTACGCGCATTATCCCGCTACGGCAACCGCTAAAAGGACAAAAGCGGGTTGTTATTGCAAGTGGTTCGCATGTGCAATAAGGTCAGAGGTGGCCTTCGGCGAGATAGTCCTCGGACCGCATCTCTTCGAGGCGGCTGATCGTGCGGTCGAACTCGAACCTGCCGTCGCCGCTTTCGTAGAGGTCGCCGGGTTGCGCATTGGCGGCGGCGAGGAGCTTCACCTTGTGCTCGTACAGCGCGTCGATCAGCGCCACGAAGCGCGCGGCCTCGTTGCGGTTTTCGGGGCCGAGCTTGGGGATACCGACGAGGATGACGGTGTGGAATTTCCGCGCGATGGCGAGATAGTCGGCCACGCCGCGGGCTTCTCCGCACAGCTTCTTGAAGCTGAACACCGCGACGCCCTTGAGCGATTTCGGCACCCGCAGCGTGCGGCCCTGGACGATGAGGTCCTCGGCCGGAACGTGCTCGCTATCATCGGTCGAGAAGTCGGTGAGGCGGAAGAACGCGGCGGAGAGTTGCGCGGTCGCCTCGGGGCCGTTGGGCACGAGCCATGTGTCCTGGCTGCCGAGCCGGTCGCGGCGATAATCGACGGGGCCGTTGAGCGGGAGCACGTCGAGGCGCTGTTCGATGGTCGCGATGAAGGGCAGGAAATGCTCGCGGTTGAGGCCGTTCTTATAAAGATCGGCGGGCGGGCGGTTCGAGGTGGTGACGATCGTCACGCCGGAATCGAGCAACGACGTCACCAGCCGCGAGAGGATCATCGCGTCGGGGCTGTTGGTGACCATCATCTCGTCGAACGCGAGCAGGCGCGTCTCGTCGGCGATCGCGGTGGCGACGGGGACGATCGGGTCGCCGACTTCCTTGCGACGCTCGGCGGCGATACGCGCGTGGACCTCGAGCATGAACTCGCCGAAGTGGACGCGGCGCTTCTTTTCAACGGGCGCGTTGGCGAAGAACAGGTCCATCAGCATCGACTTGCCGCGGCCGACCCCGCCCCAGAGGTAGACGCCGCGGGGGTCTGGTTTCTTGGAGAAGCGGGCGAAGAAGCCGGTGGATTTGGGGGTGGCGAGTTCGGTGGCGAGGGTGTTGAGGCGCGTGGCGGCGGCGGCTTGTTCGGGGTCGGGGCGGAGTTCGCCTGACGCTACGAGTGCCTCATAGGCTTTGAGTACCGTCATTTCCGTTCCCCCGCGCAGGCGGGGGCCCAGGCCCCCAGGCGTTGTGTATCTGACTCCTGGCCTCCCGCGTGCGCGGGAGTCCAGTGAGGCGCCGGTGCTATCTGGCAGTCGGCTTGCGGATCGTGGCCGAGAAGGCGGCGATCTTGGTTTCGTCGTCCCCTTGCACCACGAGGCCCCGGAGGAACAAGAGGCGGCCGGTTTCCTTGAGCACCTCGACCTGCGCCTCGATCGGTTCGCCTACTCGGCCGCCGCCGATGAACTGCGTGTTGAGATCGAGCGTGACTGCGGTGCCAGCGGTGATCAGGCCGAAACCTCTTGCGGCTGCGAACAGGGCTACATCGATGAACGCGAGCAGCGCGCCGCCGTGGACGTTGTTCTGGAGGTTGGAGTGGCGATGCTCAGGAGTGATGCGGACGCGGACGGTGTGGCCGTCGACGCGGTAGAGCATGGGGCCGAGCAGCGTGTTGAAGCGGGTGGGGTCGGAAAGCGACCAGCTTCGCCAGCCTGGGTTGGCGGGGTCTTCGGCTTCGACGAAATGGGGGGTGGTCAACAACCTGTCCTTCGATACGCCGCTTCGACAAGCTCAGCAGCTACTCAGGACGAACGGAAATTTATACCCCCCGTTCGTCCTGAGTAGGGACTGAGCGAAGTCGAAGGCCCGTATCGAAGGGATCAGACGATCCGTTCGGCTTCCATCTTCTTGATCTCGGCGATCGCCTTGGCGGGGTTCAACCCCTTGGGGCACGCATTCGCGCAGTTCATGATGGTGTGGCAGCGATAGAGGCGGAACGGATCCTCGAGTTCGTCGAGGCGCTCGCCGGTCATCTCGTCGCGGCTGTCGGCGAGCCAGCGATACGCCTGCAACAGGATCGCCGGCCCCAAGAACTTGTCGGCGTTCCACCAGTAGCTCGGGCACGAGGTCGAGCAGCAGGCGCACAGGATGCACTCGTACAGGCCGTCGAGCTTCGAGCGGTCTTCGGGCGACTGGAGGCGCTCCTTGCCCGAGGGCGGCGGGGTGACGGTCTGCAGCCACGGCTTGATCGACGAATATTGCGCGTAGAAATGCGTGAAGTCGGGGACCAGGTCCTTGATCACGTCCATGTGCGGCAGTGGCGTGATCTGGACCTCGCCCTTGCAATCCTCGATCGCGGTGGTGCAGGCGAGACCGTTCTTGCCGTTGATGTTCATCGAGCACGAGCCGCAGATACCCTCGCGGCACGAGCGGCGGAAGGTGAGCGAGGAATCCTGCTCGCTTTTCATCTTGATCAGCGCGTCGAGCACCATCGGGCCGGTATCGTCGAGATCGAGCGCGAACGTGTCGTAGCGCGGGTTCTCGCCGCTGTCGGGATCGTAGCGGTAGACCTTGAACGATTTCAGACGCTTGCTGTCCCCCGAACCCTGGCTCGTAGAGGCGTGCTTGACGCCCTTCTTGACGACGCTGTTTTTCGGGAGCGAGAATTCGGCCATTGCGAGCGGTCCGTCCGTGGTGTGATTATAGGTTGTCAGAGCCGATACATGACAGGGGCCCTCCCCGCAAATCCTTAGCTTCGCGGGTGCAACATGCGTCACACCCGCTGTCGCGTTGCCTGCTTGCGCCGGGTCAGATGATGTCGAGGACGAGCCCGAGGTCGCGCGCTTCCTCGGCTTCGATGTACCAGTTGGAGGGGGCCTTCTTCTTGAGATCCTCGAGCGACACCTTCGAGCCCTCGACGATCGCGCGGAAGCCTTCCTCCTGGATGTTGATCGAGTCCTCGATCTCGTGGAGCTTGGCCTTGAGCGTATAGGAGAGCGTATTGAGCGGGCCGTTGAGTTCGATCGTGCTCTGCATCTGGCGCTCGTGGATCATGATGCGGCTGTTGCGGGTGAGGAAACGGCTGTCGACCGGGAAAGCGGACATGAACGTCGCGCCAGCGGAATAGACCGCGACCTTGCCGAGGAAGAGCGTCTCGCGGCCGGTGTACTCGCGGAGCAAGCGGATGTTGTCGCCCATCGCGCGGGCGACTTCGGGGTCGCCGCCGAGCGTGGTGATCGAGACGACCAGCGGGCCTTCGGTGGGCGCGGCGACGAGTTGCGACTTGAAAGTGTCGTACATCGCGTCGTCGACGGGGCCGTGGAGGTGGATGTGGGGGGCGGCCAGCAACGGGTAGTTGCGGGCGTTCGAAGCGGGGGATGTGTCGGTCATGCCGCGGCAAACTTTTGCGGGGGCGGTGGGTTCCGGATGACGGGACAAAAGCCGGGGAGCTTAAAGCTTCGTTGTAAGGCCTGCCTGTTTCAGGATGGCGTTGGCCGTGTGGCGGGACAGGATCGTGCCGTCGACGACGACCGGTCGTGCCGCATGTGGACTGCGCCAGATTTCGTGATCGCCCTTGCCGCTGCGCACGAAGGTGCATCCGTTCGCTGTGAGGATATCGCGAACCTGCGCGGCATATCCTCGGACCATGATGCGTTAGGCCGCGATCTCGAAATCGCGTTCATGGTGCGCGATGATCCGGATGCGGTGCGGGCCGGCGAGGCGCGTGGGATCGGCGATATCGTCTGCGTGGATATCGAGAAGGTCGGGCAGCATAGCCGCGGCTTTTTCGACGAGTGCTTCGAGCGTGGCGGCGTCGGCAGCGAAACCGGGGATGTCGCCGTCTACCGAATACCAGACGCTGGCTTCGGGGTCGTAGTCTGCACGGATCGTCCAGTGCGCCATGTCCAACCTCGTCTTTCCGCGGATTGCTGGGGTTGGTGTACGCGGGAATGCCCGTCGGCGCCACAAGTGCGGTTTTACCGGGTCGGATGCGGACTACACCCAACAGCCGTTCTCCTGCGAACGCAGGAGTCCAGGGTAACGGAGCGAGGCGTTTGTGATCCTGGGCTCCTGCGTTCGCAGGAGAACGGGACTTTGGAACAACGCTTAGTTTGCCTGCTTAGCCGTGCGCTTGTACTGTAGGATCCAGCCTACCAGGCCGCCCGGCACGCCGCCGACGAGCGAGAAGAGCGCGTAGAAGGTGATCGCGATCTTTTGGGGTTCTTCGCCGACACCGCGGGGTTCGATGGCGAAGACGTAGATCGCGGTCAGTAGCGCGACGACCACCGGCCATAGGAAGCCGGCGATCATCGGTTGGAAGCGCGTCAGGAGCCCCACCGCGACGGGCACCAGGAACCCGATCGCGATGATGGCCCAGGTCATTAGTATACCCGCTTCTTGGGCTTGATGTAGTCGATGTCGTCGGTGAGCGTGTAGTCGTGGACCGGGCGGAAATCGATCTTGGTCTCGCCGCCCTTGCCGCCCCAGCCGTTGAAGGTGGTGATGGTGTGCTTCATCCAGTTCGCATCGTCGCGCTCAGGGAAATCCTCGTGCATGTGCGCGCCGCGCGATTCGGTGCGGTTGGCCGCCGAGTTCATCGTCACGACTGCCTGGCCGATCAGATTGTCGAGCTCCATCGTCTCGACCAGATCGGTGTTCCAGATCATGCTGCGATCCTTCACGGCGACGTCGGTCATCCGGCTGTAGATCCCGGCCATCTTCTCGACGCCCTGGTTCAGCAGCTCGGTGTCGCGGAACACCGCGCAATGCTTCTGCATGGTCTGCTGCATGTCGAGGCGGATCTGCGCGGTCGGCGAACCGCCCGACGCATTGCGGAAATGGTCGAGACGCGTCAGCGCGAGATCTTCCGAGCCCTTGGGCAGCGGCGCGTGCGCGGTGCCGGGCTTCAGCGTGTCCTTGATCCGCAGGCCGGTCGCGCGGCCGAACACCACGAGATCGATCAGGCTGTTCGAGCCGAGGCGGTTGGCGCCGTGGACCGAGACGCACGCGGCCTCGCCGACCGCGAACAGGCCGGGGACGACCGCATCGGGGTTGCCATCGACGAGGTTGACGACCTCGCCGTGGAAGTTGGTCGGGATGCCGCCCATGTTGTAATGCACGGTCGGCGTGACCGGCAGCGGCTGGCGCGTGAGATCGACGCCGGCGAAGACTTTCCCAGTCTCGGTGATGCCCGGCAGACGCTCGGCGAGCACCTTCGGATCGATGTGATCGAGATGCAGGAAGATGTGGTCGCCGTTCTTGCCGACGCCGCGGCCTTCACGCATTTCGAGCGCCATCGAGCGGCTGACGACGTCGCGCGAGGCGAGGTCCTTTGCCGACGGGGCATAGCGCTCCATGAAGCGCTCGCCCTCGGAGTTGGTCAGGTAACCGCCCTCACCGCGTGCGCCCTCGGTGATGAGAACGCCCGCGCCGTAGATGCCGGTCGGGTGGAACTGGACGAACTCCATGTCCTGCAGCGGAAGGCCGGCGCGGAGCACCATTGCGTTGCCATCGCCGGTGCAGGTGTGCGCCGAGGTCGCCGAGAAATAGACGCGACCATAGCCGCCGGTCGCTAGCACGGTCTGATGGCTGCGGAAACGGTGGATCGAGCCGTCTTCCATGCACAGCGCGATGACGCCGCGGCAGACGCCGTTCTCCATGATCAGGTCGAGCGCGAAATACTCGACGAAGAAGTCCGTGTTGTACTTCAGGCTCTGCTGATACAGCGCGTGGAGCATCGCGTGGCCGGTGCGATCGGCGGCGGCGGCGGTGCGCTGGACCGGGGGGCCCTCGCCCATGTTCTGCATGTGGCCGCCGAACGGACGCTGATAGATCGTGCCGTTCTCGTTACGGCTGAACGGCATGCCGGCGTGTTCGAGCTCGTACACAGCCTGCGGGGCCTCGCGGCAGAGATACTCGATCGCGTCCTGGTCGCCGAGCCAGTCGGATCCCTTGACGGTGTCGAACATGTGCCAGGTCCAGTGGTCCGGCGAGTTGTTGCCAAGGCTGGCGGCGATGCCGCCTTGGGCTGCAACGGTATGCGAGCGGGTCGGGAAGACTTTGGTGATGCACGCGGTCTTCAGGCCGCTCTCGGCGATGCCCATCGTCGCGCGCAGGCCGGACCCGCCGGCACCGACGACGACCGCATCATAGGTATGATCGATGATCTTGTAGGCAGCTGACATTACGCGGGAGCTCCGGAGAAGGCGACCTTCAGGATCGCGAACAGGGCGATGCCGCCCAGCGTGAAGGTGAACAGGTTGAGGAGGATCATCGTCACGACACGGCTCTCGTCGTGCATGTAATCCTCGATCACGACCTGCAGACCGAGACGGAAATGATAGAAGACCGAGAGGATCAACAGCGCCATCGGCACTGCGACCCAGGCCGATTGCAGCCAGAGGTGGACCGCGGCGTAATCATAGCCGGGCATCCGCGCGACGGAGATCATCAGCCACAGCATGAGGAACAGGTTCGCGCCCGCCGTCAGGCGCTGCTGCCACCAGTGATGCGCACCATGCTTGGCGCTGCCCAGGCCGCGGACGCGACCGATTGCCGTACCCGAACCCATTACTTGATCCCCATGTAGAGCCAGAACACGACCGTCAGCGCTACGCTCGCGACCATCGTCGCGATCGCGCCCATCTTGTTGCGCTTCAGTTCGTAGCCGGCGCCAGTGTCGAGCACGAAGTGGCGGATGCCGGTCATCATGTGCTGGAACAGCGACAGCGTCAGCCCGACCGCGACGATATAGCCGAGGATGTTGAGCCGGCCCGTCTCGGTGGTGAACACGTCGACGAAGGTCGCATAGGCCTGATCGCCCGCGGCGATCGCGGCGAGCCACCAGACGAGCAGCAGGCTGCCGACGGTCGCCATCCCGCTGCCGGTCACGCGGTGCAGGATCGAGACCAGCATGTGCGGGCCCCATTTATAGACCTGCAGATGGGGAGAAAGCGGGCGTGCCGGATTGCGCGATGCCAAGGGCGGAGTCCTCGATCGTAAAAAAGATGGTTGGGCCGACCTATTAGACTCCGCGTGCTGCGATGCAACCCATTGGCCGCCCATCTGTAACCCAAGGCAATCGCGTGTTACCCGCGTCGAGGTCGCGCATGGCCAGCGAAGATTACCATCGATCCCTAACCAGCTCTTAAACAATAGGCGGTAGCGCTGGACGGGCAAAACCCGATTTCGGAGTCCACCGCCTTGACCAAAGACCTGCCGACGCTCGGCTCGATCGCCGCCACCGTCGACATCCCGGCGCGGCTGCGGGTGTTCGATTTCGATGGTTCGCTGGCAGTGGCGAGCCGCGAAGTGTGGGACGCGCTCGAGCCCGAGATCGCGATCGTCTCGAAAGCGTATTGGGAACAATGGCTTCGGTGCTTCGCGGACGAGCGTCTCTGGGCGCCGAGCGAGACCGAAAAGATGATCGAGATCGGCTGCACGTTCCTGAGAAACCGGTTTCTGGATACCGCGGGCCGGGCCTGGATCGAGTCGGTCGAGCGGTCGGTCGCCGCGGCCTATGCGGCGGACGTGTCGCCGATGGCGCTGCTGTCCATGATCAGCGCGAGCGACCGGGCCGCGCTTGACGTGCTGATGCGCCGGGTCGACCGCGAGGGCGTCAAGCTGCCGCGCTACATCGACACGCTGATGCGGCTGTCCGCGCTGGAGGGCGAGATCACCGTCGCGATCTACAACAATTACCGTGCGCACTCCGCCCAGGTCGGTCGCGATACGCTGGCGGCGGAATTCCGCGACGGCATCGCGGCGATGGTCGAGACCGCGACCAACGAGGGACATACGTTGCGCGAACAGGCGGTCCGAAGCTCGGCATCGACTCGCGCGGTGCTGGGCAAGGCGAGCGAGGTCGCCGCGGCCGCCGAACAGTCCGCCGTGGCGATGCGCGAGGCGGCGCAGACCGCCGCCGGGCTGATCCGGGCGATCGAGGATGCGCGGACCGAGGTGGAAGCCGCGGCAGAGATCGCCAACCGCGCGTCGGTACAGGCGGGTGAAGCCGTCGGCATGTCGGAGGCGCTGAGCGATCATGCGAAGTCGATCGAATCGATCCTCAGCCTGATCCGCGATATCGCCGGTCAGACGAACCTGCTCGCGCTGAACGCGACGATCGAGGCGGCGCGCGCAGGCGATGCGGGCCGCGGGTTCGCCGTCGTCGCGCAGGAGGTGAAGAGTCTGGCCAACCAGACCGCGCGCGCGACCGACGACATCGCCGCCAAGATCGCCGCGATCCAGTCCGCCACCCGCGGCACGGTCGAGACCAATGCCAGCATCAAGGCGACCGTCACCGAAGTCCAGGAATCGGCCGATCGCATCCGCTACGCGATGGAGGCGCAGGCGCAGACCGTGACCGCGATCACCGCCGCGGTCGACGAAACCGCGCTTGCGGCCGATTCGATGTCGACGACGATCGCCGCGATCCGCGAGGATACCGAGACCGTCGCGAGCGAGATCGACGGCGTCGGGCGCGGCTTCGACGTGCTCGATGGACGGCTGAGCAATCTGAAGAACAGCGCCGGCGATTTCGTCGCCAAAGTCGCTGCATAACGAGCCTTGGGAGAGGTCATGACTGCGGATACCGCGCTGGCGACGCCAATGCGTTCGGCCAGATCGCTGCGCGAGCGCGTTGGCGTCTATGATTGGGACGGGCTGATCGCGCCGGCCTGCGCCACGCTCAGCGCGTTGCTCGACGAGGACGATCACCGGCGGATCGGCGAGATGTTCTGGCGGCATTATCTGTCGCTCGACGCGGTGCGCCATATCGCAGCGCAGATCACACCCGACCGGCTCGAACGGCGGATCGCCCAAAGCGCGGTCTATGCGCGGATGCGGTACCTGTCGCCGTATGACGAGGCGTGGGAGGCGATGGCGATCGACCATGCGGAGAGTTCGCGCCAGTCGGGTATCCCCCTGCCCGCGCTGCTGTCGGCCGCCGCTTTCGCCCATAGCGCGACGCTGAACCTGGTCGTCGACCGCCTCGGCACCGATACCGCGGCGATGCGGGTCGTGGCGGATGCGGTACAGCGGCTCGCGCTGATCGAGGCGGACATCATGGCCTCGTATCTCGGCGCGACCGACACCGAGGCGGCACGCGCCGAACGGGGCACGCGGGCATCCGACTTTCGCAAGCGCATCGCCGCGTCGATCGAGGATACCGCCGCTCTGGGCGCGCGGATCCGCGTGCAGGCAGCGGCGGCATCGTCCTCGACACGCGGCGTCCTGAGCAAGGCGAGCGAGGTCGCCGCGGCCGCGGAACAATCGGCCCTGGCGATGCGCGAGGCGGCGCAGACCGCCGCCGGGCTGATCCGGGCGATCGAGGATGCGCGGACCGAAGTGGAGGCCGCGGCAGAGATCGCGACCCGCGCCTCGGCGCAGGCGGGCGAAGCGGTCGGCATGTCGGAGACCCTGAGCGAGCATGCGAAGTCGATCGAATCGATCCTCGGGTTGATCCGCAGCATCGCGGGGCAGACCAACCTGCTGGCGCTCAACGCGACGATTGAGGCGGCACGAGCGGGCGATGCCGGGCGCGGCTTCGCGGTGGTGGCGCAGGAGGTGAAATCGCTGGCCAACCAGACCGCGCGCGCGACCGATGACATTGCCGGCAAGATCGCTGCGATCCAGGCGGCGACGCGCTCGACCGTCGTGACCAACGCGTCGATCAAGTCGACGGTCGCGGAGGTGCAGGAGAGCGCCGACCGGATCAGGTTTGCGATGTACGCGCAGGCGCAGACCGTCACCGCGATCACTGCAGCGGTCGACGAGACGGCGCTGGCGGCGGACGCGATGTCGACGACGATCGCCGCAATCCGCCAGGATACAGAAGGGGTAGCGGTCGAGATTGATCAGCTCGGGCACGGCTTTTGCGCGGTGGACGACAAGCTGGGTGTGCTGCGCGGCGCGGCGGACGGGTTTTCGGCTAGCGTGGCTTGAGGGGCGCTGGGAGGGAGTAATGGGTTCGCGCGGAGGCGCGGAGACGCGGAGGGTCTGGCGGAACCGGAGGTTCTTCAACACTCTCGTCGTTATACGCCCACTGACAGCCCCTTCTCCGCGGCTCCGCGTCTCCGCGTGAACCATTCCTTCTTCGGCTTGGTGACGGATACGGCCTGCGGCGCTAGAGCGCTGGCATGACTATTCTTCTTACCGGCTCCAGTCGCGGTATCGGCGCGGCTATTCGTGCGGCGCTGACCGACGCGGGCGCCTCCGTCATCGGGCATGGGACCGCTAGCGGTATTCCGGCTGATTTTGCCGATCCTGCGGGCCCGACTGCGTTGTGGAACGCTGCGTTGGAGCAGGCTGGCGGCGCGATCGATGTGTTGATCAACAATGCGGGGGTGTTCGAGGCGGCGCCGCTTGGGGATGACGACTGGACCGCGCAGTGGGAGCGGACGATGCGGATCAACCTTACCGCGTCGGCTGAGCTTTGCCGGTTGGCGGTGCTGCATTGGCAGGCTCGGGGTGTCGGTGGGCGGATCGTCAATATCGCGAGCCGGGCGGCGTATCGCGGGGATTCGCCGGCGCATTGGCATTATGCCGCGTCGAAGGCGGGGATGGTGGCGATGACCAAGACGATCGCCCGGGGGTATGCTCGGGAGGGCATCCTCGCATTCGCGGTGTGCCCGGGCTTCACGATGACCGGGATGGCGGAGGATTATCTGTCGAGCCGTGGCGGCGATGCGTTGCTGGCGGATATTCCGCTCGGGCGGGTTGCTGCACCTGACGAGATCGCGGCGGCGGCGAAATTTCTGGCATTGGAGGCGCCGGCTTCGATGACGGGGTCGGTGATCGACGTGAATGGGGCGAGTTATGTCCGATAGTTGGAAGCTCACCCTCCCCTGCACGCGGGCGGAGGCGGAGGCGATCGACGCGAGCGACGATCTGACGATCGACGGCGTGTTGATGACCACCGAGGAGATCGAGGACGATGTCGAATCGTGGCGGCTCGATGCGTATTTCGAGCTTGAGCCGGCGGCGGATACGGTCGCGGCGGTGCGCGCGCTGGTGCCGAGTGCGGCGGGGGCCGCGATCGCGGTCGAGCGGTTGGGGGATGCGGACTGGGTGACGATGAGCCAGGCCGGGCTGGAGCCTTTGTCGGTCGGGCGGTTCTTCGTGCACACCGGCGCGCATGCGGGCGCGGTGCCGGCGGACAAGCGGGCGTTCCTGATCGAGGCTAGTCGGGCGTTCGGGACGGGGCATCATGAGACGACTAGCGGGTGTCTGGCGATGCTCGATGGGTTGGCGGATGCTTCGTTTGCGAACGTGATCGATATCGGGACGGGGACGGGGTTGCTGGCGTTTGCGGCGGCGCATCTTTGGCCTGCGGCCAAGGTGATGGGGACGGATATCGATCCGGTCTCGATCGATGTGACGGCTGAGAATGCGGCGCTCAATGGGGTCGAGGGGATCGATCTCGTTGTGGCGGACGGTACACTGGACGATGCGATCGTGGTTCGGGCGCCGTATGATCTGGTGATCGCGAATATTCTGGCGGGGCCGCTGGTGTCTATGGCGCCGGAGATTGCGTCTATTTCGGATGTCGGGGCGACGATCGTGCTGGCCGGGTTGCTGGAGACTCAGCGGGCTGGGGTTGTCGCGGCGTATGAGGCTTGCGGGTGTTCGCTCAAGGCGGTCGACCGGCGGGGGGATTGGAGTGTGCTTCGGTTGCGCGCTGGGGCGGAGAGGTTTGTGGCGGAGGGGCCGTTTGATCCCAAGGGGCGTGATGGGTGGGCGTTGGATATTTGAGCGCTGCGGATTTCTGAGGGCTGCCCTGCCCCAGCAGGTTGTTCCCCCGCGAAGGCGGGGGTCCAGTCTGGGCCCCCGCCTTCGCGGGGGAACAAGAGGGTGCCGCCCTCACCTCACTTCTGGCTCCACCCCGGCGGAGGCCGGGGCCCAATTGGGATGGCGGTGCGGCTCTACTTCGGAGGTTCGCCCAATTGGGCCCCGGCCTTCGCCGGGGTGGTGCTTCTGGTTTATGCGCTGAGTTTCGCGTTCGCGTACTCCTGCGTGCCCTCGGTAATCACCACATCGCCCGGCTCGATCCGCGCGACCGGGATATTCGGGAGCGCCTTCAGTTCCTCGTACAACGGCGCGAAGTCGGTCTCTACCGTCAACCGCAGCAACTCTTCGAAGCTCGGGATGACGAAATAGTTCTGCTGGAAATCGTCGATCCGGTATTCGGTCCGCATCACGCGAGCGAGGTCGAGCGCGATGCGGTTGGGGCTCGGGTCGTCGAGAGCGAAGCGGGTTTCCGCGTAGCTGGAAACGATCCCCGAGCCGTAGATGCGCAGGCCTTCGGGTTCCGCGATCAGGCCGAACTCGACCGTGTACCAGTAGAGCCGGCCGAGATATTTCAACGCGTCTAGCCCGAGCGCGCGCTGGCCGCCGCGGCCGTAGGCGGCGAGGTAGTCGGCGAAGACCGGGTCGGCGAGCATCGGCACGTGGCCGAACACGTCGTGGAAGACGTCGGGTTCCTGGAGGTAGTCAAGCTGGTCGGGGCGGCGGATGAAGTTGCCGGCGACGAACCGGCGGTTGGCCATGTGGTCGAAGAACACGTCATCGGGGACGAGGCCGGGGACCGCGACGACCGACCAGCCGGTGAGCTTGGTCAGGCGTTCGGACAGTTCCTCGAAATCGGGGATGCCGGGTTTCGACAGCTTCAGCACATCGAGCCCGCGCAGCCACGCATTCGACGCGCGGCCGGGGAGCAGCTTCGACTGGCGCGCGAACAGCGTGTCCCAGGTCGCGTGATCCTCCGCGGTGTAATCCGCCCAGTTCTGCGGGATCGTCCAGTCGGGCGCGCCTTCGGGCGGGGTGCTCAGCACATGTGTGTCATTGGCCATGCGGCTGGTCTAGCATGACGGAATGAAGACGGAAACGCGTTGGGTTAAGTCGATTTTATGGGCGGTCGCGGCGGTGTTCGGGGTGGTCGCGAGCTATGCGGTGGCGGGGCTGGTCGGCGGGTCGATCCCGAGCAATCGCGACTGGCGGGCGCCCGCCGAGGGCGTGCATATCTTCGTCGAGAGCAACGGCGTGCATACCGGGATCATCGTGCCGAAGGTGGCCGCCGGGGTGGACTGGCGCGAGGTGGCTCGGGCGGAGGATCTGCGCGATCCGCGGTATGGCGCTTTCGATCATGTGTCGTTCGGGTGGGGGGAGAAAACGTTTTATCTGGAGACGCCGACCTGGGCGGACGTGAAGCTGCGGACCGTGGTTGCTGCCGCGACCGGCAGTACGCGGACGTTGATGCATGTCGATCATCTGCCGAGGCCGCGGGCGGGGGACGGGGCTCGGGAGATCGTGCTGACGTCGGCGCAGTATCTGCGGCTGGCGGCGTATATCCGGGCTAGCTTTCGGGATGGGGGTGCGCGGTATCGGGGGTATGCGGGGTATGATGCGTTTTATGAGGCTGACGGGCGGTATAGCGGGGTGCGGACGTGTAATGCTTGGACGGGGGATGCGCTTCGGTTTGCGGGGGTTCGGGTTGGGGCTTGGACGCCGTTTCCGGTTACCGTGATGGGGTGGTTTTGAGGGGCTGAGTGTGGCCCGAAGCTTGTTCTCCCGCGAAGGCGGGAGTCCAGACTGGGCTCCCGCCTTCGCGGGAGAACAAGGAAGTCAGGGCGACCTGAGCTAGCCACCACCCCGGCGAAGGCCGGGGCCCAGTCGGTAAGCAGTGGTAACAGCGCGCAGTCCGTCGTCAGCGACGTCCCCCAACTGGGCCCCGGCCTTCGCCGGGGTGGCGGTAGTTTGGTGGTATTGGGGAGCCGCTCAGTTTCCCGCGCGGTAGCCTTGGTACTGGCCGCATTCCGAGCGCTGTTGATCCTTCTTGCAGCGCTTCGCGAGTTCCTTGCGCTGCTTGCCCTCTTCGGCTTCCTGCTTGCGCATCTTCTTGCCGTAGTTGCGGTCCGATTCTTCCTGACTGGTCGTGCTCCAGTCGACCGCTTTGCCGGCGACCTGGAAGGGTGCCTTCACGATCGACGTTGCGGTGCTGATGCAGCCACTTACGAGGAACGGCAGTACCGCGAGTACGGGGAGGACTTTACGCATTTACTTCACTCCTGCACGCGACCGATCACGCGCTTGGGCTCCGTATAGCGGAAAGTCGGTGAAGAAACCGTCGATACCTTGTGCAAGCCCTGCGTCGATCTCCGCGGCGATGTCGCCGTGCGCGGCGGGGTCGGTGCCGCGGCGGAAGCGGGTCGGTTCGAAATAGTTTTCGGCGCGGTATGTCCAGGGGTGGACTCGCAGGCCCGCGGCGTGCGCGTCGGCGACCAGGGTCGTCGGGGTTGCGTCGGTCCAGAGCATGCTCTTGTTCGGGCCAATGCCGTAGGCGTAGGCGGCGACCGCCTTAAAGCCTTCGGGCGTGATCATCGCCGCGTAGCTCGGCTGCGCGCCATCGGCGGGACCGCCCTCCCCGTCCATGAGCTGGATCAGGCGGACTTTCGTCATCTTGTGAAGGCGCTGGAGATTGGCGACCTCGAACGACTGGATGAACACGGGCGCCTTAGCCGAATCCCAGCCGGCCTCGCGCAGTTCGGCGACCAGCTTCGCGTCGGTCGGGTGGCCAATCTTCGCAAAATAGGTCGGGTGCTTGGTCTCGGGATAGATGCCGATCGTCCGGCCCGTCTCGGTCGTGCGGCGCTTGGCGAGCGCGATGATCTCGGCGAGCGTCGGGATCTGGAACTGGCCGTCATACGCCGTGTTCGCAGGGCGCAGCTTGGGCAGGCGCTCCTTCGCGCGCAGGGTCTTCAGTTCGGCGAGCGTGAAGTCCTCGACGAACCATCCGGTCATCGTCTGGCCGTCGATCGTCTTGGTGGTTTTCCGCGCGGCGAATTCGGGGTGATCGGCGACGTTGGTCGTCTCCGCGATGTTGTTCTCGTGGCGCGCGACGAGGACGTCGTCCTTGGTCGGCACCAGATCGGGCTCGATGAAGTCCGCGCCCTGGTCGATCGCGAGCGAATAGGCCGCCAGCGTGTGCTCGGGTCGGAGCCCGCTCGCGCCGCGGTGCGCGATGACGATTAGGGGCGACAATCGGGGAGAAGCTGGCGTCATCGCAACAGCTTGCCCGCTCAGCGCTATGAACGCCAGCGTACCAACACGTGAGAGCTTGTCGCAATAGGAAACGATCGGGCGCATCGGCGTTAAGTCCTCGAAATCCGTACATTCCCGGCACATTCAACCAGGGGCACCGCCATGCATTTCACGATCAATGGTCAATCATATGACGCTGAGCCCGATATTCGTACGTCGGTGCTCGACCTGTGCCGCGAGCATCTCGGGCTGACGGGCTCGAAGAAGGGCTGCGACCATGGCCAGTGCGGCGCGTGCACGGTGCTGATCAACGGTCGCCGCGTCAATTCCTGCCTGACGCTCGCGGTAATGCATCAGGACGACGAGATCACGACGATCGAGGGGATCGGCCAGCCGGGCAACCTTCACGCGTTGCAGGATGCGTTCGTGCGGCACGACGGCTATCAGTGCGGCTACTGCACGCCGGGGCAGATCTGTTCGGCGGTCGGCATGCTCGACGAGGTCAAGAAGGGCTGGGCCAGCCATGCGTCGGGCGACCTGACCGATCCGAAGTTCGACGACGCCGAGATTTCGGAGCGCATGAGCGGCAACCTGTGCCGCTGCGCCGCGTACCCGAACATCGTCGATGCGATCCGTGAAGTCGGTGGTGCCGAGCCCGCAGGCCGGACTGCGGACGAGAAGGATGCCGCGATGGAAGCCAACGCGCGCGGGGAGCTGGTGGCATGAAGACCTTCACGTACGAGAAGCCCGCGACGCCCGAGGCAGCGGTCAAGGATATCGATACGAGCGGCGCCAAGTTCATCGCGGGCGGCACCAATTTGCTCGACCTGATGAAGTTGCAGGTCGAGACGCCGGACAAGCTGGTCGACATCTCGCGGCTCGATCTCGCGAAGATCGAGGAGCGCGAGGATGGCGGGCTGACGATCGGTGCGCTGGTGCCGAACAGCGATCTCGCCGCCGATCGCCGGGTCGTTGCCAAGTACGAAGTGCTGAGTCGGGCGTTGCTGGCGGGTGCTTCGGGGCAGTTGCGCAACAAGGCGTCGACCGGGGGCAATCTGCTCCAGCGGACGCGGTGCTATTATTTCTATGACACCGCGGCGGCGTGCAACAAGCGCGAGCCGGGCAGCGGCTGCTCGGCGATCGGTGGCTTCAACCGCATCCTCGCCGTGCTGGGGACGAGCGAGCATTGCATCGCGACGCACCCGAGCGACATGGCGGTGGCGATGCGCGCGCTCGACGCGACGATCGTGACGCTGAAGGCGGATGGCGATCGTCGGCGGATCTCGATCCACGACTTCTATCGCCTGCCGGGCGATACGCCGCAGATCGAGAACGCGCTCGAAGCGGGTGAACTGATCACGCACATCGAGCTGCCGGCACCGGTCAAGGGCAAGCAGGAGTACCGCAAGGTGCGCGATCGTGCATCGTATGCGTTCGCGCTCGTCTCGGTGGCGGCGATCGTCGATGTGCAGGACGGCGTGATCGCGTCGGCCTCGCTCGCGTTCGGCGGGCTCGGGCCGATGCCGTGGCGCAATCCGGCGGTCGAGGCGGCGCTGGTCGGCAAGGCGCCGTCCGATGCCGTGTTCGAGGCTGCGGCGACCGCGCTGCTGGCCGACGCCAAGGGCTATGGCTCGAACGACTTCAAGATCCCCCTCGCCCGTCGCACGCTGATCGCGACGCTGCGCAACGTCACGGGAGCATAAACATGTTTGGTCTTGGCACTACGAATAGCCTGACGATGGACAAGCCGCATCCGGACAGTCTTCTGGATACGGGCGTCCAGGGCGTCATCGGCAAGCCGCTCGACCGGATCGACGGGCCGCTGAAGGTCACCGGGACCGCGACCTATGCCGCGGAATACCAGTTCGCGAAAATGGCGTATGGCGTGCTGGTCGGGACGAAGATCTCGGCGGGCAAGGTCGTTTCGATCGACGTCGACGCGGTGAAGGCGATCCCCGGCGTGATCGACGTCGTCACCGATTTCGACCAGTTCATCCGCGTCTCGGCGCAGGGCGGCGCTACCGACGCACCGACGCAGGGCGTGAAGGACATCGCGTTCTTCGGCCAGATCGTCGCGATCGTGCTCGCCGAGAGCTTCGAGGTCGCGCGTGATGCGGCAGCGCGTCTGCCGATCGAGTATGACGAGGCTGAGGGCCAGTATGATTTCGCCGCGCACCGCGACGAGACACGAACCCCCCCGGACGACGCGACGCCCGCGCATTTCAAGCAGGGCGACGTCGACAAGGCGATGGCCGAGGCGGCGGTGACGATCGATTCGACCTATGTCACGCCGAGCCAGAATTCGGCGGCGATGGAGCCGCACGCCTCGACCGCGGTGTGGGAAGAGGATGGTTCGCTGTCGCTGTATGGCGCCTACCAGATGCCGACCTCGGACGCGCAGCAGCTGGCGAAATCGCTGGGGCTGTCGGAGAAGAAGGTGCGGATCATCGCGCGCTATATAGGCGGCGGGTTCGGGTCGAAGCTCGGCATCGCGCCCGAGAGCGTTGCGGCGGCGATCGCGGCGAAGCAACTTGGCCGTCCTGTCAAGGCAGTGATGTCGCGCCCGCAGGTGTTCGAGGCGACCGTGCGGCGGTCGAATACCGAGCAGCATGTCCGGCTCGCGGCGGATGCGGACGGCAAGTTGCTGGCGATCGGCCACGAGACGCTGACCTCGAACCAGCCGACCGAGGATTATTTCGAGCCTGCGGGTATCGGCACGCATCTGCTGTACGGCGGCGAGAACCGGCTGATCACGCATGAGGTGGTCGACCTGAACTTCGTGCTGTCGGGCTCGATGCGTGCGCCGGGCGAGGCGGTCGGGATGCTCGCGCTGGAAGGCGCGATGGACGAGCTGGCCGAGAAGCTCCAGATGGATCCGATCGAGCTGCGCAAGCGCAACGATCCGAAGATCGATCCTGAAAAGGACGTGCCCTATTCGTCGCGCAACCTGACGCGTGCGCTCGACGAGGGTGCGAAGAAGTTCGGCTGGGACAAGCGCCGGAAAGCGGGCACGCGCCGCGAGGGCGAGTGGCTGATCGGCATGGGCGTCGCCTCGGCGGTGCGCGGCAACATGATGATGGAATCGTCCGCCAAGGTCGAGATCCATCCGGACGGCTCGGCCACGGTGTCGTCGGCGATGACCGATATCGGCACGGGCAGCTACACGATCCTGGCGCAGATCGCGTCGGAGATCCTGGGCATCTCGGTCGAGAACATCACGATGTCGCTGGGCGATACCAACGATCCTCCGGCAGCTGGTTCGGGCGGGTCCTGGGGTGCGGCGTCTTCGGGGACTGCCGTGTATCTCGCGTGCGAGATGCTGCGCGGGAAGCTCGCCAAGGCGGCGGGCGTCGACGAGGACGGCCTGACGCTGAAGGACGGCAAGGCGATCGGCGACAATCGCTCGACGCCGATCGGCGAGCTGGTCGGCACCGGTCTCGAGGCTACCGGGCATATCAAGCCGGGCAAGCAGGAGAAGGAGACGACGCAGGCCGGGTTCGGCGCGCATTTCGCGGAGGTCGCGGTCAACGTGATCACCGGCGAGACGCGGGTACGGCGGATGCTCGGGTCGTTCGCGGCGGGGCGCGTGCTCAACGCGAAGACCGCGCGGTCGCAGTGCCTTGGCGGGATGACCTTCGGGATCGGCACCGCGCTGACCGAGGACCTCGTTCACGACACGCGGACCGGCAAGCTGGTGAACCACGATCTCGGCGAATATCACGTGCCCGCCAATGCGGACGTGCCGCAGATGGACGTCCACTTTGTCGACGAGCGCGACATCCATGCGAATCCGATTCACGCGAAGGGGATCGGTGAGCTGGGGATCTCGGGCGCGGGTGCTGCGGTGGCGAACGCGGTGTATAATGCGACGGGGATTAGGGTGCGGGAGTTCCCGATTACGCTGGATAAGTTGCTGGATCAGTTGCCGGCTGTTTGAGGCAAGGCTGAGTAAAGCTCAGCGCCTGTAAAAGTTACCCCCCCGGCGGGGGCCGGGGCCCAATTGGGAAGGCTTTGATAACGGAGAATTGTTCTCCGTTACTCTCGTCCCCCAATTGGGCCCCGGCCTTCGCCGGGGTGGTGTTGAGAGGATGCGTGGCGCCCTCGTCAAACGCCCCCGCCCTACCCATATCCTTCCCTCCACCCGAGGACCGCAGAATGAACGAATACGTGATGGATGCGGCGTTTCGGCCGGGTGGTCTCGACCGCGCGAAGCAGGGCGTTCTCGGGCTCGGGCTCGACCGGATCGAGGGACCGGCGAAGGTCACGGGCGTGGCGGACTATGCGTATGAGGGCACGCCCGACGGCATCGCCTACGCTGCGATCGTCGGCACGCCGGTCGGCAGCGGGCGCATTCTCGGTATCGACGTGAGCGCGGCCGAGGCACTGCCCGGCGTCATCGCCATCATTCATAACGACCCGCGCATGCCAGCCGGCGAGTCCAATTCGCGGGCGATGCCGCTGTTCGATACCGACGTCATCCTCCACCTCGGCCAGCCGGTCGCGATCGTCGTCGCGGAGGACCAGGCGATCGCGCGCGATGCCGCCGCGCTGGTCGTGGTTCGCACCGAAGCGGGCGAGGATCGGTTCGACGTCGAAGCGCAGCCGGTCGATACCGCGCCGAAAATCGGCTTCCTGCCGCCGATCGACAATGGCGATCTCGACGCGGTGATGGCCGACGCGGCGGTGACGTTCGACCGGACCTACACGACGCCCGTGCATTTTCCCGCCGCGCTGGAACCGCACGCGACCACCGCGTGGTGGGAGGGCGACAAGCTGACCGTGCGGTCGAGCAATCAGGTGATCGGTGGTGCGCGCAAGACGATCGCCAAGGCGCTGAAGATCGACGTGGACAAGGTGCGCGTGCTGGCGCCGTATGTCGGCGGTGGGTTCGGGGGCAAGACCGGCGTGGGTCCGGAAGCGATCCTCGCGGCGATCGCGGCGGAGGTCGTCGGGCGGCCGGTGAAGGTCGCACTGCCGCGTCGCCAGACCGCGTACATGGTGCATCACCGCTCGCACACGACGCAGCGGATCCGGATCGCCGCCGACGCAAACGGCGTGATCCTGGGTATGGGGCATGAGAGCGTCGTCGCGCAGAACGACGATGGCGAGTTTCTCGAGCCGGTGCCGTTCGGGACTCTGCCGCTGTACCGGGGCGACGCGCGGCGGTTCAAGACCGACCTCGTCCGCGTCGACCTGCCGGCGAGCGGTGCGGTGCGGGCGCCGGGCGAGGCTGTCGGGACGTTCGGCGTTGAGTGCGCGATGGACGAACTGGCCGAGCAGCTCGGGATCGATCCGATCGAACTGCGGCGGCGCAACGAGCCCGAGACCGATCCGGTGAGCGGCAAGCCGTTCTCCACGCGGCGGATGCTCGATTGCTATACGCAGGGTGCCGAGCGGTTCGGCTGGCCGGATACGGTGCCCGCGCCGGGGTCGGTGCGCGAGGGCGAATGGCTGGTCGGGATCGGCATGGCGGCGAGCCTGCGCGGCAACTTCACCGTCGAGGCGCAGGCGCGTGTGCGGCTGGAGGCGGATGGCCGCGCGACGGTCGAGTGCGACATGACCGATATCGGCACGGGGACGTACACCATCCTCGCGCAGACCGCGGGCGAGATGCTCGGGCTGCCGGTGGCCGAGGTGAACGTGCGGCTCGGCGATACCGACTTCCCGCCGAGCGCAGGCTCCGGCGGGTCGTTCGGCGCGGGCAGCGCGTGTTCGGCGGTGGTGCTGGCGTGCGATGATATCCTTGGCGAACTGGCGCTCAGGATGAATGCCGCGCCCGAGGATCTGAGCCTGCACGATGGCTGCGTGAGTGCTGGCGGTCGGTCGGTGAAGCTGGCGAACCTCGTCCGAGGCGAACCGATCGTGGCGATGGGCAAGACCGGGCCGGGTGCCGAGAGCAAGCGCACCAGCCAGGCGAGCCACGGCGCGCACTTTGTCGAGGTTGCGGTCAATGCGGTGACGGGCGAGACGCGGGTGCGGCGGATGCTGGGCGTGTTCGATGTCGGGCGGGTGCTCAACCGCAAGACCGCGACGAGCCAGATCACCGGCGGGATGGCGTGGGGGATCGCCTATGCGCTGAGCGAGGAGGGCATCGTCGACACGCGGACGGGGGCGTTCGTGAACCCCGATTTCGGCGAATATCATGTCGCGGTGAATGCCGACATTCCGCAACTCGAAGTGCATTTCATCGAGGAAGTCGACACGTCCGCGAACCCGGTTGGGGCGAAGGGCGTTGGCGAGCTTGGGATCTCCGGCGCGGGGGCTGCGGTGGCGAATGCCATCTACAACGCGACGGGCGTGCGGGTTCGGGACTTTCCGGTGACGCTCGACAAGCTGCTGGCTGGACTACCCTCCTTATAAGCGCTGTTCCCCCGCGCAGGCGGGGGGCCAGGATACCAAACGGAGCGTTCGTGGCTCCTGGGCTCCCGCCTTCGCGGGAGAACGAGAAGAGAGAAGACATGGCCGAAAACGATAGCGTGCTCGCTGCTGCGAAGACCTGGAAGGGTGAGAAGATGGCGATCGCCACGGTCGTCTCGACCTGGGGATCCGCGCCGCGGCCCAAGGGGAGCCACATGCTCGTCCATGCCGATGGGCGGTTCGAGGGATCGGTCTCCGGCGGGTGCGTCGAGAGTGACATCCTCGCTACCGCTGCGGACGTGATCGCGGGTGCGCCGTTCCAGGTGCGCAACTACGGCGTCGCGGATGCGGCGGCGTGGGAAGTCGGTTTGCCGTGCGGCGGCGAGATCGCGGTGATGGTGCAGCCGGTGTCCGCCGAAGGGTTCGATCCGGAGCTGTTCGACCGGATCGCCGATGCGCGCGACCAGGGCGATGCGCTGACGGTGACGACCGACCTCGCGACCGGGCACAGCGACGCGCGGCCGTTGGAAACGGGCGAGGTGTTCGTCAATCGCTACGATCCGCCGCGCCGGCTGCTGATCGTCGGCGCGGTGCAGATCGCGCAGGCGCTCGCCGGGCTGGCGCGCGAACTCGGGATCGAGACGGTGGTGATCGATCCGCGCGCGCGCTTCCTGACGGAGGAACGGTTTCCGGGCGTCACGCTCGACGATCGCTGGCCGGACGAGGCGATCGCCGCGCTCCGTCCCGGTCCCTCGACCGCGGTCGTAACGCTGAGCCACGACATCAAGATCGACGACCCTGCGCTGATCGCGGCGCTCGCGTCCGATGCCGCTTATGTCGGTGCGCTCGGCAGCCGCAAGAGCCATGCGGCGCGGCGCGAGCGGCTTGCTTCGGAAGGCGTTACGGCGGAGAACATCGACCGGATCGATGCGCCGGTCGGGCTCGACATCGGCGCGATCGGACCATCGGAAATCGCGCTGTCGGTGGCCGCGGCGATGATAGGAGCGTTCAATGATCGCCGCTGAAAACGTCTTCCTCATACTGCTCGCCGCGGGCCGCTCGGAGCGGTTCGGCATCCCGAACAAGCTCGAGGTGCCGTTCCTCAACAAGCCGCTCGGGATGCACGTCGTCACCGCGTTCGAGAACATTCCGTTCAAGCGCCGGCTGGTGGTCACCGACGGCTGCAAGCTCGACTTCGTCAGCCATCATTTCGAGGTGGTGCATAACGACGATCCGTCGTCGGGCATGTCGCAATCCGTGAAGCTCGGCGTGCAGTGCGCCAAGGACGAGGGCGCCGAGGCGGTGCTGATCGCGCTGGCCGACATGCCGCGCGTGACCGCGGCGCATATCTACCGGATGCTCGATGCCGCCGACAGCGCCGACGCGGTGGTTGCGTCGAGCGATGGCGAGAAGCCGAGCCCCCCAGCCCTGTTCGGGCGCGATCGGTTCGATTTCCTGCTGACGCTGGACGGCGATGCGGGCGCGCGCGACCTGGTAAAGGCGGGGCGGCACGTCGTCACCGCGCCCGCCGAGCTGATCGATATCGACACGCCCGAGGATCTGGACCGGCTGCAGGCGCTGGTCCGCGATCCCAAGGCGGCGATCACTCGTGCCTTAACGCGTCGATAGGGTTCATCGCCGCCGCGCGTCGTGCCGGGAAGTAACCGAAGACCACGCCAATAACCGCGGAGATCGCGAACGCGAAGATGTTGATCTCGGGCACGAACAGCCACTGAACCTTGATCAGCGGCGCGATGATCGCGATCGCCGCCTGCGCGACGATCAGGCCGATGACGCCGCCGAGGCACGACAGCGCGATCGCCTCGACGAGGAACTGTAACAGCACTTCGCGCGCGACCGCACCGATCGCGAGACGGATGCCGATCTCGCGCGTGCGCTCGGTCACCGACACCAGCATGATGTTCATGATGCCGATCCCGCCGACCACCAGGCTAATCCCGGCGACCGCGGCGACGATGCCGGTGAGCAGGGTCGTGGTCCCGGTGAGGGTGTCCGAAATCTGCTTGGTATCGAAGATGTTGAAGTCGTCGGGCTTGTCGCCGGTGATGGTGCGGCGTTCGCGGAGCAGGTCGGTGATCCCAGCCTGCACGGTGCTGGTCGAGAAGCGCTCGTCGACGCCGACCAGCATCAGGCGGATATCGCGGTTGCCGGTGAAGCGGCGCTGGACTGCCTTGATCGGCATGACCACCGTGTCGTCCTGATCGCCGCCGAACCCGGCCTGGCCGCGCGTGGTCAGCACGCCGATCACGTCGCAGCTGATCGGTCCGATACGGAAACGGTGGCCGACCGGATCGCCGCCGGGGAACAGGTTTTTCGAGACGGTATTGCCGATGATGCAGACCGCGGCACCGGCGCTTTCCTCGACCGGCGTCCAGCGACGGCCCGAGGCAAGCGGCCATGGCTGAACCTGGAAGATGGCGTCGGTGGTGCCGTTGATCGTGGTCGACCAGTTGGCGCCTTCGTAGATCGCGGTGGCGGTGGCGCTTGCCTGCGGCGCGACCGCGGTGACGCCGGCGATCTGGTTGGCGATCGCGGCGACGTCCTCGGGCTTGAAGTCGGGCGGACGCGGGCCGCCGCCGCCGCGACCAAAGCCCTGGCCGGGGCGGACCTGGAGGATGTTGGTGCCGAGCGCGGAGATCGACTGCTGCACGGCGGCGGTGGTCGCCTTGCCGAGCGTGACCATCGTCACCACCGCGCCGACGCCGATGACGATGCCGAGGATGGTGAGGAACGACCGCAGGAGATGGCGGCGGATCGAGCGGAGCGCGAGGACGAGGGTTGTGCCGAACATTAGCGCGTCGCTCCGGTATCGAGGACGCAGTCTTGCTGCTCCCCTTCCGCTTGCGGGAGGGGTTGGGGGAGGGGCTGATCAAACAGACCGGACGCCAGTACGTACGTCGCGCCCTCCCCTGACCCCTCCCGCAAGCGGGAGGGGAATGCTTCGCGGGCGCCGCTCACGATTCCACCCTCTCACCTTGGCGGTGCTGGCTTTCGATGCGTTCCACCAGGCCGTCCTTGAAGTGGACCACCGTCCGCGCGAACGCGGCCATGTCGGGTTCGTGGGTGACCATCAGGACCGTGATGTTCTTCTCCGCGTTCAGCCGCGTGAGGAGTTGCATGATCTCGACCGAGCGTTCGCTGTCGAGATTGCCGGTCGGCTCGTCGGCGAGCAGCACGTCGGGGCTGGTCACCAGCGCGCGGGCGATCGCGACGCGTTGTTGCTGGCCGCCGGAGAGTTCGGCGGGCGTGTGATCCCACCAGTCCGCGAGCCCGACCGTGTCGAGGCTCGCCATCGCTGCGTCCCGGCGCGCGCGCTTTTCGTCGCCGCGGTAGAGCAAGGGTAGCTCGACATTCTCCAGCGCGGAGGTGCGCGAGAGGAGGTTGAAGCCCTGAAACACGAAGCCGAGATATTTCCGGCGGAGCAGCGCGCGCTGGTCTCGGTCGAGCGTCTCGACGTGATGGCCGCGGAACAGGAATGTCCCGTCGCTCGGCACGTCGAGGCAGCCGAGGATGTTCATCGTCGTCGACTTGCCCGACCCCGACGGCCCCATCACCGCGACGAAATCGCCCGCCGCGATGTCGAGGTCGACGCCCTTGAGCGCCTGGAACATCGTCGCGCCCTGCCCATACGTCTTGGTGACGCCGCGCAGGGAGATGAGCGGTTCGGCGGTGAGCGGCGCGTTACTGGCCACCGCCCCCACCCTTGCTCGCGCCGCCCGAGCGGCGGGGGCCGCCGCTGCGCTTGGCGTCGTCGCCGCCGCTCGCCAACTGCCCGGTGATGACCTGCGCGCCGGGCTGGAGATTGCCCGACAGGACTTCGGTCATCGTGCCGTTGGTGTCGCCGGTGGTGATCTGCACCGGCTGCGGCGTGCCGTCCGCGCCCTTGACGTAGATCGTCTGCTGCGCCCCGCGAGCGACCGTCGCGGTGCGCTCCGCACCACCGCCACGACGCGGACGGAAGGTCAGCGAGCCGGCGATACCGCCGCCTGCGTCGCCGGACGCCGCGGTCGGCTTGAAACGCAACGCGGCGTTGGGGACGAGCAGGACGTTGCGCTTGTCCGACGTCACGATGTCCGCGGTCGCGGTCATGCCGGGACGCAGCGTCAGCGACTGATTACCCACCGTCAGGTCGGCCGCGTACGAGACGACCTGCCCGGTGGTCGAGGTCGCGGTGGTCGAGGTCGACGAGGTGGCCGAGCTGACCGTCAGGTTCGAGCCGAGATCGACCCGGCTGATCGTCGCGGGGAAGGTCTGGCCGGGGAACGCATCCACCGTGAAGCTCGCCTTCTGGCCGATCTTGACCTCGCCGACGTCGGCTTCGTCGATCGCGACCTCGAGCTTCATCTTGGTGAGGTCTTCGGCGATCACGAACAGCGTCGGCGTGTTGAACGACGAGGCGACGGTCTGACCGGGATCGATCTGGCGCGCGAGCACCACCCCCGTAACCGGCGAACGGATGATCGCGCGTGCACGCTGCGTCTGGTTCTGCGCGAGGAGCGCGCGGCTGGCGACGACGTTGGCTTCGGCGACCTTCTGTGCGGCGACCGCGCGTGCGTAATCGGCGCGGCCGGTCTGGAGCTCGGTCTTCGACGGCACGCGACCACCCGATAGGCGCGAGACTTCTTCGAGACGGTTCAGCTGCGCGCGCGATTCGGCGACGGTGGCCTGTGCCTGCGCGACCTGCGCCTGGTTCGCCGCGAGCTGAGCGCTGGTCTGGCGGATCTGGTCGTCGAGCTGTTCGGGATCGATCAGCGCGAGCGGCTGCCCTGCGGTCACGCGGTCGTTGACGTCGACGACGACCTTGGTGACGAGACCCGACAGCTGCGAACCGACCGTGACCTGCGTGGTGGGCGCGAGTTTGCCGGTTGCCGAAACGCTGACGGTCAGGTTGCCGCGCTGGGCGGCCTGCGTGGAATATTGCGTCTGCTCCTTCGCGCCGAAGCACTTGGCGAGCAGCAGGCACAGCAGGACCACGCCGACCGCGATCACGACCCACTTCACGTAGCGTTTCCAGGGGGCCTGCGGCTTCACGCCGAGGAAGTCGTCGATCGATGCGTCGGCCATCAGCGTGCCTCTGGATTAGATTGGGGCGCTTCAGGGATCACGGTGGAGTCCCAGCCGCCGCCGAGTGCGGCATAGAGTGCGATCAACGCGGTGGCGGCGTCGGCGCGCGCCTGCGTGGCGCCGTTGCGGGCGGACAGGAGCGCGGTTTCCTGCTGGTTGAGCGTGGTGAAATCGGTGAGGCCGGTGCGGTACTGGCTGCGGCTGAGGATCGCGGAATTGTTCGAGGCGTCGAGCGCGATCGCGAACTGCCGCTCGCGTTCCTGCGCGGTCTGCAACGCGACGACGGCGTTCTCGACATCCTCCAGCGCGGTGAGGACGGTCGATTTGTAGAGCGCGAGCGCACCGTCGGCGGCGGCTTCGCTGGTGCGAACTTGGCTGCGCAGACGGCCGCCGTTGAAGATCGCCTGGGTCAGGCCGGCGAACAGGCTGCCGGTGATCGCGTCGCCGATGTTGCCGATCGACGTCGCGTTGGTGTTCAGGTTCCCGGTGATCGCAAGCGCGGGATAGAGCTGCGCCTTCGCGACGCCGATCCGCGCGGTGGCGGCGGCGAGCGCGCGCTCGGCCGAGCGGATGTCGGGACGCTGGCGGAGCGTGTCGCCGGGAATACCGACGCCGACCGCGGCGGGGCCGGTCGGGATCGCCTTGGCCGGTGCCATCATAGTGCGGAGCGCGCCGGGGGCTTGGCCGGTCAGCACGCCGATCCGCGCGACCGCGGCGGCATATTGCTGGTCGAGGCTCGGGATCGTCGCGGCGGTCTGCGCGCGCTGGGCGCGGGCCTGCTCGGCGTCGACGCTGGAGACGAGCCCGGCTTGGACGCGGAAGCCGGCGATTTCGAGGTTGTCGTCCTGGATCGCGAGCGAGGCGCGGGCGTTGGCGAGTTGCTGCTGGTACGAGCGAGCGAGGACGTAGTTGCGCGCGACCTCGCTTTCGACCGAGATCAGGACGGTGGCGTAGTCGTAGCCGGACGCGGCGTAATCCGCGCGGCTCGCCTCGACGGTGCGGCGGATCTCGCCGAAGACGCCGACCTGATAGCTGGCGCTGGCGCCGAGCGTGAAGCTGTTGGCGCCGCCGCCGCCGGTGTCGACGACGGTGCCGTCGGGCAGCGTGAACGACCGGCCGCCACCGCGGACGTTCTCGTTGCGCTGGTAGCCGGCCGAGCCATTGACCGTCGGAAGCAGCGACGCGCGGTTCTGGAGCAGGCTTTCGCGGGCTTGGCGAAGGCGGGCTACCGATTGTGCGATGTCGAGGTTGGCGGCGGCGGCCTGCTCGACGAGCTGGCCGAGGACGGGGTCGTCGAACTTCTGCCACCAGCGGGTGAGGTCTTCGGGCTTGGTCTCGGGAGTGACCGAGTATGCGTCGGGGACGCCCAGCTCTGCCGCCACCTTGGGGTGGTAGTCCGGGCCGACGGTGCAGCCGGCTAGCAGGACGGCCGCGGATACGGGTGCGATGAGGAGGGCGCGGACGCGGGACATGGGCGGCAGGCATGACCAAGCGGCTGGGGCTAGTCCAGCGGTTTTGTGTCGCGAGGTGTCGCAGGTGGGGTGGATTGGCGGGGGGCGCTGTTCCGTAATCGTTGCTGATGCGCGTCGCCTTTCTCGAGACCCAACTGTGCTTTTCGCATTCACCTTCGTCATCCCCGCGAAGGCGGGGATCCGGATGCTCTGGCGTCAGCGAGCTTGCGGTTAAGGTCTGCCCATGTGGGTTCCCGCCTCCTCGGGAATGACGGGAGAAGATCTGCGTCCGCATCCGCCACACACCACCACCCCGGCGAAGGCCGGGGCCCAATTGGGCGGACCGGGCTTATGAATGACTGTGGGCTATTACGACTGCCTTTCCTATTGGGCCCCGGCCTTCGCCGGGGTGGTGGTGGGTGCGGCGATGTGAGTGGTGAAAATGTGCCACGTCTTAGCGTTCATGCCTGCTTCTCCCTTTCCTGTTCCCCCGCGGAGGCGGGGGGCCAGGGTTACGGGCGTTGCGCTGCTGGGTCCTGGGCTCCCGCGTTCGCGGGAGAACAGGAAGGGTGGTCGCGCTTGCCGCAGCCACCCCACCCCACCCCAAAAATCGAACCGCACCCGTTCCAATTTTGCAGTGCAGCGGAACGGAGCGGTGGCGCTAGGGGTTCAGGGATGATGCTAGCCGAACGCCAGCCCGCGACTGATGTCCTCGCGCCGCCCCTTGCCGTGCCCGACGCCGTGAGCCTGTTCTTCGATTTCGACGGGACGCTCGTCGACCTAGCCGCAACGCCGGATGCGGTTGTGGTGAGCCAGATGCTGCTCGATACACTCGATACGCTCGCCGAGCGTTTTCCCGGTCGCGTCGCGATCATCAGCGGGCGGTCGATCGCGCAGCTCGACGCGATGCTTGGGCGTCACGCGCACCTGTTCGCCGTCGCTGGCAGTCACGGCGCGGAGACGCGCACGCCCGACGACGGCCATGTTGCCGCTGAGCGCCCCGCTTCGCTCGAAGCCGCTGCCGGTGCGTTTCGCGACTTCGCCGACGCTAACGGCCTCGTCTACGAAGCCAAGAGCCTCGGCGCCGGGCTGCACTACCGGATGGCGCCGGACTTCGAACCCGCCGCGGTCCGCCTCGCCGAAGACCTTGCCGCCACCCACGGCCTCACGCTCCAGCGGGGCAAGATGATGGTCGAGCTGCGCACCCCCGGCGACAAGGGTGCAGCCCTCCGCGACCTGATCGGCGCGCCGGCGATGGCGGGCAGCGTGCCGTATTTCTTTGGGGACGACGTCACCGACGAGGACGGGTTCGAGGCCGCGCGCGATCTTGGCGGGGCGGGCGTGCTGATCGGCGAGCAACGGCCTACCGCCGCCACCTACCGCCTGAACGACGTTGCCGCACTTCGCGACTGGATTGCTGCCATATTGGAAACACCCATGTTGGAAACACGATGACCGCACCTACCCAAAAAGCCGACATGAACCTGTGGCCGATCGGCAATTGCCAGGTCTCCGCGCTGATCGACAAGACCGGTACGTTCGTCTGGGGCTGCGTGCCCCGCGTCGACGGCGACCCCGCGTTCTGCGCGCTGCTCGGTAGCGATGCGCCAAAGACCGGGTTCTGGGCGATCGAACTGGAGGGCGGCGCGAAGACCACGCAGGCCTATATCCGCAACACGCCGATCCTGGTGACGCGGCACGAGGACGAGGCCGGCAACGCAGTCGAGGTGATCGATTTCTGCCCGCGCTTCGTGCGCGAAGGGCGGACTTATCGCCCGACCAGCTTCGTCCGGATCGTCAAGCCGATCGCGGGCTCGCCGCGGATCCGTATCCGCATGCGCGTCGCGACCAACTGGGGGCATGCGACCGAGCACACGCAGGGTTCGAACCACATCCGCTTCCTGATGGACGACCAGACGCTGCGGCTGACCACCGATGCGCCGGTCGGGCATATCGTCGGCGAGAACTGGTTCCGGCTCGAACGCCAGATGCACCTGTTCCTCGGCCCCGACGAGAGTTTCGCGGGCGTGCTGCACGAGGCGGCCGAGGCGATGCTGTCGCGGACCAAGGACGAGTGGCGCCACTGGGTGCGCGGGCTGGCGACTCCGGTCGAATGGCAGGACGTCGTCATCCGCGCGGCGATCACGCTGAAGCTGTGCCAGCACGAGGAGACCGGCGCGATCGTCGCCGCGCTCACCACCTCGATCCCCGAGCATGAGGGGTCGGAGCGCAACTGGGACTATCGCTACTGCTGGATCCGCGATGCCTATTACACCGTGCAGGCGCTCAACCGGCTGGGTGCGCTCGACGTGCTCGAGGGGTATCTCGAGTATTTGCGCAACATCGTCGACGCGTCGAAGGGCGGCCACGTCCAGCCGCTCTACGGTGTCGGCGGCGAGGCGACGCTGATCGAGCGGATCGAGAGCGACCTGCCGGGCTATCGCGGCATGGGCCCGGTCCGTGTCGGAAACCAGGCGTACGAGCAGATCCAGCACGACGCGTACGGCCAGATTATCCTGTCCGACGTCCAGGCGTTCTTCGACAAGCGGCTGTTCCGGATGTCGAGCGAAGAGGATTTCAAGAGCCTCGAACTGGTCGGCGACCGCGCTTGGGAGACGTACGACAAACCCGACGCGGGGCTTTGGGAGCTGCGCACCAAGGCGCATGTCCACACCTATTCGGCGGCGATGTGCTGGGCGGCGTGCGACCGGCTTGCCAACGCCGCCGAAGTGCTGGGGCTCGAGGATCGTCGGACGTTCTGGGAAGAGCGTGCGAACACGATCCGTAATACGATCGAGCAGTCGGCATGGCGCGAGGATACGCAGCGTATCTCGGCGACGTTCGGTGGCGACGATCTCGACGCGAGCCTGATCCAGTTGCTCGACCTGCGCTTCTTCGCGCCCGACGATCCGCGCTTCCAGTCGACGCTGAAGGCGGTCGAGGAGGGTCTGCGGCGCGGCAGCCACATGCTGCGCTATGCGACCGAGGATGATTTCGGCCTGCCGCACACCGCGTTCAACGTCTGCACCTTCTGGCTGATCGAAGCGCTGCATGCGACCGGCCGGACCGCCGACGCACGTGCGCTGTTCTGCGAGATGGTCGCGCGCCGGACGCCGGCCGGGCTGCTGTCGGAGGATATCGACCCGAATACCGGCGAGCTGTGGGGCAATTATCCGCAAACCTATTCGCTGGTGGGGCTGATCAACTGCGCGGTCCTGCTGAGCAAGCCGTGGAGTGCCGTCCGATGAGCCGCCTCGTCGTCATCTCGAACCGCGTCCAGTCGGTCGATGCGCCTTCGGGCAACCAGGGCGGCCTTGCGGTCGCGTTGCTAGCGGCGCTGCGCGAAAAGGGCGGGGTCTGGTTCGGCTGGTCGGGATCGACCACCGAGACCTTCACGGGGCACATCAATTTTCAGCAGGGCAAGGGCGTCACCACCGCGACGATCGACCTCGAAGAGCAGGATTTCGACGAATATTATAACGGCTATGCGAACCGGACCTTGTGGCCGCTGTTCCATTATCGGATCGACCTGACCGAGTTCGAACGCGACTTTTCCAGCGGCTACGCGCGCGTCAACAAGCGGTTCGCCGAGACGGTGCTGCCGCTGATCGAGCCCGAGGATCTGGTGTGGGTCCACGATTACCACCACGTTCCGCTCGGGCAGGAACTGCGCAAGCTCGGAGTCGAGAACAAGATCGGGTTCTTCCTCCACATCCCGTGGCCGCCGATGGCGATGCTGCTGTCGTTGCCGAGCCACCGTGCGCTGGTCGAATCGATGTTCGCGTACGACGTGATCGGGTTCCAGACGCAGGACTGGCTCGACAGCTTCCTGCATTACGTGACGAGCCAGCTCGACGGCGTGGTCGGTGAAGACGGCTGGGTGACGGTCGGCGACCGTACGATCAAGGCGATCACGACGCCGATCGGGATCGAAACCGCGGACTTCGAGAAGTCGGCGAACAGCGACGCGGCGCGGCATGCCAAGGAGCGGATGTACATGTCGGCGACCGGGCGCAGCTTGATCGTCGGGGTCGACCGGCTCGATTACTCGAAGGGTCTCGCGGAGCGGTTCGCTGGGTATGAGCGGTTCCTCGGGTCGCATCCGGACCGGCGCGGGCTGGTCTACATGCTCCAGATCGCGCCGCCTTCGCGTGAGAAGGTCGATACGTACCAGGAGATCCGCGCGAACCTCGATTCGATGTCGGGGCGGATCAACGGCGAATATTCGGACATCGACTGGACGCCGATCCGCTACGTCAACCAGGGCTTTCCGCGCGACGTGCTGGCGGGAATCTACCGTGCGGCGCGCGTTGGGTTGGTGACGCCGTTGCGCGATGGGATGAACCTCGTCGCGAAGGAATACGTCGCGGCGCAGGATCCGGAGGATCCTGGCGTGCTGGTGCTCTCGCATTTCGCGGGTGCGGCGACTCAGCTGAAGGATGCGGTGCTGGTCAATCCGTACAGCCCCGAGGAGATGTCCGACGCGATCGACCGGGCGCTGAAGATGCCGCTGGCCGAGCGGAAGGAACGCTGGGAGAAGCTGATCGACAACGTCCGGAAGGAGGACGTGATGTGGTGGTGCGAGCTGTTCATCACTGCGCTCGAGGCAGTGCCGGAGCACGTCGAGGCCTGACGGTCACGAGGCCCTCCAGTTTCGTCATCCCCGCGGAGGCGGGGACCCATAATCTAGGCCGGAGCGCCTCTATCGCGCCGCTAGCCAGTATGGGTTCCCGCTTCCGCGGGAATGACGACGGTGGTTAGAGCGGACTGTTTGCTGAGCCGCGGCTCACCGGGTCGGGCGCCATCAGCAGGCGGTTGCGTGGGATGGCTTCGGGCATTTCCTCGCGGATATACTTCAGCAACGCTTCTCGCACATCACATCGCAGATCGAACGCGATCGCCGCGTCCTTGGCGGTCATCAGCCCGCGCAGTTCGATACAGTCCGTCTTCACGTCGGTCACCTGGAGGTTGTAGAACCGCTTGTCCCAGCGCGGATTGGACGTGACGATCTCGCCCAGTTTCTCCCGCAGACGCGGCACGTCCGCGGACGGGTCTAGATACCAGAACACCGACCCCATCAACTGGCTCGTCTCGCGCGTCCAGTTCTGGAAGCTCTGTTCGAGGAACTTCGACACCGGCACGACGAGGCGGCGCTCGTCCCAGATCTTGATGACCACGAACGTCAGGTTGATCTGCTCGACGCGCCCCCATTCGCCGTCGACGATCAGCACGTCGTCGATCCGGATCGGTTCGGTGAACGCCATCTGCACGCCGGCGATCAGGTTCTTCAGCGCGGGCTGTGCGGCGGCACCGACGACGAGGCCGGCGATACCGGCGGACGCCATCAGCGTGACGCCGATCGAGCGGATGCCGGGGACGCTGAGCAGCATCAGGCAGACGCTGACGAAGATGATGAAGAACGTCCCGATGCGTCCGAGAATGGCGGCACGGGTGCGCTTGCGGCGGGCGCGGAGATTGTCCTCGACCGAGATGTCGGCGCGGATCTCGATCACGTCCTGGAATGCGCGCAGCGCGGCGACCGCGAGCCAGCCGAGCAGAGCGGGGACAAGGAAGCCGAGCAACTGCTTCCACAGATCCTCGATGTCGTTGTCCATAGGCAGGATCCGCGCGACGAACGCGACCGCGACCGAAACGAACACCGCGCGGAGCGGACGGCGGACGCGCGCGAGGACGAGACCGTCGGTCTTGGCGGTCGAGCGGCGCTGGGCATGGCCGCCGATTCGCATCGTCAGCCAGTGCGCGACCAGCGCGACGAGGACGGCCGCCGAGACGACGGCGACGCTCTCCAGCCAGACCCATTCGGGGGGTATGTGGAGCGATCTGAAAATGCGCATGTTAGCGCAACGGTTGGGTGGGCGCGCGAGTTCCGCTGCAGTGCAGCATTTTGCTCATTAGACTAGGATTGACCACCGGACAGTCACCACCCCGGCGAAGGCCGGGGCCCAATTGGGAAGGTCGCAGTAACGGCGGACTGCGCATCGTTACAGCCGTCCCCCAATTGGGCCCCGGCCTTCGCCGGGGTGGTCTGCTGATTTGATTCGCGTTGCCTACCGTCGAAAGCGTTCCTGGATGACGCCCCGCCCCGATCATGCCAGAACCGCCCAACCATGATCGCCCAGAGAATCAGACACTTCCTGAGCGAAGAGGACTGGCAGTTCGCCGAGCACGAACGCCCTGTCCTCCCCGGCTCCCCCGGTTCGCCGCTGCATCCGAGACACCGCCAGATCGCCTATGCGCTAATCGGCATCCTGCTCGGGCTGACGGTCGGCTTCGGCAACGCGCTCATCAGCGCCAACACGTACACACTGCAGGGCGCGCTCGGGCTCGATCCGGCGGAGATCGCGTGGCTGCCGACGGTCTACGTCATGACCAACGTCAGCATAAACCTGCTGATGATCAAGTTCCGCGCCCAGTTCGGGCTGCGGCCGTTCGCGATGATCTTCCTGATCCTCTACGTGCTGATCACGCTCGCGCATCTGTTCGTCCACGGCTTCGCGACTGCGATTGCGGTTCGCGCGATCAGCGGGATGGCGGGCGCGGCGCTGAGCAGCCTGTGCCTCTATTACGTGATGCAGTCGCTCCCCGCGAAATGGCGGCTGAAGGCGGTCGTGCTCGGCATCGGCATCCCGCAATGCGCGACGCCGCTCGCGCGGCTGTTCTCGCCGGACCTGCTGGCGATGTCGCAGTGGCGGACTCTGTACCTGTTCGAACTGGGCCTAGCGCTGCTGTCGCTCGCCGCGGTCGCAGCCCTCCGCCTCCCGCCGACGACGCGAAGCAAGGCGTTCGAGCCGCTCGACTTCCTGACGTTCGTGCTGTTCGCCGGATCGACCGCGCTGTTCGCCGCGGTGCTCGGGCTCGGTCGGATCGTGTGGTGGACCAACGCGCCGTGGATCGGCTGGGCGCTGATCGTGGCGATCCCGATGTTCGCCGCGGCGATCGTCGTCGAGCATCACCGCGCCAACCCGCTGCTCAACACCCGCTGGCTGGGCAGCGCCGACATCGTCCGCTTCACGATCGTGATCGTGATGGCGCGGATCGTGCTGTCGGAGCAGACCTATGCGTCGGTCGGGCTGCTGACGGTATTGGGCCAGAACAACGACCAGCTCGTGCCGTTCTTCCTGATCATCTTCGTCGCGTCGGTCGCCGGCGTGATCGCAAGCGCGGTGACGCTCGACGTCGAGCGGCTCGGGCATCCGATCATGCTGGCGATCGGCCTGGTCGCGGTGGCGGCGTGGTTCGATTCCTACGCGACCAGCCTGACGCGCGCGCCGCAGATGTACGTGACGCAGGCGATCATCGGCTTCTCCGCGACGTTCTTCCTCGGGCCCGCTTTGCTGTTCGGCATGACCCGCGCGCTGAAGGAAGGCGCCGGCCACATCATCAGCTTCATCGCGCTGTTCGGGATCATCAATTCGCTCGGCGGGCTTGGCGGCACTGCGTTGCTCGGCAGCTACCAGGTGATCCGCGAGAAGGCGAATAGCGTCGCGCTGGTCCAGCAGATCTCGCCGACCGACCCGATCGTCACGCAGCGCATTGCCGCAGGTGGCGCCGCGGTCAGCCGGGTGATCGTCGATCCGACCCTGCGCAATGCCGAGGGCGCCGCGATCCTCTCGCAAACCACGACGCGGGAGGCGAACGTGCTTGCGTATGACGACGTCTTCCGGTTGATCGCGGTCCTCGCCGGCGGCACGTTCGGGTATCTGCTGTTCCTGCTGGCGAGACGCGCGCGACGCGAACGACGGGCGCGGCTGGAGGGGACTACATGAGCGACGCACGCAGCCCGGTGGCCGAGGGGCCGGCGACCGAAGAAAAGCAGGCGGAGGTGGCCGCGACGACCGCTGCACCCGCCGCCCCGGTCACGCCGGTCGGCTCTGGCTGGCGACCGCAACCCCCCAGCCGCAATGTCATCATCATTATTGCCCTGCTCGCGATCGCGGGCGTATGCGCGGTGCTCGCGGCGTGGCGCCTGCCGCCGTTCGCGACCAGCTATCAGTCGACCGACAACGCCTATGTGCGTGGGCGGACGACGGTGATCAGCCCGCAGGTCAGCGGCTATGTGACGCAGGTGCTGGTGCGTGATTTCGCCGATGTGAAGCAGGGCGATCCGCTGGTGAAGATCGACGACCGCATCTATCGCCAGCGCGTCGACCAGGCTCAGGCGCAGGTCGATGCGCAGGCCGCGACGCTCGCCAACAGCCGGCAGACGGCCGCCAGCCGCGAAGCGACGTTCGCGGCGCAGGACGCCGCGGTCGCGAATGCCGAGGCGCAATTGATGCGCGCGCAGGCCGACATGGCGCGCGTCAACGATCTCGTGACCGACGGCTCGGTGTCGCTGCGCGAGCGAGACCAGACGCTGGCGGCGTTGCGCCAGGCGCAGGCACAGGTCCGGCAGGCCAAGGCCGCACGGGAGATCGCGCGGCAGGATATCCGTACGGTCGAGGTCGGGCGTGGTGGCCAGCAGGCAGGCGTCTCCGGCGCGGAGGCGGCGCGACAGCTTGCCCGGATCGACCTCGCCAACACCGTGATCCGCGCGCCCGAGACGGGGCGGTTGAGCGAGGTCGGCGTTCGGCTGGGGCAGTATGTGACGGCAGGGTCGCAGCTCATGTTCCTGGTGCCGCCCGAGACGTGGGTGATCGCGAACTTCAAGGAAGCGCAGACCGCGAAGATGGTGGTTGGGCAGCCGGCGTCGTTCACCGTCGACGGGTTGGCGAACGCGCGGCTGACTGGCCGTGTCGAGCGGATCTCGCCGGCGGCGGGGTCGGAGTTCGCGGTACTGAAGGCGGACAATGCGACGGGGAACTTCACCAAGGTGCCGCAGCGGATCGCTGTGCGGATTCGGGTGGATGGGGGGCAGCCGCTGAGCGCACGGTTGCGACCGGGGATGTCGGTGCAGGCTCGGGTGGATACGGCTGGCGGACCGGGGGTTCGATAATGGAGCCCAAACTTGGGGTAACGCCCGCTTCTTGTTCTCCCGCGAAGGCGGGAGCCCAGTCTGGGTCCCCGCCTTCGCGGGGAAACATTGCTTGCTTGGGCCCCGTCCGCAGCGACGGAAAAAGAGGTGGAAGTCCCACCCCAAACGGCCCCACCCCGGCGAAGGCCGGGGCCCAGTTGGGGGACGGTGGTAACGAAGCGCAGTCCGCTATTACTGCCACCTTTCCGCCTGGGCCCCGGCCTTCGCCGGGGTGGCGTGGCGTTGCGGGATGGCAGCGCGCAGTTGAGTGGCGGCGCGGCAAAACCGCCGCCGCCCTGACCCTCGCCCTCCTCGCCACCGCCTGTATCGGCCCCCGCCCCGAGGCGCCCGCCACCACAGCTGTAACCCCGCCCCCCGCCTGGCGCACCGCGCTCGGCCCCGGGGCACCGATCCGTGCGGACTGGTGGAGCGCGTTCGGCGACCCCGTCCTCACCGATCTCGTCGCCCGCGCGCTCGCCAACAGCCCCGACCTCGGCTCCGCCGCCGCGCGCATCGACGAAGCCCGCGCCGCCGCACGTCTTGCCCGCGCGCAACAGACGCCGCTGGTCAGCGGCTCGGCACCAAGCACCACCGGCCAGACCGTCAGCCCGCTCGGCACGCCCTCCGACGCGATCGGCGCGCAGCCGGGGGTGGCGATCAGCTACGACCTCGACCTGTTCGGACGCCTCCGCCTCGCGAGCCAAGCCGCCCGCGCGCAGTTGCTCGCTAGCGAAGCCGCGCGCGACACGGTGAGGCTCGGCATCGCGAGCAGCGTCGCGACCGGCTACATCACGCTCCGCGCACTCGACCTCCGCCTCGCCGTCGCGCGCCAGACGCTTGCGGCGCGTGCGGAGGGCTTGCGCATCGCCCGGCGACGCGCAGAGACCGGTTACACCTCGAACCTCGAATTGCGGCAATCGGAAGCGGAATATCACGCCACCGAACAGCTCGTCCCCGCCGCCGAACTCGCGATCAGCCGGCAGGAGAACGCGCTCAGCCTGCTGCTTGGCGACGTGCCGGGCCCGATCCCGCGCGGCCGCACGCTGGACCAACTCGCTGCACCGGCGATCCCGGACGGCCTGCCCGCCGCCCTGCTTCGTCGCCGCCCCGATCTCTACCAGGCCGAGCAGACGCTGGTCGCCACTGATCGCTCGCTCGACAGCGCACGCGCGGCGATGCTGCCGAACCTAGCGCTGACTGGCTCGGCGGGCGTGGTATTGTCGTCCGCGCTGGCCAACCCGATCGCAGTGTTCTCGATCGGCGCAAGCGTGCTCAGCCCGATCTTCGACGGCGGGCGTCTGGGCGCCCAAGCCGACGCCGCCACCGCGCGTCGCGACCAAGCCGCGTTCGCCTATCGGCGCACCGCGCTCCAGGCGTTCCGGGAGGTCGACGACAGCCTTGCCGGCGTCCAGCGCTCGGGGCAGCAGGCAGTCGCGCTCGCCGGGCAGCGCGACGCGCTTGCGGGCGCGCTGCGCAATGCGTCTAACCGGTACCGCGCGGGGTATTCGGCGTATATCGATCAGCTCGATGCGCAACGCGGTTTGCTGACCGCGGAGCTATCGCTCGTGCAGGCGCGCGCGGATCGGCTGACGGCGTATGTGACGCTGTACCAGGCAATGGGTGGCGGCTGGTCGCGCGCGGACGCCGAGGGGGTACGGCGCTAGTGTTCCCCGCGAAGGCAGGGGCGCAGGGTCAAGCAGCGCTGCGTTCGTAGTCCTGAGCATCCGCCTCCGAGTGAGAACTACGATGCATTTTCCTGCCACACTTCGCCCGTAGAGCCGTCCCCCATGAAGGCCATCATCCTTGCCGCGGGCCACGGATCGCGGCTGCTGCCGCTGACGCTCACCACGCCGAAATGCCTGGTCGAGGTCGGCGGTCGTGCGATCCTCGACCATCAGCTCGACGCGGTCGCTGCGGCGGGATTTGCCGGTGCGGTGATCGTCGGTGGCTACCGGATCGACCAGATCGAGGCGCATCTGGGCGCGCGCGACTATGGCCTGCCGACCGAGCTCGTCTTCAATCCATTCTGGTCGACCGCCAACAGCATCGGCAGCGTGTGGGCGGCGCGCGCGTATCTCGAGGCGCCGTTCGCGCTCATGAACGGCGACACCGTGTTCGATCCGGCGATCCTGCGCACGGCGATGGCGGGCGGGACCGAAGAGGTAGCGTTGCTGGTCGAGCCGCTCGTCGATGCCGGTCTCGACGACATGCTGGTCGAGACCGAGGACGACCGGGTGATCGCGGTCGGAAAGCATCTCGTCGGTCATGCGGCGACGGATCGATCGCTCGGGCTGATCGTGTCGCAGGGCGGGACGGCCTATGCCGAGGCACTGCGCGCGGTGATCGGCGAAGAGAACGGCATTCACGCCTATCACCACGCCGTCGTCGCGCGAGTCGCGCAGGGGACGGGCGTGACGGCGGTGCGGATCGCGTCCGGCGCGCACTGGCAGGAGATTGACCGGCCCGAGGATATCGCGCTCTGGGAAGGCGATCACGGCCGATGATGCCGAAGGTCGCGTTCCTGTTCCTGGGCGAGACGCTGCTGATCCCGCATCTCTATCCGATCGTCGAGGCGCTCGCCGCCGCGTCGGACGTGCCGATCGAGTTGTGGGTCAGCACGTCGGTGCACGAGACGTTGCTGACGCGGTGGACGGCGCCCTTCCCGACCGTCCGCATCCGCCGTGCGCCCGGGTTTCGCGTCGTTGCGGACGACGGCAGCGGGCGTAATCCGGTGCTGCCGGCGAAGATGCCGATGCTGCTGCGGCTGCTGCCGTATCTACGCAGCGCGGCGGTCGTCGTGTGTGCCGAGCAGACGAGCCTGTGGCTGCCGCGGCTGTTTCCGATGCGCGCGAAGTTCGTGAAGACCTCGCACGGGGTTGGCTCGATGAGCGCGCGTGACGACCCACGCAGGCGGGCGGCGGCGTTGACTCTGGTGCCGAGCGAACTGGAGCGGCAGACCTATCTCGACCGCGGGTTTGCGCCCGAGAAGTTCGTCGCGACCGGCTATGTGAAGGCCGACTTCGCGCACCGGACGCACGCCGCGCCACCGTTCGCGGATACGCGGCCGGTCGTGCTGTATACGCCGCACTGGCAGCAGCATCGCTCGTCGTGGTGGCGCTGGGGGGCGGAGGTCGTGCGGCGGCTGGTTGCGGACAGGCGCTACAACCTGATCTTCGCGCCGCACCAGCGACTGGTCGAGCGCGCGCCCGAGGTGGCGGAATTGATGCGCGAGATCGGGGACTTGGCGCATGTGCATTGCGACATCGACGGGTTCGCAATGGTTGATGGGAGCTATACCGGCGTTGCCGACGTGTATCTGGGCGATACGTCGAGCCAGGTGATCGAGTTCCTGATGCGGCCGCGGCCTTGCGTGTTCCTTAATGCGGGGAGTGTCGCGTGGGAGGGTGATCCGAATTACGCGATGTGGGTGTGTGGCGAGGTGGTTGGCGATGTTGCGGATGTGGTGGCGGCGGTGGATCGGTCGGCGCTGCGGCATGCGCAGTATGCGGCGGTTCAGGCGGAGTTTGCCGGGCGGTCGCTGGGGGCGGTCGAGGGTGGCGCGGCGAGAGCGGCGGGAGAGATCGTTCGGATGTTGGAGGCCACGCAGGCCCCTTAAATCTCGACCACCCCGGCGGAGGCCGGGGCCCAATTGGGGGACGTTGCAAACGAAGGACCGCGCGAGGTTACTCAGGACGTTCCAATTGGGCCCCGGCCTTCGCCGGGGTGGTGGCTCTGGGGGAGTGTCCTTCACTTACCGCCCCCTCTCGCTTTCACGACCAGATCGGGTAACGGGTGCGGCATGGTAGATTCGACAGCCCCTACGCCAGCGCTCCGGACCGTCCGGGCGAACGACACGCTGCTCTGGGGCATGACCAATGCCGAGCGGATCCGGCGGATCGGCGTCGCGCAGGGTCTGGCCACCGACGGCGACGACACCGCGACCGGCCCCGTCATCCTCGCCAACCTCGCCTACGCGTTCGACCCGATGTGGATCGCGTATCTGAAGCCGCGGCCGGGCACCGTCGTGACGCGCACCGGCGTGCCCGTGCTCGCGCATGTCCGGGATGCCGACGAGCGTGCGCGGATGACCGCGGCGATGCTCGGCGAGGCGCCGCTGGTGACCGGGCTGACGGTGATTGCCGCCGAGGCCGAGGAAGGCATCTTCAATGAGGCGTTGCGCAAGCGTGAGCGGCCGTTCGCGGAATTGCTCACCCCCGCCGCGGTGCCGGCGATCGAGCGCGCGAGCTATGTCGGCGCGTACAAGGGCGTCACCGACCTGCTGACCAAGTATCTGTGGCCGGAATGGGCGCTGGCGATCACGCGGGTCTGCGCGCGCGCCGGGATCACGCCGAACCAGGTGACCGCGCTCGGCTCGGTGCTGTGCATCGTCGCGACGGTGGCGTTCTGGTATGGCTGGTTCTGGACGGGCCTCGCCACGGGGCTGTTCTTCATGGTGCTCGATACTGTCGACGGGAAGCTGGCGCGGTGCACGATCACCTCGTCGAAGCTCGGCAATGCGTGGGATCACGGCGTCGACCTGGTCCACCCGCCATTCTGGTGGTGGGCCTGGGCGGCGGGGTGTGCGCCGTATGGGCGACCGCTCGAGGACGGCGTGTTCTGGGCGGTGATCGGGACGATGCTGTTCGGCTATGTCGCGCAGCGGCTGATCGAGGGGGCGTTCATCGTCCGGTTCGGGATGCACATCCATGTGTGGGAGCGGTTCGATAGCTGGTTCCGGCTGATCACCGCGCGGCGCAATCCGAACATGGTGATTTTGTTCGCGGGGCTGCTGGTAACGCGGCCCGACTGGGGGATCATCGGGGTCGCCGCGTGGACCGCGATCTCGCTGGTGGTGCATCTGGTGCGGCTGGCGCAGGCGATGCTGCGCAAGGCCAAGGGTGAAACGTTGGTGAGTTGGCTGGCGTAGAGCCTTCACCCGCGCAATCCTCCCCCGCCAGGGGGAGGTGGCACCGCAGGTGACGGAGGGGGAGGACACGGAACGCCGGTATCGCGTGCCTCCCCCTCCGACTGGCACGTGCCAGCCACCTCCCCCTGGCGGGGGAGGATCAGGGAATGTGCAGAGCCTTCGGCCGCCCGATCCACCACAGGCAGTAGATCGCCAGCGCATACAGGAAGCGGCTGTGGTCGCGCTTGCCCGCGCGGTGATCGGCGAACACCTTGTCGACCGCGCTGGCGCGCCAGATGCCTTGCTCGCGGACGCCGCTGTCGCGCCAGAGTTGCTCCGCATACGCGCCGAAATCGCCCGCGAACCACGCCGCCAGCGGCATCTGGAAACCTTGTTTGCGGCGGTCGAGGATCCCTTCGGGCAACCACGGCGCGATCGCCTGGCGGATGACGTATTTGCCGATCTTGCCGTTGAGCTTCATGTTCGCGGGCATCGACAGCGCGAGGTCGACCATGCCCTGCCCCAGCATCGGCACGCGCACCTCGAGCGAATGCGCCATGCTCGCGCGGTCGACCTTGGTCAGCATCGCGCCCGGCAGGTTGAGCGCTAGGTCGGCGAGACCGAACTGCTCGAGCGTGTCGGTCGAGATCGCGGCGGGATCGGGGAAATATTCCGCGACCAGCGCGGCGATCCCGCACGCCTCCTCGGCGATGAACTCTGCGGAGAATATCTCGCGGCGGAAGGCTTCGTTGGTGATCTGCGTCTTGGCGAAGAACCGCGCGATCCCGTTCGGGAGCGCAGCGCTGCCGGTGGTTTTCCGCCAGCGCTGCAACACGGCGTTCGCATGCCTCGACGGCAAGGTAGGCACCGCATCCAGCGCACGCGCAAGCTTACGCAGCGGCGCGGGCAGCGCACCGATCCGCCGCTCGGTCGCGTGTCGCTTGTAGCCAAAGAACAGTTCGTCGCCGCCATCGCCCGACAGCGCGACCTTCACCTCCTGCGCGGCGATCTGGCTGACGTACCAGGTCGGCACCGCGGAGGGATCGGCGAACGGCTCGTCATAGCAATGCTGGACCTCGGGCAGCATCGCCTGCGCATCCGCCAACTCCAGCGTGCGCGTGACATGGTGGCAGCCGAGATGCCGCGCGATCGCCTCGGCGTGCGGCGATTCGTCGAAGCGCGGGTCGGGGAAGCCGATCGTGAAGGTGCGGACGGGGCGATCCGAGACCTGCGCCATCGCCGCGACCACCGCGGAGGAGTCCACGCCGCCGGACAGGAACGCGCCGACATCGACATCCGCGACCATCTGCTTGCCGATCGTGTCGAGCCATTCGTCGCGGAAGCGCTCGATCCACGCCGCCTCGGAGCGGGGCTCGGCGGGATGATAGGCCGGCGTCCAATAGGCGCGCATCGTCGGCGTCCCGCTCGCCTCGACGGTCATTACATGGCCCGGCGGCAGGGTGCGGACCTGCGCGTAGATCGAGCGCGGGGTGCGGACGTGGCCGAAGCTGAAATAATCGTGGAGTGCACGTCGATCGACGTCGAACGCCATGCCGGGGAGCAACGTCAGCGTCTTCAGTTCTGAGCCGAACGCGAACCCGGCGGCCTGGTCGGTATAATAGAGCGGCTTGATCCCGATCGGGTCGCGCGCCAGCGTCAATTTCCGATCGAGCGTATCCCACACCGCGACCGCGAACATACCGTCGAGCCTTGCCCAGACGTCGTCGCCCCAGCGCTCATAGCCGGCGAGGATGACTTCGGTATCGCCCGCACTCTCGAACACGCGGCCGAGCGCCTGCAACTCGCGCCGCAATTCGCGGAAATTGTAGATCTCGCCGTTGAAGACGAGCGCATAGCGATGGTCGGGCGAATGGAACGGCTGGTGCCCGCCCTCGATGTCGATGATACTCAGTCGGCGCATCCCGAAGCCGAAATCGCCATCGGTCATCACGCCCTGGTCGTCTGGTCCGCGGTGCAGGATCGCGTCGCACTGCGCGGTAATGAGGGGCGCGGTGACGAGGCGGGGCGAGACGGCAGCGCTACCTCGCGCGTAAAGGCCGGCAATTCCGCAGATAGAGAAGTATCCTCGATATCTGGGCGGCACGCTCGCCCGATCGTCCGCGATCTATAAGCCACCCGCCGCTTTGTCACCTCCGGCATTCCGGAGCACCTGCGTACCGCGCCGCACTTGCCGCGTGGGTTAACGCGTTATAGGGGCCGGACAGCATGGTTCAGGCCCCCGCTCCTCCCCCGGCACCGGCGCCTACTCCGGCTCCAGCCGGCACGGCCGGGATTTTCCGGGCCGCGGCACGCAACCTCGGCTGGCTGCTCGCCAGCCGCAGCGTGCTGGCGATCCTGTCGCTGTTCTATCTCGGGTTCGCGACGCGCACACTGGGCGTGGTCGATTTCGGCCGGTTCGCGCTCATCAGCGGGGCTGCACAGGCGCTGGCGACGTTCGTCGGCTTCCAGACATGGCAGATCATCGTCCAATACGGCGTCGAACCGATCCAGACCGGTGACACCCCGAGGCTGGCGCGGTTGCTGCGGCTGTCCGGAATTCTCGATCTGTGCAGCGCGCTGCTCGGCGCGGTGCTCAGCGTGGCGATCCTGTGGACGTGGAGCGAGAGCTTCGGCATCCCGCCCGACCTGATGCGCGACACGTTGATGTTCGCGGTGGTGCAGCTCATCACGATCCGTTCGACCCCACTCGGCATCCTTCGCCTGCGCGATAAATTCTCGTTGTCGGCGGTGGCGGACAGCATGACGCCGATCATGCGCTTCGTCGGTGCGGGCGCAGCGATCCTGTTCGAACCGACGATCCGTGGATTCATGATCGCCTGGGCAGTGGCGGAGATCGTGACCGCGGGTACCTACTGGCTGATGGTGGCCAAGAGCGGCGACCTCGACCTGCTCGCAAAGGGTCGCGGAACGTGGCGACAGATCCGCGACGAAAATCCCGGTATCGTCCGCTTTTCGCTCAGCACCAACGCCAGTGCCACCTTGGGCCTGTCGAGCAAGCAGATCCCGTTGCTGCTCGTCGGTGCGTCGATCGGCCCCGCTGCCGCCGGCGCGTTCCGACTGGCGACGCAATTGGCACAGGCCTTGGCCAAGCTGTCGCAGATGCTGTCGCGCGCCGCCTTCCCCGAGATCGTTCGCGCGGTACGCACCGCGGAGCCCACGCGCCTGCGCCGGATACTGGTGCGGACGATGCTGGCGAGCACCGCGGCTGCGCTCGTCATTCTCGCGATCGTTGCGCTGGTCGGCGAACCGATCCTGAAGCTGGTCGGCGGCAAGTCCTTCGGCCACGCCTATCCCGTGCTCCTGTGGCTGGCGGCCGCGGGCTGCTTCGACCTGGCGACCGTGAGCCTCGACACGGTGATGACGGCGTTGCACCGCGCCGGCACGGTGTTCGCGATCCGCGCCGTCGGCGTGCTGCTGTTGTTCGTCACGGCCTTTGCGTTGATGCCGACCTATGATTCGACCGGCGTTGCCGCGGCAGTCGCGGTCGGATCGATGGCCGTCGCGATCCTGCTCGGGTTCGCGGCGGCGCGGATGACGCGCGCGCTGAGCTGAAAGCTGAGCCGGCTGCTGGGCCGGCAGGCGCCGAACGGGGTCGCGGATACGATAAAGGCGGCGTTCACGTCGACAATGCCATCGGGGCGCCCCGCTACCGCCACTTTTCCAGGTCTTTATCCGCCGATGAAATATGCACTATCCTTGGGCCTCGCTGTGCTCGTCGGTATCGTCGCGCCGGTTCAGGCCAGTGCGGCCGAAACGTGCGAGGGCACGCCGGGCAACGGCAATGCAAAGTTGGTCCTCGAAGCGACGACGATGCACAATGCCGTCGGCGAAGTCGCCTTCACCGTGTATCCCGACGACAAGAAACGGTTTTTGGCAAAAGGCGCAAAGCTGGCGCGGGTGCGCGTTGCTGCCACGACGCCCCGCGCCTGTTTCTGGCTGAAGCCCGGCTATTACGCGATCGCGCAATATCATGACGAGAACAGCGACCACAATTTCAACCGCACGCTGTTCACGCCCAAAGAGGGGTTCGGCTTTTCCAACGATGCTCCGACGTCGATCGGATTGCCGTCGTTCGAGGCTGTTCGAGTCGCGTTGCCGGCGTCGGGAACGGTCGTGCGGATGAAGATGCGGTACCGCCGTTAGGGTGAACCGGTCTCCGCCGACGCGGAACCGAAATCTTCCTGACATAAATTTGTAGCGGTTACGGACCGTGACGGGTAGTTTGTATTGTGGCTGATGCTGTTTCCAACTTTCAGGCCTTTGGAGGGCGCCCGGTGTCGCCATCGGCATGGATACCCGACGTCCTGTCGGAACCCGTCGGCGTGAGCCCGCGCGAGGCGGCCGCGAAGATCCGCACCGGCATCATCTGCAACCCGAAAAGCCACCGTAATCGCAGCAGCGTCGAGGCGACCAAGCCGTTCCTGTCGGGCACCGTGCTCGCGGTAACGCCGCGTACGCAAGCCGAACTCGCCGAAGTGCTGACCGATTTCGCGCGCCACGGTATCGAACTGCTGGTGATCGACGGCGGCGACGGGACGATCCGCGACGTGATGACCGCCGCCGCGCGCGTCTGGACCGGCGCTGCACCCCGTGTGGCGATCGTGCCGTCGGGCAAGACCAACGCGCTCGCACTCGATCTCGGCATCCCCGACAGCTGGACGCTCGACCAGGCGCTCACCGCGGCGCGCGACGGCAACGTCAAGACCCGCAGCCCGATCGAGATCGTTCGCAAGGACAATGGCACGCGTCTGCACGGTTTCCTGTTCGGCGCGGGCGCGTTCGTCCAGGCCACCGCGCTGGCGCAGCGCACCCACCGCGCGGGCGCGTTCAACGGCGTCGCCGTCGGACTGGCGCTGTGCTGGGCGATCCTCCAGACGCTGTTCGGCGGCGCCAACAGCGCGTGGCGTGCAGGCACCCGGATGCGGATCCGCTTTCAGGGCGGCGAGACCTCGGGTGCGCATGCCCCGGGCGCGAACACCAACTCCGACCGCGCACGCTACATCATGCTGGCGTCGACGCTGAAGCGTATGCCGGTCGGTATCCGCCCGTTCGGCGTGCCGCGCGCGGGCATGAAGACGCTAGTCGTCGATGCACCGCCGCGCTGGCTGGCGGCTGCGACGCCGTTGATCGTGACGGGCTCGCCCGCCGCATGGCTCGATCGGGCCGGCTATCACCGGATCGACGCGCCGTCGCTCGACCTGTCGATGGACTCGGGCTTCATCCTCGACGGCGAGATCTATCCGGGCGGCGACCTGATCGTCCGCGAAGGCAAGCCGCTCCGCTTCGTCGTCCCGTGACCACATTGGACGACGTCGTCCGGCGCCAGCTTCGCGCCTCGACGATCCCGGCGGTCCGCGATGTCGCGGCGCTGCTCACCGAACCGTCCGACGTGGTGGCGATACTCTTCTACGGCTCGAACCTGCGCACCGGACTGACCGAGGGCGTGCTCGACTTCTACGTGCTGACCGCCGGCCCGCCCGAGCGCGGCATCTGGCCGACCGTCAGCTACCGCGAGTTCGACCTGCACGGCGAAACGCTGCGCGCGAAGATCGCGACGATGCGGCTGACGACGTTCGCGAAGGCGGCCGCGGCCCGTACGCTCGACACCACGATCTGGACACGATTCGTCCAGCCCTCCGCCCTGGTATGGGTTCGCGATGGTGCAACCACGCAGGCGGTGGCGACGGCTATCGGCGATGCGGCGAAGTCGGCGGCGCGGTTCGCCGCGGCGCTTGGCCCCGACAGCGGCACGGCGGATGAGTATTGGCGGGCGCTGTTTCGCCAGACCTACGCCGCCGAACTGCGCGTCGAACGCAAGGGCCGCGAGGGGCAGATCCTCCAGTTCGATCCGGGGCGCTACGACGCGCTGCTTCCCCTGGCATGGGCGGCGGATGGTATCGCGTTCGTCGACAACGCCGGCGTGCTGCAACCTGCGCTTCCCCCCGCACAGCGCGCGCGCCTGTTGCAGGCTTGGCGTCATCGCCGGCGCGCGGGCAAACCGATCAACGTCGTTCGCCTCGTCCGCGCCGCCTTCACCTTTGAAGGTGCCGCGCGCTACGGTGCATGGAAAGTCGAGCGCCATACGGGGATCCCCGTGCCGATGACGCCGTGGCGCGAGAAGCACCCGATCCTAGCCGCCCCTGGCGTGTTCTGGCGGGTGTGGCGGGCACGCGCCAACGAGTCTGCAAAACCGGCATGAACACGGGCTTCAGCGCGCTGATCCTCGCGGGCTCGCGTGGCGGCGTCGATCCGGTCGCAGCTTACGGCGACGCGTCGCACAAGGCGCTGATCCTGCTCGACGGCAAGACCCTGCTCGCGCGCGTCACCCAGTCGCTGCGAGACGCGGGCGCGACGCGGATCGCCGTTTCGGTGTCGGACGACAGGGTCCGCGCCCACGCGATCGCGCTGGGCCTTACCGTCCTGACGGCCGCCGCCGGCCCCAGCCTCAGCGTCCGCGAAGGCATCGAGGCACTCGGCACGCCGTTGCTCGTCACCACGGCCGACCACGCGCTGCTCCAGCCCGAATGGATCACGCGCTTCCTCGCCGACGCGCCCCCGAAGGCCGACGTCGCGGCGTTGCTCGCGCGTCAGGACGTGATCGAGGCCGCCGCCCCTGGCACGCGCCGAACCTATCTTCGCTTCGCCGACGGGGCATGGTCCGGCTGCAACCTGTTCTACTTCGCCACGCCGCGCTCGGTCGCTGCGCTCGATCTGTGGGCGCAGGTCGAAGCGGACCGCAAGCGGCCTTGGCGGATCGTCCGTCGGCTCGGCATCGGCACGTTGTTCCGCTATCTTTCTGGCCGGTTGACGCTGGTCGCAGCGATCGCGCATCTCGGTCGGCTTGCCGGCCTCGACGCGGCGGCGGTGGCGAGCCCGTTCGGGCTTGCGGCGGTTGATGTCGACAAACCCGCCGATCTCGATCTGGTCCGGAGCTTGATCGCGAACGGCTGAAGCGGCGTCGTTACGACAGAGCCGCTGCGACGGCCTGCGCCAATTCCACGAAGAAATAGCGCGACCGGCCTGTTCGCCCCTGTCCCCAAGCGCTGGCTTGGTGCAAAGCGCCGCGCATGCAAACGTACGCGCCCCAAACCGCCCCGCATGCCCGTGGCATGACCTCGATCGGCATCTACGGCAGTGCAGGACGCATGGGTCGCGCGATCGTCGACGCGATCGAAGCCGCCGGTGCGACGCTCGCTGGTGGCGTCGACGCACGCGAGGATCCCAACGCGCTTGCACAGACCGCCGACGTGCTGGTGGACTTCTCGACCGCGTCCGCCGTCGAAGCACACCTTGCCGCCGCGCGTGCGGCTGGTACCGCTATCGTCATCGGCACGACCGGCCTTTCGCCGCAGCACCAGTCGATGATCGACGCGGCCGCGAACGATATCGCCGTGCTGCAGACCGGCAACACCTCGCTCGGCGTGACGCTGCTCGGCATCCTGGTGCGCGAAGCCGCCGCTCGCCTCGGCTCGGACTGGGACGTCGAGATCGTCGAGATGCACCACAAGCACAAGGTCGATGCCCCCTCCGGCACCGCCCTGCTGCTCGGCGAGGCGGCAGCCAAGGGACGCGGCACCACGCTTGCCGAACTCCGCGTCGACAGCCGCGCCGGGCTCGTCGGTGCACGGACCGAGGGGACGATCGGCTTCGCGTCGCTTCGCGGCGGCTCGGTAATCGGCGATCACAGCGTGATCTTCGCGGGCGAAGGCGAGCGGATCGAACTCAATCACCGCGGGGACGATCGCTCGATCTTCGCACGCGGCGCCGTACGCGCGGCGATCTGGCTCGCTGGCCAACCCGCCGGGCGCTACCGGATGGGCGACGTGCTCGGACTGTGAAGAAGGCGGACGTCGTCGAATTCTACGCGCGTCTGGCGGAGGCCGATCCGCACCCCGAGACCGAGCTGGAATTCGTCAATCCCTACACGCTCGTCGTGGCGGTAGCGCTCTCCGCCCAGGCGACCGACGTCGGCGTCAACAAGGCGACGCGCGCGCTGTTCCGCGACGTCGATACGCCCGAGAAGATGATCGCGCTGGGCATCGACGAACTCAAACGCCACATCAAGACGATCGGCCTGTTCAACACCAAGGCAAAGAACGTCATCGCGTTGTCGCAGATGCTGATCGACGATTTCGACGGCGAAGTACCGGCGGACCGCGAGTCGCTCGAACGCCTGCCGGGCGTGGGCCGCAAGACCGCCAACGTCGTGATGAACGTCGCGTTCGGCGCGGAGACGTTCGCCGTCGACACGCACATCTTCCGCGTCGGCAACCGCACGGGCCTCGCACGGGGCAAGACTCCCTTGGCGGTCGAGCTGAAACTCGACAAGGCGACCCCGCAACCGTTCCGCCTCCACGCGCATCACTGGCTGATCCTGCACGGCCGCTACGTCTGCAAGGCGCGGACGCCCGAATGCTGGCGGTGCATCGTCGCCGATCTCTGCGCGTTCAAACCCAAGACGCCGCCGCCCAAGGTCAGGAATGCCATACCGACGAAGTGATGCGCGGGCATCAAAACGGCTGGCGCCCCGCCCCCAGCTTTGCTAGGCGCTCCCATCTGGCACCCGTAGCTCAGCTGGATAGAGCGCTGCCCTCCGAAGGCAGAGGCCACTGGTTCGAATCCAGTCGGGTGCACCAAAATTTTCCGTAATGTCCTGGCATGACCTAGATCGCCTGTTCCGGTGTTGTCCCGGAGCCATTGGAAGTTGGGCGAGCTTTCGAGACATGCGGCAGGCCGAAGATGCTCGGGCATTTGCTCTCGCTCGTTTCTAAACTCACGCTATCCTCCCCCAAGAGTGCGCTCGGTACAGTAAGATCAGACGGACTTCGGCGACCTGATGTGGCGAACGGACATGTTCCGCGAAACCACATACCCGACGATCAGCGCCAACGATCTCCAACCACAGCCGCCGATATTCAATCTGAACCTCGGTCAATATAGTTAACGCATCACTGCATGCGAAAAAGTCAGATTTCAGACAGAATGTGCCACCGCTAGGATCAGTTGCAGCACATTTGCTGCAATGCGACGAATAGTCCGAAAGCCGGGCCAGCTAGCGCTACGGCAGCTAGGCAAATGTGGTCTTATCTGAAATATTGCACTGCAGCGATACACATCAGTCAAGAGGTGCGGCCATGGATTTTTATGGCGACGTGCGTACTCGTTTTCGAGTGCATTCGGGACTAAATGGCGCGCTTGGGATGGCATCTCGCGCTAACCTGAGGCGCAAGGTGGACGGCAATATATCTAGACTGATCGACATAGTCTTTTCTTCGACGGCGTTTCTCATTCTTCTTCCGGTTATCGCCCTGATTTGCATAGCAATTGTTGTGCAGGATGGTGGCTCGCCGTTCTTCGTGCATCGCCGTATAGGTCGGGGTGGGCGACTGTTCCCGTGCCTCAAGTTGCGCACCATGGTGCTCGATTCCGAAGCCCGGTTGCGCCGTCATCTCGAAGAGAATCCCGAGGCTCAGGCCGAGTGGGCGCTGGACCAGAAGCTGCGCAACGATCCCCGGATCACGCCGCTCGGCGTCTTCCTGCGCAAGTCGAGTCTCGACGAACTGCCGCAGCTGCTCAACGTCGTGTGGGGGCATATGAGCCTCGTCGGACCGCGGCCGATCGTGCCGGCCGAAGTGCCGCGTTATGGCCGGTACATGGAGTTCTACTGCAACATGCGGCCCGGCATCACCGGGTTGTGGCAGGTCAGCGGTCGCAACGACATCAGCTATCGCCGACGTGTGGCGATGGACACGATCTATAGCCGGACGCGGTGGTTCGGTGGCGATATCTGGATCATGGTCCGTACCGTTCCGGCGGTGTTCGCGAGCAAGGGTTCGTTCTGAATACCGCCCTGCTCCCGTCGCGCGCGGACGCGACGATCGCCGGCCAAATGGGTCATTCCCCACCACGATCGGTCCTGATGGTCGATCCCTCGCTTTTCACCGCGCCCTATGATGCAGCACTGTCCGACGGTCTCCAGGCCAGTGGCACTCAGCCGACCTGGGCGACCCGTGCGCTCCGTGCGAACGAGGAGGATTTGCTAGCGATGACGTCGTGCCTGCCCTTCTTCTATCCGTTCACCGATGGGCCACGTCGACGGACTGGCTCGGGTTGGCGGGCTGTCAAAGGCCTCGAGCACGTGGCCGGGTTGCGGCGCCTCCGGAAGGAGGCGGCGCGGTTCGACCTGGTTCATTTCCAGTGGGCGCCGCTGCCGATGCTCGACGTTCGCGCCGTGCGTCGCATCCGCCGGGACCGTCCGGTGGTATTGACCGTGCACGACGTCGAACCCTTCAACGGCCGCCCCGTCAGCGCCGCGCAGAGCGGTGGCTATCACGCAATGCTGGGCCAGTTCGACCGGCTGATCGTGCATACCGAGCAAGGCCGCGACGCGCTCCGTACGCGCGGCCTGCCTGCCGACCGTATTCGTGTCATACCGCACGGCGTATTGCCGCTGCGCGCCGCCGCACCCGAGCCGCGCGCGGACGATGGCCGCTGGCGCATCGTGCTGTTCGGGCGATTGCAGGCGTACAAGGGCGTCGACCTGCTCGTAGAGGCGCTCGGCCTGATTGATCCGGCGGTCCGCGCGCGGATCGAGGTGATCGTCGCGGGCGAGGCGCAGATGCCGGTCGAACCCATCCTGGCGCGGGCTGCCGACCTGAACCTCGGCGCGAGCTTCACCTTGCGCGCTGGGCGGCTGTCGGAGGACGCGATGGCTGCTCTGTTGCGGAGCTCCGACGCGTTCGTCTTTCCCTATCGCGCGATCGACGCGAGCGGCGTCCTCCATCTCGTCGCCGATCTCCATCGCTGGCTGATCGCGAGCGACATTGGCGCATTCCGGACGATGATCGGCAAGTCCGACGATACGGGCGATCTCGTCGCTCCCGCCGATACCCAGGCGCTGGCGGACGCGATCGTCCGATCGATCGGCCGACGCCCACAAGCGCCACCCGACACGGGCGTATCCGACTGGACGCAGATCGGCGCGATGACGCGCGACGTGTACGAGGCGGCGCTCGCCGATCGCGGCCGGAGCGCGGCGTCATGAGCCGATCGCTTCTCATTCTGCAGGACAGTCCCGAGTTTGGCGGGCATGAAGCGATGTTTCTCCGCTTCCTCCCGACGCTCGTGCAGGACGGCGGCTATGACCGGATCGTCGTCCGGCATCCGGTATCCAACGCGAAACTGGCCGAGCGACTCCAGCCTTACGCCTCGGACACATTCGAGGTGAAGCCCTGGCATTTCACCAAGCAGCGCGCCGAACCGTATCTGGCCGGTTTCCGCCGGACCTACGCGCACGCCGTCCAGCAGGTCTTCGCCGAGATGCGGCCGACCGCCACCTTGCTGCTTCAGGGCAGGATCGAGAATTGCGCCGTTCCCTTATTGGCGGCGCCCCGCAACAGCTTTGTCGTCAGCTATGTGCCGATGGCGCACAAGATGGCCGATCTGGGTCGTCGCGCGGTGCCGGGCGACTGGGTTCGCCGACGCCTGTACCGTCGCCCCGATCGCTTCATCGTCCCTGGTTCTGCAGTCGTCGGCCAGGTCCGCGCCGCAGGCGGGCGCTCGCCGGTTGTGGTCGCCGACAACGTCGTCGCGCCGCCGCCCCGCCCCGATCGTGCGCAGGCTCGGGAAGCGCTCGGGCTCGCGCCCGAAGCACGCGTCGCGCTGTTCCTGGGACGGCTCGACGTGCGCCAGAAGGGGCTCGACAACCTCGCCGACGCGATCCGTCGCGATGCCGCGCGGCTCGGTGGTTGGACGTTCCTGTTCGTCGGTGCGGGCGAAGGCCAAGCCGACCTGGAAACGCTGGCCCGCGATCTCAGCGACAAGGTCGATATCCGCTGTTCGAGCTGGACCGACAGCCCGCACGCGACGTTGGCCGCCGCCGATCTGTTGCTGATGCCGTCGCGCTGGGAAGGCGTGCCGCTCGTCATGCTGGAGGCGATGACCTACGGGGTGCCGATCCTCGCCTCGCAGATCGACGTCTTCCAGGACTATCTGCCACCCGCCAACCGCACCGATTTCGCGAACGTCGATCTGGCGGATTCGATGACGCAGGCGATCTCCCCACCCGTCGCCTACAGCTACCGCACGCATGTGGGTCAACGGTTGGCGACGACCGATCTCCAGCAATCAAGCATGCGCTTCGTCGAGGCACTACGCCCGGAAGGGACACCGATATGACGGCGACGGTCATCATCCCCACCCTCAACGAGATCGCGCATATCGACACCCTGCTCGCCAAGCTTCTCGGCGAACCGGCAGCGGTAGTCGGCGAGATACTCGTCGCCGATGGCGGCAGCAGCGACGGCACGCGCGAAGCCGTCTCCGCCTTCGCGCGACGCTCCCCGCGTGTGCGACTGATCGACAACCCCGAGCGCATCCAGGCTGCGGGCGTCAACCGCGCTGTAGCCGCGGCGGATCGCCACTTCGACGTCATCGTCCGGGTCGATGCGCATGCGCTCTACCCGGCGGATTACGTCGCACGCCTGCTTGCCTCGCTGGAGACGAGCAAAGCGGACTCGGTGGTGGTCCAGCTTACGACCAGAGGTCATGGCGGCTTTCAACGCGCAGTTGCGATCGCGCAGAACAGCAAGATCGGCACGGGCGGTTCGGCCCATCGGATGGGCAATGTGTCGGGGTGGGTGGAGCATGGGCATCATGCGGCCTTTCGTCGCGCTCTGTTCGAGCGGGCGGGCGGGTACGACACCAGTTTCGAGGCGAACGAAGATGCCGAGCTCGACGCGCGACTGCGGGCGCTCGGCGGCCGGATCTGGCTCGATACGACGATCCCCGTCATCTACTACCCTCGCGCCACGCTCAGCGGCCTCGCGCGGCAGTATTTCCGCTATGGCTCGGGCCGCGCGCGGACCAGTTACAAGCATGGCGAGCGACTGCGTCTGCGCCAGATGCTGCCTCCCGTCGTTGCATTGGCAATCGGTTTCAGCCTGCTTGGCGCCATCCTGCTCCCCGCGTTGCTGGTAATTCCGCTGCTCTACGCGCTCGTGCTGCTCGCCGCATCGAGCCTGTTCGCCGTCAAGGAGCGGTGGCTCGGCGCGCTTATGGCCGCTCCGGCGCTGGCAACGATGCATATCGCGTGGGGCGTCGGCTTCCTGAAGCGGAAAGCGCTGCAAATCCGAAATAGGAAACATATGATCGGTAACGAGATCGAACGAGTCCGCCGTACGAAACGTGGCGGAGAAGCGATATGAAGCGGAAGGTCGCAAGAGCCTTTGCGGCGGCCTGTGCGGTGTCGGTCTGGCTGGCCGGCTGCACCGCCGATATCGCGCAGACGCCCGCGGGCGCCCCGCCCACCGCCGCCTATGTCTACCGGCTCGCGCCCGACGATCGGTTGCGGATCAACGTCTATAACGAGCCCGGCGTGACCGGCGAATATGCGGTCAACAGCGAAGGCGACATCTCGTTTCCGCTGGTCGGCATGATCAAGGCGCAGGGACAGACGCTCGGCGAGTTCTCGGCGACGCTGACGCAGACGCTCCAGGCACGGTATTTCAAGAATGCGCACCTGGTCGTGGATCTCGTCGCCTCACGGCCGATCTACGTGCTGGGCGAAGTAAACAAGGCGGGCCAGTTCCCCTATCAATCGGGGATGACGGTGCTCGGCGCGGTCGCGACGGCGGGGGGCTTCACCTACCGTGCCAACCAGAAAACCGTGATGATCCGCCATACCGGACAGGCTGCCGAACAACGCGAACCGCTGACCGCCGACGTGATCGTGCAGCCCGGTGATACCGTCCGGATCCGAGAGCGAAACTTCTAGCCGCCGTGTTCCGCCGTACACCGTATTGGCTTCGTCATGCCGCCCGCACCAGCGTGTTGGGCAGTGCGATGTTGTGCCCGCAATTGGTCCATGCCCAGGAGGCACCGCTGTTGCCCGAGGAAAAGCCCCAGATCGAAACGCGGCATACCGCCGTGCTCGAGCGCGTGCAGCCGGGCTATGTCGCGCCGGGCATCCCGCTCGGCGGGTTCCAGCTGGCGCCGTCGGTCGAGATCACCGGCGTCTACGACGACAATATCTTCGGTACGCAGGACGACCGGGTCGCCGACAGCCTGTTGCGGATCCAGCCGCAGGCGAAACTGCAATCGCAATGGGCACGCAACAGCCTCAGCCTCGAAGCCAAGGGCAAGATCGACCGGTATCTGAACCGCAGCACTGAGAACGTCGAAGATTATTCGGTGACCAGCCGCGGCGTCTATGAATTCGATCACGCGACCGCGCTGACCGCTGCGATCCGTGCCGAAGGCATCCACCAGTCGCGCCTGTCGCAGGACATCTTTTCGCAGACGATCAAGCCGATCTATTACACGCAGCAATCGGGCGCGATGCTGCTCGCGCATGATTTCGACAAACTGCGGCTGTCGGCGACCGCGCGCGTGGCCCGGTTCGATTTCCGCGACGGCCAGCTCGCAGACGGCTCGATCGCGGATTACCAGCCGAGCGACAATACAAGCTACCGGGTCGGCATGCGCGCCTCCTATGCGCAGACGCCGTCGATCGCGTGGTTCACCAGCGCGAGCTACAATGTCCGCCGGTTCCGGGTCGGGACGATCGAGACGCCCAAGCGCAATTCGGAAGGGTTCGAGCTGCTTGCGGGCGTGAGCTTCGAGCCGGCGGCGCTGATCCGCGGCAGCATCGGCATCGGCTATATCCAGCAGCGGTTCCGCCTGCCCTTCTACAGCGATCTCGGCGGCCTCGGCTTCAACGCCACGGTGCAGTTCTTCCCGACCCAGCTGACCACGGTCACGATCAGGGGCAATCGCTCGGTGCTCGACTCCGGCATCCCGGGCTCAGGCGGTTATCTGTCGACGCAGGGCAGCATCCAGGTCGATCACGAATGGCTGCGTCAGCTGATCCTGTCCGCATCGATCGGATACCAGGACAGCCGGTTCAACAATCTCGATCGCACCGATGGTCGCCTCAGCGCCAAGGCCAGCGCGACCTACCGTATCAACCGCCATGCCGGGCTCAAATTCGGCATCGAGCGGCTCGACCAATCCTCCAACGGCACTGATCGTTACCGCGCGTTCAAGGACAACCGCGCGACGATCGGCCTGACGCTGACAAGGTGAACGCCATGGACGACTTCCGCTCCAGCCAGACTGCCGATTCCCATACCGCCGGGCCCCGTGCGAAAGGGCGATTGGCCGCAACGATCGCCGACCCGATGGACAGCATCCGTCGCGCATTCGCGGCCGCACGCCACCGGAAATGGCTCGCGATCGGCGTGTTCCTGAGCGCGCTGGCGATGGTGCTCGCCTACGGGTTCACGCGGACCAAGCTGTACACCGCGACGTCGGGCATGGTCGTCAATTCGCGCGAGTTGAACGTGTCCGAAAAGGACAAGGAAGTGCTGCCCGGCCTGTCCACCGCCGACACCGCAGTCGCGACCGAAGTGGAGATCATGCGCTCTTCGGCGGTCGCGCTCGGCACCGTCCGCGCGCTGAACCTCGTCGACAATCCGGTCTTCGCCGCGAGCATCGCCAAGCTGCCAGCCACCGCCCGGGAAACCGCAGCCACCGGCATGGTGATCGGCGGCACCAAGATCATCCGACCCGGTGAATCGAGCGTCGTCTCGATCGCCTATACGACGTCCGACCCGATGCTTGCCAAGGCGGTGGCGGATCAGATCGGCCACCAATATCTCGCGGTGAAGGAGAAATCCCGCCGCGCCGCCGTCGAGCAGGTCGGCCGTGGGCTCGGCAACGAACTCGACAATCTGCGCATCCAGCTCGAAGCCGCGGATACCGAGGTCGCCCGATACCGTGCGCAACACGATCTGTTCGACAGCCAGGGCGCGACCTTCACGCAGCAGGAACTGTCGCTGTACAAGCAGCAGCAGGCCGCCGCGCAAGCCGCACTCGCCGATGCGCAGGCCAAGCTCAGCACCGCGCGCGGCCAGACGCGCAAGGGCGACACTGGCGGCGTCGGTGCGGTCCTGCAATCCCCGGTGATCCAGCAGCTGCGCAACCAGCGCGCGTTGCTGGCGACTACTTACGCCGACATGCAGGGCCGGTATCAGCCCGATCATCCCGACCTGATCCGCACCAAGGATCAGGTCGAAGCGCTCGACCGCGCGATCAGTGCGGAAACCAGCCGGCAGCTCGCCAATCTGAACGCCAACGCACAGATCGCCCGCGATCAGGTCGCCAACGCGGCCGGTATCGTCGCGCGGACGACGGGTACGCTCGCCAGCGACAACAACGCATCGGTCCAGCTTTCCCAGTTGCAGCGCAAGGCGGACGGCCTGCGGTCGACCTATCAGGCGCTGCTGGAGCGCAAGAACCTGATCAGCAGCCAGGCACTCGTCGCGGACGAGGATGCACGGATATTCTCCCCGGCTGCCTTCCCGCAGCGGCCGACCTCGCCCAACAAGCCGCTGATCCTGATGATCGGGCTCGTGCTGGCGACAATCGTCGCGGGTGCGGCGGTGTGGATCGCGGAAGCGTTCGATCGCAAGCTGAACTCGTCGGCCGACATCGAGCGAAAGCTCGGCCTGCCGCATATCGCCAATGTGCCGGAGATTTCGTCGATCGCCCGGCCCGGCGAGGAAGGGATCTCCGCGATCGATTTCCCGGTGGAGCGTCCGTTGTCGCTCTACGCCGAACAATTGCGCGCCGTACGACTGGCTCTGGTGCGCAAGGGCCGCAATGCCATGACGAGCGTCGGCATAACCTCCGCACGCCCGAGCGAGGGCAAGACCACGCTCGCAATCTCGCTCGCGCGGACGTCGGCGATGGCGGGCAGCCGCACGTTGCTCGTGGATGCCGATCTCCGTCGGGCTTCCGTGTCGCGGGCGATGGGTCTGCCGCCGCATGCAGGGCTGGTGCAGGTGCTGCGCCGGACCGCGACGCTCGACGAGGCGCTGATCCACGACGCGGTCAGCGGGATGTACGTGCTGCCGGCAGGCGATACGACCGAGAACCGGCAGGACCTTTTCGCCGCAGCGAACATAAGTGCGCTGCTGGCCGAGGCGGAAAAGCGTTTCGACCTGGTGATCTTCGACGCGGCGCCCGCGCTCGCCGTGACCGACGCCCGGTTGCTGCTACGTCAGGTCGACGAGGTGCTGATGGCGCTGCGCTGGAACGATACGCCGAGCCAGACCGCGGCGGCGACGTTGAAGCGGATGCGCGCGCTCGATATCGAGCCGCTCGGCGTGATCGCGACCCGTGTCGACATGCGCGCGCTGGCCGCCTTCGGCCACGGCGATGTCGATCGCGATCACGCCGACTATGGGGCCTATTATGCCTGAGTCGGTTGGCCGCTCACTTCGCGAACTCCTCCTTGTAGGCCGCGAGCGCCAACGGGAATTTGCCGGCCGACATCGTCGCATCGTAATCGGACGCGGTGAAATCCCAATAGCTCGCATACGCGACGCGGTGCGTCCGCATCCAGGCGGCCATGTTGTGGATGAACGTCGGATCGTCGCCATAGCCATGCCCGTCCGGCCGCGTGCCCGTGCCCCATTCGGGCACCACGATCGGCTTGCCGTGCGCGGTGGCGAACTTCGCCAGCCAGTTCAGGCCGTAATTGGCAGTGAGGTAACCCTGCCAGCGCGTGGCGGCATCGGTATCCTGCGGGCGCCAGCTCTGGTTGTAGATATCGATGCCGATCAGGTCGACGGCATCGTCGCCCGGCCACAGCGAGTCGGGGGTGTTCACGCCGGTGGCGAGCGAAGGGTTCCACACGATCCGGAAATGCTGGCCGGGCACGGCGCGCAGCACCTCGACGACGTGACGGAACGCGCCGACGAACGAGACCGGGTCCTTCTCGGCGGCCCAGGCATACCAGTTGCCGTTGAACTCCCAGCCGAGCCGGATGACCGTATCGGCGCGACCCTTTGCGACGAGCAGGTCGCCGATCTTGCGGAACTCCGCGTCATACTCACCGGCAGCAGCCGAACTCAGCGTACCGCCCTTGACGATGAGCGGCACGCCGAGTGCGAGGCGAACCGGCTGGTTCTGCCAGCAGGTCAGCGCCCATTGCGCGCCGCTATGCAGTTGAGCCCAGCTTTCGGCGGACAGGAAATCCGAGACGCCGTCGAGCTTGCGACCGATCACGCCCTGATAGCGTGGCAGCCGATCCTTACCGTCGCAGCCGGCGCCCTTGTAGACGTACATCAGCGGGTTGGCTTGCGCAGGCGTTGCGGCCAACGCGGCGGCAGCAAGTGCGATCATAACGGCAGTCCGGGCCATGAGGCGGCACTCCAGCCCGGCCGGGATGGGAAAACGAAACACCGGCCGGCCGGGCGACGGCGGTGGCGATCGATCCTCTACCGGTCCGCTCTCTGGCAGCCTGTGCGTAGCGATACGCCCTACGGAACCCGTGGAAAAGCACCGCGCCACGCGACGCCCCGCGCGCGAGACGAGGCGAGTTGGTAACGTCATGACCACCATGCCCACCCCCCGAGATCATGCTCTCCGATACGATGCCTTGCGGGACGGGATCGCGGCGGACGCGCAGGACCAGTCCGAGCGCGACAGCCGGATCTTCGTCCACGGCACGTTGATCGCCTGCCTGATCCTGCAACGGTTCGGCGCGATGCCGGGCGGAAGCGCGGTGTTCATAAGCCTGCCGGCGTTCGGGCTGCTGCTCGGATGGGGTCTCTCCAGCGGTATCGCGACATTGCGCCCACGCGGCGTGGCGCTCTATCTCGCGTTCGCCGCGTGCACATTGATCTCGACGCTGATCGCGTTGACCACGCCCGATGGCCGTTTCGGCACCAGCGTCAGCTCGGTGGTCGCGATCCTGGTGACGTACGGCTTCACCATGATCGGACCCAGCGTGCGGTTCGACCGGGCAACCGTGTTTCGCCTGTTCCTCGCCTATACGCGCGTCATCGCGGCAGCGGGCATCGTCCAGTGGCTGGTGCAGTTCGTCGGCATCCGGATCTTCTCGTTCATGGTGACGGTGCCTGCGCTCAAGCCGGTGCTGGTCGAGCAGTTGTATAACTTCAATCCGATCATGCATTACGGATCGACGGTCATGCGCTCCAACGGCTTCTTCCTGCTGGAGCCGAGCATGTTGTCGCAGACGCTCGTGATCGCCGTCGTGATCGAGTATTTCATCCTCGGCCGCGTCAAATACCTGCCGCTCTATCTGGTCTCCTACATCCTGTCGTTCTCGGGCACCGGCGCCTTGTCGCTCGCGCTCGCGGTGCCGTTCTATGCGTGTCTGTCGGCCAGGAATTTCGGGCGCGTCGCCGGTTTCCTGATCGCCGGCGTGGTCGCGCTGGCGCTCGGATCGATCGTCTTTCCCGAGCAGATCGGGTCGATCCTCGGCCGCACCAACGAGCTCAGCTATTCCCGGTCCAGCGGCTATGCGCGCTTCATCGGCCCGTTCCTGCCGATCGCGGAGCTCAGCCACGAGGCGCGTATCCTGATCGGCTGGGGGCCGGGCGCGACCGAGCGGTATCTCTACTTCAAGGAGGGCACGGGCAATTCGATCGCCAAGCTGATCACCGATTACGGCGCGATCGGAATCACCGCGTTCATGGCGATGTTCGTCGGCACGTTGTGGCGGCGCGAGATCGCGATCCTGTCCGTGCTGGCGCTGACCACGTTCATCATCGGCGGCGGCTATCTGCTGTTCACGCCGATGCTCGTGCTGCTGTTCCTGCTGTGCATCTGGGGCGGCGTGCCATCGGATGCCGCGGTCGCGATCGACGGCGGCGTCAGGCCAGCTTGATGATCACCATCCACAACAGGACGCCGACGACGGCGGCGACACCCCAGGCGGTGAATGAAATGCGACGTCCCGTCGGCGCCTGCTGCCACGGCGAGCCCGCCACGCGCGACGCTTCAGTATCGGCAAAGGATGCCGCACTTCGGCTCAGCGGTTCGGGCGCGATCGGCGCACGAGTCATCGGCTCGCTCTCTTTTCCCGTAGGATCCTCGCCAATCATCCCTGCCTCTCCGGCCGCTAATGTTCTGCAGTGCACGGCCGGCATATGACACAGCACACGCGAATGCTGCCCCGTTCCGACCGGACTTACTGCTCTTATCGCCCCGATATAGAACAATTTCTAAAGATTAGCTTGCGGAATCCGCGGAGATTACAGGTCCGCGGCGACATCCTGATCGCGAAAGCGCAGGCGGGAGACGAAGGTGCAGTTGGTACGCCGCTGCACCTCGGCCGCGACGATCATTGCGACGCGCTTCGGCGTGGGCTCGAGACGCAGCGCGCCGAGCATCAGCGCCCGCGCCTCGCGGTAATGGCGCATCGTGAAGTTCACCCGGCCGCATTCCCACATCTGGCTGGCACGCATCGCCCGCTCCAGCTTGCGCCATGTCGGGGCGGAGAACCGCGCGCGGATCGTCGCGTTGCCGCCGATCGTGTCGAGACAGGGCTGATGATTGGCCCAGTCGACCGAAAGGCCGCCCGACGAACTGCCCGGCCGGACCCGCAGCGAGAACACTTCGGGCTCGGTCCCGATAAACGCGAACTCGCCCTCGGCGGCGAGCCGGCACCAGAACTCCCAGTCCTCGCTCAGCCGCAGCCGGGTATCGAAGCCGCCGAGCCGGCGCGCGACCTCGGTCCGGATCAGGACGTGACCGCCATTGGCGAGGAAATTGCCGCGCAGCATCGGCTCCAGCACGTCGCCGTTGGGATAGCGATGCAGCGCGAGCGGCTTTTGCCCCGGATAGGGCGCGCCGCTCGGCAGGATCTTCAGGAACGTGCCGAACGCCGCGACCGCGTCGTCCCTGGCGTCCAGGGCGTCGGCAAGGCGCGCGAACGCGGTCGGGTTGAGCACGTCGTCGCCGTCGAGGAACATCACGAACTTGCCCTGAGCCAGCGACAGGCCGTTATTTCGCGCGGCAGACACCCCTGCATTTTTTTGCTGCACCAGCGAAATGCGCGGGTCGTCGAGCGTGCGTATCTCGTCCGCGGTAGCGTCCGTCGAGCCGTCGTCGACGACGATCGCCTGCCAGTCGGCGCGCGATTGGGCCATGATGGATGCCAGACAGGGCAGGATGAGTCCGGCCACGTTGTATGCTGGTACGATCACCGTAATCTGAGGGTCCGACATCATGCTCCTTTCGAGCAGCGATCCCGGAAACCCGCCTTGAGGGAACCCGTATGATCCAGGCCAGCGTCATCATTCCGGCCTATAATGCCGAGCAGTATATCCAGGCGACGATCGCTTCTGCAATGCAGCAAAAGGGGTGCGATCTGGAGATCATCGTGGTCGATGACCGGTCGACCGATAACACCGCCGCGATCGTCGCGGAGATCGCCCGCAGCGATGCACGCGTGTCGCTGCTCGCACTGCCGCGCAACGGCGGGCCGTCGGTCGCGCGCAATGCCGGGATCGGCGCGGCGCGCGGGACATGGATCGCGCTGCTCGACGCGGACGACGCCTTCATGCCCGGCAGGCTCGCAGCGTTGATCGCGCTCGGCGAAGTAAAGAACGCCGACATGGTCGCGGACAACCTTCTACTCGTCGATCAGGTGGACGGGTCCGAACTGCCAATGCTCGCACCCGGCGCGCTGACGGCGCCCTGCCCGATCGACCTGCGGGAGTTCATCGCCCGCAACATCTCCGCGCCGGAAGCACCGCGCACCAATTACGGTTTCCTCAAGCCGCTGATGCGGCGCGATTTCCTGACGCGCCACGGCCTGCGCTACGACGAGAACGTCCGGTTCGCGGAAGATTTCGCGCTGTATGTCGCGTGCCTGCGAGCGGGCGCGCGGTGGTGGCTGCATCCCGAACCCTTTTACCGGTATCTGGTCCGCCCGGATTCGCTGACGCAGATCCAGACGACCGGCGATCTCGACGCGTTGCGCCGCCGCCAGCGCGCGCTGCTCGCCGAGGCGCAGGCCACGGGAGACGGTCCGTTGGCCGCCCTTCTCCGCCAGCATCTTCGTACCGTCGACCGCTGCTATTATTATCGCGGTTTCACCGACGAACTGAAGGCACGCCGCCCGCAACGCGCGCTCGGCTATCTGTTCGCCAGCACCGACAGCACACTGCTCGTCGCGCAGGAGGGCGCGCGTCAGTTGCCGCTGATCCTGCGCAAGGCGTTGCAAGGGGGCTACAATAAGGGCGGCAACAAGAAGGCGGCGCAATGACCGATATCGCAATGCCGCCCGAATTCTCCCCGGAAGGCGATTCGTCCGCGCTGAAGCGCCGGTCGGCGATGGGCGCGGTCATCACCATGGGGGGCCAGGGCAGCAAGTTCGTGCTGCAATTCGGCAGTCAGGTCGCGCTCGCCCGCCTGCTGTTGCCGACCGACTTCGGGTTGCTGGCGATGGTCGGCCCGCTGGTCGCCGCCGCCTTGCTGATGACCGACCTCGGTCTCTCCGCCGCCACCATCCAGCGGCCGACGATCAACCAGACCGAGCTGTCGAGCCTGTTCTGGCTCAACGTCCTGATCGGCTTCTGTCTTGCCGGCCTTGCGGTCGCCGCCGCGCCTCTTGCCGCGATATTCTACGCCACCCCCGCGGTGACGCCAGTGATGATGGCGATGTCCGCAGCGCTGCTGTTGTCGAGCCTCGCCGCACAGCATCTCGCGCTGCTCAACCGCCGCATGCAGTTCGGTGCGATCGCCATGATCGAGGTCGGCGCGCTGGTCGCCGGCGTCATCGTCGGCGTCGGCGGCGCGCTTGCCGGGTTCGGCTATTGGTCGCTCGTCGCGATGCAGATCACCAACGGTCTCGCCACGCTGATCCTTGCCTGCGTATTTTCGCGGTGGCGACCGTCGCGACCTGGTATCTCGCGTGATGCGCTCCACCTGCTGCGCTTCGGCGGCACCGTGACCGGCTATAATCTGCTCGGCTATCTGATCACCAACCTCGGCAACATCCTGATCGGCGCGCGGTTCGGCGCGGGTCCGCTCGGGATCTACGATCGTGCCTACAAGCTGATGTTCCAGCCGCTGTGGCAGATGACTGCGCCAGCTGCGCGTGTCGCGGTACCCCTGCTGTCGCGGCTGGCGGCCGACGACGCCGGCTATCGCAGTGCATACCTCGCGATGCTCGGCGGCGTCCTGACGCTCACCACGCCTGGCATCCTGTGCGCCATCGTCTTTGCGAAACCGGTGATCGTCGTCCTGCTCGGCGAACGGTGGCTGGACGTCGTGCCGACGTTCGCCTGGCTCGGCGGCGCCGCGCTGACGCTCCAGCTGCGCCAGGCCGCATCCTGGCTGTTCGTCAGCCAGGGGCGTGCCAGGGAACAACTCAAATGGGGCGGCCTGGGATCAGCGGCGATCATCATCGGCTATCTGATCGGCATCTTCTGGGGACCGAAAGGCATCGCCATGTCCGCCGCGATCTCCAGCGCGCTGGTGCAGATCCCGATGATGTGGTGGGCGGTCACGCGCAGCGGGCCGGTGACGCGGGCGGATGCGATCCAGCTGGCGATCCCGATCGCGTTCGCGACGGCGATCACCGGCGGGTTGCTCGCGCTGGCGGCACGCGAACCGATCTGGAGCAGCCTGCCGATGCTCGCGGTTGCCGGTATCCTTGCCTACGCGCTCTTCATTGGTGCGCTGGCGTTGTTCCCCAATGGTCGGGCCCAGTTGTCGAAGGCCGGCGGGATCGTCCGGAGGTTGGCGAAGCGCTGAAAGCGAACGATCCTCCCCCGCCAGGGGGAGGATTCCAGACCCAGCTTCTCGCTAGCCTGCGCGCACGTCCGCGATCAGCCCCTCGACGGCGTGCTCGAGCTGGCCGAGACGCTCGGCGAAGATCGCATCCTTGCTGAGATAGCTCTGCCCCGTCGCCGCCGCCTTCAAGGCACGGCTCGCGTCTGCCAGCCGACGGCCGTCGAACCGCGTCGCCGCCGTCTTCAGCAACGCCTTGATCGCGCCCGGTGCCGCGACCGCGCCGATCACTGCGGGCTCCTCGCGGAACCGGTCCTGGAAATCGGCGATCAGCGCCGCGTCGTCTACGCTGGCTGAATCGGTATGCGCGACGCTGCGCCCGCCCGCCTGCGTCAGGCGGCTGATACGATCGTAGCGGAAAGCCTCCAGTCGCGCGGTCGGGGGCAGCGCGACCGGCCGGTAGGCGAGATCGAGCGACCCTGCCCAGTCGCGCCATTTGAAGATGCTGACCTCGGGCGAGATCATCACCGGGATCCACGGGATACGCAGCGTATCCGCGACGATCGCGCCGTGCATCGCCTCGGTCACGACCAGCTTGGCGCGGCCATAGCAGGCAAGGATGCGGTCGGGCGTCCATTGCGGATCGACGAAGGTCATCCCCGCCTGCTCGGCCGCTGCCTGCCAGCGACTGTTCACCAGCGTCCGGTGATGCGGCATGAACAGGATCTCGTCGGGGTTTGCAGACCGCGGCACCAGATCGGGAAGCTTGGCGAGCAACGCGGCGCTGTCGGTCACCGCGGCTTCGGGACGGCCGATCACCGTCGCGGTCAACGGCCCGCGGACCGCGCAATAGGTCCAGCGCGCGTAATCGTCGGGCAACCGGCCATACGCCGCGCCCGATCCGAGCACGAACACGCGCTTGTCGACGGTCACGACGTCGCGAAACCGTGCCTCGTCGAGCAGGCTGCCGATGCCCACCAGCACGGTATCGGGCGCCGCGCGCACGTCGTCGGGCAAGACCCGGGGCCAGATCAGTTCGTTCAGGTCATCGCCGAAATTGCCGACGGCATCCTTGTAGTAGACGATCTGCATCTGTGTTCCTGTCTCAGTCGTTGGCTAGAAAGCGATGCGGCTAGAAAGCGATGCGGCTCGACACGCGTTTGCGCCCGGTATCTCGATCAGCGAACCGACCGAGGTTGGGAATGTGGCGGGATGCGGCCGCTTCGCGCGCAAAATGATGCAGCGTCCGCGTTACCGTCGCGGCGGGAGCGAGCACGTCTGTCATTACTCTATTGCACCGCAACATGATCTTCTACGCAAGCGGTCTCGCTCGCGGATCGAGACGCACCGTGCACCATTCGGGCTTATCCCAGATTTAGGCGATTTTTGACCAGCCAGCGTCGAACGGGACGGCGCGCCCGGAGCATGGCTGTTCTCGCTGCGACCGCGCTGAAACATGGTGCACGGCAACATCGGCGGCATCTCCATCGCCAAGACCGATGCCGCTTCCGCGACGCTCGGATTCAGATCTACGCCACCGCGCGCTGACCGAGGCCTGACGACAAGCCTATCCCTGCTCGCTCGCTAGCGGGTGACGACATCGCGTTTCATCGGCGCGAGCTTGGCGAGCAAGGCGTTCTGCGCGCGGAACGCGACGTGCTCGCGGGTCATCGCAGCCTGGAGGTTTTCGACGAGCGCGTTCATGTCCTTTGCCTGGATCCCCAGATCCTTGTGCGCGGTCGCCATGTCGCGGCCCGAATAGCTGCAGCCGCCGGCCAGCAGATAACAGAACTGCTCTTTCAGCGTACGGCGCAGGCGGACCATGTCCTGCCCCTTGAAGATGTCACCGATGCGCGGGTCCGCCTGGCTCGTCGTGACGAGGTCGTCGACGACGCGGTCTATCCCCGCGCGACCGTGGAACGCCTCCAGCAGGGCCGTGTCCCTGGCGGGGCGGGCACCGGCATGGGTATCGCGCATGATATAGGGTGCGACCGGGTCTTCCCCGGACAGCGCGGGCGCGACTTGCAGCAGCGCGACCAGCAACGAAAGCATCGTCATGTCCTCAAAATGCCGCCTGGAGCGACAGGAATCCGCCGCGTTGGCGATCCGCGGTGGCGATCGAACCCAGGTCGACATACGCCGCGGTCGCGGTCAGGTTCTTGCCGATCCCATAGGCGACATAGGCGGTTGCCCAATCGTCCTCCCTTGCGAAACGGAGATTGTCAGGCTTGGAGCGATATTCGCCGCCGACCAACAATCGCCGCGAGACTTGATACCCGAGCGTCGCTTCGCACTGGAGCGTGCGAGCCTTGCCGGCATCGCCGCCGAAGCCGAGCAGGCCGTTCTGGTTGGCCTTGGTATAGCGGGCGGTCGCGCCGACCAGGATGCTCTGGCGCAGCAACAGCTTGGTTGCGGCTACGTAGAAATCGGTACCGTTGGCGTGTCGCGCACCGACCGCGGCGGCGATCGGCGCATCGAGGTTGTGCTTGTACTGCATCCCGACCGCGATCTGCGGCAAATAGGGGCTGCCATAGACCGCATCGCCCGCGAGCCGCACTTTCGCGCCGAACACGTCCTGGTCGAGCGTGGTGCCGCGACCGATACCGAGCCTGCCGCCAACCGCGCGCGTATCGAGCGACTGGCGTGCATAGCTCAGCTCGAGGCGATCCTCGAGGCCGACCGCTGCACCGTAGCTTGCGAAGCGGAAGTCCGGGAGGACGATGCCGGAGACGTGCAGCGATCCGCCGACGCCGTCCGCGGTTTCGTTGCCGGCGATCAGCGCCCAGGTCGAGATGCCCCCGCCCGAGCTCCCCTCGATCGTCGTGACGCCGTTGGTCAGCATCAGCTTGCCACCCGCACGTCCGTCCTGCGCGGATGCGGGCGACAACGCGAGTGCGCCTAGCAGGGGAATCAAGGCAGTCGATCGGCGTATCGGAGGTCTACACAATGTCGGGTCGATGACCGGTTTCGGGGGATGCTCGCGGCGAGGCCGGAAACATCGAATTTGAACGTTTAATGTACCCGAAATGGTTTCTCGTGGGTAAACAACGTCTTCACGAGTTCGAAAGCGCAAGGCGTTAACCTCGCTGGCATGGTGTACCGCGTCTTTCCGTTCGTTCTCGCTTTCCTGGGCCTCGGCCTGCCCTCGACCGGGTCTGCCGCGGCCGTCTCGATCGATATCCGCGCGATCGACGGTAAACCGCTGGCCGGTGCGGTCGTCACGATCGAAACGCCCAAGGCGCCCGCGGCAACGGTGCGCGGGCCCTATAATGTGGAACAGCGCAACATCGCGTTCCAGCCGCACGTCCTGATCGTACCGGTCGGCGCGACGGTCGGCTTTCCGAACCGCGACAAGGTACGGCACCATGTCTATTCCTTCTCGAAGGCGAAGAAGTTCGACCTGAAGCTATATGGTCGCGAAGATGCACGGACGGTGGTTTTCGACAAACCCGGCATCGTGCCGCTCGGCTGCAACATCCATGACGCGATGAACGGTTTCGTCTACGTCACCGCGACCCCCTTTGCGGCGCTGACCGACGGCGCGGGGCATGTCACGATCGACGGCGTGCCGGTGGGGGGCGCGACGGTGCGCGTCTGGCATCCCTCGATCCGTGCGCCAGGCAGCACCGCGTCGCAGCCCGTGACCGTCGGATCCTCCGGGCTGGCGACGATCTTCGCGCTGCACCGATGATGGATCTGACGGATATCCGAGCAGCGCGCCCGCGGTTCAAGCGCCTCCGAACGAAGCTGTCGGTGCTGTACGCAGGCCTGTTCGTGGTCGCACTGGTGCTTCTGGCGGTCGTGGCTCAGGTGATGATCGGCAATCACGCGCGCGACTCCGTCCGGGCCGAGCTCACCACCAGCGGCAGTGTGTACGACCGGCTCTGGGCGTTGCGCGCGCAATCCCTGTCGAGCTCGGCCGACGTGCTCGCGCGCGATTTCGGATTTCGTGCGGCGGTGGCGAGCGGCGATCGGCCGACGATCGCCTCCGCGCTCGCCAACCTGGCGACCCGGGCGTCGGTATCGGCAGCCTATGTGGTCGACAATGACGGGCAGGTCACGGGGCCCTCCGGCGCACTCGAATCGGCGGTGGCACCGTTTCCGTTCGCGGTTCCCGAGGGGCGTAACGACGCGGTCGTCGCGGTTGGCGGCGACGTCTACCGGCTGGTGCTGTCGCCGGTCATGGCGCCGACCCGGATCGGCTGGGTGGTCTTTGCGGTACGGCTCGATGCGGCGGAGATGCGTGCGCTCGAACGCCTGTCGTCGATCCCGCTGATCGCAACCATGATGCAGCGCGATGCCGCGGGGCATTGGCAGGCGACCGATCGATCGATCCGGAGCTCGCGCGCGATCGATGTGCTGGTCGAGCGATCGCAGTCCGGACGCGCGCTGGCGACGCTCGATCTCGCCGCCGGGCGCGCGTTCGCCCTCGCCAAGCCGCTGGCCGGTACGGGGCACAAGCCGCAGGCCGCGATCCTCATCCGCTATCCGCTCGATGCCGCGCTCGCGCCCTATCTGCCGTTGCAGGGCGGCATCGCGCTCGCAGGGCTTGTCGGGTTGCTGCTCGTACTGTTCGGCAGCAGCCGGCTCGCGCGCAGCATCGCCAAGCCGATCGCCGCGCTCGACACCGCCGCCAAGGCCCTCGAGCAGGGCAGCCGCGTGCCGGCGATCGTCGAAGGTACCGACGAGATCGGACGGCTTGCCGCCAGCTTCAACCGGATGGCGGCGGGTATTGTCGACCGCGAGAACCGGATCAGCCATCTCGCGTTCCACGATCCGCTGACCAGCCTGCCCAACCGCATCTATTTCCGCGAGGCCCTCGACCAGGCGATCTCGCAGGTCGGCCGGCATGGGCTGGCGCACGGCGGCGGGACGGTCGCGGTGCTGTGTCTCGATCTCGATCGGTTCAAGGGAATCAACGATACGCTCGGTCATCCGATCGGCGACGCGTTGCTCGCCGCGGTCGGCCGGCGGCTGGCGGACGTGGCCCCCGACGGGCTCGTCGCACGGCTCGGCGGCGACGAATATGCGATCATCCTGTCGGGTCCGTGCGAACCCGATCGGCCTCGTGCGCTGGCGCAGGCGTTGCTCGACGCGCTGCGCGACCCCGTCGAGGCCGAAGACCATCTGATCGCGACCGGTATCAGCATCGGCATCGCGATCGGTCCGGCCGACGGCGACACCGCGGACGAACTGCTCAAGAACGCCGATCTCGCGCTGTACCGCGCCAAGGAAGACGGGCGCGGCGTGTTCCGGTTCTTCGAACCCGCGCTCGACGCCGCCGCGCGCGAGCGCCACCAGGTCGAACTCGATCTGCGCGATGCGATCCGGGACGGACAGTTCGTGCTCAACTACCAGCCGGTCTTCGATCTGAAGGCGAACCGGATCGGCGGGTTCGAGGCGTTGCTGCGCTGGCATCATCCGACCCGGGGCTTGGTGCCACCGCTCGCTTTCATCCCGATCGCCGAGGAAACCGGGCTGATTGTGGCGATCGGCGCCTGGGTGCTGCACGAGGCGTGTCGCGAGGCGGTGCACTGGCCCGACCACGTCCGTGTCGCGGTCAACGTTTCGCCGCTGCAGTTCCGCAACGCGGGGTTCCAGGCCATCGTGTTGCAAGCGCTCGCCAACAGTGGCCTGTCGCCCGACCGGCTCGAGATCGAGATCACCGAGTCGATATTCCTCGAGGGCGAGGCGCCGGTCGTCGCGCTGCTCCACCGGCTGCGCGAAATGGGCATCCGCGTTGCGCTCGACGACTTCGGCACGGGCTATTCGTCGCTGAGCTATCTGCGCAGCTTCCCGTTCGACAAGATCAAGATCGACCGCTCGTTCGTCACCGGCGTAGCATGCGATCCGAGCGCGGCGGCGATCGTCCGCGCGATCGTCGATCTTGCCACCGCACTTCACATGGAAACCACAGCCGAAGGCGTAGAGGACATCGACCAGCTCGAACGGCTGCGCGACGAAGGCTGCGGCAATATCCAGGGCTATCTGTTCAGCAGACCCGTCGAGAGTCAGCACATCGCCGGATTGCTCGGCCGGGTGATGCTCAAGGCAGCCTGACGATGCGACGATTGCGGTCGATGGCCTGCTACCGGCTTACCAACCCATACTGCCCGGCACGTCCTTGAACGGACCGGCGAGGTCGGACGTGATCCACCCGCCATAAAACCCGCCAGGCTGCGGTCGCACGCGCTCGCCATCGACCGAGCAGCGATCGAAAGGCCCCGCATAGAAGGCGACATGATCGCGCAGGATGGCGAAGGCCGGCGTGGGATCGGGATAGCTCCACGCGACGTCGGTGAAGGTGCATCCGCCGATCTCGACGTTCCAGTATAGCGCCTCGCCCTTCCATTCGCAGAACGAGCGGCGCGCCGATCGATGGAGCAGTCCCTGCGCGATCGCGTCCGGCGGGACGTACCAGCTCGGCGGATGGCTCGTCTCGATCGTGCGTACCGCCGCGGAGGTATCGACAACGACGATACCGGCATGCTCGATGACGATGCGGCGCTGGCTTGGCTCGGCAATCGCCGGCCGGGGATAGTGCCAGACGCTCTCCTGTCCGGGCGCGACCGGATCCGGCTTCGGCCTCATGCCTTCGCCTCGTGTTTGCCCAACCAGCGTTGCAGACGCGGACGGACCTTCAGAAAGCGCAGATACGCGCGCTCCAGCAGGTCGAGTACGGGGCGATACCGCGCGAGCAGACCGATCGGCCGAAGCAGGGGAATCGCGCGCCACATCGCGGCAAACGCAGCGGCTCCGGACAGAAGACGCCCGTCCTCCATCGCATGGAAGCGCGCCAGCAACGCGGCGCGATCGATCGGGCAATCGTCCGCACCGGTCGCGTCGATGAAATCGATCCTGCCGCGCCGGTCCAGCCGTCGCATGATCGCGATCTCGCGGCGACAGAGCGGGCAATTGCCGTCGTGCCAGACGGTGACGCGCGTCACTTCCCTTGGTCCGGATTGTCGCGCCAGATGCGTTCGGCGAGCAAGGTCGCAAAGCCGAGCCACGCAACGAACGGCAGGCCGACCGCCGCGGCCGGCTTGTCCACCTTGGCGGCGGTCGCGACATAGGCTGCGCTGGAGGCGACCATGGCGCCCGATACGACCGCGCTCGTCCCGAGGCGCCTTTCGCGGAAGAACAACTGCGTCCAGCCGCCGACCATGGCGGTGTTCAGCAGCCAGAGCCCGACCGCTGCATTGCGCGTCGTGCCCGATGGCTGCCGCAACAACCGATAGCCGCCGACCGCAAGGCCGGTTTCCAGCACCGGCCAGACCGCCCCGAATGCCGCATCGGGCGGCGTGAAGCCCGGTTTTTCGAGCCGGCGATACCACCGGCGGATCCCGGGATGCGACGGATCGGGCGCATTGCGCCGTCCGACGATCGCGCTCGCGCCCAGCACCAGACCGACCGCGCCAAACGCCAACAGCGGCGACAGCCCACCTGGCGATGGCGCAGCGCTGGAGGGCTGCGCGTGACGTGTCGCAACGCCGGCTGGCACATCCGCCGTCGCGTCGACATAGCGAGACAGGTCTGGCGCCTTCGACCGACCACCGAACAGCTTGCCCGCCGTCCCGCGAACGGCCGGCCGGCTCGCCATGCCCAACACACCGTGCAGCAGACGAATACCTAGCCGACTATGCGGATTCATCAGCCGTGGCGCGATCTTGGGGACGCCCTGCGCATCGTCCACCATCGGCCGCATCGCCTGCTCATACGCAGCGAAGGCGGTGGCGACACCATCGCTCCGTACCATCTCCGCAGCGAGCACATAGGCGCCGGTGATCGCCAGCGTCGTTCCGATGCCCGCGATCGGCGTCGCGCACCACGCAGCGTCGCCGGTCAACACGACCCTGCCCTTCGACCACCGCGTCATCCGCACCTGCCGCAACACATCGAAGTAAAAGTCGTCGGTCGCGTCCATGCCATCGAGCACGCGCGCGGATTGCCAGCCGGCGTCGGTGAAGCGCTCGCGAAGCCAAGCCTTCTGGCGCGCCGTGGTCCAATCCTGCTCGTCGCCCGGTGGCTGCTGCACCGACAGCATCGCACGCGTGGTACCATGACGGTCAGGACGCAGCGACACGCTGCGTCCCTCGGTCGCGTTGTACCAGCGCCACAGCCGATCGTCGCCGGACGCCCGCGGTATCGTGCAATAGGCGATCGTGAGATCCATCCAGCGCGGCGCGTTCTCGTTCGGAAAGACAAGCCCGCGCGTGGCCGAACCGACGCCTTCGGCGACGATGACCGCGTCGTACTGCTCCGTATTGCCGCTGGCGAAGGTTACGAACGCCGCCTCGTCGGTCTGCTCGATCGCGGTCACGCTGTCGCCGAAACGATACGCCGCGTGTTCCGCCGCAGGTTCGTAGAGCAGCCGCGCAAGATCGCCGCGCAGGATCTCCATTTCGGCGGTCGGCCCATCCGCCTCCATCTCCGCCGTCAGGAACTGCGCCACGATCCTGCCATCGCCGTCTACCCAGGCGGTGCCCTCTTCACCGGTGCCTGCGTCGAGTGCCGTCTGCTCCAGCGCCATGCGCCGCAGCACCTCGCGACCCGATCCGCGTACGTCGATGTTCTGACCACCATCGCGGAACCCGGACGCGCGTTCGACCACCGTCACGTCGAAACCGGCGCGACCAAGCCACCACGCCGCGGTATTTCCGGCGACGCTGGCACCGGTGATCAAAATTTGGCGGGACATGAAACGCTCTCCTCTGCACCGCACAACGGCCGAGGCCGCGTTAAGGTCGCCACGCATCCGACCAGCACGCAAATTCGGTTCGAGCGGGTCAAGTGGCGGCGAGCATCGCCGCAATGGACGGCGCCGGAAGTAGTTTTGTCGGTCGCAACGTTCTGACATTTCTACCTGTACGACTGGATATTTCTGATCACGCGCAATGCCCCGTGTTGGCATAACGAATGCTGCTAGATCACATGGGAGCTATCGCCGTGACGGACGAAGCCGAGACGATTTTTACGGGCGATAGCGACGACGACCGGACCTATTTTCGGGGACGGGCGGCATGGCACGAACAGCGTGCCGAAATCGCCAGCGACAGCTCTACGCGGATGCTGCATCGCCGGTTCGCCAAGATGTACGCAACCAGATCGCTGTCCGAAACTAGTACATAAGACCCAGGCGCTCTACACAAAACTACCAGGAACCAAGTGGTTACCTCACGCTTTATGCGTCCGGTCCGATTGCAACGTCGCTTCGGCCGGTAGGCGGGGTATCATCCTTGAAACGCATTCTCGCAAACGGTGGGGCGATAGCCCTGCTGACGATTACTGTCGGTTGCGCCGCTCCGGCGACCCGGATCTCGACCGGCCTTCAGCGCTATGGCCTGGATGAAAGCCGTGCCGATTGCGTCGGCGACCGGCTTCAGGCGAACCTGTCGCTGGGCCAGTTACAGCGCCTCGGCAAGGCCGCCGCGGCGTATCGGCAGGGCGATACCACGCCGGGCGTATTGACCGCGTCCGACCTCGTCCGTGTCGCGGCGCAGCTCAAGGATCCTGCGATCGCACTTGAGGTCGGCAAGGCCGCCGCCGGGTGCGGCGTGCTGCCGTGACGATCCGAGCTTTTTCTCTTTCGAACAGGACAGACCAATGAACAAAGACGAATTCCAGGGCGGCGCCCGCTATGTCGGTGGCAAGGTCGAGAAGGCCGTCGGCGACACCGTGAACAGCCGCGACTGGCAGGTCGACGGCGTGGTCGATCAGGTCGCTGGCGGCGCCCAGAACCTGTACGGGCGCGCGAAGTCGGCAATCGAAGACGTCGTCGACGGTGCGCCCGAACTCGCCGACAAGATCGGCAGCGATGCACGCGACGCTGCCGAGCGCGCAGCCGAGGTGGCAAAGCGCGGCGCACGTTCCGCCCAGGCATCGGCGCAGGACGCCCCCGTCCTCTGGGCGCTGGGTGCGGCGGCGATCGGCTATGGCATCGCCTGGCTCGTCCACGGCCAGCGCAGCTGATCCGGGACGACTGAGATCGTGGCATCGGCTCCGGCCCTCAAGTCGCTTCGCGACTCCGCCGATCTGCGCCACCTGCGCCAGATCATCGCGGGGCTCGACGAAGGCGTCATACTGGTCGACCCCGACCAGAGTATCCTGTGGGCCAATGATGCGGCGCTCGGGATGCACGGGGTCGCATCCGTCGAGGAACTCGGGACCGATGTCGACGAGTATCGCCAGCGTTTCCAGCTGCGCTATCGCAACAACCACAAGCTGACCGATGCGGACTATCCCATCGAGCGCGTGGTGTCCGGCGAGGCGTTTTCGGAAGTCGTGGTCGAGGTCGCCGTGGCTGGCGAGGAGGAACCGCGCTGGGTTCATCAGGTGCGCAGCCTCGTCCTGACCAACGATGCGGACGAACCGGAATGCCTGGTCATGGTGATCCAGGACGTCTCGGCGCGGTTCGAGGCGGAGGATCGTTTCGAACAGTCGTTCAACGCGAACCCCGCACCGGCCGTGATCTGTCGCCTGTGCGATCTTCGCTTCGTGAAGGTCAATCAGGGCTTCATCGACATGACCGGGCATGATCGCGAGACGATCCTCTCGCGGACGGTGTACGATATCGACGTGCTGGAACGCGCCGAACAGCGCGATTTGGCCAAGGGGCGACTGGCGGAAGGACGCACGATTCCGCAGATGGAAGCCGAGTTCGGTCTGCCGGATGGCAGTACCAAGCTCGTCATCGTCGCCGGTCAGCCGATCGACATCGGCGATCAGTCCTGCATGCTGTTCACCTTCGCCGATCTCGAACCGCGCCGCAAAGCCGAGACCGCGCTGCGGCATAGCGAAGAACGGTTCATGCGGACCTTCTCCCTTGCGCCGGTCGCGCTGGCGATCGGTGCGCTGGATGGCCACCGCCTGTGCGACGTGAACGAGGCCTTTACCGGTCTGACCGGATATTCCTCCGAGATCGTCGGTCGTCCGCTCGGCGATGTCGAGCTGTGGGAAACTCCTGCCCTTCGCCAGGCGATCGAAGCGGATATCGAGGCGGGCCATCCGATCCGCGACCGCGAGGTCCGGATCCGGTCGAAAGAGGGGCACGTCCTCGACTGCATCGTGTCGGCCGAACCGATCCGGCTGGGCGACGAGGCCTGCGTCCTGTGGGCGATGCGCGACATCAGCGTCCGCAAGGCGTCCGAGCGCGAACTCGTCAACGCGATCGAAGCGGTGATGAAGGACACGAGCTGGCTCAGCCGGTCGATCATGGAAAAGCTCGCGCGCATCCGCACGCCGGATGCCGAACCGGCGGGCGTCGGTCTCGACGAGCTGACGCAGCGCGAGCGCGAAGTCCTCGCTCTGATCTGTCGCGGGCTCGACGACAAGTCGATCGCGCGGACGCTGGACGTGACCGGCAACACGGTGCGCAACCACGTCGCACGGATCTACGCCAAGATCGGCGTCAACCGCCGCAACGCCGCCGCTGCCTGGGCGCGCGCCCGCGGGTTCGACGGCGATTCCATGCCGATACCGCAGCGCGGCGGCCCAACTTTGAAGGACGCAGCAGCATGACGAGCAAGTCGGACGAGGCGCGGACCCGTCGGGCCAAGGGCTCCGTGCAGGAGGCCATCGGCAAGATCATCGGCGACACCGCGGTCGAAAAGCAGGGCCTCAGCGAAAGCAAGGCCGGCGCCCGACAGGCGAAGTCCGAACACCCGATCGATCCGCCGATCGATAGCGATGGCAAGGACTGACCCGGTCCGCCGACAGCGTTTCAGAAATTCCCTTACGAATAAACAGGAGTGATTATGGCTACCCATCTGACGCCCGGCGTCCTGCCGGTCGATGACGTTCGCTATGCGAAGACCCCGACGCGCGTATCTTGGGGCGCGATTTTTGCAGGCGTCGTGCTTGCGATCGCGATCCAGCTCGTGCTGGGCATCCTCGGCACCGGCATCGGCCTCAGCCTCGTCGATCCCGTCGAAGGCACTACCCCCGGCGCGGCTGGGTTCGGCATTGGTGCGGGGATCTACTGGATCATCACCACGGTGATCGCACTCGGTGCAGGCGGTTATGCCGCAGCACGCGTGGCCGGCGTGCAGGACCGGTTCGACGGTCTGGTCCACGGTCTGGTCGTCTGGGGTGTCACGCTGATCCTCACGCTGTACCTGCTGACATCAGCCGTCGGCGGAATCATCGGCGGCGCCTTCCGCACCGTCGGTTCGGTCGCGACCGCAGCCGGTAGCGGCATCGGTGCAGCAGCACCCAAGGTTGCCGACGTCGCCAACGTCGACGTGACCGACGTACGCGACGAGGCTTCGGCCTATCTGTCGACCGCACCGTCGGATCCCGCCCAGATGACGCCGGAACAGGCCCAGAAGGAAATCGCCCAGGAACTGCCGGCCCTTGCCCGTGGTGGCCAGGATGGCGTCCGCGCGGAAAGCCGTATTGTCGACATCGTCGCTGCCCAGCGCAAGATCAGCCGTCCTGAGGCTCAGGCTCAGGTTACGCGTGCCAAGGCGCAGTTCGTGAAGACCAAGAACGAGACGATCGCAACCGCGAAGTCCGCGACAGACACCGCCGCCGGTGCAGCTGCCGGGACGTCGTTCATGGTCGTGATCGCCCTGCTGATCGGCGCTGCCGCCGCTGGCTTCGGCGCCACCGCGGCTGCTCGTCGTCGGGTCTGATATCGACCGGTTTCGATAACGACTGGTTTCGATACCGAAAGGAGGGCGCTACCCGGTCGACGGGTTGGCGCCCTTCCTCGTTTTGCACGAGCGTTCGCCAGCCGATCCGGGCCATTCAGACGTGCGACCACATACCTAGAAAAGCCCGTAGCGCCGGCCGGCCCGGCTTCCCGGCAGCAGTCGTTACGCTTGCGTGCGGTTGCCCGAAGATGGAATGTTCGGTCTGTGGAAGTGACACGCCTGCTGCCGGCATCTAAACATTTCACAGCAAATGAGCGGGAGCCGGCATGCCAACTTTTCGTCAGCTGGAATATCTCGTGGCGATCGCCGACGCCCAGAATTTCCGCCGCGCTGCCGCAGCCGTGCATGTTTCCCAACCAACATTGAGCCAACAGCTTCGCGTGCTCGAAACGGAACTCGGCATCACGTTAGTCGAGCGTCAGCTGGCCGGAGCGCAGTTGACGCCGATCGGGCGGGATATCGCCGACCGTGCTCGCAAGCTTCTGGTAGAACGACAGGATATCTGTGATCTCGCATCGTCCTCCCGCGATAGCGCCGTGGGGACGATCCGGTTCGGGGTGACGCCGACGCTCGGGCCGTATCTCTTACCTGGCGTCATTGCCGACCTCACGCGCGATCATCCCGGATTGCGGCTGTATATTCGCGAAGGCATTCCGGACGAACAAACGCTCGAACTTGCGCGCGGCAAGCTCGACATGATCCTGGGTCCGCTACCGATACACGGCGACGCACTTTCGATCGAGCCGCTGTTCCGCGAAGATCTGGTGCTCGTTGCATCGCCACTCCACCGGTTGGCGCAGCGCAGCCAGGTGACGGCGGAGGATCTACGTGGCGCCGAAGTGCTGAGCCTCGATCCGCGGCATCACCTCCACCGACAGGGCATGATCCTGTGCGAGCGATACGGCATGGTTCTGTTACGCGACTATGAAGGCACCAGCCTCGACAGTCTTCGGCAGATGGCAGCGACGGGTCTGGGACTTGCGATCCTACCGAAGCTTTACATGTGTTCTGAAGTGGGTGGTGACGCGGGAATCCGAATTCTGCGACCGGATGGCTGGAACGGTCACCGGATGATCGCAGCCAGCTGGCGTGAGAACGCGGCAAACGGCGCGCTGTACGCGATGATCGCCGCCCGCGTGTCCGACAGCGCGACGCGGATCATGGAGGCCTGTCGCTAACATTACTCCGATAGCGTCAGCCTATCGAAAAGCGCCTTAACTATCGATTGGCGCGAAGGTACCGAAGCGGCCATTTCCATCCTGCGAGCAACGTCCCGATCAGGTGGCACGCTCACGAATGGAAGGAGAGACGTCGTGGCCGTATCACGCAAGCGTTTGAAGGATCAGCGAGGTCCGCCGCCGCAGTTCGCGAAAATAATGAGGCTGTCCGCCCTGATCGTCACCTGTCTCGGGGCAACCCCCGCGCTGGCGCAGAGCGACGTCCAGGCATGGGGTGGCTTCCTCGCAAGCGGAACCGTCCGGGGGCAGCTCGGGGTGTGGGCCGAAGGGCAGATCCGGGTCATCGATGACATCGGGCACCTAGGCCAACGCAACCTTCGCCTCGGGCTTGGCTGGGAGCCATCGCCCGACCTCTCGATCTACGGAGGCTATGCGGTCTTTCGCAATACGCCGGTCGACGATCGTGCGTCATCGACCGAGCATCGCACCTGGCAGCAGCTGCTCGTCACACTGCATTCGTCCCCGAAGCTGCGGCTGATCGGGCGGACGCGGACCGAACAGCGGTGGCGTGAGAATGCGAGCGGAACGTCGTGGCGGGCACGACAGATGCTGCGCGGTGTGATGCCGCTGGGCAAGCCCGGCGCGCCGTCCGCCATCGTGACGAGCGAAGTCTTCTTCGAACTTGCCGACACGCGCTGGGGTGTCCGCTCCGGGCTCGATCAAGTCCGCACCTTTGCCGGTGTCGGTATTCCTCTGAAGCCCGGACTGTCGACCGAGATCGGCTATCTCAACCAGACGTTGATCGGCCGCGACCGGCCCGGACCCAACCATATCGCGCAGATCACCCTGGTTGCCCGATTCTGAAGTTCCCTCACCTGAAAGGACGATCCATGACCATTTCCCGACGTGACATTCTGACCACCGGCACGCTCGCATCGATTGCAGCCGCAACGACGGCGACCTCCGCTGGCGCCGCTGATCCGATCGTATCGGCCACTCCCCAACTTACCCCCGACGCGGCGTTACGACGACTGAAGGACGGCAATGCAGGGTTCGTCGCGGATCGGCCGGTCAAGTCCGACCTGTCGCGCGCCCGGCGTCTCGCACTCGCCGAGGGCCAGCAGCCGTTCGCGACGCTGGTCGGCTGCTCGGACTCGCGGGTCGGCCCCGAACAGCTGTTCGGGGCGGGCCTCGGCGAATTGTTCATCGTCCGCACCGCCGGCAACAATGTCGATACCGCGGGCATGGGCTCGATCGAATATTCGGTCACGGCGCTCGGCGTGCCGCTGGTGGTGGTGCTGGGGCACGAGAAATGCGGTGCCGTCGCGGCCGCGGTCGACGTCGTGAACAAGGATGTCCGGCTGCCGGGCAGCATCGGGCGCATGATCGAACCGATCATTCCCTCGGTTCTGGTCGCACGGCGCGCCGGTGCGACGAACGAGACGCTGCTGAACCGTACGATCGACGAGAATGTCCGCCGCATGGTCGATCGGCTGCAGAACTATTCGGAGCCGATGCTGCTCGAACCCCAGCGTCAGGGGAAGCTGAAGGTCGTCGGAGCGGTCTACAGCCTGGCGACCGGTGCGGTGCGCTGGCTCTAGCACGGATCGTCCGGGTCACGACATCTCCGAACTCACCCGTCATGCCGGAACGAGGCTCTCCTGAGTGGAGTCGAAGGCACGGCATGACGGGGCCGCGGCCCCCAGACAGGACGAATTAGGATGCGTCTCACGACCTGTGGCGCGATAGCGTGGGGCATGCACCGCCCGCGCACCACGACCCGCCAGCTCAGCTACTTTGTCGCGCTTGCCGAGACCGGGAGCTTCACCCGCGCCGCTGAGCGCATGGGGATATCGCAGCCGTCGCTGTCGCAGCAGATCCGCGGCCTCGAGCTGGTGATCGGCGCGCCGCTGTTGGAGCGCGGCGGTCCGGCGCTCCTCACCCCGCTCGGGCGCGAGGCGCTGGAGCGGGCAAGGCGCATCCTGCTCGACGTGACGGACCTGGAGGAGATGCGGGCGGCGTCGGCGGATGCGCTCGTCGGGACGATCCGGCTTGGCGTGTCGCCGACGCTGGGCGCGTACCTCCTGCCAAGCCTGGTGGCGCGACTGCACCGCGAACATCCGACGTTGCGCGTGCACATCCGCGAAGGGCTGCCGTCGACGCTGACGAGCGGGCTCGTCGCCGGCGACCACGACCTGATCCTGCTTCAGCTGCCCGTCGCGGGGCGGGCGTTGCATACCGAACGCCTGTTTCGCGAGGCGCTCTGGCTGGCGATGGCGACCGACCATCCCCTGTCCGCCAAGTCCGCCATCGAACCGGCAGATCTTCGCGGCCAGAACCTGCTGACGCTGGTTCCCGAGTACCGGCTGGCGGAACAGGTCGCCGAAATCGCTGCCGACTTCGGTGGCATCATGCTGAACGATTACGAAGGAACCAGCCTCGATGCCATCCGCCAGATGGCGGGCATGGGGATGGGACTGGCGTTGCTGCCCGAACTCTATGTCCGGCAGGAGGTGCGTGACGGCGACGACGTGATCGTCCGACCGATCAAGGGCGGACGCTATTACCGCGAGATCGGGCTGTTGTGGCGCGTCGGAGCGGGCCGCTCCCCCGCCTATCGGCTGATCGCGGACATGCTGCGAGCCGTGGGACCATAGGATAATCCTATCGCCGATATAGCCTGCGCAATATTGTACCAATAGCCCCGATCGCCGACCCTATGCGTCTCTGCAACGACGCTGGATTATGCAAGTGGCACACGAACGGATCGGCTGGCGCGAGGCAAGCGAATGGCTCGGGCAGATCGTCGGACCGGACATGCCGTATCTGCGGCTTGCCGCGGTCTACGGCATAGCGATCAGCCTCCTGTCGCTGGCGACCCCGATCTCGGTCCAGCTGCTGATCAACAACGTCGCCAACACGGCGCTGCCGGCACCGCTCTGGACGCTGGCGGGGTTGCTGCTGCTGTTGCTGCTGTTCGTCGCCGGCCTCAGCGCGATGCGATTCTGGATCATGGCGTTGTTCGAGCGGCACGCCTTCGCGCGCGTCGTATCCGAGGTGACGACGCGTGCGATCCACGCCCAGAACCCGTTCTTCGCCGACCAGAACCGCGGCGACCTGTTCAACCGCTATTTCGATCTCGTCGTGGTGCAAAAGGCCGTGCCGAGCCTGATCATCGGCGGGTTCACGATCCTGCTGCAATCCGTCGTCGGGCTCGTCGTCACCAGTTTCTACCATCCGTTCTTCCTCGCGTTCAACGCGCTGCTGGTTGTGCTGGTGCTGGCGATCTGGCTGCTCTGGTCGCGCGGGTCGATCCGGTCCGCGGTCGCGCTCAGCCACGCCAAGCATGATGCCGCGCGGTGGCTGGAAAGCCTCGGTGCGTCGAACGGCTTCTACAAATCCAGCCGTCATCTCGATTTCGCGATGGATCGTTCGGACGCCGTCACCGCGACCTATGTCGAGCGGCACCGTCGCTACTTCCGCTACAGCTTCGCGCAGACGGTCGCGTTCCTGCTGCTCTATGCCTTTGCCAGCGCGGCACTGCTCGCGCTCGGCGGAAGCCTGATCCTGCGCGGCGAACTGTCGATCGGCCAACTGGTTGCGGCCGAGCTGATCCTGAGCGGCGTGTTCTACGGCGTGTCGCAGCTCGGCTGGTATCTCGACACGCTGTACGATCTGGTGGCGAGTGCCGAGGAGCTCTCGCTGCTGTTCGCAATTCCGCAGGAGACCGCGGTCGCCAAGGCGGGCGAGGCGCCCGTCGACGGGGCCGTGCAGCTCGCGGGGGTCGAGATCGAGCATGCCTGCTTCGACTTCGTGCTGGCGGCGGGCGAGCAGCTCGTCACCCTGTCCGACGGCAGTGCCGAGCGGTTGCTGGCGATGGTGCTGAAGCGCCACCTCGTTCCCGAGCGCGGTCTGGTCACCGTCGGCGGTGCCGACATGGCGACGTTCGACACCTATCGACTGCGGTCCGAGATCATGGTGCTCGATCGTCCGACCATCGTCGAAGTCACGATCCGCGAATATCTGACGCTCGCAAACGACGCTTCGGTGCCCGGCGCGGTGCTCGACGCGCTCACCATGGTCGGCCTGCGCAACGCCATCGCGCGGCTGCCGCTCGAGCTCGATACGCCGCTGGCGGCATCGGGCTTTCCGCTGTCGATCGCCGAGGTCATCGCGTTGAAGCTGGCAAAGGCGCTGCTCGTGCGCCCGCGCGTGCTGATGCTGTCCGAACTGTTCGATCTCGTGCCCACCGACCGACTCGTCAATGTGCTGCGCCAGTTGAAGGCGGCGCAGACCACGACGCTGCTCTGCACCGGCAGGCCCGAGGACATCAGACTCGATGGCTGGTTCCAGCTCGATCCCCGTCGACAGCGGCGGTTCGACACGCGCGAGGCGCTGATCGCGGCCACGCGGAAGGAGGCGACCGATGCCGTACACGCCTGATCGTTCCGCCCATTTCCCCACGCTGGGCAGGATGCGGCCACCCCGGGTGGCGAGGACGCTCGCCTGGATGCTCACGATCGGCGTCGCGACCGCGGGGGCGATCATGGCGCTGGTCCCCTGGGTGCAGACCGCGAGCGGGACAGGCCAGGTCGTCGCGCTCGATCCCGACGATCGGCAGCAGCAGGTCACCGCGTTCGTGCCGGGCCGTGTCGAGCGCTGGTATGTCCATGACGGCCAGCACGTCGCCAAGGGCGATCCGATCGCGCGCGTGGTCGATCTCGATCCCGACCTGCTGTCCCGCCTCGGTGCCGAGCGCGCGCAGGTCCAGGCGGAAATCGCCGCGATCCAGCAAAGTCGCGCGGTCGCCGGGATCGACGTGTCGCGGACGGCGCAGTTGTTCGCCGAAGGGTTGGCCGCGCGGCGCGACTATGAGCAGACGCAGATCAAGGTCGCCGATGCCGGGGCCAAGCTCGCAGAGGCGCGCGCCAAGCTCAACCGGATCGACATCCAGCTCAATCGCCAGTCCGTGCAGATGGTCCGCGCACCACGCGAAGGGCGTGTCCAGCAGCTCAACGCCGAAACCGGGGGCGCGATGGTGTCGCCTGGTACGGTGCTGGCGGTAATCGCACCCGAGCGCATCGAGCGCGCGGTCGAGCTGTTCGTCGACGGACGCGACGTGCCGCTGCTCCGGACCGGGCGACCGGTGCGGCTCGAATTCGAAGGCTGGCCCGCGATCCAGTTCAGCGGCTGGCCGTCGGTGGCGCAAGGCATGTTCGACGGCCGCGTCCGAACGATCGATCCCAATGCCGCGGTCGACGGGCTGTTCCGCATCCTGGTCGAACCGCAACCGGGCAAGCCGGCCTGGCCCGCGCGTGAGTTCGCACGTCCCGGCGGCAAGGTCCGCGGCTGGGTGCAGGGCGAGACGGTCCTGGTCGGTTACGAACTCTGGCGCCAGCTTAACGATTTCCCGCTGGAGTTCGGTCGCCGTCCCGCCGCGCCTGCGAAGGACGATGCGAAGGCTGCTGCCTCGAAGGCCGGCGACGACGAGGGAGCGAAGAAATGATCCGGCTCCTCCTGTGCTCGGTCATCGCCTTGTGCCCCGCGGCGGCGCGCGCTCAGGCCCTGTCCGGCACGCAGGTCGCGTCTCCCGGCGTGGTCACGCCACTGACGCTCGACGAGGTGCTGCGATCGTCCGCCCGCTCCGCGCCGCAGATCGTCGAAGCGCTGGCCCGCGTCCGCCAGGCGGAGGGCCGATCGCTGTCCGCCGAGGGTGCGTTCGACACCGTGTTCGATGTCGACGGCAAGTCGCGCGTGGCCGGTTACTATGACGGCACCGTCGTCGAAGGTCGCGCGACGCGGCCGCTGACCGGCAATGGTGGGTATTTCTACGGCAATTACCGCGCATCGCGGGGCACGTTCCCCGTCTACGAGGACCAAGCCTATACCAACCGCGCCGGCGAGGCGAAGGTCGGCGCGCTGTTCGCGCTGCTGCGCGACCGGGTCGTCGACGAACGCCGTACGCGCCGTACCCTTGCCGGCGCCGATATCGACGTCGCCCGGTTCGAGGGCGAGATGGTCGCGATCGGCGTGCAGCGGCGCGCGGTCGACGCCTATCAGGGCTGGGTCGCGGCCGGATTGCGATTGCGCGCCTACCGCGAATTGCTGGATCTCGCGGAACGTCGTCGCGGCGCCATCGGACGCCTGGTCACGCTCGGCGCCCGGCCCGAGATACTGCTCACCGAAAACGACCAGAATTTCGTCCGGCGTCGCGCCCTCGTCGTTCGCGCCGAGCAGGATATCGCGAGCGCGGCCAACGCGTTGTCGCTATATCTGCGCGATGACAACGGCGCACCGCTGCTCGTATCGGCCGAGCGATTGCCGCCGGACACGACACCGCTGGCAGGTCTGGCCGCGGCGTCCCCGATCAAGGCCCCCGTTGCGCGCCCGGACTATCGCGCGATCCTGACCCGGATCGACCAGTCGACCGCAAAGCTGATGCTGGCCGAGAACGATCTTTCGCCGCGGCTCGATCTGCGCGGCGACGTCGGCAAGGACCTCGGTGCCGTCGGTCTCGGCGGCCCGAGCCGTACGCCGCTCGAAGCCACGGTCGGGTTCCGCTTCAGCGTGCCCTTGCAGAACCGCGCCGCCAAGGGGCGTGTCGCCGAGGCACGGGCCGAGATCGACGCGCTCGGCCAACGCAGTCGCTTCCTGCGCGATCAGATCGCCGTCGAGGTCGACGGAATCGTCATCGCGGTCGATGCCACCGAACGGCTGGCGGCCATCGCGGACGAGGAGCGCCGCCTTGCCGATCGCCTTGCAGTCGCCGAACGACGTCGCTTCGAGCTGGGCTCAGGCGATTTCTTCCTCGTCAACCAACGCGAGGAAACCGCGACCGACGCCCGCGTGCGACTGATCGATGCACAGGCCCGGATCGCCTCCGCTCGCGCAGAACTCGCCGCAGCCACCGCCGATCGTGCGGCGTTGCGGTTGGAGAACTGATCAGCCACGCCACACCGCGGCAGTCGTCGTTCGTGGTCGGCAGCCAGCGAAACTCCGACCGGATGACGGTCCTGCTCGACGTCTTCGGGATCGGCGAGCATCACCGCCGAGGCTATCTCGACAGCGCGCCGTCGGTACCTTAGGCCGTTCCAGCTGCTGACGAAGGCACGTGCATGATACTCTACGATCACCCGCTTTCCTCCTACGCGCAAAAAGTGAAGATCGCTTTGCGCGAGAAGGGCGTCGCGTTCGAGCGGTTGCTACCTGACGATTTCGGTACCGGAAGGCGCGATACCCCCTTCGCTGCCGCCAATCCGCGCGGAGAGGTGCCGGTCCTGATCGACGGTAACGACGCGATCTTCGAGTCCACAATAATCCTCGAATACATCGAGGAGCGTTGGCCCGAGCCACCTCTGTTGCCGATCGGTGCGCTTGCGCGGGCCGCCGCGAGGATGACCGAGGAGGTTTGCGACACGCAATATGAGGCCGTGAACTGGGGCTTCGGCGAACTTCTCTGGTTCCGGCGGGCCGAGGGCGATCTCGCCGGACGCCTCAAGGCCGCTGCCGCCCGTGACACAGCGACGCTTCAGACTTGGCTCGCCGAACGCCTCGGCGACGCCGACTGGTTCGGCGGCGAGCGGTTCGGGTGGGCCGACGCCGCAGCGGCACCAATGGTCAACCGCTCCGCCCATTACGGCATGGGCCCTACCTCCGACATGCCGCTCGCCCGTTGGCTAGCCCGGATCCGCGAGCGTTCGTCGGTTGCTGCGACGTTCTCGGAGTTCGAAGAGGCGGCGTCCGCGATGGCTGGCGCTGCGGACTATTATCGGACCGGCGGGCGACGACGTGAATATCGCGATCACCGGCTCGAGTGGATGGTTCGCTCGGGCGGCATCGATGTGGTGCGCGCTGGACTGCGCGACGACACGATCCGCTTTTCCTGGCCGGGTTGACGCTGCGGGACATGCTGCTCGATTGCGCCCCTCGAAATTGGCGTGACACAATTCGAGGGCCCGTTCAGTTCGTGGCCAAGCCGAGAAGACCCGATACACAAACCCCCCTCTTATTGAGATTGACTTGCATTAGTTACTAGTACGCGCCAAGAGCCTGCAAAAGGTTCCTTAGGGGAAATCAATGTCTGCCTTACTCGCCGTTCTATTGACCGCGGCCGATCCCACCGCGGGGTCCGTTACCATGCCCGATCCCGCGCTCCAGACGGGTCAGTCCAATGACGAGATCGTCGTCACCGGCGCGCGTACCGAGGGCAGCAGCGATTACACCATCCCCGAACAGACCACCGCGACCCGCCTCAATCTGACGCTGCGCGAGACGCCACAGTCGGTCAGCGTCGTCACGCGCGCGCAGATCGAGGATTTCCAGCTCAACGACGTCAACACGCTGCTCGCCACGGTTCCCGGCGTGAACGTGCAGGCCGGCGAGACCGACCGCGTGTATTTCTCCGCGCGCGGCTTCGACATCCAGACGTTCCAGGTCGATGGCATCGGCGTGCCGTTCGCGTTCGGGATCCAGACCGGATCGATCGACACCGCCTTCTACGACCATATCGAGGTCGTCCGCGGCGCGCCTGGCCTTCTCTCCTCGACCGGCAACCCGTCCGCCGTGGTCAACTTCATCCGCAAGCGCCCGACCAAGGATCTGCAAGTGCGCGCGAGTGGGCAATATGGCTCGTTCGACCAGTATCGCGGCGAGGCCGACGTCAGCGTGCCGATCACCAAGGATGGCAGCGTCCGCGCCCGCGCAGTTGGCGCGTATCAGGACGGCGACAGCCACCTCGACCGCTACGGCCTGCGCCGCTGGGTCGGCTACGGTATCGTCGAGGCTGATCTCGGCGCCAACACCACGGTCAGCGCAGGGTACGGCCATCAGGATCACAAGAGCCGCGGCGCGATGTGGGGCGCGATCCCGCTCACCTACAGCGACGGCACGCCATTGAACTTCGCGCGCTCGTCGAACGTCGCGCCCGACTGGTCGAGCTGGAACGTCATCGACCGCCAGATCTTCGGCGACATCACGCACCGCTTCGGCAATGGCTGGATCGCGCGCGCCAGCGCCATCCGCCGCGCCACCGATGAAAACAACACGCTGTTCTACGTGTATGGCAACCCGCTGCGGAACGACGCCGACGGGATCGGCATCGACCCGGCAACCGGGCTTCAGACCGGGATCCAGAGCTACCCCGGCAAGTTCCGCGCGACCACGCGCAACCTGACGATGGAAGCCTACATCGCGGGCCCGGTAACGTTCCTCGGCCGCGAGCACGAGATCAACATCGGCGTGAACCGCAGCGCGCAGGAATACATCCAGCAGTCGAGCTACGACAACAGCACGATCGGGACCTACCTGCCCTACCCCGACTTGTTCGCGGGCAATTTTCCGCTACCCAACTTCCCGACCGAATTCTCGAGCGATCCGATCTCGAGCCAGAACACGCACACGACGCGCGAGACCGCCTATGGCCTCATTCGGTTCAACCCCGGCGATGCAGTGAAGGTGATGTTCGGCGGCAACGTGACGCATGCCAAGAGCACGGGCTTTTCCTACGGCACCAACACCGATTTCGACGCGACGCGCTTCCTGCCGTTTGCCGGCGCGACCGTCGACATCTCGCGCAACCTGAGCCTCTACGGCAGCTACGCGACGATCTTCAATCCGCAGAACCAGCTGCTCGACCTCAACAGGCGCATCATCGATCCGATCGAGGGCGAAAACCTCGAACTGGGGATCAAGGGCGACTGGTTCGCGGGCCGGTTGAACGCGACGGTCGCGGTGTTCAAGACGCGGCAGGACAATACCGCCGAGGCCGCGGGCATCGTCGTCGAGAACAACGTCACCCGCACCTATTATGTCGGGATCGATGCGCAGTCGGAAGGCATCGAGCTCGACGTCGGCGGCCAGATCGCACCGGGTCTGCAGATGACCGGCGGGTACACCGTGATGCGGATCGAGGACCCCGAGGGCAATCCGGTCCGCCGCTACGTCGCGCGCAACACCGGGCGGCTCAACCTCAGCTATACGCTGCCGATGCTGCCCGCGCTCAAGGTGGGGGCGTCAGCGCAGTACCAGAGCCGCATCATCTCACCGTCCGGGCTGGGCCGGCAGGGCAATTACGCGTTGCTCGACCTGCTGGCGGCGTACAGCATCACCCCGAACATCTCGGCCGCGGTGAATGTGCGCAACGTTACCAACACCAAGTACCTGACGGCGACCAACTTCGACGGCGGCTATTACGGCGCACCGCGCTCGGTGATGGGTACGATCAGCGTGCGATACTGAGCGACGCACGAATGTGCGGTGGACGCGAGCGCCCAATCGGCGACACCCGGATCACCGCATTCGCATGAAAAGAGACAGTGCGCTGCGCGCGCTGTCTGCAAAATAGTCATAGATGGCGCGGGAGACTTCGGCGATGACCGGCTGGCGATCGCGGCCACCGCGGGCGAACACGACGATGGCCACGCGGCGGCCGTCGGGCATGGTGATGAACCCGACATCGTTGGTGATCCCGTCGAGCGTGCCGGTCTTGTCCTCCACACGAGTACCCGCGGGCAGCAGCGCGCGGATACGGCGCGTGCCGGTCTGGCAGCGGCTCATCAGTTCGAGCAGGAAATTGCGGCTCTGAGCCGTCAGGACGGTTCCGTTATCGAGCTTGTTCAACAGCGTGACCATCGCGATCGGCGTGGCGACGTCCTTGCTGTCGGCAAGATGGCCGCGCTCTCGCAGCAGCTGGGCTATGGTCCGGTCCATCCGGATGCCGGCTATCTTGTGCGACCACAGCCACTGCTGGATTACGACGGGGCCGCCGAGCGCGGCAAGCAGCTGGTCGGTCGCCTGGTTGTCGCTGCGTACGATCATCAGCTCCAGGGCTTTTGCGGCGGGACGGCCCACGATCATGTCGCCAAGCGTGCGTCGCCCTTGATCGACATCGGCAAGGTAGGCGCCTGCGATGGCGAGCTTGACCGTGCTCGCCATCGGAAACGGCGTGTCGCCTCTGATCGAGACGGTCGAGCCATCGCGAAGGTCGAGCGCCGCGATGCCGTAGTCTCCGGAGCGTTCCGCGACCAGCATGCTCAGAACCCGCTCGAGCCCCGTGGGTTCGAAAGCGCTTGTGGTTGCCGATGCCGATGCTGGGACGAGGAAGCTTGCAGCGATACTGGAGAGAAACAGGCGGGAAAGCCGGGGTGCGCGCATCGATCGTCCTCGAATGTTGTCCTTCAGCGACTTGCTCATGCTAGACCCGAAAACCTGAACACTTCATGTTGCATGCCGGTGACGTACGAACAACGGTGGATCGCGACTGAGCGAAGCGACTTGCCTGTATCGTCGCCCTCGTGCGGACGACATACGCCGCCGCCGCAAATCAGGTGCTATGCGATAGCGGCGCGTGCGTCATCTTCGGCAGCACGTGGCGGGCGAACAGGTCCGCCTCCGCAGCATGGGGGTAGCCCGAGAGGATGAACGCCTCGATCCCCATGTCCTGGTACATGCCGAGCTTGGCGAGCACCTGATCGGGATCGCCGACGATCGCCGCACCGCAGCCCGAGCGCGCGCGCCCGATACCGGTCCACAGATTGTCCTCGGCATAGCCGTCGGCCGATGCGCCTTCGCGCAGGGCTGCTTGCGCCGCGACTCCGGCAGACCCCGAATCCAGCGACTTGGCGCGGATCGCCGCGCCCTGTTCGGCATCGAGCTTCGAGAGCAGGCGATCGGCGTACACCCGCGCCTCGTCCTCGGTTTCGCGGACGATGACGTGCGCGCGGTAGCCGAACCGCAGCGTTCGGCCGTGGCGGGCTGCGCGTGCAGTCATGTCGGCGATGATGTCGGCGACCTTCTCGCGCGTGTCTGGCCACATCAGATAGACGTCGCATTCCTTGGCCGCCGCCTCGCGCGCGTCCGGCGACAGCCCGCCGAAATACAGCAACGGCGCCTTGCCGGAGACCGTGCCGATGCGCGGCGGATCGACCTTCAGTTTCCAGAACTCGCCGTCGTGATCGAGCGGTTCGCCGTTCAGCAGCGTCTTGAGGATACGCATTAACTCGACCGTGCGAGCATAGCGCGGGCCGGACGCGAGCGTCTCGCCGGGCATATCCGACGAGATGATGTTGATATTGAGCCGCCCGCCCAGCATCCGGTCGATCGTCGCGATCTGGCGCGCGAGTTGCGGCGGCCAGCTTTCGCCGACGCGTACCGCCATCAGCAGCGCCAGCCGCCGCAGCATCGGCGCGATCGCCGCGGCGAAGGCGGTGGTGTCGAGCCCCAGCGCGTAACCCGAGGGGAGCAGAATGTTGTCGTAACCACCGGTCTCCGCCTGGAGGACGATGTCGCGGCAATGCTCCCAGCTCGATTGCAGCCGGGGATCGGGCACGCCGAGAAACTCGTAGTCGTCGTCGCACAGCGCCGAGAACCAGCTGACTTCGCAGGATTTCGTCATGGCAGCGGCTCGCCCCGTGCCGCGATCAGGACGTCGTACCACTCCTGCCGCGTCCACGTGATTGTGAAGGCCTGCGCCAGTTCGGCGATCCGCGCGGGGTTCTGCGTGCCGACGATCGGGATCGCGCGCACCGGATGCGCCATAATCCAGCTATAGGCAGTCGCCGCCCGGCTCGCTCCCGTCTCGGCTGCCTTGCAATCGAGCGCCGCCGCCACCGCTGCGCTACGCGCGTCGGCGGGCACGCCGAGCCGGCCACCGCCAAGCGGCGACCAGGCGAGCACCGCCATGTCGCGCTCCGTCGCCTGATCGAACAGCCCGTTTTCGAGCGGCTCGAGGTGGAGCGGCGAGAATTCGGGCTGATGACTGACGAGCGGAATCGTCAGGAACGACGCCAGTGCTTGAGCCTGCGCAGGCGTATAGTTCGACACGCCGACCGCACGCACCTTACCCGCCGTCACCGCATCCTCGAGCGCGCGCGCCGCTTCCTGTGGGTGCGTCAGGATGTCGGGGCGGTGGATCTGGTAGAGATCGACCTGGTCGACTCCGAGCCGGGTCAGCGAGGCGTCGAGCGCCTTCGTCAGATAGGCCGGACTGGAGTCATACGGTAGCGGCGGGAGGATACCGCCCTTGGTGGACAGGACCATCCGCTCGCGTAGGCCGGGCGAACCTGCGAAGATGCGGCCGAGCAGCACTTCCGCATCGCCGAACCCGCCAGCGCCGTCGAAACCATAGATGTCGGCGGTGTCGAACAAGGTGACGCCCGCCTCGAACGCCGCCTCGATCAGCGCGCGTCCCTCGGCGACGCCGACTCCGGCGAACCGCCACATGCCCCAGGCTATCGGGCTGACAAGGATTCCGCTCTTGCCGAGCGGAATGGCTTTGGGTGTAGGATTAAGCTGCGACATCGCTGTCACGAATAGGGGTAATACGCTTGGTCGAGCAAGTACGTTATGGGCTGGTCGGAACCGGCATGATGGGGGTCGAGCATCTCCAGAACCTGGCCGTCACCCCCGGCGCGGTAGTGACCGCGATCGCCGATCCGGTGAGCACGTCGCTTGGTTGGGCACGCGATGCGTTGGGTACGCGCGGCGACGACGTGCAGGAGTTTGCGGATGCCGCGACGCTCGCCCGCAGCGGACTGGTCGACGCGGTGATCGTCGCCAGCCCGAACTATACACACCGCGACGTGCTTGAGCCGCTGTTCGACGCGGACGTCGCGATCCTCTGCGAAAAGCCGCTGGCGACCACGCTGGATGATGCCCGCTGGGTCGTCGATCGTGCCGCGCAGATGACGCGGCCGTTCTCGACCGCGATGGAATATCGCTACATGCCGCCCGCCGCGGCGTTCATCGAGCAGGTGCATGGCGGTCGAATCGGCGCACTTCGGATGCTGTCGATCCGCGAACACCGCTTCCCCTTCCTGCCCAAGGTCGGCGACTGGAACCGTTTCAGCCGCAACACTGGCGGGACGATGGTCGAGAAATGCTGTCACTTCTTCGACCTAATGCGGCTGATCGTCCGATCCGAACCCGTCCGCGTCTATTGCTCGGGCGCGATGGACGTGAATCATGTCGACGAACGCTATGACGGCGAGCGGCCCGACATCATCGACAACAGCTACACGACCGTGGACTTCGCCAACGGCGTCCGCGCGATGCTCGACCTGTCGATGTTCGCGGACGGCGCCGAGAACCAGGAGGAGATCACCGCGGTCGGCGACGCCGCTCGGCTTGACGTGCTGATCCCCGAAGGTGCGCTCGTGTTCAGCCCCCGCACCGGCTTTCTCAATCCGAAACAGGTCGAACGGCAGGTGATCGAGGTCGATCGCACCGCGCTCGACGCCGGCAGCCATCACGGCTCGACCTTCTATCAGCACCAGAAATTCATCGCCGCGGTGCGCGGCGAGATCGACGTCGAGGTCACCGCGCGCGACGGGCTCATGGCAGTGGCGATCGGCACCGCGGCCGAGATCAGCGCAAGCACGAAACGCGTCGTGGAGATGACCGAACTGGGGTTCTGATGAAGCCGCGCTTGGCTGCACCCAAGACAAACTCGTGCATGACAGCGCGAGACATTCGATAGCCTACCGGACGAGTAGGAATATTTAGGGGGTGGCATGAAGAACTGGTTGCTGGCAGGCGCGGCATTGGCCGCAGGACTGGGCGCGCCGGCCTGGGCGCAGGACGTCCCGAACGGGAACGGTCCCGCGGATAGCGGCCAAACCGGCAATCCCGCCCCCGCCGCGTCCGAACCCGGCGAGATCGTGGTCACCGCACAGAAGCGCTCCGAGCGTCTTCAGGATGTGCCGGTCGCGGTGTCGGTGATCTCGGGCGCGCAGATCGCCGCGCAGGGCGGGGTAAACCTCGAAAGCGCGCAGTACCTCGTACCAACGCTGAATTTCCGCAAATCCGGCACGACGATCAACCAGTCGCTGTTCCTGCGCGGCGTCGGCACCTCGACCTTCTCGGTGGCGGGCGAGCCGTCGATCTCCACCGTCGTCGACGGCGTCGTCTACAGCCGTGCGGGCGAAGCGTTCAGCGACCTGATCGACATCGACCGGATCGAAGTCTTGCGCGGTCCGCAGGGCACGTTGTTCGGCAAGAACACGAGCGCCGGCGTCATCAACATCGTCACCAAGCGACCCGGCGACGTGCTCGCCGGGACGGTCGAAGGGTCGTTCTTTACCGGCAACGGCAACGAATATCGCACGCGCGCCGCGCTCGACATTCCGGTGAGCGAGACGATCAAGAGCCGCTTCACCGGATTCTACGGCAATTACGCGGGCAACATCCGCAACGTCGCGCACAATAACCGGCGCGTGAACGGCTACGAGCATTACGGTTTCCGCGGCATGGTCGTCGCCGACGCCACGCCCGACCTGACCTTCACGCTGATCGGCGACTATCGCCGGAGCAACGACGATTGCTGCGCCGAAGTCATCGGCACCACGCCGACCACGGGCCTTACCGCCAGCGTCCTGCCCGATCGCAACGGCAACAAGTCGCGCACCGTCAATCAGGACCTGATCACGCATACCGACGAAAAGAGCTGGGGCGTCTCGCTGCAAGCCGACGCGACGCTCGGCACGCAGACGGTGACGTACATCGGCTCCTACCGCGAATACGACAATACCGAGATCCGCGACGGCGACTGGCTGCCGACCGCCTATGTCGGCGCCAACCAACTCCACGATTTCGGGCCGCAGACGAGCAATACGTTCACGCAGGAAGTCCGGATCGCGTCACCGTCGAACCAGTTCTTCAGCTACGTGGTCGGCGCATTCTACTCGCGCGCGGAAACCGAGCGGACGTTTCGTCGCGACGACGTCGTCTGCACCGCTACGCCGACGCCGACCGTGCTCACCCCGTGCTCGACCGCGGGCACAACGGTCAGCCGACCGACCGGCACCGCGGTGTTCGGCTCGACCTTCAAGAACCTCGCCTTTTTCGGGCAGGGCGTCTTCAACCTCACCGATCGGTTCCGTGCGATCGCAGGCGTTCGCTACACCAGCGACCAGCTCGACGTCTTCCACAGCCGCGTCACCGCCCTCGCAGGGCCAGGCATCAACCCGAGCTTCGGGCCGTTCGCGGGCAAGACCACCAACACCAACTGGTCGGGCAAGGGCGGCTTGCAGTTCGACGTGACGCCGCAGTCGACGACCTACGCGACCTATTCGCGCGGCTATAAGGGGCCCGCGTTCAACATCTTCTACAATCTCGGCGCGACCGGCACGAACGTGATCGATCCGGAGACCGCGGACAGTTACGAAATCGGCCTCAAGAACACGCTGTTCGGCGGCAAGCTGGTGATCAACCTCGCCGCCTATTACGCGAAATACCACAATTTCCAGGCCAACAACCCGGACGTGGTCGCCGGCGTGCTCGTCACCCGCTTCACCAACGCGGGCGACATCTCGACCCGCGGGGGCGAGCTCGACCTGCTCTATCGCCCGGTCCGCGATCTCAACATCTCGGGCGGGCTCGCCTATACCGATGCGCATGTCGACCAGTTCAAGGTTCCGACCAACGGCTCGACCACCGGCGTCGTGCCCGCGGGTACGCAACTCGGTTACGCGCCGCGGTGGAAGGGCTCGCTTGGCGGCGACTACCGGATCCGCACCGGCAGCAGCATCGACTTCACGCTGGGTGCGCAAGGCTCCTACCAGTCCAGCCAGATCTCGCAGTTCGACGCGAGCGCCGCGATCCGCGACGCGACGACGATCAAGGCATACGGTCTGCTCGATCTCTCCGCCGGCATCGTCGATGCGAAGGACGCGTTCCGGATCGTGCTGCAGGTGAAGAACGTGCTCGACACCAGCTTCGCCTCGTCGATCGTCAGCGGCGGGCCCGGTGGTGCGTATCGCTACATCATCCCGCGCGAGGCCGATCGCTACGCCGGCATCACCGCAAGGCTGAACTTTTGACGGAAACGGTACGGATCCCCTCCCCGGCCCCCTCGCCCGCCCAATCCAAGGCGCGCTGGGTGGTCGTCGCGCTCGTGTTCTTCGCGATCATGCTGAACTATGTCGACCGGCAGATCCTGGCGTTGCTGAAACCGACGCTCGAGCGCGAGTTCGCGTGGTCTGATCAGGATTATGGCAACATGGCGTCGGCGTTCCAGTTCGCCGCCGCGATCGCGTTTCTCGGAACCGGCTGGTTCATCGACCGGGTCGGCCTTCGGATCGGTTTCGCGGCAGGCGTCTTCGTATGGAGCCTCGCCGGGATGGCACACGCCTTCGTATCCGGCGTGACCGGGTTCATCGGCGCGCGCGTCGTACTCGGCGCAGCGGAGTCGATCGGTACCCCCGCCGCGGTCAAGTCCGCCGCAACCTATTTCGGGCCCAAGGACCGCTCGATCGCACTGGGGATCGGCAACACCGCGCCCAATGTCGGTGCGGTCATCACCCCGCTCGTCATCCCGGCGCTGGCGATCGCATTCGGCTGGCGCGCGGCATTCCTCGTCGCGGGTGGCCTGGGACTTGTCTGGGTCGTCGCATGGTTCGCGTTCAAGATGCCCGCCGCGATTGCGGAAACCGGCGGACCCGCGCCAATCCGCTGGATCGACCTGTTCAAGGACCGCCGGACGCTCGCCATCGCGGTCGCCAAGGTGCTGTCCGATCAGGTCTGGTTCTTCATGCTGTCGTGGCTGCCCGATCTGTTCCACCGGCTGTTCGGACTGCCGCAAGGTCAGGTCGGGCTCCCCGTAGCACTCGTCTATGCGCTCGCGGCCTGCGGAGCGCTGACCGGCGGCTGGCTGCCGACCCGGCTGATGGCACGCGGCTGGAGCCTCGACCGTGCGCGCAAATCGACGCTGCTGCTGTACGCGCTACTGATCCTGCCGGTGCCAATCGTGCTGTCGCTGCAAAGCCCGTGGACCGCCGCACTGGTGCTCGGCCTTGGGCTGTTCGCCCATCAGGGGTTTTCGACCAACGTCTTCGCGTTGACGACCGACGTGATGCCGGCACGATCGGTCGGGTCGACGATCGGGATCGCGGCGCTCTGTGGCAACATGGGCTCGATCGGCATGATCCAGCTATCCGCCTGGTCGCTCGGCCACGGGTTCGGCTATGCGCCGATGCTGGCGATCTGCGCGGTCAGCTATCTGCTGGCGCTGGGGTTCATCCAGCTGCTCATCCCGCGGATCGAAGCGGCCCGGTAGAGTCGCGGCGGATCAGTTCGAACGGGACTTCGATCCGCTTCACCGCGAACTCCGCGGCGAGGAGCAGATCGGCCGCCGTGTAGCCGAGCGTCCGCGTCGGCTGGCGGATCGTCGTCAACGCGGGCCAGACGAAGCGCGAGATCGCGTCGTCGCCAAAACCGGCGATCGACAGGTCGGCCGGTACCGCCAGCCCGCGCCGGTGCGCGACGCTGAGCGCGCCCGCCGCCATGTCGTCGTTCGAGGCGAAGATCGCGGTCGGCGGCTGGCGAAGGGCGAGAAGTGCTTCCGTCGCGTCCGCACCCGACGCGAAGTCGTAATCGCCGGGGCGGATCAGGACGGGATCAAACGCGATGTCTGCCTCGTCGAGTGCCGCACGGTAGCCCGCCAGCCGCTGCGCACTGGTCGCATAGCTCGCATGTCCCGTGATGAAGCCGATCCGACGATGGCCGAGCGCCAGCAGATGCCGCGTCATCACGGTCGCGGCGCCGATATTGTCGATGAACACCGACGCGGTGAGGTCGAGCTCGGTTCCCGGCGAGACGCGAACGAACCGCACTTTCCGGCGCGCCATCAGCGCCAGCACCTCGGGATAGTCGGTCGCCGGCGGTGTCAGGATCAATCCGTCGACACCAGATCCGTCGATCAGGCTCTCGATATCGTCGATCAACCGGTCGGAGTCGTGGTCGTAAGGCTGCGCGATCATCCGCACGCCGTCGAGCAGACAGCGGTCGCGAATGCCGGACTGCATCTCGTAGACGTAATACGGACTGGGATTGTCGCACGCGAGCGCGATCTGGAAACTGCGGTGCCCTGCCAAGGTCCTGGCGGCCATGTTGGGTCGATATTTAAGGGTCGCGAACGCCGCCGTCACCCGCGCACGCGTCGCATCCGACACGCGGGGCTCGTTGTTGAGGACGCGCGACACCGTCTTGATGGAAACGCCTGCAAGCCGGGAAACGTCGCTGATCGTCGGCCGCACGCATGGTCCTAAAAAGCGTCACGATGAGCAGTTTGAACAAAACCGTCAAAGAAAACCCCACATAATCGCGCGTTCGATCGGCGAGTGGTCAGCCGCGCCTCGGTACTGATACCTGCATGCGCAACGAGAGGGGCTATTGGCATCCTCAATGAAACCGAGACAGGCAAGATGGTGGCGGACCCGAAAAGCCCCCCCCCCAAACTCCAAGGCTTACCGTCCTTCTGGATGCAAGGTCATGAAGAGCGGCTTCTCGTGCATGGTGTACGATCGGTGATCAGACGACACCGGATCATCAATCAGGTGACCGGAGAACAGTGATGAACATCCCCCTTTTCAAGCTTCTTATGGCGTCTGCGGCATTGATGGTAACCGGCGGCAATGCCGCATCTGCCAAGGAAAATAGCGTGGCGGAGCATCCGACGATCGTTCTGGTTCATGGCGCCTGGCAGACCGGCGATGCCTGGTTGCCCGTCGCAGATCGCCTGCGCGGCGACGGCTACCGCGTCATTACCGTCAACCTTCCGGGCCGCGCCGGCACCCCGCTCGCCGCGTCGGCCGCCAGCCTGGCGCTCTACCGGGATACCGTCATCACGGCGATCGGCGCGGAGCGGAACCCGGTCGTGCTCGTCGGTCACAGCTTTGGAGGCATCACCATCTCCAACGTCGCCGAAACCATTCCCGAACGCATCAAGACCCTCGTCTACGTTGCCGCATTCCTCCCCCGTGATGGCGTATCGCTGCTGGATATGGCCAAGACCGACGCTGGCAGCCTGGTGGTGCCCCACCTGCACGTCGATTCCGCGGCCGGCGTGATGAGGCTCGACTCAGCCGGTGCAGCGCTGTTCGCGCAGGACGGCACCGTCGAACAGCAGGCCTCGGTTGCCGCCAGTTCGGCCGACGAGCCGCTTGCGCCGCTGGCGACGCCCGTCCACCTGACGCAAGCCCGGTTCGGCAAGGCAGATCGCGTGTACATCAAGACGTTGCGGGATCAGGCCATCAGCCCCGCATTCCAGGATGCGATGATCGCCGCTGGCCGCGTTCGGCTTACGCTCAAGGTCGATACCGGACATCTGCCCGCGCTGACCAATCCTGAGGGACTGACGACAGCGATCGAGACGGCAGCCAAGTAGGTCTTCATCGGCGCGGGCCGACCGGCGAGCCCGCGCCGTTACACCAGTTGTCCTTTGCCTGCACGGGCGTCGAACGGACCATAGCATTTAGTCGTCCAACCCCATGCCTATTGCCTGGGCTTTGCGACCTTGGGTGACTGGCCGAAGTGAGCCTTGTACGCACGACTGAAACCAGCCTCCGACTGGTAGCCTGCGGCGCGCCCGGCGGTTCCCACCGAGGCAGCGCCAGCGCTGATGAGTTGGTCGGCAACCGTGAGCCGCCAGCGTGTCAGGTATCGCATCGGCGCTTCCCCAACCGACGCCGAAAATCGCTCCGCAAACGCCGAACGAGACATGCCAGCGAGATCGGCAAGTCCCGCCAACGTCCACTGAACCGCCGGCTCGGCATGCAATGCGTTGAGCACCCGTCCGATCCGCGCGTCGCCTAGTCCGCCCAGCCATCCCGCTTCGTCGGGATAGAGATCCGCCCAGCTCCGCAACGTACGGATCACCAACAGATCGATGGTCCGCGAGATCATCAGCGCGGACCCCGGTCGCGGCTCTCGTGCCTCGAGCATCAGAAAATGGACCATGTGCTGGAGCCAGTCGGGCACCTTGCCTCCATCGTCCCGAATATGAATCAGTATCGGTAGACCGGTGACGACGGGCGGCAGCGGGTGCTCCTCGAACCGGAACGTCGCGCCGATGCAGCGAACTTCGGATCCGGCGCCGTCCCCGACCCGTATGACGAGCCTTTCGGGATCAAAAGCCGGTGATCCCAGCATGTCGCTGCCGGTTGCCCGCCCGGTTGCCCGATCTGCGATCAGATGGCCTTTTCCATGCGGTAGCAGAACCAGGTCGCCCGCCTTCAACAGGATCGGCTCCGAGCCGACCGGGGTCACCCATACCGAACCAAGCTCGACGAACAGCAGGTGAGACGGGCCAGCCGCAAAGCTGCCAGCGAATTGACCGGACAACTCCGCGGAATACACCAGCTCGCCGCGTAGCCTCACCAGCGTAAGCAGATGCGACAATACATCGGATTGATCCGCTACTCTTCTCGATCCAACCGAATATTCTGGACGATCAGTCAAGGATTCAGGTGGCGTCTTCATGGTCGGGAGCGCCTCGATCTTCCAAAAGGGACTATGCCATTTGGAGTAAAGTCTTGGAAAATTATAGCCTTGCCGGCTTTGGCCTTCTGCCCCAGTGGCAGGCATTGGTCGCCGCACGCCATGCTGCCCGCGTAACCAATCCATCGGATCGCCCAGCGTTTACTGGGGTGCCCATAGCCGATGAACCGCTCGCCGTCTCCCCTCCGCCTGTTTCTGGCCCGCACCATGAAGCGTAACAGCGAAAGCACCGCGGCGTTTGCCATGCGGGCAAGCGCAAACCAGGCCGAACGTCGCGCGAACCTGCTCGGCGAATACGACTTCATCGTCTGCGGCGCAGGATCCTCGGGATCGGTCGTCGCACGCCGTCTGGCGGAAGACCTCGATATGTCCGTCCTGCTGATCGAGGCGGGCGGAGACGATAACGCGGCGAGTGTGTCCGACCCTTCGCTCTGGCCGACCAATCTCGGCAGCGAACGCGATTGGGGCTTCGTCGCGGAGCCGAGTTCCCATCTGGCCGGACGGTCGATGCCGCTGTCGATGGGCAAGGGCCTGGGTGGCGGATCGTCGGTCAACGCCATGATCTGGGCGCGGGGGCATGCGAACGACTGGGACTATTTCGCTGACGAAGCGAACGATCCGGCGTGGAATTATCCGAGCGTCCTCGACATCTATCGTCGCATCGAGGACTGGAGTGGCAATCCCGACCGGCAGCGACGCGGCCGAGGCGGCCTGTTCCCGGTCGAACCCGCTCAGAACGCGCATCCGATTGCAAGTGCCATGCTCAAGGGTGCGGCTGCGGCCGGAATCCCGACGTTCGACGATCATAACGGCGCCATGATGGAAGACGCGGGTGGCGCTGCGCTCAGCAACCTCGCGGTTCGCGACGGTCGCCGATCCTCGGTGTTTCAGCGCTACGTCGCGCCGGTCATGGCTCAGGCCAATCTCACGGTGCTGACGCATGCGACCGTCAATCGCGTCATCGTCGAGCGGGGCAAGGCTACAGGTGTCGAGATTGCGCTCGGGAATGAGCATCTGCGGTTGCGCGCACGACGAGAAACGATCCTTTCGCTTGGAGCGATCCACACCCCCAAGGTCCTCATGCAGTCCGGCATCGGCGATGCCGCCATGCTGCGGCGGCACGGAATCGAGGTCGTCGAACATCTTCCAGGCGTCGGCAGCAACTTCCAGGACCATGTGATGGTGGCGGGCTGCGTCTGGGAAAGTCCCGTTCCGATCGTGCCGCGCAATAATCTGGGTGAGGCGACGTTCTTCTGGAAAAGCGACGATCGGCTCGACACGCCGGATATCCAGGCGTTCCTGATCGAGGTTCCGATCGTGGCACCCGATGCGCTCGAGCAATATGGAACGCCGCCTGCTGCTGCATGGGCGTTGCTGCCGGGTCTGGTTCGCCCGAAAAGCAGGGGTAGCGTCTGGCTGACGGGTCCCGACCCAAGCGATCCCGTGGCGATCGATGCCAATGTGCTCTCGCACCCCGACGATCTGACGGCACTCGTCCGCAGCGTCGAGCTATGTCGCGAGATCGGCAACGGTGCGGCTCTCAGCGCTTTCGCAAAGCGCGAGATCATGCCGGGCAATCTCACCGGCGAGGCGTTGCGCGCGTTCGTCCGCAACACGGCGTCGAGCGTGTGGCACCAATCCGGAACCGCCAAAATGGGCACGGACGGCATGTCCGTCGTGGACTCCGAACTCCGCGTCTACGGGGTCGAGAACCTGCGGATCGCCGATGCCTCGATCATGCCGCGGGTGACGACCGGCAACACCATGGCACCCTGCGTCGTGATCGGTGAACGGCTCGCCGGCTTGCTGACGGGGGGACGACGCTCTGCTGCTGCCTCCCGGGCAATGCGTCGGGAAAGCGACGAGGCACTCGAAGTCACTCGCTGATCGGCGGGCGGGGGCACCGATCGAGCAGGATCTGGTGTCCCGCCCTTACGCAACAGATCGGCTCACATCGCTGCGATCGAGGCCGGCGCCGCCGTCCCTGGGCAATTCTGCGCGCCCGATGTGCCGACGCAAAAATTCTACTGGAATCGAGACGTTCAATGTTCGCCGAAAACATCATTGCGTTCGTCGTCACCGCGACGGCGCTGACCATGGCGCCGGGCCTCGATACCGCGATGGTCCTTCGATCTGCGCTCGCTAACGGCGGTCGGCACGGAGCCTTGACGGCTGTCGGCGTGGCGGCAGGCTGCCTGTGCTGGGGTAGCGCGGCGGTGCTGGGTTTGTCGGCATTGTTGCAGGCCTGGCCTCTGGCATTCCTGGCGCTGAAATGGGGCGGTGCCGCGTATCTGGCCTGGCTCGGCGCGCAACTCCTGCTCCATCCGCGCGAGGCGATCGTCCCCGGCCATGTCGCGACGTCTCCTTCGCCAAGATACGGAGCATCCATCATGCGGGGATTCGGCACGAACATCCTGAACCCCAAAGTAGGTTTGTTCTACGTATCCTTCCTCCCGCAATTCGTTCCTCGGACGGAAATCGGCAGCAACTATGCTTTCTGGCTTGCATGCAGTGCCGCTGGCATCGCTCTTGTCTGGTTCACCCTTCTGGCAACTATCACCGCCGCCATCAGACCTTGGCTCAAAAGCGCACGGGTAGCGAAGGCGCTCGATCGCATGACCGGAGGTGTCTTTCTGATCCTCGGGTTCAAGCTCACCCAGATAGCAAATGCCTGATCCTCGGCTCAAACAACAATAGAGACGCGATATGCACGATACTGACCGCCGAACATTCGTCGCGGGGTTTCTGGCCACTGCTGCCATTCCAGTATCGGCGCGCGCTATGATCTCATCATATCCGGACGCCCAATCTTGGCACATGGAAACCAGACCGGAGCGGGAAGGCATGGCGCCCGGACCCAATGGCCCCGTCTATTACCGGCTCTATGGCAAGACGGGTGGCAGGCCGCTGATCGTCTTGCACGGCGGCCCGGCAGCTGGCGAAATCTATATGAGACCCTATGCAGGTCTGGCGGTCGACCGGCAGGTCGTCCTCTACGATCAGACCGGTTGTGGTCGTTCGGCGAAACCTGGCAATCTCGCGGGCTATACCCCGGACGCCTATGTTTCCGAACTCGAAGCGTTGCGCGATCACCTGGGCTTCGAGCAGGTTTCCCTCCTCGGCCATAGTTGGGGCGGCTTTCTCGGCGTTCTCTACGCTACGGCGTATCCCGACCGCGTCGCCTCACTCGTGCTGGCAGGAACGGCCACATCGATGAACGACTTTTCGCAGGCGGCAGACCGCTGGCTGAACGCGTTCGGACCGTCGGCACGTACGACGATAGCGCGGCAGGAACTGCCCCCCGCCGAGCCCACTCCAGCCTATGAGGCCGCGTACGAGGATCTGACCGAAGCATATTATCGGCGTCATTTGCTGCGCCTGGATCCGTGGCCGGGATTCTTCATGAAGGTCGGCGCCGCGCTCGCGGTCAATCCGGTCTATACCTATCTCAACGGGCCATCCGAGTTTCAGCTGACCGGCAAACTCGCGACACTGGATATCAGCAGCGAACTCAAACGTATCGCGGTCCCGACGTTGGTTACCTGCGGGGAGTTCGACGAGGCACCCCCATGGGTGGCTACGAAGATCGTGCGCCTGATGGCCAACGCCACGCTCGCCGTATTTCCCGGCGCGTCTCACATGGCGCATATCGAGCAACCCGAACTCGTAATGGCCGCGACCTCCCGGTTTCTGCGCTCCTCGGACCGTGCGTCGTCGCAGGCCGCACGATGACGCCCTGCGTCGTGGTGGCCCGTGCATGGCCGACAACCCGCCGCCCCTCCGGAGCCCCGCCCCCTTTACGTTCGGCCCCCTCACGCAATCACTCGCTTGCAGCGTTCGGCGCTGGCTGCCCGCAATGACGCACGAAAGTCGAAAGCCGGATGAGCCGGGCGGATGCCGTCTCGCTTGCCGCTCCATCGCCATGACATATCGGAACATTTCTTGCCCACGTTAAAAATCGCACCCGTGACGTCGAAGAACGATCGAAAGCTCTTCGTCGATCTGCCGTTTCGCCTCTACCGCGACGATCCGTTCTGGGTGCCTCCGCTTAAGAGCGAAGCGCTCGGCCTCATCACGCCGGCCAAGAACGGATGGTTCAGCCATGCCGAAGCGCAGCTGTTCCTGGCCTATGAGGACGATCGCGTCGTCGGGCGGATCTCGGCGCACATCGATACACTGGCGCTGACGATGCAGGCCGGGCGCGGCTTCGGGCCGGGTGTCGGTCAATGGGGGCTGATGGATGCCGAACGCGAAGACATATTCGTCGCCCTTCTCGCTCACGCGGAGAACTGGTTGCGCAGCCGCGGGATGGCGCAGGCTCTCGGCCCGATCAGCATGTCGGTCTGGGAGGAGCCGGGCCTGCTTGTCCAAGGTTTCGATCATTCCCCGACGATAATGATGGGTCATGCCAAGCCGGCGTATCAGGGCTGGATCGAACGGGCCGGCTATCGGGCAGCCAAGCAGCTTCTGACCTACGACCTCGACATCACGCATGCGTTCCCGAAAATCGTCCAGCGGATCATTGCGTCAGGCGAGGCAAACCCCCGCATCCACATTCGCAAGGTAGATAAATCCAACTTCGTCGAGGAAGCCGCGATCCTGCTGGCCATCCTGAACGATGCCTGGTCCGAGAATTGGGGCTTCGTACCGCTTACCGAGCCCGAGATCCGCGACGTCGGCGTAAAGTTGAAACCGATCGTGTTCGACGACCTGATCCGCATCGCCGAACTGGACGGCAAGCCGGTCGCTTTCATGATCACGCTTCCCGATCTCAACGAGGCGATCAAACCGCTGAACGGGTCGCTGTTGCCGTTCGGATGGGCGAAGCTGTTGCTGTGGTTGCGCCACCCGAAGGTCCGGACGATGCGCGTGCCGTTGATGGGCGTCGTCAAGGACCTTCAATCGTCACGCATGGCAGGCCAGCTCGCCTTCATGATGATCGAATATATCCGCCGTGCCGCAGTCGAGAGATATGGGGCGACGCGGGCGGAGATCGGCTGGATCCTCGAAGACAATCAGGGAATGCGATCGATCGCCGAAACGCTCAATGGCCGCGTCAACAAGACGTACACGATTTATGGCAAGTCACTGCTTTAGAAGATCGGGTCGATCCATGAACCATATCAACCAGAAGATGGTGCGCGTCGACACGCTACTCACCGGAGCGTTGGTCCCGCTCGGGCCACGCAACGTGCCCAGCGGCATAATCAAGACACCGGTCGACGGACCGACGCTTCTCGGTAGCGAAGGACTGGTGACGGATCGGCAGGGCGATCTGAAAAATCATGGCGGTCCGGAAAAAGCCGTTCATCATTATTCGATCGATCACTACGCGACATGGTCGCAAGAAATCGGCACTCGCGAAACGCTGACACGCGCCGGTGCCTTCGGTGAGAACTTCTCCAGCTCAGGGCTGAACGAACGCGATATAGCGATCGGCGACGTGTTCGGCGTTGGCGGCGCCATCGTCGAGGTAAGCCAAGGACGGCTGCCGTGCTGGAAGCTCAATCAAAGATTCGACGTTCCCGACATGGCGCTGCGGGTTCAGGCGAGCGGTCGCACGGGATGGTATTACCGGGTGTTGCAGCCGGGCAAGATCGCACCCGGCGACGGACTCGTGCCGCTCGACCGTGCCACGCCAGATTGGACGATCGAGCGGCTGCATCGACTTTTCTATATCGATCCGTTCAATCCCGACGAACTCGCTGAGGCCGCCGCGCTGACGCCTCTTGCGGAGGGGTGGCGCAAATGCGCTCAGCGCCGACTGGAAACCCGACGGGTCGAGGACTGGGTACCGCGTTTGACCGGCGCGTCGAGCTAGCACGCGTCGGTGTCTCCCGCGCCGGTGTCGGTCCAGACAACGAGCGCGGGATGGATAGGAGGCGCAACGGCCAGGTTCACGGGGGTGGCGCTATGCGGATACCCCGGCGCCGCGGACGACCGCCTGCAGGCCTTCGCGCAAAGTCTCGACCGTCCTGGGCACGCAATAGACCGGCGTGCCGGCCTCGAACCGCCATCCTTCGGACAAATCGCCCGCATCCACGACATCGAAGCCGATCGCATCCAGCAGGCCGACCACCACCGTCTTGGCAGCGACGTCGTCTCCCGCGATTGGCAAGGCGCGGCGGTCGTGCGTGCCCGTCGGCGTTCCATCGCGTTCGATGTCGCCCGCCAGGATCGCATTGAACACCTTGATCACGTGCGATGCCGGAAGATGCTGCGCGAGAATTTCACTGGTGGTGGTCTCGTCGCGGTCGAGCGCAGCAATCGCACCATCGCGGTCGGGATAATAATTGCCCGCGTCGAGCACGATCTTTCCGGTCAAGGGCTCGGCCGGGATCGTATCATAGGCATACAGGGGTATCGTAACCAGCACGACGTCGCCGAACGCCGCGGCCTCGTCCACCGTCCCGCCCTTGCAGCCGATGATGTTGACGGCGGTAAACAAACTCCGCGGCCCCCGGGTGTTCGAAATCATGACGTCATGGCCCGCGCGTGTAGCAACGCCCGCAACCGCACGAGCGATATAGCCCGCGCCGATGATACCGATCTTCATGTGATTTTCCTCAGTTTTCGAGACCGGGATATCGGAGCGGTGGAATTAATGGCAAGAACTTACAGAAAAGTGCCATACATACCAAAAGGTGCCCGTCCTTATGCTCGATGTTCCCACCTGCGATTCCACGATACGCGGTCATTGCGGCGTCACGATGCAGTCGGCGATCCGGTCGATCGAAGGTCGCTGGAAAATGATGATATTGTCGCATCTCTACTATTCGGCACGTCCGATGCGACTCTCGGAACTCAAGCGCGAAATTGCAGGCGTTTCACAAAAGATGCTGATTCAGCAATTGCGATCGCTCGAGGACGAGCAGATAATAGTGCGAACCGTCTATCCCGTGGTTCCACCCAAGGTCGAATATACGCTGACCGACCTGGGGCGAGCGCTCGAACCCGTGCTGGTGGCATTGCTATCCTGGGCGGACGCGAGAAAAGAGTTTCCGCGCTTGTGAATGCCAGCGCGTGTGACCTTCCCTACCGACGCTGTCTGCCTGTGTCAGTCGCTGGATCGATAGCAGAGTCGTGGCGGCTTCCTTTTTGCACCGAGCTCACTCTTATGGAGTTGTCAAGGGCATCGGCAGCTGCAGATCTCGCACGGCGTAAACATTCCCCATTCAGCTACACGGTGAGCTGTACCGGCCGCAGGAATTCGCAGCGCCGTGGCCCAAACGCGCGAGAGCCCCGGGCTGTGGGCCTGGGGCTTTTGTGGTTTTGGTTGCGGGGACAGGATTTGAACCTGTGACCTTCAGGTTATGAGTACGTGAAGCTGACATACAGATCTCTGTAAAACAACACTGAATTTTATTTTTCTCAGGATGTGTACTAGCACTTGTGCTAAGAAGGCTGTTGGAACTTTGCCACTCCGGGCCCGCTACGGTAGATTGACACACCCGAACGGGACCTTCTGCCGCACTGCGATGTGAGTGGGAGCTCACTCGGATTTTTACTGGGGTCGTTTTCTAAGAGCGAGGCAACCGAGCAGGAGTGCTAGGTCAATATGTGAGAGAAACCTCAGCTGCCCCTCCCCGCTTCGCTCAACCGCCTTTCTCCGAGCTTCCTGCTTGCCGTAACCGCGTCTTATCGCTTTCCGACCGTACCACGTAGTCGGACTGGGCCTGCTTCAGCAGATTGTTTTCGAGTGTCGCGCCAAGCAAGGCGGCGGTCTTGCTGGCCCGGACAGGCAGGCTCCGCCTTGGCTTGACCGGTCATTCAGGTTCTAGACCTTGAAGAAGAGAGTCTAGTTTCGCTGTTACCAACCCTGTTTGAACAGGTTTTGTGTCGCATAGCCCCTGCCCAGTCAGGGTATACCCGGAATGACGCTGAGCATGACCTCCCGCCCTTTTGGTTCAGTGACGGAAAACCTCCAGATTTTGGTTTCCGCACAATCGAACAAAGCGACAGGGTTTGTCGCATGTGCCACGCATGGGTTGGGGTAGCCCCGGTCGCCTGACCTGCCGCCTGACGACAATCATGTGTTTTCCGACACTGGCGGGGCTAGTCGGCGCTTAAAAACGGCAGGGCCGTTCACGCCCACACCCGGACGCTCGGGTTAGTAATTCGGAGTCCCGGTAGTAGTCATTCGTTCAGTGGGATTATGGGGAACTTTCCAGACATGAGTTGCAATCGGGGCGCTCGGGATTGGTAAAGCTGTCTAGTTACGGCCAATGGGCAAGCGCGGTAAAATGGATCGCAAAAGCGATTACGCTGATATAATCTGGCATCGGAGGTAAATGCAGAAATGGAAAGTAGCCGTCAGCTGGAGAGCATCGCCCTCGCAATTGCTCCAATGCTAGCGACTTCTGTATCCGAAGTATGGATCGTGGCAGAAGTTCATGACGACTGGATACAGAGGCGCTACGATGTCGTGTGCAACGGTAAGCTTGTTGAGGGGGTGGAAGGTGAGAGAACCATGAACCGATCCGTCAATGATGCTCTATCCACCCTAAGGCGTGACATGCTTAAAGAGAGTCAGGAAGATTGGCATCATTGCACCTATGTTTTGAGGTCTGACGGAATCTTCAAAATGGAGTTCGATCGTAGCAGACCGCCGAGCGTGTGAATGTAACGATAGATACTCCTGTAAAAGGAGGCAGCGCCACAGAATGTCGGCCATCGCCAGCACCTTCCCGAAAGCCGCCGTTCCGCTTTCCTGCCCAACCCGGACATTCCCGAAATTCGATCCAGACCGTGCGAAAACTCACCGCCGCCCCCGATACAGACGTGATGCTCGAAACATAACGTCGCCAGATATGGCTGCGACGCAAGATAGCCAATCACCTGGCAACCGACACGCAGCTATATTAGTACGCTACATTCGGGGTTGGAGTTTTCGCACGGTCTGGATCGTTTTCGAGAAAGGTTTCGTGCCGCAACCAGCCGGTTTTGACACCTGTGAAGGCGGGGGATCTGCTAACCTCGATAACTTATTCGGCATGATCCTTTTTAACATTCGATGTGCTGAAAGCGTGTGGGTATCGTTGATCATCCATGGCCAACGAACGACTGTCATTGACCCGTGATTTCAACGGCCCATTCGTTCACGGTGCGGACCGGTTGGAGCATAGCGCCAAGCAGCAAGCAGATAGCGCCGATCGGCGCACGGAGCTTGCTGCCGATCGAACAGTCATGGCAGCGGAGCGCACCTACGCAGCCTGGGTCCGTACCGGGCTTGCCGCTCTAGCCGCAGGAATTGGCGCCCGCGCATTGCTTGAGAACATCGTGCCCGGCTGGCTTGCCGGTGCGACCGCAACCGTCCTGATCCTGTTCAGCGGCTTCTGCTTCGTTGCAGCGGTCTGGCGTGAAATGATTCCTATCGCCCCACCGCGGCCCGACACTCAGCGACTGCCGGCTTGGTTGCTGATCTCTGTGAACGGCTTCCTAGCGATTGCCGTCTTGGCGGCACTCGTCGGGATTTGGCTGCAATAACCGGCGTGACTATCGCCATTTTACGGATTCTGCTTGCATGACCACGCCGCAACTTATGTCGATTGGCCTGCTGATTGGCATGATGGGCCTCTTTCTTTGGGGCCGATTTCGCTATGATGTCACGGCCATCATCGCCCTGCTTGCCGGGCTGTCGCTGGGATTGGTGAAGCCCAAAGCGGCATTTACTGGCTTTTCCGATGACATCGTTATCATCGTTGGATCGGCGCTGGTGATCTCATCGGCAATGCAGCGTTCCGGCCTAATCGAGAGCGCGCTCGGGATACTGGCGCGGCGCGTGACACGCGTCCGGTCGCAACTCGTGGTGCTGACTACGGCAGTCGGGGTATCGTCCGGGCTCGTAAAGAACGTCGGTGCCTTGGCTATGCTGATGCCGGCAGCCGTGCAGACGGCGAAGAAATCGGACACTAGCCCCTCGGTGTTCCTGATGCCGATGTCGTTCGCTTCGCTCCTTGGCGGGTTGATGACCCTCGTTGGTACGTCGCCGAATATTATTGTCAGCAGAGTACGAGAGCAGATGACCGGTGAGCCGTTCGGCATGTTCGATTATCTGCCAACGGGGCTGGGCCTGCTTGTGGTCGGCCTCATTTTCCTGCGTTTCGGCTACCGCCTCCTGCCCAGGGAACGCCGCGCAGCGCCGACCATGGGCGAAGCTCTAAACATCACGGACTATGTCACTGAGGCGACCATCCAAGACGGATCGCCCGCTGTCGGCGAAACGGTTGAGTCCTTCATCGACCGTCATGATAATGAGGTGACGATCGCCAATGTTGTCCGTGACGATGTGCGCACGAGCATTACGGCCGAGTTCCTTCTGGCTGCCGGCGACACGCTGATCTTGGGCGGTGACCCGGATACGCTTGAGCGTGTCATTGCGGGTGACCACCTAGCACTTGCCGGACAGCATCGTGACCTACCGGAAGGCAGCGAAGATGATGAGGTTGGCGTCATTGAGGCGGTCATCACCACCGGCTCCGTGTTGGTCCGCCAGTCCGCTGGACGACTGCGGCTTCAGCAACGCTATGGCGTCAATCTCATCGCGGTATCGCGCGCCGGCAAACGGCTGACCAAGCAGCTCAGCGAGACCGTCTTGCGCGCCGGCGATGTCATTGTTCTTCAAGGACCCCTCACACTCTTGCCGGAACGCATGCGTGACCTCGGTACGCTGCCGCTGGCAGAGCGTGCCCTGCGTCTGGGAAGTTCGAAGCGTCGCTTCCTACCACTTATCATCCTCGCGGTGGCGATGACCGTAACCGCGACCGGCTATGTGCCTGTGGCCGTCGCCTTCTTCGCCGCTGCCGGTCTAATGATGGCGACCGGAGCGCTACCGCTGCGAGATGCCTATGATGGCGTCGAATGGCCAATTCTCATCATGCTGGGCGCGCTCATTCCGGTCAGTGAAACCCTGCGCACCACCGGCGCGTCGGATGTACTCGCGACCTCGCTTGCCCATCTGGCGGCCTCCTTGCCGCCATGGGGCGCGGTCGCCCTGATCCTCGTAGCGGCGATGGCTGTGACGCCGTTTCTCAACAATGCCGCGACGGTCTTGGTGATGGCGCCAATCGCGGCGGTGTTCGCGCATGACCTCGGATATCGCCCCGAAGCCTTCCTCATCGGGACCGCTATCGGGGCAGGATGCGATTTCCTGACGCCGATTGGGCATCAGTGTAACACCTTGGTTTTTGGTCCTGGGGGCTACCGCTTCAGCGATTACGCCCGGCTGGGCGCACCACTATCGGTTCTGGTGGTCTTGGTTGGTACGCCTCTAGTGATGTGGACTTGGCCACTGCACTGATCGCCGGGTACTGTTGATGGGCAGCATGGCCAAGCCGCAGGCGTTCGAAGATACTGAATGGCGTCCGTGGCGAGGAAGCGTACCGGGCGGCTCGGAAGGTTGTGGCACCGCAGATGTAGCAGGCGTAGGCGGCTTCATGCGTTTTTTCCACTCGCGGGCAGCCATGCCCGTTCTCATCGTCCTACTGCTTGCAACAATCACGGCAGCTGGACTGGCGACGTCTTGGACGCTGTCGATTGTGATGTGGCTTTCGAGCGCCGTTCTCGCCGCAGCCCTGTTTGCAACCTTGATGCAGGACGCCGACTGACATGGCTTCAGCGCCACTGATCGATAGCGCAGCTAGTCCACCTGGATCTGGTCGGGTGGCGCCATCGTGGCTCCGTAAAGCTTTTCGATCCAGCGAAGCTGCACTCATCGTGCTGGCCATCATGATCGGCAGTGCAGCCGGATTGCTCAGTGTCGTCCAGGGTACGCTCGCACAGGCGATGCAGCATCTGCTTTATGCCTTGTCGCCGGATGAAAGGCTGAGTGCGGCCACGACGATCCCTTACCTTGCTCTACTTGCCCTGCCGGCTGGTGGAGCCGTCCTCGCACTCTTCTCTTGGGTTACTCATGCTCGCCGGCGCCGGATGGTCGACGCTGTAGAGGCGAACGCCCTTCATGGTGGTCGCATGTCATGGTCCGACAGCCTCGTTATCTCCGGGCAAACGATCCTTTCCAACGGCTTCGGTGCGTCTGTGGGGCTTGAGGCGGCGTATGCGCAGTTGGGAGGGCTCGTCGCCTCGCTCAGCGGCAACTGGTTTGCGTTACGCAGGTCCGATCTGCGCATCTTGGTCGGCGCCGGAACGGGCGCCGCCATCGCAGGTGCATTCGGGGCTCCATTAGCTGGGGCCTTCTATGCCTTTGAGATCGTAATCGGGGCCTATACGATATCAGCGCTGGCACCTGTCGCTGCGGCGTGCCTGGCGAGTGTCCTTGTGGCGCAGGCGTTTGGTGCTCAACCGTATCTGGTTGCGGCTAATGCAGGCGAACAGATCGAGACGTTCCACTACCTTCTCTACGCCGGTCTTGGGGCCTGTGCCGCTGGCGCTGGTATACTGCTGATGCGGGCTGTTGCGGAGATGGAAGCAGCTACACGCAAACTGCCGATACCCTCGATTTGCCGGCCGATATTGGGCGGTCTTCTGCTCATCCCTCTGGCGATGCTCACGCCGCAAATTCTCTCTGCTGGTCACGGCGCCCTCCACCTCAATCTTGAAGCCGAGGTATCGCTGCGCTTCCTCGCCGCCATCTTCGTCGTCAAGTGCGCGGCCTCCATCATCTCACTTGGCTTTGGCTTCCGCGGTGGCCTGTTCTTCGCATCCTTGTTCTTGGGCAGCCTGCTGGGTCACCTGTTTGCTGGTTCACTCGAATGGATTGTCGGATCGCCTGTGATCGACCCGCACAATGCGGCCCTGGTGGGGATGGCCGCATTAGCGGTCGCCGTAGTTGGCGGGCCGATGACGATGGCGATGCTAGTCCTTGAGGCGACCCACGACTTCTCCCTTGCCGGCGCGGCCATTGCAGCATCGCTGGTCTCGTCCACCATCGTCCGCGAGCTGTTCGGCTATTCCTTTTCTACGTGGCGCCTGCATCTCCGGGGCGAAACCATCAAAAGCGCCCGCGATGTCGGCTGGGTCAGAACGCTTACAGCGGGCAAGATGATGCGACGTGTCGAAAGGGCTACGCCGTGCAACACGACGATCGCCGAGTTTCGTCGGGCGTTTCCGCTTGGTTCCACAAGTCGGGTCCTACTAGTCGATGACCACGAAAATTATGGCGGTATCGTACAGACTGCCAGTGCATTTGCCGAAGAGGTCGATCAGAAGGCACCGATCGGGTCGCTGGCGATCCACACGGGTCTCGCCCTTACGCCGGATTCAGACATCAGAAGCGTCATGACTACGTTCGATACCGAAGGTGCGGACGAACTGGCGGTAGTTGGAAGCGACGGGGCAGTTCTCGGCATCCTCTCCGAGAGCTATGCGCGACGCCGCTACGCAGAGGAATTGGACAAGGCGCAACGTGAGTTGTTTGGAGAAAGCTGACCAGCCGGCACGCAGCAAACGCTTCGTCCTACCGGTCTCGCTTAAGCCGGGCTTCGATTTTGACCCAGAACATGCCGCATCGCAGACCCATTCCGGCGAGTTGGGCGCCATGTACTGACATCAGCTCCGCACCGCGGCGAAACTGTTCAACCGGCACGGATATGGCGACGAACAGCCCGGCGTAGAGCAGCTGCGACATGATCGAGTGGATCACGACGGCGACCCCCAGCACTATCAGGCGGGCAGGCACGGAAGGCCGATGCGGCGCCGGATCGGGGCCTGTAATGAGCTAGGCGTAAAGGCATCCTGCTGCGACGAAATGGAAGTGCACCAGGTAGTGGAGCGCACCTGCCCTCTCTAAAGCAGCCAGTCCGCTTTCCTTCCCATTGTCGGCATTCAGCGGCCCGATATGTAGAAAACCCAGTCGTAATCACCATTGTGCGACAAACAAGTGCTTTCCGACACTCTCGAGACGTCGTGTCGACCTAGCCCAGCGTCATGCCGAATATACCGGACACGGACAGCGGGGCGCAGGTTTCACCGGAATCCTCATTTTTGCACCTGAACGACAGCGCCCGGCATCATCGGGTCGCCCGGAGCAATGACGAGGTAACGGCGCATGTCGCCTTTCGCGTCGCTGACGATCTGGCGGAGCGGTCCGAGCGTGTTTACTATCGCGCCGCCCGCCGGATTGGTCATGAACTTCGCCAGAGGCTGGATCACGCCGCTGCCGTCAGCGTGGGAGGATAATCCAAGGACATAGGGCATCTTTGGGCTGAGGCCCGCAACCGCCGCCTGCAAAATCTGGACCTGGCCTTGATCGAACAGCGTGACCTGGCTGCGCCCAGTCCCGGATAGAGTCAGCTGGATCTTCATGCCGGCCTGCGCGAGCGGCACCAGGTTTGCACGGCCATCGCCTACCGGCACCGCGCCGGGAACATATGCCACGCCTTGCGGCCCCTGACCGATTGGAATCGTCGCGATGACGGTGTTGCTTGCTGTGTCGATCGCCGCGACCGCATCGGCGTTCTCCAGCCCGACATACATCCGCGTGCCGTCGCCCGACGGCCATAGGCCGTGCGGGAGCGCGCCGACCGGGATGCTCGCCACCTGCACGAAGTCAGTGGTGCGGAACACCTTCACGACATTCTCGGTGCCGACCGTCACAAAGGCGAACTGGCCATTCTTATTGCGGGCGATATTGACGTGGTTGGTGATCGCGCCGGTATCGAACGTCTTGAGCACTGCGAAGGGTGGCTTGGCGTCGAACACCATGACCTTGCCGACGTCCTTGAGCGTCAACCAGACCTGCTTACCGTCGGGCGTCGCGGCGATGTCAGGGCAGAACGGGCTCGCCTGCTTGACGCGACCGACGATCTTCTTCGAGGCGGTGTCGATCACAACTGTCTCGGGCGAGAAGCTCGAACAGACGTAACCGTATTTCCCGTTTGGCGAAAAGATCGTCATGCCGGGGCCATTAGGAACGGGGATGCGCGTGGTCGGCGCGAAGGTCTTGCCGTCGAGCACCTGGATATAATCCTCGCCGCGCACCGCGACCCAGACTTCGCGACCGTCGGGGCGGAAAAACGCCTCATGCGGCGAGCGCCCGACATAGGTCGTGTGCTTCACGGCATTGGTCGCGGTATCGATGAACGTCACCGAGTTCGAACCGATCGAGATCGCCGCCAGCGTCTTACGATCGGGCGAGAAGCCCATGCCGTGGACAAGCAGCTGCCCCTTGTAGAGCGGGCTGAGGTTGGCGGGGGTCTGGTCGCCGAGCTTGATGACGCCGAGCAGCGTGTTGGTTGATGGGTCGATCACCGACACGGTGTTGGAGAACTGGTCCGACGTGTAGAACCGGTCCTGCGCGCTGACAGGGATGTCGGGGGTCGCATTGGGCACTTGCTGGGCAAACGCAGGGCCTGAAAAGCACAAGGCGGTGCAGGCGGTTAGGGTGAAACGCTTCATGGACGGTCTCCGTGATGGGGGTGACCAGTCGCGGTCGGTCCGGTGTGACGTGACAACGCGCCGCCTTCGGATAGGATGCCCTGCATCACCGCGATTTCCTGACGCTGTTCGACGATGATCCCTTGCGCAAGCCGGCGCAGGCGTTCGTCCTTGCCGTAACGCAGCTCGATCTCAGCCATGTCGATCGCACCTTGATGATGCGGGATCATCATCCTTGCGAAGTCGCGATCGGGATCGTTTGAATAGCCAGTCATCATCGCGCCGTGCATCCGCGTCATCGCCGCATCCATCGCGGACGCGAAGCCGTCCGTTTGCGCGATAGCAGCGGTCGATACGGACAAGCCTATCGCCATCAGCAAGGTCATGCGTGATCTCATCGTCCTGTCCCTAGTTTTCCTGTTTACGACACGCGAGCGATGATGCCGATAATCGTTGCTAGCACGGCCATGCAGGCCGGGAGAAAGAGCATCTGTATAGCCGCTTCGCGCCCTGTGATCGTGCCCGTCAAGATATCGACCGGGCCCTTGATGAACTCCGAGAACGAACGGAGGGGTTCGCCGGGGGCGGGAGTATCGCTGAGTACGATGCCGCCAGCAATCAGACCGAAATACAGGATCATGAAGACCGACACGACCGTCAGGACGAGCGCCGTAGCTGCATCACGTGCGAAGAAGGTCCAGAAAGTCAGCAACATTGCTGCATACACGCCGACGAGCAAGCCCAACGTGGCAGGATGGACGCCGCGCGATGCGATGCCTGGAGCCGTTCTTTCCAGCTCGTCATAATTGCCTGCATCCGGCACGATTGCGAGATGTCGACGCACAGGCTTAGGAGCAACGAGTGTCTCGGTAGCGAGATCGTAGATCGGCTGTGTTGCCATGAGGAAGTCTCCGCGCGTCTCGATGAATGCCGAGCGTGACAGGATAGATGATTGCGGCGGGGCGGTCGGTCCAACGCATAACCACGGTCATTCCAATCATTTAACAGGAACGGTCGGCGATCTATAATCGCGTTTTCGTATTGAAATCATCGCGACCATGCGTTGGACGCGAGGGACATATCGGTCGATCTAGCGGCATCGGACCGGCACGATCACCCGCCGGGTCCGTGATAAGGATCAAACGATGAAAGCTGCGATCGTTCTGGTTGCCGCGATGTTGGCCTCCGTAGCGCCAGTCCCGGCGATCGCTCAGGCCTATTGGGCTGCACCTGCGGCGGACGACTTTCCCTACGATATCAAGGCGGTTCAGGCACCGTGGTCGAAGGCTGATATCGACCTCAGCCATCATGACCGGATCTATGTGTCTGACCCTACATCGACGAAGATCGTTGTCATCGATCCTGCAGCGGGCAACGAACTGGGACGGATCGACCTCGCCAAAAGCGCGATAGCTGAGCCCAGCTTTTCCAGCCCCAAAGTCCAGCACCTGGCTGCAACGCGTGACGGGCGGACCCTGGCGGTATCGGCATTAGCGCAGCACAGTGTGACGCTCGTAGATCTGGCCACGAACACGGAACGAGGCCGGACCGTGTTCCAGACGTCGCCTACCGCCGTCGCGTTTACGCCCAATGGGCACGAACTCTGGGTTTCGCTCGGCGATGAACATGCCATCGCGGTCGTGGATCCTAAGACAGCGCGGGAGATCACCCGCGTACCAGCAAGTGGCGGAGCGGGCGCGACCATCCTGTCGCCAAACGGACGCTATGCCTTTGTATCGCTTACTGAAAGGCCGTCCATCCTGGTTGTCGACGTCGAGCATCGGCGCGTCGTCGGACACGTTGCCAGCAACGGTGCAGGTGCGGGAGCAATCGCGGTCTCGCCAGATGGCAAACAGATCTGGGCAACACGCCGCGAGAGCGGCACGACCACGGTCTTTGCTGCCAAACCGCCGTTTGCGGTACGCGAAGTGATAAACACTGGTCCAGCAACGGGCGCGGTCAACTTCGCCCAGCGCGCAGACGATTCCTTTGCCTATGTCAGCGTTGGCGGCGATCAACCTGCAATCAAGGTCTATAGAACCGACAGCCTGGAGGCTGTGGCAACCGTCCCGCTACAAGCGGCTCCGAGTGCGGTTTGGCCGTCGGGCGATGGTACGAGGATCTATGCCAGCCTGGCCGGAACCAACAAGGTCGCTGGGATCGACACGCTGACGTACACCACCGTGTCGACGATCCCGATCAGTACGGATGCGCAGAGCCTGATCTACGTTCCTGGTGCCGTAAGATCAGGAAAAGGTCTCGCCAATCTGGTGCCATCCGGGCGCGATGCGGCGCTTGCCCTGGCGGCGCGTTGATCGGTCTCACACCGTCTGTAATCTCCCAACGAAAGCCCTTTCCAAAATGACCAAGCCCCCCGTCAGGATCGCGATCAGCGGTGCCGCAGGACAAATTTGCTATTCGCTGCTCTTCCGGGTCGCGCAGGGTGACGTGTTCGGACCGGACCAGCCCGTTATCCTTCAACTGCTCGACGTGCCGCAGGCGCTGGACGCAGTACGCGGCGTGGTCATGGAACTGGAGGATTGCGCGTTCCCGCTGCTGGCAGATGTGATCATTACTGATGATCCGATGGTGGCTTTCAAGGACATCGATGCGGCCATGCTGGTCGGGTCTCGTCCCCGCTCGAAGGGCATGGAGCGCCGTGATTTGCTCGCTGCCAACGCAGCGATCTTCAAGACGCAGGGCGCAGCGCTGGACGCAGTGGCCAAACGCGACGCCAAGATCCTGGTCGTCGGTAATCCCGCCAACACAAATGCCTGGATCATTGCGCAAAGCGCACCGGGTTTCCCTGCCGAAAACATCACGTCGATGATCCGCCTCGATCACAACCGCGCGCAGGGACAGCTTGCGGCCAAGGCGGGTGTCGGTGTCGATGCGATTACAAAGCTCGTCGTCTGGGGAAACCATTCGCCGACGATGTTTGCCGACTGGGGGAATGCCGAACTCGATGGCCAAAAGCTTGCCGACCGTATCGGAAACGAGGCCTGGTACCGCGAGACCCTGATCCCCACCGTTGCGCAGCGCGGAACCGCGATCATCGAAGCACGGGGTGCGTCCTCGGCCGCGTCGGCAGCAAATGCGGCGATCGACCATCTGCGCGATTGGGTGCACGGCGCAGGCGACAATTGGGTGTCGATGGGCGTGGTGTCAGATGGCTCCTACGGTATCCCGCAAGGGCTGGTGTGCGGCGTGCCGGTGCACTGCAAAAGCGGTGGGTATGCGCGTATCGAAGGACTGATCCTCGATCCATTCCAGCGAACGATGCTTGATCGCACGATTGCCGAACTGGTCGATGAACGTGAGGCGGTTATCGACATTCTGAAATGACCAATCGGTATATATGATTGGAATGACCGTAATCTTTGGTTGGTGCGATTGATCTCCTTTCCCTATCATTGGGGCAAGGAGATCGGGCATGACCCTGGAACAACTCAGGATTTTCGTCGGTGTCGCTGAGCGCGAGCACATGACGCGCGCGGCCGAAGCGCTCAATGTGACGCAGTCAGCCGCAAGCGCTGCCATCGCCGCGCTAGAAGCGCGGCACGGCGTGCCGCTGTTCCACCGGGTCGGCCGTGGGATCGAACTGTCCGAAGCGGGCCGTATGTTTCTGGTCGACGCACGCGCAGTGCTTGGCCGTGCCGCCAGCGCGGAACTTGCACTGGCCGAATATGCAGGACTGGAGCGCGGCACTCTGCGGCTAGTCGCAAGCCAGACGATCGCGGGCTATTGGCTGCCCCGCCAGCTGGCCGCGTTCCATGCGCGCTACCCCGCGATCTCAATCGAACTGGCGATCGACAACACCGAGGGGGCCGCGGCGCGCGTGCTCGACGGTGCGGTCGAGCTCGGCTTCGTCGAGGGTGTGATCGACGAGCCCGCGCTCGCGCATTGGACGGTCGCTAACGACCGCATGGTGCTGGTGAGTGACCGCGCTGCCGACACGATCGACGAGGACTGGATCCGGACCGCGCGCTGGATCGTCCGCGAGCAGGGATCGGGCACGCGCTCGTCGTTCGAGGAGGTGTTGCGCCAGCGCGGCGTCGATCCGTCGGACCTTACCATAGCGCTGACCCTGCCATCGAACGAGGCGGTCCGCAGCGCGGTCGAGGCCGGCGCGGGCGTCGCGGTGCTGTCGCAGCATGTCGTCGCACCTGCAATCGCGGCCGGCACGTTGCACGATCTGCCGCTCGGTCTGCCGCGGCGTCCATTCTACGCGCTGCGGCACAAGGAGCGCTATCGTACCCGGGCGGCCGACGCGCTGACCGATCTCATCAAGGAGACTGGCAAGTGACTGCCGATCTGAAACCCGTTCTCGATGGTCTGAAGCCGCTCAGCCGGCTTGATTCTCCGCGCGAGATGATCCGCCAGTTCACCCCCAACTGGTTCGCCGCTACGATGGGCACGGGCATCCTCGCGCTGGCCTTGCCGCAGGTGCCGGGCGTCGGCGCATCGCTGCACCCGGTCGGCGAGGCGTTGTGGTATTTCAACATCGCGCTCTTCACGCTGTTCGCCGGGCTCTACACCGCGCGCTGGACGATGTTCGGGCACGAGGCGCGTCGGATCTTCGGGCACAATACCGTGTCGATGTTCATCGGCACGATCCCGATGGGCCTCGCGACGATCATCAACGGGTTCCTGGCGTTCGGCCTGCCGCGGTTCGGCGCCGGCGTTATCCCGATCGCCGAGACATTGTGGTGGATCGACGTCGCGATGTCGCTCGCCTGCGGTGTAGCGATCCCCTACCTCATGTTTACCCGGCACGAACATTCGCTCGACGGCATGACCGCGGTGTGGCTCCTGCCAGTGGTCGCGGCCGAGGTCGCAGGCGCGAGCGGAGGCCTGCTCGCACCGCATCTGGCGGACGCGCACCACCAGTTCGTGGTGCTGGCGACCTCCTTTGTCCTCTGGGCGTATTCGGTGCCGGTCGCGTTCGGCATCCTCGCGATCCTCATCCTGCGGATGGCGCTGCACAAGCTGCCGCACGAGAGCATGGCCGCATCGAGTTGGCTCGCACTAGGCCCGATCGGCACCGGTGCGCTCGGGATGCTGGTGCTCGGCAGCGACGCGCCCGCGATCCTCGCCGCCAACGGCCTCGGCCAGATCGGCGCGGTAGCGCAGGGGATCGGCACGATCGCCGGGCTGCTGCTCTGGGGCTTCGGCCTGTGGTGGCTGGCGCTCGCGACGCTGATCACGATCCGCTACTGGCGCGCGGGCATTCCGTTCAACCTCGGGTGGTGGGGCTACACCTTCCCGCTCGGCGTCTACACGGTCGCCACCTTCAAGCTCGGCACGACGCTCCAGCTCGGCTTTTTCGGGATCGTCGGCACCGTCCTTACCATCGCGCTCGCAGCGATGTGGCTGCTGGTCGGCGCCAAGACGGTCACAGGCGGCTGGCGCGGAAACCTGTTCGTGTCGCCCTGCATCGCCCAAGCCAATTGATGGGCCGAACTGATCGTCCTGCCGGATCGAACCGGCGCATCCGATCGACCCGTACCGGGCAGACCGTCGGACGGATCGCGCATAAGAGCATGACATCGAAGGGAGAATGCTGGTGGACAGCCTGGATATGAAACTGGCGCAGGCGACGAACCGCCGTCGCTTTCTCGCAGAGGCTGCGATCGGCAGCGGCGCGTTGATCGCCGCACCCGCGCTGGCGCAGAGCATTGTCGATCTGCACCTGCCTGGCGGTCCGTCGGAACGACCGATGACCAGTGCGTTCCCTGGCAAGGGCAACATGATCCTCCAGCGTATCCACCCGCCTTTGCTGGAAACGCCGATGAGCGTGTTCAATGGCGACGTCTTCACGCCAAACGACCAGTTCTTCGTCCGCTGGCACTGGGCTGACATCCCCACCGCGATCGATGTCGAGGCGTTCCGGATCAAGGTGCACGGCGCGGTCACGCGGCCGCTGTCAATCTCGCTCGCGCAACTGCTGAAGTTGCCACGCGTCGAGCTGGCGGCGATCAACCAATGCTCGGGCAATTCGCGTGCGCTGTTCCAGCCGCCCGTTGCCGGTGCGCAGTGGCGTCACGGGGCCATGGGCAACGCCAAATGGCTCGGCGTGCGCCTGCGCGACGTGCTCGACATCGCCGGCGTGAAGCCGGGCGCGGTTGCAGTGCGGTTCGGTGCGCTCGACCAGCCGGTGGTCGCGGGTGGACCGGATTTCGCCAAGTCGCTGTCGATCGACCACGCACGCGACGGCGAAGTGATGCTCGCCTTCGGGATGAACGGCGAACAGATGCCGCTCCTCAACGGCTTCCCGGTCCGGCTGATCGTACCCGGCTGGTATTCGACCTATTGGGTCAAGATGCTGAACGACATCGAGGTGCTCGCCGCGCCCGACGACGGTTACTGGATGGCCAAGGCGTACAAAATCCCTGACACTCCAGGCGCGAACGTGCGGCCGGGCCAGAAGGATTTCCCGGCCGTTCCGATCAACAAGATGATCCCGCGCAGTTGGGTCACGAGCCTCGACGAAGGGCAGGCGATCGCGTTCGACCGGTCGATCCCGCTGGGCGGCATTGCGATGGGGGGCGATTGCGGCGTCGCCAAGGTCGATGTGTCGACCGACAACGGCAAGACCTGGTACAAGACGACGCTCGGCCCCGATCACGGCAAATACAGTTTCCGCCGCTGGGACGCGCAGGTGCCGCTCACGCATGCGGGCCCGACCAGGCTGATGTCGCGCTGCTGGAACACCGCCGGCATCGCGCAGCCGATGACGCCGATCTGGAACCCGGGCGGGTTCATGCGCGGCAACATCGAAACCACCAACATCGTCGTCGGCTGAGGAGCGCTCCCCCATGAAAACGCCTTCCATCGGCACGCTGTCGTTCGGGTTCGTCGGCGCGACCGTCGTTCTTCTGCTCGCGATTGGTGCCCCGAACAGCCGCGTCGCCCCGCCGCCTGCCGCCCCGACCGCACCACCGCCGCCAAGCGTCTCGGCGCGCGGCTTCTCGCTGGCGTCCACTTCGGTCGATCTCCCAACCGACGAAGGGCAATATCCCGCCGGCCCGCATGCCGACGTCATCAATGCGAACTGCACCTCGTGTCATTCGGCGAGCATGGCGCTGAACCAGCCGCCACTCTCCGCCGACCAGTGGACCGCGGAGGTCACCAAGATGCGCGAGGTCTACAAAGCCCCCGTCGCCGCAGCCGACGTGCCGGCGATCGTCGCTTATCTGACCGCCATGAGCGCAAAGCAGCCGGGCGCCGCGAAGGGCAAGGCGCAAGACCCCGATCCGAAGGCTGCGCCCGACGTATCGGGGGGATCAGGCTAAGCCCATCAACTCACGACACGCGGTTCTGCGCGCGAAGTGCTGTGCGGTGTGGCCTCTGGGGGAGGGCGTCGACGCCAATCGAAACACTGCTCGCGCCTGCGCGTTCGCAGGTGCGCCACGTGGCACACCTTACGCGATAATCGTCACCCGGCAGGGCCGAGACGCCGGCACGATGGCTCGGTCGGCACGCCCAGCGGGCCGATAGAGCCGTGCCCGCGGGGTCCCGCCCCACTCGTTGGGGACTTCGGAAAAGAGCGTAGGGTGCCGACTGCCTGCCTACTTGGTGCTATAAACGTCTGTACCGGAACCATATAGCTGCTATTCTGGATATATGGAAAACAACACGGCAATTCCAGCGCTCGGCGCGCTCGCACAAGGAACACGCCTCGACGTGTTCCGCCTGTTGGTGCGGCACGAACCGCATGGCTTGGCTGCGGGCAAAATCGCCCGTCAGCTCGACGTACCGCAAAACACAATGTCCGCACACCTCGGCATCCTCGCCCGTGGCGGGCTGGTGCGATCCGAACGTCATAGCCGCTCGATCATCTATCGTGCCGATCTCGACGGCCTGCGCGCGCTAACGCTCTTCCTCGTCAAGGATTGCTGCGCCGGCAACGCGGAGCTGTGCGCCCCGCTGATCGCCGAACTCACCCCCTGCTGCTGAAAGGACGCCCGTGGCCGTCGATATCGTGATCTATCACAACCCCGTGTGCGGCACGTCGCGCAACACGCTCGGCCTGATCCGCAATGCCGGCATCGAACCGCACGTGGTCGAATATCTGAAAACTCCGCCCTCGCGCGCGCTGCTGGTCGAGCTGATCGACCGCGCCGGCATAACGCCCCGCGAGCTGCTGCGCGAAAAGGGTACGCCCTATGCGGAGCTCGGCCTGGGCGACACGTCGCTGTCCGACGACGCGCTGGTGGATGCGATGATGACGCACCCGATCCTCATCAACCGGCCGATAGTCGTCTCACCGCTCGGCGTGAAGCTCTGCCGGCCGTCCGAAGCCGTGCTTGATCTGCTGCCGGGCGATCAGCGCGGCGCGTTCGCGAAGGACGACGGACAACAGGTGGTGGACGCCTCGGGCCAGCGCATCGCCTGATGCTTCTTGCCGTCCTGATCTTCGTCGTCACGATCGTGCTCGTCATCTGGCAGCCCAAGGGGCTCGGAATCGGGTGGAGCGCGATAGGCGGGGCCGTCTTGGCGCTGCTCGCGGGGGTCGTCACGCTGTCCGACGTACCGGTCGTTTGGGGCATCGTCTGGAACGCGACGGCTGCATTCGTCTCGATCATTGTCATAAGCCTGTTGCTCGATGAAGCTGGATCCTTCGAATGGGCGGCGCTGCACGTTGCGCGCTGGGGCAGGGGACATGGGCGCCGGCTCTTCGTCCTAATCGTGCTGCTCGGCGCGGCGGTGTCGGCGTTGTTCGCCAATGATGGTGCGGCGCTGATCCTCACGCCGATCGTCATCGCCATGCTGCGCGCGCTGGGGTTCAAGGACAAGGCGACGCTGGCGTTCGTCATGGCGGCCGGGTTCATCGCCGACACGGCCAGCCTGCCGCTGGTGGTCTCGAACCTCGTCAACATCGTGTCAGCCGACTTCTTCAAGATCGGGTTCGGCACATACACGTCCGTGATGGTGCCGGTCGACCTGGTATCGATCGCCGCCACGCTGGGCGTGCTGCTGCTGTTCTTCCGGCGCGACCTCCCAGAAGACTATGACGTGGGGGCGCTGCGCGCGCCCCGAGAAGCGATCCGCGACGTTGCGACCTTCCGCGCCGGGTGGATCATCCTCGCGCTGCTGCTGGCCGGCTTCTTCCTGCTCGAACCCCTTGGCGTGCCGGTCAGCGCCGTCGCCGCTGCCGGTGCAATCCTCCTGCTGGTGATCGCGGGGCGGGGCAACGTGATCCAGACCGGCAAGGTGCTGCGCGGCGCGCCGTGGCAGGTCGTGATCTTCTCTCTCGGCATGTACCTAGTCGTCTACGGGCTGCGGAACGCCGGCCTGACCGACCATCTGGCGGCGCTTCTCGATCGCACCGCCCAAGGCGGCGTGTGGGGCGCGGCGTTCGGAACAGGCGTGATCGCGGCCGTCCTGTCGTCGGTGATGAACAACATGCCGACAGTGCTGGTGGGCGCGCTGTCGATTGACGCGGCCCATGCCACTGGCGCGGTGAAGGAAGCGATGATCTATGCCAACGTCATCGGCTGCGACCTCGGCCCCAAGCTGACGCCGATCGGCTCGCTCGCACCGCCGAAGAGATGAGTGGCGATCGTGCCGATGAAGACCAACGGTGCCATGCGCAGCGGAACGCCGCCTCCGGGCTCGTGTATCTGCTCGACGATGAGATTATTGCCCGCTTCGACCGAACGGCCGGGAGGTGATAGAGCAACGCGACCGCCGCTCCGCCTAAGGGCAGGAGGTAAAGCAGCCAGGGATAGTCGAACCGCGCCTGTGTCGCGGCGTCGAGGCTCCAAAGGAAAGCCGCGCAGAGTGTTCCCACCAGCGCCGCCATCGGCACGAGGACCAGCGTCCAGCGCAACACCGACAGGGCATGGTCATGGCGATCGCGAAAAAAAGCGGCCAAGTTTAATGCGTTATAGAGATTGCGAAACGTCGCGCGCACAATTCCTCCTTGCTGCCTTGCGGCGCCCGGTAGGAATCATCGGCCCTTGCGAGGGCGGTTCGGCCAACATAGCCAGGCGGAAATCCATCGCCTTCGGCCACTATATGTCGCCGCGGTGCGGCAACGTCAATCCGATGTAGAAATGAAACTGTATGGTTGCCGGATGACAGGCCCGAAACGGCAGGATAACTGACGGACCGATGCTGTTGCTCGCAGCCATCCGATTGCTGTGGCCGGCGGAGCAGGCGAAGAGCCGCCGCCCAAGGGCGGCGAGGTCACGCCGCTGTTCTTCATCGGCGCGGCGCTGGGTCATGCGCTCGCCGGCCCGATCGGTGTCCCCGTCGACCTCTTTGCCGCGCTCGGTTTCGTGGCGGTTTTCGCGGGCGCGGCCAATACGCCGCTGGCCTGCACGATCATGGGCGTCGAGCTGTTCGGCGCCGAGACCGCAGTGCCGGTCGCGGTCGCCTGTTTCGTCGCTTACGCCTGCTCCGGGCATAACGGCATCTACCTGTCGCAACGGGTGGCGGTGCCGAAGCGGGCGGGCAGCACCCTGCCGCCGGACCTGACGCTGCGCGATGCGCGCGCGCTCCGTCCCGTGCCCGACCTTTCAGACCTGTTCGCTCCTCACCCCACGGAAGGCTTATCCATGTCCGACGCCCACCACGTGTCGCAGACCGAGATCGGCTGGTCCGCATCTACATGAAGCCAGCCGACAAGGCGGTAAAGCCGGGCACGCGCTCACGCTGGGCTGCCAAGCCGCTCGACCGAACGCTCGTCGCGCAGGCCAAGGCGGACGGAATCATGAACGCTGTCGCCCACCATACCCACTACGGCTACAGCAACCACGGCCCGGTGCGTGAGAACGGCGCCGAGATCGCCGATCCGCACCTCACCATGTGTGTCGAACTGATCGGCCAGCGCGAGCAGCTCGAAGGCTTCTGCCGGGCGCACGGCGACCTGCTTGCGAACAAGGTCATCGTCTACAAGCACCTGGAGCATTGGACGGTCAGCCCGGCGGGCTTGCGCCAGGAAGATGCGGATACGGCCGAGCTGGCTGGCTGAGGCATGGGGCCATACCTGATTATGTTCGCCGGGACTGGTTCCGACGGCATGCTGCGGTATGGGCTGAACGGCCTCAGCCTGCGCCTGTTCGGCCCCGACCTGCCGATCGGAACGCCCATCATCAACGTGCTCGGCTCATTCCTTATGGGTCTGCTGGACGGCTGGTTCCTGTTGCGGAGCGGATCGAGCCGGGGATGGCGATTGTTCCTCACCACCGGCGGGCTGGGCGGCGTCACGACCTTCTCGACCTTCTCGCTGGAAGCGGCCTTGCTTTAGGAGAGAGCCGAAGTCGGGCAAGCCGCCCTTTATGTTGTCGGATCGGTTGGGCTGGGCGTGCTCGCGCTGTTCGGCGGCCTCGCTCTCGTTCGCTCCTTCAGCCCGGCTTAGCGGCGCCAACCGGCTCAGGAGCGATCATCTTCCTTGACGTTGTCAACCTTCGCCTTGTCTTTGGCGCGGACCGACTCCTCCAGCTCCAGAATCTCGGCCGATTCTTGCGTGGTGGGCTTCTTCTTGTCGATATCGCTCATGAAGTCCTCCGTCTGCAAAACTACTGGTACACCGTTTCGCGCCAAGGATTATTCAGGGTTTCTGCTCGGCGTCCCGCCGGTCCGCTTCGGCCGGGGTCTGCCGAGCGCGTTCGCGGATACGGCGTTCGAGCGGTGCGCCGACGAACAACACTAGCATCGCCAGCAGCAGACCGCCCACAAGTAGTGGCCACACCGCCAATCCCGCTGCCGCTCCGAGCGTCGCTGACACCCAGATGCACGCCGCCGTTGCTAGCCCGTGCACCTCCTGCCCGCTGCCAACGCGCAGGACCGCGCCCGCGCCGATGAAGCCGACGCCGGATAGGATGCCCTGCATCACTCGACCTGCTGCATCGGCGTTCACGTTCGGCAAGCCGCTGTGGACGATCGCCTGGACGGCGATGCAACTCGCGAGCCCGACCAGCCCCAGCGTCCGCAGACCCATGATCTGTCGGTTCTCGCGTGACCGTTCCCAGCCGAGCGTCATGCCGGCCGCCGTCGCCACGATCATCCTGCCGATCGCGTCGACCCAGAAGGCGAGATCGACCGACAAAGGCGGCGGATTCACTCGACCAGCACGTGGACGTGGTGCCAGGCCGTGCAGAGGTATCCGGCGAAGTTCCACATCGTATCGGGTAGTTCGGGCTGACCCTGGCCCGCATCGTCGAACGCGCGCACCACAAGGTGCTGGCGCCCCTTGGGCAGTTCCGCATCGAGCGACCAGCGCTGCCAGCTCCACTGCCCGTCCGGATCGTCGGAGAAATCGGCCTGCCGCCAGTCTCGACCGCCGTTCAGCGACACCTCTACCCGCGACACGTCGCGCTCATAGGCGACGGCATAGCCCTCGATCCGGACCTTGCCCGCGGGCAGACTCTCGCCCGAACCAGGCGAGCAGATCGCGGCGTTGAGCGGCATGGCGTTGATCGTCAGCCCTTGCGTCCAGTCCGCCGTCTCGCTGGTCACGTCGGCCGGAAAAAGCTTGTAATCGTGCGCCTGGATCGGCGCCTCGGAGGGCGTGTCCTTGACCTCGATCCGGGTCAGCCACTTGGCGCTACGCACGCCAGCATAGCCTGGCACGACCAGACGCAACGGCGCACCGTGCTCGGATGCCAGCGGTTCGCCGTTCATCGCCCAGGCGAGCAGCACGTCGGGCGCCCGCGCCTTGGTCATAGCGATCGAGACGCCGAACGGTGCCACCTCGCCTTCCACATCCACCTCGTCAGCGCCGGTGAAGCAGACGAACAGGTTGGACGCGTCCGATGCTCCAACTGCATCCAACAGGTCTGCGAGCCGCACGCCCGTCCACTCGGCATTGCCGATCGCGCCTATGTCCCACGGATCGCCTGAAGTCTTGCCCACCTGTTGGAGATCGGTCCGGCGGTTGCCGGCGCACTGAAGCACAGCCGTGACAGTCCGGACCGGAAAGCGCGCCTTCAACTCCGCAATCGAGATGGAGCACTCGCCCACACTGATCCCGCCCACCTCAATCCGGTGATCGGCCGGCAGGTCCGGCACGGGCCCATGGCTGCGAACATAGAACAGGTTCTGTGGCGTCAAGAACCGCTCGATCAAGGCGCCGGGCACCGGCTCGGCGTTGTAGGGCTCGGGGTTCCGCTCTATCATCAGCTCGCTCATGCTATTGTAACGCCTGACAATCGGTTTGGCCTCGGCCTCATCCTCACTATCTTGCCCGATCATGCGATGTGCAGCGCGGCCAGCAGCGTCAGGCTGATCGCGGCCAAGCCGAGCAACGACAACACGACGGCCATGGTCACGCGGCCCCCGGCCTTGGCGACGGTGCGGACGTCCACGCCGAGCCCGAGCGCCGCCATGGAAACGACGGTCAGCAGCGTGGCGCTCCGGCCGATCGGCGCGATGGCGACGGTCGGCACCAGACCCAGCGAGCGGCAGGCGACCAGTGCGAGGAAGCCGATGATGAACCAGGGCACGAGGTGGGCGAGGTCCATCCGCTTGGCCGTAGGCGCACCGGCGACGAACTCGCCTTCGGGAACCGACTGCGGCGCGAGACGAGGCGCCACCAGCGACAGAACAAGGCACACCGGCCCGAGCATCAGCACGCGCACCAGCTTGACGAGCGTACCCATCTGCACGGCGGTGGCGCCCAACGGCGAGGCGGCTGCGATCACCTGCGGCACGGCATAGACAGTGAGCCCGGCGAGCGCCCCGAAGGCGAGCCCGCCCATGCCGAGCGCAATCCCGAGCAGTGGCAGGCCAAGCACTACCACCACACCCAGTACCGCCGTGAACGCGATCGAGGCAGCTACGTCGTCGCTGTCGGCGCCGATTACCGGTGCCACGGCCGCGATGGCGGAGTTGCCGCAGATTGAATTGCCGCAAGCCACCAGCAGCGCCATCCGCGTCGGCAAGCCGAGCAATCGGCCGATCCCAAAGCTGAGCAGGATTGCGCTCACGACCACGCCGGCGATACCGGCGAGGAGCGGCAGCCCGGCCGCCAAGATGGTCGCGGCACTGACCGAAGCACCGAGCAGGACGACCGCCACCTCCAGTAAGTATTTGGCGCTGAATGCGATGCCTTCGTGCCACCTTTCATCCGGGGTCCACAGGCTGCGCACGGCGGTGCCGATCAGGATGGCGAGCACCAGCGCCTCCAGCCACGCCTTGCCGGCCAGTGCGCGCTCGCCCGCCTCCAGCGCGTAGGCCGAGCCGGTGACGGCGAGGCAGAGGCCGACGCCGGGCAGCAGCGCGGGCAATCTGCTAGTCTGGACGGTAGGGAATATACGATCGGGATAGGCAAAACTGGCCACGGCGGTGTTCCTTCCGTCGCACGATCTAAACCCTGCCTACCGATCGCTCCAACTTAGCCTTGTTGTCATTCCGATCGTCAATCGTGATCGGTTTCTATATCAGGTGCGGTGTGACACTGGAGCAACTGCGCATCTTCGTCGGCGTGGCCGAGCGCAAGCATATGACCGTCGCGGCGCGGCCTTAAACGTCACGCAGTCAGAGGCTTCCGCAGCCATCGCCTCGCTTGAGGAGCGACACGCAACCAAGCTCTTCCACCGCGTCGGGCGCGGCATCGCTCTGACAGAGGCCGGACGGCTGTTCCTGACCGAGGCTCGCGGAGTTCTTGCGCGGGCCGACGCGGCCGAGACGGTGCTGGAGGAGCTTGGCGGGCTGAAGCGGGGCACGCTGCGCCTCGTCGCCGGCCAGACCATCGCCGCCTACTGGTTGCCGCCCATCCTTGCGGCTTTCCATGAGCGCTATCCGGCGATTAGTATCGAACTGTCGATCGGCAACACCGGGCAGGCCGCGGCACGCGTCTATGACGGCAAGGCCGATCTGGGTATTGTCGAGGGCGAGATCGACAACCCGGCGTTGGCACATTGGCCGATCGGCGAAGACCGGCTGTTGCTCGTCGGAGCACAGCCTTTCGGCGACGCCGACATCGACGTGACATGGCTGCGACGAGCACGCTGGGGGCAACGGGAGCCTGGATCAGGCACGCGATCGACGTTGAATAGCGAGTTGCGCAGCTTGGGAGTCGATCCGGCTGCCCTCGACGTGGCGCTGACGATGCCGTCTAATGAAAGCGACCGAACGGCCGTGGAGGCTGGGGCGGACGTTGCTGTCCTGTCGGCGCTAGTGGTCGACCCGGCCATCAAGGCAGGTCTGTTGCACGTCGCACCGATCACATTCGCTCCTCGCCCCTTCTTCGGGCTGCGGCATAAGGAACGCTATCGCACGAAAGCCGCGGATGCGCTGTTGGACGTGATCGGGTTGCAGCGGCGGTAGGTACGCATCGGCATTCTCAAAACGCCATCCTTTTTGGGACCGCCCGCGATCGCCATCTCCTTCCTGAAACCTGTCTGACCGCACTCTACCAGATTTGCGCCATAGTAGGACGGGACATCGCCCACGAGCGGCCGGATCTGGCAGTAGCTGTCGTTCGGCAGACCGTGCCGGGACGACGCCCTTGTCCCAGAAGGCGTAGATTACGGCGGAAAACCCTGTCGCCATCCTGGATGCACGACAAACGGGTGTTTTGCGCCGCCTGCGCAGACCGGTCGGCGCTTAGCGTATATCTGGGTCCGTTCTACGTACCGCCCCCAATAGCCCGATCCGAGTAGACGGCACAATCCCGTTCAAATCGTCGGTCATTCGGGTTGAACATGGAGTGGAGATCCTGCCGTTTTGCAACATTGCGAGGCGTTAAAAGCGTTGTCCGCTGTCTTCGACTGGCTCAGCACGGACGGAGCTGGGCGCGGGTCAACTCATCCCCATCTTGCTCTACGGCTGGCGCTCGTACCGTCCCTTGGCGCCCTCGATAACCAGCGCGGTACCCGCGATGCGCAGGTGCAACGTGTCAAACGGGCGCGCCATCAGTTGCTGCCGATCGAAGCCGATCCGGACGATCCCGTGTTGCAGCGGTGCGAAGGTGATCGTCATGTCACCCGCGATCGGCGCCTCGGTGTGAACGGTAACGCTGACGGCCTTCGTCGTTGCGCCGCGCGGGGCGAACGCGAAGCCGCTCCTGCCGGTGACCAGCTTCTCCTTAGTGCCATTCGCAAAGTGCATCGTGACGGGGAGGTTGCGCGCGGGCAGGTCCGACGCGGGATCGAAAATCTTGATCGCCACGCCGGGGGAGGGTCGCGCGGTACCGCTTTCGGCCGCGTCGGCTGGCGACATGGTGCACGCGGCGGGCAGTGTCGGATCGGCTAGCGTGGGTTCCGGCAAGCCCGCCGCACGTGTGGCCTGGAGCGCCAGCGCGCGCGCATCCTGCCAATCGGACAATGCCTGCCGGACCTGCGGGGCAGCTGGCTTTGCGGGGGTCGGCGGACCATCTGACATCAGTCGTTCAGCCAGGAGCTCCGCATTCCTCCTGGCAGCGTTCGCAGCGCGCAATGCCGTGGCGGCGCGCTGTTGAAGGATCGTCGCGGACGGCGCGGGGGCATTGTCGGCGGTCATCAAAGGCGTCGCGGAGACAAATGGTTCGGGGAAGATCGGGCAGCTGGCGCGGATCGTGGCCTCGATCTTACTGCGCTGGTACCGCCGACGTTCGTCTTCGGTCTCCTCATCCCACGGCGCGGTGGACAAATAGGAGAAGAGCGGCTTCTGCGCGCTTGGTGCGGACGCCACGAGCACGACCTCGTCGCGCTCGACGTGCCACATGCCCTGCGCCTCCTGGTCCAGCGCACCGTAACTCAACGCCCAGTCGAACTGGCCGTCTGGCCGCAGCAACAGCTCGGATCCGGTCTCCATCACACCCATGAGGTAATAATGGCCAACGAGCGCGGCAGGTGTAGCGTGGTCGCCCGCACGCTCGTCGGCAGGCGTGCCCTGCGCCGAGGGGGCATCGGCAGGAGCGAGCGCATCCAGTGTGTCGCTCAGGTGACACGACTTGCCCGGTTGATAGTCGAGAAACTCGGCAACGGTCAGGATGTTACGATCACCCTCCTTGCTATAGCTGCCCATCACGTCGGCAGACGCGCGCCGGCGATCCTTGCGATAGCGGGTGACCGCTTGAGCTCCCGGCACATCGCGCAGCAGGTAGCGCGACGCCGCCAGATCGCACCGCGTGAGGATGACCTCGCCTCGCTCGATCGCCAGCGTACCGATGAAGCTGTCCATGCCGGAGGGTTGCGCATACGCTGGCAGCGGCGCGACCAGTGCCAGCGAGACGACGGTCGCGCGGTGCCAGTTCCGTCTCACAGCGATGTCCCATCCTTGTCCAGCATATCGAACCGATATGCGCAGCCGTAGAGTGTCTTGCCGGGGTGCGTGGTGACGTTGGAGATCGTTCGGGCGACTACCATGCGGCTGCCATAGCCGTCCTTGCCGGCGGGTTCGGTGACGTCGGTCATGATCCGCTCGCCCAGGAACTTGCGAAAGGGGAACTCGGCTTCCGCCTGGGCGCGGGTCACCCTTCCCGAGGCCACCATCGCGTCGATCATCGGCTGGGCCGACATGCTGTTGTCGATCTTCTCGGCGCGCGCCACGATGGCGGGGTCCGCGACGTCGAGGACCGCGAGGATGGCGTCGCCGGTAAAGGCGATCCGGCGCGTGCTGTATGACCCCGCAACGGTAATCGGCTTCGGCAGGTCATATTCGGCCATGAACGAATTGGGCGAGGCGATCTTCTTCCATCCCCGCGTCCGCGCGAGCTGTTCCTCGCCATCGATCGCCATGGCGAAGCGCATGTAACTGGGAACGTCCAGACGGCAGCTAATGACATCGATCTCGGAGACATCAGCAGGGTCGGTCTCCGCGGCGGTCTGCTGGAGCATCGCGGCGAGCATCAGGGCGTAGAGAATGAGCATCGACGGACGTTAGGGTTGCAGCCAGAATTTGCCAGCGACATCGCCGCAACAGGGCCGGTCGGCTTCCTACGGTAGCGGTTCTATGCAGCGACGACCAGCTTGACGAGCGTCCCAGGCTTCAGTGGCTCGTCAGCCGGAAGGCCATTGATGACAATAAAGCGTTCGCGCTTGCTGTCGGCTACTGCCATGCGCTGGCTCAACGTATCGATCGTGTCCCTTGCGCCAACAGTGACGATCCGGATGACCTTGCGACCCTCCTTGCCGTCGGCATAAGGCAGGCCATCGAGCATGCGGAGGAACGCCGTATCCTGGGTGGTTGCAAGCTCCGGCTTGCCGGTGGCCTTCGCCAGTGCCTCTGCGCGCTGCACACGATCGGCGCCATTTGGATGCGTCGATGCCCATGTCGGCGCAGACCGTGCGGTGCCGCTGGCCTGCGCCGTCAGCCCGGTCGATTCATCGAGGGCCGCCAGGATGTCGGCCGAGGCGTAGGGCGAGTAGCCCGCAGCGGTAATGTAGCGGACGCCAAGCGCATCAGCCTGATATTCCTGATCACGTCCGTATTTCAGCGTGTACAGCTGCGCGCCCGTGCCAGCGATGCGGGTCGCGAGATCGCTTCTCGTCGCCAGGCTGACGCCACGAGCGAGTAGGCCACCGATCGTCGCACGTGTATTGCGCGAGGCGGCGTGGCGGGCGGCGACATGGCCTACCTCATGGCCCATCACGGAAGCGAGTTCCGCTTCCGAGGTCATCAGTGCAAGCAGCTGACGGGTGACGTAGATGTACCCACCCGGGATGGCGAAGGCGTTCTCGACCGGGGAGTCCAGCAGGGTGACGGTGAAGTCGCTGCCCGCATTCGACAGGCCGGACTGGACCGCCACGCGCTTGCCGACGCGTTCGACGAATGTGGCCTGCGGCCCCTTATACACACCGCCGAACTGCGCGAGCAGTTGCGGATGAGCCTGAGTGCCCTGCGCCTTGTCGGTCGCCGAGATTGAGCGGACCGTGTTCTGGGCGATGACAGGGGCAACGGGTGCCAGCAGGAATGCGCTGGCTAGCAGTACGGCAATGCGACGGCGGATCATGAAGCTCTCCCCGGTAACGACGGTATAAAGCGACCGTTACACCGTTGTTCCGGATAAGCATCGATACCGCTCTGCGCTGAACGCGCGCGGCCCCGTTCCTGCCGATTAACGAAACTAATGGTGCGCTACTCTCCATCGTGCCTGGTAGCTGCCGTTGAAATATCGTTAGGGCACAATTATTTAGATATGCGGCGACAACGTTCCCACCCCAATACGGGGGTAGAAGTCCGGGACGGCCCGGCAGCTCCGATGGAGACTGCTGTGGCGTGGATTGCACTCGTGTTTGCTGGTTTGTTCGAGATTGTCTGGGCTTCGGCCATGAAGCACTCTAATGGGTTCACACGGCTCTGGCCAAGCATCATTACTGGGGTGGGCATGTTGGTCAGCTTTGGCCTTCTTGCGTCAGCGATGCGGGTTCTGCCGCTCGGAACAGCTTACACAATTTGGACCGGCATCGGCGCGATCGGCGCGTTCGTGGTCGGCATCATGGTCTTTGGCGAGGCTATGACCGCGATGCGCCTTCTAGCCGCCGGGCTCATTGTCAGCGGCCTAGTCTTAATGAAGTTGTCCACGACTGGGTGATCTTGAACGCCGCAAGGAGCGCTAGCGCCTGGCCCGATGTTCCTAAAAGGAAAGGCAGTCGAGACGGCATCGGCGTTCTCGGAATCGATCGTTATTAAGAATGGTCGGGAGCGGTATGTCGGTTTGGACGATGCAAAAGACTTCCAAACACCAGTATAAGGCTTACACGCCCTGTCAGCCGCCCCCTGCGAGCGGTCGGCAGGCCGTCTTGGAGAGCGTATAACTAGCGAAAGGCTTCTCAACAGCTTTGCGGTCCCGCATGGCAATCTGCCAAGTGAGGCGGTCGCCTAACATGCGCCAGCGGTTCACGTAGGCCTTGTCCGGATATTGGTAAGTAATATCGAACCCGTCTGCCTTGCTTTCGCCGCGTCCAGCTACCGCGGACGCTCCGCCAAAACTGTCCGCCCAATATCCAACGATAGGGTCAGCCTCGGTTGCGGACGGCTTGCCGCTTCCTCCAAAAATCAGGTGTGCCGCGTACTGGTCCTGCGGATCGGCGAGCGCGATGCTTGCGGCTTCAACAGCCAGCATCGCATCCTGGACGATCGGATAGGCGTTAACCGCAATAGCGACGGCTTTGCCCATCACCGTACCCTGCCCCTCCCAACATCCCCCGAGTGCGTTGACCGAAGTGGGCACAGGCATGACCCCCGCTTCTAGAGCGCTGCCAGTGAATGATGCCGCAAGCATAACCATTGCGATGTAAGGCTTTCCAATCATCAGTCCCCCCGTTCCTGTCTAGGTGTCTAGTCCAAGCATCTGATGCATCGGGTTGGCGATGAACCGGTCTGACTCTGACCTCCAGATTTCGGCGATGTATTTGTAGGGTTAGACCACAGAGCGTGTAGATCCTATGCATTATCCGGACACAATTCCGCAAACGATCGATTCCGAGAACGCTTTCCCCATCTCAAACGTCGTTCGATTTCGGGAAGCCAACCAGACCGTTGCCGACCCGCAGCGGATCTTGCCGGCAGGTTATTGTCGAAGGCGTTTCTCCTTCACGGTGCCAAGCTGCACGAGGGGTTCGCCACAGTTTCGGGGAAACTCCGGGGTGGTACCACGCGGCCTTCAGACCTAATCTCATCGCGTTCGAGCATGCGTGAGCGAGCGAGGGGAAAGCAAGAATATGCGTCATCGACCTGGCACAGTCGCCTTTGCCGGCATGATCGCCTTAGCGACCGGTGCGGCTGCACAGGGACTTGCAACCAGAAATCTGACGGGCGTCGGTCAGGCGGCTGCCACGGCGTTGGGCTCCGGCTTCGAGGCAAAAGAGGAACCGCAGCGGGTCACCTTGTTCTGCGCGGATTGTGTGGGCTCACCGGTCGTTGACGTTCTGATGGGGCGTCAGGTGGATGGAACGGAGGAACGGGTTCGGTCGGGCACGACAAGCATCGCCGATCTGCAACAGATCTGTCGCGCGCGCAGCCCTCGATGCACCGTCACGGCAATGGAGGTGGCGCCGGCTGTGGGTTGGGTAAGCGGGTATCCGCTAGGCGACCGTGCGGGGGCCACGGCGATCATCATCCGCGATGGCGATCTGCTGACCGTTCGCTCGCTTGCACAGGATACCGCATCGGCCAGACAGGCGATCGATCGCTTGTTGCCGCTGGTCCGATCCCGGATCATCGGACCTTGATCAGCTACCCGGCCAAAGAATCCGTAATGCGATGAAGGGCTAGCACACGCCCGATGCTGCCAACGAGCACGAGCAGCTTTCCCAAAATTCAATCCTTTGTGAAGAGCGCGATTCCCGCGCTGCCGACAAACATAACAATGGTATATGTGCTCATGGACGCGAGCACCGTTGCGCAAATGCCAATGAATCATTCAGCGTGAGCAAGACGCTACCTCGCTAAGATTTTTGAACCTTTGGCAAGCACCTCTATATCCGTTCAACAACTGAGAGGAGGTGGTCGAATGTCTCATTGTTATACGCCGCTTACGGCAAACCGGATGATTGCGCCCCGCTGGCGGGGCCGTCCAGCTCTAAAGAACGAGCCATCAGTGGCTGACAATGGAAAGGCCGCCCTGTGAGGGGCGGCCTTCTGAACATGTGCAGGCGGTCCTGCCGAAGCATTTTGTGTACACATCAGTGTTAATTGGCACCCGCTGTCAGCGGTATTCGTCAGAACGAAACCTGGACGCGCCCTAAAATTCGGTCTCTGGCGTTGCGTCGATCGGCAAACCTAATCGCAATGGCCTTGTGGGAGACGTCAGTCCCAACATAATCGACTCCAATCGTCAGACGGTTGCGACGATGTTCGAAACCCAATCGCCAGTTGGTGTAACTGCCGCCCGGACGAAGACGCTCGACCCGGATGGGGTCGCGGACGCTGCCGGATGAGTGGCCGATCTCGGCGAGCATAGTCAGCGGCGTACCGGGAATACCGGCATTGGCGTTCGCATAGATATGCACATTGCTACCACCGATCGCGTGCTGCGACGGGGCACCGATCACGCCGACCGTGGCGTAGAGCGGACCATAGGCATAGCTTGCCGATACGCCGGCCTCGACATAGTCCATGCGTCCTCGCGCGCCCGCGAATGTGTGGCCCGTGGCGTCGGTGCGGATACGCACCGCGCCCAGATCCCAGTCGGTTCCCACTGAAAGGTCGACGACCGCATCGGCGCCACCGTGTCGCACGCTGTTCCGAAGCGTTACCACGCGCGCCGATGCATCGAGCCGGCCGCGCGAGACGCGAATATCGCCTGCCAGCGCGGCACGTCCCTCACTCCAGCTCAGCCCGCGCCGTTCCTCGTCGCTCATCACCTCCAAGGTTATCGACCCGGCATCCTTTGCAAACGCGGGCGTGATCAGGCCGCAACTTGCGGCACCGAGCACGCCCGCCAATCGAACGCGCCGGATCATCCTGCGCGCTGCGGACCGTGGATCTGGTCGAGCTCGACGCGCAGCATGTGCTCGTCTTCCTGCGCCAGCTTTACCAGATGCCGCTGCATGTTCGCGGACTTCGTCGCGACCTCCTTCTTGATCGCGCCATGGCTCGCAACGCACCAGCCGGGCCGGGTGCCCGAAATCACCGGTTCGCTGTCGATGCTGCGCACCAGCCTGGTACCCGATGCCGCGACCGCGTGCCGCGCGACTGACATGCTCGCCGCCCAGTCGCAGCGTAGCGACGACGGTCTTCCGCCAGGTGCAACCGCGCCCACCTGCTTATGGGTGATGACCACGTCGCCGCGATATTTGACGGCGACCGGACCGCTGCGGTGATCCACCTGGTTCTGATGATCGACAGTCATGCCGAGGGCCGCACCGGTAGCAGCAAGCACCAAGCCGGCGGTTAGAAGATAGGCCATTTTCGCTCTCCTTTTGCCATCCCGATCCATTCTGATCGGTGAAGCCAATCCTTACGGACGATGATCCTACAACGATGGTTCAGCGTGTCGGTTCAGCTGAACTGTGGCTGCATGGCGCGTGCGTGCAGGCGGTCCTTCACGTCTAGACGCAACCGCTTCAGCCGAAATAGCCGCAAGGTATCGGGCATGCGTCGCTTCATCTCGACGCAGATCTTCTCATCCAGCCTGGCATGCAACTCGATCAACTTGTTAGAAAATATAGGCAAAGCCGCTCTCCAACCAACGATTGAACGATCGGATCAGTCCCGATGAAAGCAGGCAAACAGGCCAGGCCTAGACATCGAGAAAACCCGATGCGGTCCGACATCACGTTCGTCCTGAGACGACCGCCAGAGGGGCCCGGCCCGCTTCCTCAAGCTAGAGAGTCGCCGGTCAAGGTCAATAGGATTGCGAATGGATTTGCACGAGTTGACATTAGGACATGGGTCCCCGATGTTACTGACATGTACGCTCCTGCGACACATAAGCGTTTCCGCGACCACGCCGGCCAACTCGCCGCACGCGCTTAGCCCGAGCTCGCGGCTACGGCCGTTCGAGTTCGGGCATTATTCGATCTGACCTTTGGGACGCGTTCTGCGCGACCATGATCTCGAATAAGTGGAAACCGTGTAGTGGAAAACCAAGTCTCAAAATCCGATGATTTGTGTCAGGATGACCGTCTGCATCAAGTTGCCAATCCAGCACCTCAGCCTTTCCTGCGGATGAGGCCACAAAGCTTTTTCTCGAACAAATTCGATCTAGAAATCCTAGAAAGCTATTCTAAGGCAGATGCCGAAGACAGGCGGAATGAAACCAAAAACTGGCTAAGCCGACTTATGGAGCTTAACCTTTTACTTTTGATCGTTTTGGTTGGCGTACCGGTGCTGGTATATTGCGTCTTATCCTCTGCACTTTAGAACAGAATAAGATGTCGCCCTCGCGCTAAAACTAGGCGCGAGATACCCAGCCCCGCCAGGTGAACGCAGCGTAGAAAAGCTCCACGTCCTTGAAGCCTGCATCGCGCAAGCAGGTCTCATCTTCGTCAGGTGTAAGCAAAGCCAAGCTGGCACCCACCGCAGCGCGGGCCTGTTCGGTCTGAGCAGGTTCAGCACCGGACGCGACCGCATACGCGGCATAGCGGGCAAGCCAGCGCGTGCGGAACGGTTCGTCCTGTGGAAAACTCGAATGTACCACGACTAGCGGGGCGCCCGGCTTCATGCGGCGGTTCATCTCGCTCAGTGTACGTACGCGCTCATTGCGATCGAGGAAATGAAGCGTGAGGAGGCAGGTTGCAGCATCGAACGGGCCAGCGGGCGCAGCATCGATATAGCCCTCGATCAGGTGAGCGCGGTCGGCATCCTCGCCCATTGTTTCGCGCGCTAGATCAAGCATCGGTCCGGCGGGGTCGACGCCCGTAAAATGCCAGCCAGCTTGCGCCTGGGCCAATGCCTCTAGTTCGAGCCCACCACCGGCACCGAGCACAAGCACATGGGCGTCGGCTGGCGCGTGCTCGGCTAGCAAGAGCGCCGTCATGCGACGCACCGCGTCGATGCCGGGTGTGAAGCGCCGAGGACCATCAGCGTAGTGCGCGATGCGCTCGCGATCGGAGAACATTTCGAGGAACATCCGATTGTTAACAGGCATGAATTTCCCCTTGAAACTGGGTCTGGCGAAGAGCGAGGCGTTCGCGTCATTCGCGATGTACGATTTCGAGATCGACGGATTTGCCGCAGGCAACCATCCGAGCGTGGAAGTCAGCACTCAGTTCGGTGAGCGTCACCGCGTTGAAGCGGTCGAGCAGCAGCGTTTTCGCATCTTGGAAAGCGTCGTTCAGCGCGCCGTTGACCGCCTGTTCGACCAGGCAGCCCGGTGCTTCAGTGCGGTTGCCCATAGCGAACAGCTCAGGTTCGCCAAGAGCTCCGTAGACGTCGCGCAACGTGACGAAGGCAAGATCACGGGCGATCGTCCAACCGCCGCCATGCCCCTTCTCCGAGCGAACGAAGCCGGCATCGCGCAAGCCTGCCATAATGCGACGAATGACCACCGGGTTGGTCTGCATCGCCTTGGCCATCGTCTCAGATGTCACCGGCCCTTCCACCTCGGCCATGTGAAGGAGGACGTGCAACACGCCCGACAATCTACTGTCTCGCTTCATGCAATATCATATGTTGCATGAGCATCGTCGCGTCAAGATGCGAGTGAGGGGCCACCCCCCTGTCGCAAGCGTGAATGCGCGACAGCAGCAAGTCAGCAATTTCGCGACCGGCAGCGCCAAGCGTCACATCGTGGTTGTCTAGCCTGCCGCTCGAAGAGGCGTCGATGATGCCCGCTGTTGGTTCGCAGTCGAGCGTTATGAGTACAAACTCCTCCGGCGATGAACTGTGTGTCACGCGCTACCCGCTCCCTTTCGGAACATGGAATGTTGCAACACGGCAACAACGCCGTATGATACGCTATATCATGTCGCTTACAGATTGAGGTCTATGCCCGATAACAACGGTAACCCTATCGCTATCCACGAACTGGCGCTTGCCTACGGCAACCATCGCGTTCTCGACGGTCTTTCGCTTACCGTTCCTGCCAGCAGCATCACGGCGTTGCTGGGCGGCAACGGAGCGGGCAAGTCGACCACCTTGTCCGCTCTGCTTGGCTTTGTGCGCGCCGATGCGGGACAGATCGCAGTCTGCGGCATCGATCCAGGGGCTGACGCTGACGCGGCACGCCGACGCATTGCCTATCTCCCCGAAAACGTCGCGCTGTACGAGCATCTGAGCGCGGTTGAGAATGCCGATTACCTGTTGGCACTGGCGGATCAACGTCAGGACCGGGGAACGATCACCGACGCGCTGGCTGCTGCCGGGTTGCAGGACCGGGCTTGGGACCAGCGGCTGGGCGGCTTCTCCAAGGGGATGCGGCAGAAGGTTGCGATTGCAGTGGCACTGCTGCGCGAAGTGCCGGTGCTGCTGCTCGACGAGCCGACTTCTGGTCTCGACCCGCGCGCAACCGCCGACTTCAACGCGCTGCTCCTGAAAGTGCGCGACCGCGGCACCGCGGTGCTCATGGTCACGCACGACCTATTATCCGCGGCCGATGTCGCCGACCGTATCGCCTTCCTTGAACAGGGCCGGATCGTTGAAGATGTCACGGCCACCGGGTCCGAACGGTTCGACATTCGTGCCCTGCACGCGCGGTTCCAAGTCGGCGTGGGGACCCGTGCGGCGTGAGTGCGACCCACCTGATCGCGCGCGATGAACTCCGGTTGATGGCGCGCAACCGCGTCGCGGTGATCGCGCTTGT
>NZ_JACYUS010000004.1:0-217941 GCF_014841895.1 Sphingomonas sp. CFBP 13728 | reverse complement strand
CTTCTTCTCTGCCGTCGCGCTCGCGGCCACCGTCATCTTCTGGCTATGACCAATGAGTCCTGACCCTAGGGATGCATTTGAGTGCGCGAACAGCATTTCGACTTTCTGGCTCTCACCGAGACGTTACATAGGTGTCGGTAGCGGTGATATGGCGAGCAAGATCGCGAACGCCTTTAAGGACGGAGCGGAGGATCTTCCAATGGATCGTTCCGGTAACACCTGCAGCGTAGATCGCACGCCGCTTAGCGAGGCAGTATCTGTAAAGTCCATCAAATGGCTGTTGCTCCTTCGCGGCACGGCCTTCATGCCAGTAACGACGTAGCTTCTCTCCAGCCGGGCACCTGTAAGCATCTCGCTTGTTGCTATAGTTGAATTTGGCGCGCCCGAAAAGGCAGTCACGGCGAACCGACTTACCGAACATTGTGATATGAAGCTGAATGTAGCGCTCGTTACCAGCCAAGCCACCATCTCGGGCGAGCCATACCGCGTGTCCGCCTTCAACCATTAGGCCAGACGCTAAAGCGGTTCCGCAAGCGTTCGATGGCCGAGATCGATGAGGTAGTTGGTCTAGTGAGCATAATAGGCCTGCCCGCCATGCACACAGATCAAGCGCGGCACCGGATCGACCGGCGAAACTTTGGTATGCCCGGTGTCGCCGCCCCGGATGCAGCATCGTAAAGGACCGCAAGATACTCGCAAACGGCACAATTGCCGACCTCAGGCGGCAAGCTCCCGCTACCAAGGGCGCCGGTTTGGCAGTCGGAGTCGGCTTGGATCAGGCTTCATTTGACAGCGGGGCCTTGGCTACCGACATGCCACGCAGCGCCCGACCGTCGCTCGAAACAACTGCGCTGCATATGGTTGTCGCGGATGCGTCCATTACCGACAATATTTTATATTGACATATATTCACTGCGATGCAATGGTCTAACGTTCATTTAGATGGAAGGCCTTCCATGATTTCAAAGTATCTTGCAGCACTTGCTGCTACTACGCTTGTGGCGACTCCCTTAGTAGCTGCTCCTAACAACCCGGCGGCAAGCCTTTCGGTTGCAAAGTCGGTTCGCATCGGTGCCAAGTCGACAAAGAATAACGATCTTGCTGGCGGCGGCTTGATTATCGCCCTTATCGCGGGTGTTGCCGTGGTTGCTGGTGTCGTGGTCGCTGCTAGCAACGATAGCGATGCCGACAGTAACTGATTTTACAATTTCTCTCACCCATGTTGGGCGGGCCATAAGCGTTTGTATATTTCAAAGGGGATTTCGGTCCCCTTTGCTTTGTCTAGCGTGCCTTAACGTGTTCGATCTTGTTACATAATCTTAATTCTATACAAACTATTTTTCAAATAACTTTTGAGTAACTCAGCGTTTTGGACACAACACAACAATTCCACATGGGCAGTGCCGGCAGACCTCTTGGGGCTTGGAGATTGTTGCATCTAGGGCGATGCCTATGGTTAGGAACTCAGTGCGTAGCAAATGCCTCGCGAACTGTGCGGGGTCATAGCCAGCAGCGGTGGCATACTGTTGCACAGCCGTGAATTGTCCGATGGAGCGTAGTTTGGGGGTTAACACATCGGACCGATCAGGCTACGTGGCGGCTTGTTCGGTCCAAAGCCCTGATCCACTCGGACACTAACGCCTGAAAACGAATTCGCGAACGTCGGGCTATGGCGATGACTGCGCCTGACCGACCGATCGGTCTTTGATCGCACGATGGTCAACCGCACGTTTTGGAGACGAGCGCGACGTGATCGACTAGGATCACCACAATTTCGCATCGGCTGGACGCTTGCGTCGTTTCGCACCAAATAGAAAATGGCCTCGGTCGCGAAAATTTAACGCATTGGCCGCAAATTCACTCCGCGTGCGCCAAAGATTTGCTCGAGAATGGCGCCTATTGGGACATAAAATGCCGGCAATCGGGTTTCAGTGGCCGTAAGCCTAACGGTATAGCTTTTCATTTGACTAGGTCATCTGCATAAGCGCGACTCCTTCATTATATGGCAGGAATGTTCTTGCGATGCCATCGTTCGCGTCATCCGAAGGCCGTGTTGTGCGGACCAGTCCGACGTTCCGGATACTCAATGTGTTTCTGATCGTCGTCTTCCTCGGCGGCGGCGCCTCGCGAACTGATGTACAATCGCTCGCTTTACTACGGCCGCTGGCTCTGCTCGTCATGGCGTATAGCCTGTTCAAGATGCGCTTAGACGATGTTCGCCGCTTTCCGGTGGCCTTTGCCCTGCTCGGTTCCGCAGTGCTTCTAACTGTCCTTCATCTCGTGCCGCTGCCGCCCGCGCTCTGGACAGCGCTACCCGGTCGCGACTTGATCGCGGAGATCGATCGCGCCAGCGGCATCGGCGCTATCTGGCGGCCTCTGACGATGGTGCCCGCGATGACGCGAAACGCCCTGTACTCGCTGACTGTGCCGATGGCGGTTCTGCTACTAGCTGTTCGTCTGGATGATCGCGAACGAGCCATGCTGGTACCGGTATTCATCCTCTTTGGCGTGGCATCCGGACTGCTCGGCCTAGTGCAGGTCGCCGGTAATACCGGCCTCCCGTTCCTGTACGCTCAGACCACTATGGGGACAGCCAACGGGCTGTTCGCGAACCGCAATCATGGCGGCGTACTACTGGCGTGCATGCTTCCGCTGCTGGCCGCCTATGCAATCGGTCGATCGAACTCACGCGACGGGCAACGGACGCTATGGCTGGTGTGCGCCATCACGATCTTTCTAGTGGCGCTTGTCCTGGTAATCGGTTCGCGTGCAGGGCTGCTGTGCACGCTGCTCGCGATCCTACTGTCTCCGTTTCTTGCGCTGGATCGCCTGGTGGGAGCGCCCCGCGCCACGCGAAGGCTAGCGATGCTGGTATATGCGGGCGGATGCGCCTGCTTAGTCCTGCTCGGCCTGATCTTCGTTCTTGCAGCCCGCGCTGAATCGCTGCGGCGCCTGCTGGCGTCCGATGCGACCGGGGACCGGAGGTTGCAGGTTTGGGAGCCGGTGATAGCGATGACCCGCCAGTATTTTCCGTTCGGATCAGGCATCGGCAGCTATATCAAGGTCTTTCAGGCAAACGAGCCGCGCGACGTGCTGACGTTGAACTATTCGAACCATGCTCATAACGACTGGCTGGAAGTGGGGATGACGGCTGGGCTACCCGGACTAGCGATCCTGCTGGCCACGGTTACCGCAGTCGTCATTCTGGGATGGAGGGCATGGCGGCGCGGCGGGCAACCTAATCCGCTGTTGGCGCGGACTGCCACGATTGTTCTCTTATTGCTGGGACTGGCCAGCATCGGCGACTATCCGCTGCGCGTTCCGTCAATGATGGCGTTCTTCGTCATCGCTTTCCTTTGGTTGGAAGCACGGCCAGCGCCCGAGCAGGCCAGCGACGGCGATGAGCACCGCAGACGATGCCGGAGGCGCTGATCTAGGAAATACACACTATCAAGATATTGGTCCAGAAACGGCGAAACCACGCACCGCTATCCCTGGCAGGTTAGAGGCCGCGCCCGACCGGATGCCCACCGCTCCGCCGACGTCGCCGGGGGGCGCCGCGATCGTCGTTGCAGAGGCTTGGAGCGGCACGGCCAGCTCTTCAACACGGAGGCCAGCCGCGGGCGGCTCACCCGGTAGCCCGCTGCTCCTGCCCGCGGCGATCTGCACAGCCTGCATTGTGACGCGACCGCCATGCGTCAACACCAGCCCCTCTCGCGTCGCTCCGCCATAGGCATAGGCAGCGGCCCGAACCGTAGCGCCCGCCGGCAAATTTACCTTGACGCGATCGTGTGCCAAGACAGCAGCGATCCTGCCCACATACCAGACTCCGTTCGGATTAGCGCCGCGAATCCCTAGGAAAGCCCCGACATCGCTGGCACCGAACGTCGCATCACGCACTACGCACTCCTGGCTTCCTTTCGCGATCGCTGCCTGTCGCCCGGATCGGACGCCGTGGTCGCGGCGATCCAGAATCTGCACGTTGTTCAGGCGGACACGATCAAAATCGCCCGACAGAATACCACCATAGATGCTAGGATATTGACCGGCCAGCGCGGCAGTCGGCGCGGATCCAGGATTGATTGCGATGTAATCATCGATCGTCGCATCGCGCACGCCGATCAGCCCAAAGCTGCCTTGCCGCGCATCGCGCGAGCGGACGTGGGCGATGCTAAGCCGTTCGATGCGGCTGCCGGATAGAAACTCAAAATGAATATCGCGCTGGCAGCGAGCGAACGTACAGTCCGCGATCTCGAACCCTCCGAAAGTCCCCAAATCGCTGCCTCCGCCACCGCCGACGCCGACGCCGTTGCCCGTGCCTAGGCCGTAATCGTCGATATCCTCAAAAGCGCAGTGCGTGACGATGCAATCGCCCCGCGCCGGCATGGGTCCCGTGCCACCGTCATGATCAGCGGCGACCAAAGAATATTCGACTCCGAAATTGCCGAGGTTGGCGAAACGGCACGCCTTTACCAAGACGTGGCCACAATTGCGCCAGAGCAGCGCGGTCTCCCCCGAATTCCTGATGGTCACGCCGGACACGACGACGAACGACGAGCGGACGGCATAAATCGCCGCGTTCGCCGGCCCCGCGATCGCGCGAATTTCAGCAATGTTCCGCTCACCGTAGCGGTTCGGTAGGCGCCCGGGGATGCCGATTCCCATCGGACCTTCACCGTTTAAGTCAATTGTGCCACCTTCCAGTGTGAAATGCGCGCCGACCAATTCCAGCATGAACATGCCTCGGCTGGCCAAGTCGATCGGGCCGATGCGGCGCAGCACCGCGTTCGGTGCTAGCCGGATTGTGACGTAGCGGTGCTTGATTGCGACCGAGCGCAGGTCGTACAGGCCGGCATCTACCACGATGACGCCGCCGTCGGGCAAGCTGTCATGCGCTGCTTGGAATACTGCCGTGTCGTCCGCCCGGCCATCTCCCCTAGCCCCGTACTCGCGTACGTAGACAGTTCGAACTGGACCGGCGGGCCGGGGATGGTCGGGTTTCGGCATGGCCGGCCATGCGTCCAGCGTCCAACCCGCAGCAGTCGCGGCAGCAGTCCCCAGCGCAGCGGCGAGCGTCATGCGACGTGAGATCATGCGATGGCCACCCGGAGATTGTATCTTTGCCAAGACGTCCTCCCGACAGCATGCGAACAACGGGCTACGGTGCGCGCTGACGTCATCTACTTGCATGTTGATGCGCAATTTACTAACCGGCAGCTATACAAGCCAAAGGTTGTACCCAAACGCTCTACAAGTCCTAGCTGGGGCCGTCGAGATGAGATTGGTGCGACGTTGGCGACCAGACGCCGGCGACCTATCGGTTCTTCCTGTTCAGGATTTGACCTAACCTATGCGAAAATTGGTGCCATTGCTGCTACCTGCCTGCCTTGTAGCGACCGGGTGCGCACACCAGCCGAAACTCGGCGGTGCGGCCGGGCTGAACATCGTAGAAAGCAGCGAACTGCCAGCACCTGACCGGACCGATAACGCCGCGCGTCCCTATTATGTGGGCCCGTTCGATAAGCTGTCGATCGACGTGTTTGGGATTGACGCACTTAGTGGCAAGGAGGTTCAGGTCGATGCAAGCGGACGGATGTCCTTTCCGCTGGTCGGTACGCTGGAGATTGCCGGCAAGACGCCGGGAGAAGTCGGCATTCTAATCGAGCAGCAACTGCGCGGCAAGTTCATCCGCAATCCACAGGTCACTGTCAACCTAAAGGAAACCGTTAGTCAAGTGATCACGATCGAAGGCGAGGTACGGGAGCCGGGGCTCTACCCAGTCATCGGACGCATGACGCTGCTGCGGGCAGTCGCAACCGCCAAGGGTACAACTGAGTTCACAAAGCTGGATGACATTGTGGTCTTTCGTACGTCCGGCGGCCGCAAGTACGCCGCGCTTTACAACCTTCGCGCGATCCGCAACGGCGCCTACGCAGACCCCGAAGTGTTTGCCAACGACGTAGTGATGGTTGGAGAATCGCGCGGACGCCGTCTGTTCCGCGATCTGGTGTCAGTAGCCCCGCTGCTGACGACGCCGTTGATCGTGGCGCTCCAATAGCTATGAGACGGATTTACGCCGCGCCGTACTCCGCCCGGGGTAATCGTCTGGATATCCTATGAATATGCTTCGCGACCCGGCTTTCGCCTCACCTCATCGGGTAAGTGATCCCGATGGCCCCCCCCCGCCCACATCCCAACCCATGAGTTCAACTATTTCACCGCTGCTACTGCAGTATTGGAACGCGGTCCTGCGGCGACGCTGGACGATCGTCGGTATGGTCTCCGTGTTCGTCGTAGCGGCGCTGATCGCGACGCTGCTGACCGCACCGCGCTACACTGCCAGCGCCCAGCTCGAGATAAGCCGTGAGCAGAAGCGAATCACCAACGTCCAGAGCATCGAGTCCGAGGAAGCCGGGCGCGACATGGAGTTCTATGCGACGCAATATGCATTGCTAAAGACCCGGCCGGTCGCCGAGCGAGTGTCCAGTGACCTGCGGCTGGCCGGCAACGACGAATTCTTTGCTGCACACGGAGTCCAGAACGCCGGTGGCGATCTGGCAGTTGGCAGTCGTGAGCGTAACAGCAAGCGCGAGAAGCTAGCTGTGGACCTGCTGCTGGCCAATGTCGACATCGTGCCGGTGCGCACGTCGCGGCTGGTTAACATCAACTATACCAGTCGGTCGCCGGACTTCTCGGCGCGCGTCGCCAATGCTTGGACCGCGGCTTTCATTGCCAAGAGCATGGAGCGCCAAATCGATTCCACAGCCGAGGCGCGGCGCATTCTGGAACGACGGCTGTCCAACCTGCGGGAGAGGCTCGAGAAATCCGAGCGCATGGTAGTTTCTTACGCCTCGGATGAAGGCATCGTCACGCTCGAACAGACGCGCGATGCGGAGGGTAAGACCCAGGGCACTCGCACGCTGGCGGCGAACAATCTCGACGCACTGAACACCGCACTCAACGTCGCGATCGACGCACGGGTGCTGGCCGAAAGCCGCTTACGCGCGGCGGGCAGTACTACTAGCGAAGCGCTGTCCAGTCCGGCGCTGGCCGGGCTGCGTCAGCAGCGTGCGCAGGTCGCGGCCGAATACGCAAAGATGCTCGTCCAGTACGAGGCTGGCTATCCCACAGTCGAGGCGCTGGCGCGGCAACGTGACTCGCTAGATACAGCGATCCGCCAGGAAACTGATCGAATCGCCGGCGGGCGGATGCAGGAATACCGTCAGTCGCTGGCACGAGAGATGGAACTGCGTACGGAAGTTGAGCGCCTGCGCAGTGGCCTGACCAAGCAGCAGCGCGCTAGTATTCAGTGGAACGTATATCAACGCGACGCAGACACCAATCGGCAGCTCTATGATGCGCTTCTTCAGCGCTACAAGGAGATCGGCATCGCGGCTAATGTCGGCGCGGACAATATAAGCGTAGTTGAGCCCGCGCAGATTCCGGGCCTACCGTCGTCGCCTAAACTATTCCTTAACCTAGCGTTGGCTTTGGTCGGCGGGCTTATAGTCGCCGGCGTCGTTGTTGTCGCTCGAGAACAGCTCGACGACGGCGTGCGCGAACCGGCCGAGGTGCAGACATTGCTCGGCCTGCCATTTCTGGGCAATACGCCGAACGTGGAAGGTGAAGTCGTCAACGAACTGGGCGACGTTAAGTCGCACCTCTACGAGGCGTATTTCAGCGTCCGGTCGAACTTGGCGTTCACGACCAGCCACGGCCTTCCCCGCACGATGTCTGTCACCAGCACGCGCCCAAAAGAGGGAAAGAGCTCGACCGCCTTGGCGCTGGCGATGGTAATCGGACGCACCGGTAAAAACGTCTTGTTGATTGATGCCGACATGCGCTCGCCGACGCAGCACTATCTGGTCGGATGCCCCAACACTGCCGGCCTGAGCAACTATCTAGCCGGAGACGACGACTGGCAGAGCAATCTTCAAGTGACATCATACAAAGGTGTTTCACTCATCCCCGCGGGGCCGATCCCGCCTAGTCCCGCTGAGCTACTTACCGGCGAGCGGTTACCGCGCTTTATCGCCAGCATCGCCAGCCAATACGACCATGTTGTGATTGACTCCCCCCCGATCCTTGGCCTGGCAGACGCACCTATCCTTAGTGAGGCGGTTGAAGGATGCATCCTCGTCGTGGAGGCTAGTGGTGTGCCGGTCCGGGGTATCCGTTCGTCAATCGCTCGGCTGGAAATGGTAAATGCGCAGATCTTCGGCGTAATCCTGACCAAGCTCGAACAGCGGCGTGGCGGTTATGGATACGGGTACGGCTATGGCTATGGCGGCGACCGCTACGGCGATGATCGAACCTGACCGTCAAGCCCTCGCTATGCGCTTCCCTTCTCTTTCCCGGTCGTTGGCAATTGGTTTCGGCGGCCTTGCGGCTCTGGCGGGTGCCGTCGTCGTCGCACAGGACGCGGCTGGAAATGCGTTCGCGCGCAGCCGCCCCGACCTTGCACTACTCGCAGTGCCTTATCATTCCGTTGCGTTGGCACACCAGGTCGACGATGCCATGGTCGCGACGGATACTGTGAGCGCCCAAAAGTTGCAGGAAATGCTCTCGGCTGCGCTGCGGCGCGAGCCGCTTAGCGCTGACCTGATCCGCCAACTCGCGATAATGCGCAGCCTAAAGGGGAATACCCCCAATTCGCGCGCGCTGATGGCGCTAGCCGAGCGGGCCTCGCGCCGTGACCTGCCGACGCAGATATGGATGATTGAAGCTGCAGTGTCAGAGGGCAAGATTAATCGTGCATTGTCGCACTATGATATAGCGCTGACGACATCAAAGCAGGCGCCTGCTCTGCTATTTCCTGTGCTCACGAGCGCGATCGCCGAACCCCGAATTAATGCTGCCCTTGCGCGCTATCTGCGCTCGCATCGCCCTTGGAGTGACGCGTTTTTGAGGCAGGCGGTCGCGACCGGCCAGCCACGCGACCTTGCCGCTCTCATTGCCGAAGTCGCTCCCGCGCGTAACGATCTTCCGTTTCGCGCTGCGAAAGCAAGCCTGATCGGCGCGTTCGTCGTCCACAAAGATTTTTCAGGCTTGGACAGTTACGCCGCAACGTTGCCACCGGCCGACCAAGCATCGATTCGTGTGATCGGCTTTTCCGGCGCGACGACCGACCGGCGGCTGCGACCACTTACCTGGGAACTGACCGACGATGCCGACCTCGGTGCCAGCTACGACGAGGGCGACCGATTGCGGATCAGCGCTCGCAGTGGCACGCGAGGCATCGTGGCGCGGCGTATTGTCTTTAAGCAGCCCGGCACATGGCGCTTGCGCCAGACCGTTACACCGGGGGCAGACGAATCCGGGCTCGACGTGTACTGGGAAGGCTATTGCTTGGACCATTCCGGCCAGAGCGCCTTCTGGTCACAGGAAATGCCGCAACATACCACAGACGTGCAAACCGATATCGCAATTCCCGAAGGATGCCGGACGATCGAGTTGCGTATTCTCGCCAGCGCCGACATGGACAGTGCGTCCGCTGTCCTCACTCTTTCCGGAGTTTCGCTCGTCCCGATCGGCTAGGACCAGTATCTACTTCGCCATGAACGTCCGCTACCAGGAAAGCGTATAATCGATGAGACGCATATTTGTCACCGGAAGCGCGGGCTTCATCGGCTTCCACCTTTGCCGCCTACTATTGGCGGAGGGGTACGTCGTATACGGCTATGACGGCATGACCGACTATTACGACATCCGCATTAAAAAAGGGCGCCATGCTATTTTGGCGCAGGACCCGCGCTTCTCGGCTATTGAGGCGATGCTGGAGGATCGCGAGCAGCTGGATGCCGCGATCGACGCCTTCGCGCCGAACGTCATCGTTCACCTCGCAGCCCAAGCAGGGGTGCGGTACAGTTTGGAGAATCCTCGCGCTTATCTCGACGCGAACGTGATCGGCACGTTTAACGTTATGGAGGCCGCGCGGCGCAATCGGATAGACCACCTGCTTATGGCATCCACTTCGTCGGTCTACGGCGCCAACGAGGAAATGCCCTTCACCGAAACCGAGAAGGCCGACACCCAGCTCACGATCTACGCCGCCACGAAGAAGGCGACGGAATCGATGAGCCATGCCTATGCGCATCTGTGGGACCTGCCCACGACGATGTTCCGGTTCTTCACGGTGTATGGCCCTTGGGGCCGTCCCGATCTGGCTCTGTACAAGTTTGTCGACGCCATGCTCAAGGGGCGGCCGATCGACATCTACAATCACGGCGAGATGTACCGCGACTTCACCTATGTCGATGATCTAGTCCGCGCCATCCGTCTGTTGATCGATGTAGTGCCGGTGCGTCCGGCTGACGCAGCTGCGGTGCCCCCGGGAGATTCGCTAAGCCCGGTTGCGCCTTGGCGAATTGTCAACATCGGCAATTCAGACAAGGTACGGCTGCTAGACTTTATCGAGGCGATCGAGGACAGTCTCGGTGTTAAGGCGATACGCAACTACATGCCGATTCAGCCGGGCGACGTTCCCGCCACTTGGGCCGACGCATCTCTGCTCCAGCGCTTGACCGGCTATCGTCCACAAACACATTATCGGCAGGGCATCGAAGATTTCGTCCGCTGGTTTCGGGAGTATTATCAGAAGTGAGCGATCCTGTGCAGACGCCGGTGCCCGTACTGGCCAATCTCAACTTGGCCATCGTCGGATTGGGCTATGTGGGCTTACCACTGGCGGTCGAATTCGGCCGGCAGCGTCCGGTCGTGGGGTTTGACATAGACGTCGCGCGGATTACCGCGTTGCACAACGGTATCGATCATACGCTCGAGACCGAGGCGGACGAGCTGGCGGCTGCCACGCACCTGCGTTTCACTGCGTCGGTAGAAGATATTGCAGACTGCAATTGCTATATCGTCACCGTTCCGACGCCTATCGACGCGCACAAGCGTCCCGATATGACCCCACTGGTCAGAGCATCCGAAACAATCGGCCGTGTACTAAAGCGCGGCGACATCGTCATCTATGAGTCGACCGTCTATCCCGGTGCTACCGAAGAAGTGTGCGTGCCGATCTTGGAAGAAGTGTCCGGTCTAGTCTTCAACCTCGACTTCTTTACTGGCTACAGCCCGGAACGGATCAACCCCGGGGATAAGAGCCATCGCCTGCCTGATATCCGCAAGGTGACCAGCGGTTCGACCGAGGCAATCGCATCGCTGGTTAGTGCGTTGTATAACGAGATTATAACTGCCGGCACCTTCCAAGCCGAGAGCATCCGCGTTGCTGAGGCAGCCAAAGTGATCGAAAACACGCAGCGTGATCTTAACATCGCGCTCATCAATGAACTGGCGATCATCTTCAACAAGCTGGGCATTGATACTGAGGCCGTATTGGAGGCTGCCGGGACCAAGTGGAACTTCCTACCCTTCCGCCCAGGACTGGTCGGCGGTCACTGCATCGGCGTCGATCCCTATTACCTTACGCATAAGGCTGAATCGATCGGCTACCATCCGCAAATTATCTTAGCCGGACGGCGGCTGAACGATGGCATGGGCAGCTACATTACCTCGCAACTGATCAAGAAGATGCTTCAGCAGCGCCTACAGGTCGACGGTAGCCGCGTGCTTATCATGGGCTTTGCCTTCAAAGAAAACTGCCCAGACATCCGCAACACGCGGATAATTGACATCGTCCGGGAGTTACGTGATTACAATTGCTCGGTTGATGTCCACGATCCTTGGGTGGCGGCGCAGGACGTTGAGGATCATTACAGCCTGCCAATGGTCGCCGATCCTCAGGCCGGCACGTACGACGCGATTGTTTTGGCAGTTCGCCATGACGAGATCGTGGCCATGGGAGAGGCGGCACTACGCCGGCTGGGGAAGTCAGGCCACGTCCTGTATGATCTAAAGAACATCCTGCCGCGTGGCCAGTCGGACCTGCGGCTGTGATGCAGATTGGCGACCGCGTAATTGGGCCCGAACACCGGCCCTATGTCATCGCTGAGGTAGCGCAGGCGCACGAAGGCAGTCTAGGCAACGCCATGGCGTTCGTCGATGCGGCCGAGGCGGCAGGCGCCGATGCGGTTAAGTTCCAAACTCATATCGCGGACGAGGAGAGCACGCCGCATGAACCGTGGCGCGTAGCCTTCAGTCGGCAAGACGCCAGCCGCTACGACTATTGGAAGCGGATGGAGTTTAGCTTCGATCAATGGGCGACTTTAAAGTCGCATTGCGACGCTCGCGGCATTACCTTTCTCAGTTCGCCCTTCTCGCTAAAGGCCTGCGACTGGCTGGAGCGGTTTGGCATGCCGGCGTGGAAGGTTGCCTCAGGCGAGATCAACAATGACGAACTTCTCGGCCGGATCATGGCGACTGGGCAACCGGTCATCCTGTCGACCGGGCTGGCTACGCCCGATCAGGCGATCGCGACTACCCGCCGCGTCCAGGCTAATGGCAATGCCGTTGCGCTGCTGCATTGCACAACACGCTATCCTACCCCCGCTGAGGAAGTCGGGTTAAACATCGTGTCGGATTTCCGCGCGGCTCTACCCGACGTGCCGATCGGCCTGTCAGACCATTCCGGAACACCACACCCGGCGGTAATCGCAACCTATCTTGGCGCTGCAATCATCGAGGTTCACCTTACACTGCACAAGGGCCTGTTCGGTCCCGACATTTCCTCCTCTCTAACCCCGGATGATTTGCGGCGTCTGGTCGATGGCATCGACATGGCGTGGCGAATGCGCCAGCATCCGGTTGACAAGGATCGCCAGCTAGGTGGCTTGGGCAAGGAGCTCAGTATCTTCGGGCGCAGCCTGTACACAGCCGTCGCAGTGCCCAATGGTACGCGGATCAGCACGGACATGCTGGTTTACAAGAAGCCCGGCGGGGGGTTGTCCTATGCAGATCGGAACGCGCTGATCGGCCGCACCGCCGTTGGCGACCTTCCCGTCCATCACCTGCTGGATATTAGCGATGTCGTGTAAGAAACGGGTTTGGGTCGCGATCACTGCGCGTCCGAGCTACTCGCGCATCCGCGCCGCACTAGAAGCACTGCAAGCGCGCGACGACGTCGAACTGAGCGTAATATGTTCGGGATCGGCGCTGCTCGATCGCTATGGCCGCGTCGTCGACCTAATTCGTGCGGACGGCTTTGTAGTGGTTGACGAACTCTACACCTTTGTTGAGGGAGACGACTTGGTGAACATGGCGCTGACGACGGCGGCGACCATCAATCATACGGCGGCCGCCCTGCGCCGTGGCACACCCGACATCGTGGTGACGATCGCTGATCGCTACGAGACGTTGGGGACCGCGGTGGCGGCAGCCTATCTAGGCATTCCACTGATTCACGTCCAAGGCGGAGAGATCACCGGCAATATCGACGAGAAGGTCCGTCACGCGATCACTAAGCTGGCCGATCTGCACCTGGTCGCAACCGACATGGCGGGTCGCCGCGTGGCTCGCATGGGCGAGGCACCAAGCGCGATCCATGTCACCGGCTGTCCCTCAGTCGATTTGGCGCGCGAATCCGATACAGTAACGACACCCGACTTACAGGCCGTGCTCGATTCGCTCGGTACCGGCGCGCATGTCGATCTCGATCGTGATTTTGTCGTCGTGATGCAGCATCCCGAGACCGACACACATTCCGACAGCTTTAACCAGATGTCGCAGGTACTGGAGGCGGTTGATGCACTGTCAATGCCGGCGATCCTGTTCTGGCCAAATGTCGATGCCGGGTCCGACGGCACATCGAAGGCAATCAGGGTCTTCCGCGAGCGCGCTGGCGGTCAAGTTATGCGGTTCATCAAGAACCTAGAGGGGCGCCAGTTCTTGGCACTGCTGCGCCGTTCGTGCTGCCTAGTAGGCAATTCAAGCGTCGGTATCCGCGAGTCTGCGTTTTTGGGCGTACCAGTTGTTAACATCGGCGATCGCCAAGTCGGACGCGAGCGGTGCGCGAACGTCGTCGATGTCGCTTGCAATGTCGACGCGATTGGCCGCGCCGTGCAAGAGCAGATCGGCCATGGCCGTTATGCGTCCAGCACGCTTTACGGCAATGGCCATGCTGGCCAGCGGATCGCAGAGCTGATAGCCACGGCGAAGCCCGATACACGCAAGCGATTCCACGATGCCTGAAATCCTCTGCCTCATCCCCGCGCGCGCGGGCTCTAAGGGCGTTCCGCGCAAGAACCGGCGTGACGCTGGCGGCATTCCACTCATCAGCCACACAATCCGAGCCGCGCGCGCCGCAACAACGCCATCGGCAATTGTTGTGTCGACCGATGATTCAGAGATCGTGGCAATCGCCCGCGACGAGGGGGTGGAAGCGATCGTGCGCCCAGGCGCCTATGCGGCCGATCACAGTCCGGTGATCGATGCCGTCCGCCACGTCTTGGCGACTCGAGCCGAGCAAGGTGCGAGTCGGGCGGACGTCATCGTGTTGCTTCAACCGACATCGCCCTTTCGCGAGCCCGGCGATATCGACGCGGCTATCGCCTTATTTCTCGCCAGCGGGCGGACCCCCATCTGCAGCGTTTATCAAACAGAGGACGCGCATCCGGCGCGTATGTACCGGATCGTGGACGGACACCTAGAATCACTAATGCCGGAACTGGCGTCGGTACGCAGGCAGGACCTCCCCCCCGTCTATCATCGCAATGGGTCGATATACGTATTTGGGCCGGCAGAGGTAGCGTCCGGTCGGATCATCAGCGACCACATGATCCCTTATGTCATGCCTGTCACCTCGTCGGTAAACGTCGATACGGAGATCGACCTACTGCTGGTCAACGCCATACTGGAAGAACGGGCTGAAGCAGCGAAATGACTGTCCTTGTCCTCGAACCTGATGGCTTTCCGGCCGTGGCGCTGGAGCGGTTGCGCGCGCGCGGTGTCGTCGTACTCGGCCCCGACATGCCGGCTGCGAGCGATGCACACACGGTTTTCGTGCGGCTCGCAACCGTAATTGATGCGGCCTTCCATTCCCGCTATCCCTCGCTACGCTGGATCGTGTCGCCTACCACTGGCCTTAACCATATAGATCTCGACTATTTCGCCGCGCAGGGGGTGAACGTTCTCTCGCTGCAAGGCCGGGTTGATTTTCTTGATAATATTCATGCGACGGCCGAGCATACCCTGGCGCTGGCACTCGGCCTGATCCGCCGCCTCGCACCCGCAGCCGGCGACGTCGCGTCGGGCCGGTGGAACCGCTATCCCTTTAAGGGTCGCGAACTGCGGGGCAAGACTGTCCTGCTCTACGGCTATGGTCGGATCGGTCGGATGGTTGCACCGTTATATCATGCCTTCGGCTGCCGGGTGCTCGCGTTAGACATCGTACCCGATCGCGTGCCCGATTGCATGCGCTGTGATCGCGAAACCGTACTGTCGCAGGTCGACATCTTGTCGATCCACCTGCCGCTCGACGCGACAACGATCGGGATAATCGATGCCGACATGATCGGCCGGCTGCCGCATCATGCGATCGTCGTAAACACGGCGCGCGGCGAGATTGTCGACCAGCCCGCGCTGTTCGCGGCGCTGACGGACGGGATGCTGGCGGGGGCGGCGCTGGACGTTCTGTGGGGCGAACCCGATCCGATCAATACTGCAATGCGCGACCATGTCGCCGCGCTGGGCGACCGGCTCCTCGTCACCCCGCATATCGGCGGCTTCACCCATGAATCGCTCGCGGCGGTCGAAACCTACATCACTGACCTGTTCCTCGATGTCGCTGACAATTGATAGGGGCCTGCGGCTAATTCGCGGCAACATTGAGACGCTCTTCGCCATCGCCAATTTTGGTGCTTCCAGCATATTCTGGCTGGCGCTCGCCTTCCTGATCCCAGCGGCGCGCTACGGCCAGATGATGACGTTACAGGCAGCGGTCTTCCTGATCGTAACGGCGCTTACGTTCAGAACGCACGACCTCGTCTTCTTTCTAGTCAGGAACCGTGGCCAAGGCATCGATCAAGCCTTTCGGATTGGCTTCGCAATTGAGGCGGTCGCGGCGGTCGTTGCGACGCTAGTCTGCGCTGCGGTAGCAGCAACTGTCTGGCCCATGCCCGGAGCAACCCCGACGGGAGCGGCGCTGCTCGCGTTGGTCGCCGGGATCGGCGGCGCGCAGGGTGCGGCCGTCGCAAAGCTGCGCTACTTGGTCCGGGGGCGCAGCGTCATGCTGGCCGATGCGGCCTGCATGGTCGGCTGGATCGCAGCAGGGCTGACTGCGCTGGCGCTGCGCAATGCCTCGCTGCTGACGCTGCTGACCGTCGGCACGGTGCCAAATGCGCTGCGCACGGTCGCTTTGCTGGCAGGGGTCCGACGTCATCGCGGCGTTCTTGACTCAGCGCCGCTGGCATCGGGCTGGGCTGATCGAGGTGCGATCATTCGTTTCTTGGGCGGGGCGCAGCTTACAAATTTTTTGAAGAACGGTAGCGTTTCGATAGAGACCATGATCCTTGCGGCCTTCTGCCCGCCGACCGCGGTTGCGATGTACCGGTTGGCCAAGTCGACGCAGGGCGCGGCCAGCGCTGCCATCAACGTAGAATATCAGCGCAGCTATTCCGCATTGGCTCGGGCGGACACGCACATGGCACGGCTAGCAGCTGTTCAACATCTCCGGCGGAAGTCGATCCGGCTATGCGTCGCACTGTATCCTGTGTCGGCTACCTTCGCGCTCGCCTATGCGCTCCACAAGCCTGATATCGGCCTTGTAACCTTCCAATTCGTGACTCTAGCTGCGTTCGTCGCCTTTATCCCAGCCGCTGCGCAGCAAGGGTATATGATCCTCCTGCTGCAGGAAGGCGCACACCGAACGGTAAATGCGGCATATATCTTGTCGGTAGGCCTCCTATGCACGCTCTCGCTGACGTTGCTGGCGGTACCAACGATCTCGATCTTTCTGACTGCGCTGATCGCGTCGGCTGTTGCCCGGGTGTGGTTTCTGTCTGTAAAGGCGGCACCACTATTATCCTGAACGCCCGCCTGCGCCCAAGCGTGCGGCTCGTCGATTCTGCGGATCTTTTGTTATGTCCAACATTGCCGTCATTTTACCTTATGCAGTCTCTATCCGCGACTTCGTCCATACCGGCACGCTTGAACAGCTTCTGGCGATCCCAGGCGTTCGAATGCAGATCTACACCCAAAATCCCGATTTGCCCGAATTCGACGCCATTCGGTCAGACAAAGTAAGCATACTGCAGATGTCGGAACCGGGGGTATCGCGGATCGAGCGGCTGTTAAAGACGCTATATCCGCTACTGTTCTACGACACGTTTTACAATGTTCACCAGTCACTAGCTGCGTCACCGGCCAAGCGGATAATAGCGCAGGCGATGGTTGGCCTGCGACAGCTGATCGGCACGCGACGCACGCTGCGCCTCTACGCTCGGTTGTTGCTGGCTGTCGCGCGCAAGGACAGCACGAACCGGATTGTTGGCGAACCCGATCTGGTCATCGCCACGCGATCGACGATTAATTCGTTGGACTACGGCCTGTTGCTCGAGGCCGCCCGCCGAGGGCTACGGCAGCTTACTGCCGCGAGCAGCTGGGACAATTTCACAACCAAGGGCTTCTTTCCCTTTCCAGTCATGCGCACCGTAGTGTGGAACCGCAAGATGGCTGACGAACTCGAGCAGATCTTCCACGTTCCCGCCGATACTATCACCATCGCCGGCTATCCCCGCCTTCGCCTGATCGAGGACAGCGGCACGGTACGCGACGCGCCGGATTATCTCTCGAGAATTGGCCTTTCAAATTATCGCAGGTTCGTGCTGTACAGCGCCTCTTATGCCGAGCTAACGCGAATACCCGGCGAGGGGGTGCCGCGCGAGTACCAGTTAATCCATGCCGTGGCGGAACGACTTGCGGCGACCCTGCCAGACGACACGTGCATTCTGGTGCGGCTGCACCCCTTCAGCGAGGCGGCGGACGAGGTGTACTTCGCCGACATTGCCAACCTGCGTGTCTTCGTTCCTGGCCGCGGCGACCGCTATGTGGAACGGGTTATGAGCATCGCCGACGAGGTTCACCTTGCAGCCCAACTGCGGTTCGCCGTCGCCATCGTCTCGATGGCCTCGACGATGACCATCGACGCGCTCGCGCTGGACCGCCCGATTATCAACGTGGCGTTCGAACCGGATGGCGCGAGCGAAGGGATGATCTGCAACTTCTACCGGCGCAATCACTTCCGCGACCTCATCGCCGCTGTCCGTCCGCCGCTCGCCCGTAGCGTGGATGACGTGGTAACCTTCGTCAATCTATGCCTGTCCGGTGATCAACCGATGACGATAGACTATGACGCCTTTGAACGCTTGTACGTGCCACGCGCATCGCGTGCCTATCCGGCCGTCGTCCGACGCGCCGTCGAGGAGCTTTTATCTGATGTTTGACGCTATGAATACCCGAGACGACGAGCACTGGAACTACTTCACACAGGACCGACAGTATTCCGACCTCCTCAAGCAGCGATTGAATGACGGGGTCAAGATGGACTCCGCGAGCACCATGGGCCGCTATTTGAACGAGAACGCGACTGGCGATCTTGCTATCGTAGATTTCGGCGGCGGACCCGGCCATTACTATCCCGTCATCGCCGACCGCTACGAACACGGTTCGGTCGATTATCACAGCGTCGACATAGATGCTGACAACATCGCTTTCGGCACCTGCCATTTCGGGCATAATGCTCATGCCCGTTTTTCGGTCGGCTCCGCGCTTGATCCTGCAGAGTTTCTAGTGGACCGCAACTGCGTAATATCTGCCAACACTCTGCCTCACATCCCGACTATAGAGCCCCTGCTGACCGCAATCACGGCGGCGCCCAGCGTTCGCTTCTTTCTGTTCCGGATGCTGATCGGGGAGGAATGCGTGCAGATTAAGAAGCACCTCAGTGACACTTCCTTCGAGGACCTGTTCGAACGCGGCTATCAGCACAACAACATTTATTCCCTGCCCTATCTGCAGTCGCTGCTGGGCGAGACATGGTCGCTGGATCGGCTGCCCGACCTTTATGACATCGACCGCCTCGCTGGCCATTCGGTGCCAATGCAGGCTACCGATCACTTTTACAGCAATCGCGTCTCGCGGCCGGTCGGTGATATGATTTTCAAGGGCGACATCTATATGCCATGGACGTTCGTATTGGGTACGAGAACTACTGAGTGAAAATTTTTCTACTCGCGATCGGTGCGCGCGACCGGGCAAGTTCGCGGCTGCGAATATGGGATCATGTCGACTGGCTGCGTGGCCAAGACAAAAGCGTTCGCGCTGACAGCCTTGTTCCGTTAGGCGCAAAGGTCATATCGATACAGCTAGTTGCGCGAATCATTGCGCGGGTGCCGCGTTGGATTGCGGCGTTCTTATGGGCCGATGCCATCGTACTACAAGAAGTGCTGCTGCTGTCGCCGCTGTTGCTGATAAAGAACTTGGGCAAGGACCGACGGGTAGTGTTTGATTTTTCAGATCCGGTCGACCGGCACGGATCTGGATGGAAGGGATATATCCGTCGCGCGGCATTCGAGCTAATCGTGCGCCGGGCAGACATTGTGATGGTGGAGAACCGCTCTTATCTCGATTTACTGCGAGGTCGTGCCCGGACCTGCATGCATTTTTACGGCCCGGTTGACGCCACTCGCTACGGCGGGACCCGCGCTGCGCTGCTGCCCCGCCGTCATGACGCCCCAGTGCGGATTGGCTGGACTGGCAGTCCCGGGACGTATCGCTTCATCGCGCCGCTAATGCCGGTGATCGATGTGATCGCACGCGATCATCCGATCGAGGTGATGTTGATTGGCGTCGCGGCGATCGACTATGATTTCCGCCATGCGACGCTGCGGCTCGTTGCCTGGGACGAGACGACCGAGTTCGCGACCGTGCCAACGTTTGACCTTGGGTTGTTCCGCCTCGACGATAGCGAGGATGCCTTGTGGCGGGGGGCCGGCAAACTGTTCATTTACATGGCAGCGGGCGTGCCATTCTTAGCTAACGACCGTGGTATCGCGCGCGACCTGATGGCAGAGGCCGGAGTAGGCTTTCGTGTCGCTGGCGGTGCCGATTGGGAAACGGTGCTGCGCAACGCCGTTGCAAACCGTGATGCCCGAGATCGGATGGCGACGGCGTCGCTCGATCGCGCCGCGATGCTTTCCTACGAAGCGTATCGCGCGACGCTGATGGCGGCCTTGGCTGCCCCCGGTAGAAGGAACGCGACATGATCGGAACCTTGCTAACCCTGATCGTATGCGGCAGCCTTTTTATTCTGTCGCAGGCATGGTGGCGCAGCTATCTAAATCCGGTGAGCCTTGGGATATTGGCTTGGATGCCGGCGCTGGTAATGTTAAACTGGCCACCCTATTTTCTGTCGCCAATTTACATTTACCTTAACCGACCAGTTAGCCAGTATATCTATATCGCGATGGCGATGGGGTTCCTATCGTTCTGGGCGGGCTGCGCACTGGTGAAGACGCTTTCACCGACCGGGGCGTTCCAGCTGTCGGAGGCGAGACGGATGGACATCAATCCGGTCGTCGCGACCGGATTATTCTCACTGGGGCTGGCTGTGTTCCTGTACAGCTACACTTCCTCGGGGCTTGCGGATTTCGCCAATCTCGACGCCCAGCAGGTCGCTGAAAGCCGATTGAACCTGCACCTCGGCTTGCTTAGCTTCGTCACGATCCTGATGGATATCGTGGCCATTGCCATGTTCGCCCGGTTCCTGCGGACGGGGCGGTGGGCCTATCTCTTGCCTCCGACGATCGCGATCATGTGCTATGCAGCAACACTCCAGAAAAGCCCGGTGGCTTGGCTGGCCATCGCGTATGGTGTCGTCGCTTTCCTGCATCCCCGCGAAAGCTATCGTATGCTGTTAGGTACGCTGCCGCGACGGTTGCTGGTCGTCGGCTTCGCCATCACCTTAGTCGCTGGCTTTTTCGCGATGAATCAAGCGCGTGGGCTCGGCGAGACGCAGATGACCGGCGCGTCGGGTCCTGCGATGGAACAGATTTATATATATTCAGGTGCGTCGGCGATCATGAACCTTTCCGTCACCGTCGACGGGTATCTGCCGTCGGAACCGAAGCTTTACGGAGCCTATATAGGTCGGCCTATCCTATGGCACGTGGTAGATCGCGACCTGTTCAAAGCCACCCGTTATTTCGGCGGGGTCAATACAGGTACCTATCTCCTGTATGGCTGGGCTGATTTTCGCTGGTTGGGATTCGTAATCACACCGCTGCTGACCGGGGCGGTCGTCATGATCTTCCTGCGTTTCGCGTTTGCTGGCAGTTTGCTGGGCATGGTGTTCGGGGCGATCGCCATTCGTGCCGTCGCAATATCGGCTGCGACCGACGTCATCTTCGATCCACTTACGCCAATCATCCTGATAATCGCCGTTGTCGCCTGTACGGCGATGCGACTGACAATGCCCCGACAGGCCGCGATACAGGTCCAGCGCGGCACTCTCTCGCTGCAGCAACGCCAGCGCCGGGCTCCCTACCCGTGACGAGGCGCGGCATATGACGCTGGAAAGCGCGGCCGGTGCGACTACCATCGCTACGATGCCGACCTGTATCACTGGCCGAAGGCTGAACAACATCGCCGAGTTGCGCCTGCTGTTCGCCGCATCAGTGGTGCTGTCGCACGCCGCGACGCTGCTTGGCGACGAGGGTTATCGGTTACTGCGGACGGTGTTGAACTCCGAGGCCGCAGTGCAAGGCTTCTTTATCCTGAGTGGGTATTTGGTATGCGGCAGCTATGCCCGCATTCAGCATCCCGCCGCCTTTTACCGGCGCCGCTTCCTACGCATCTATCCTGCCTATGCCGCGGCAGTGGTGATCCTGACCGCCGCGTCGCTGTTGCAGAGCAGGATGCAGGACGTCTCAGTCGCTTGGTCTGAATTGCCACGCTACTTCGTTGCCAACCTGCTGACCCTTAACTTTTTCAAGCCGACAATCGATGGGATGTTTGCGGACAACGCCTTTCAGGCGGTTAACGGCGCGCTGTGGTCTATCAAGGTCGAGATAATGTTCTACGCCATCCTGCCGGTGGTGTACGCGCTGGCGCGGCGATGGACGTTCCTAACCGTGTCGATGGCGCTGGTGGTTGCTGGCGTCCTGTGGTGGCCGCTTCTCCGGGTCGTGGGCGACTGGTTCGGCTATACCCCGCCGCTGTCACTGAAGTTCCAGCTACCCGGCCAAATCCACTTCTTCGGGCTTGGCATCGCGTTGTTCGCAAATGCGGACGGGAGCATTACGCGGGGCGGGTTAACGCTGGTTTGCGCGGTCGGGATCGGCCTACTGATGTTGGTCGCGCAGACCGAGGATGCCGTCCACGTTCTGGCCTTAGTGACGCTGGTGGGGGGCATCTCCCGCCTGCCGCAGGTGCGTGACATGTTTGGGAAACAGGATATCTCGTTCGGTATTTATCTGTGCCACTTCCCAATAATCCAGATGCTGCTGGCCGGAGGCGCAGCAAAATGGCCATTCGCGCTCTATCTGGCGACGGTATGCGTGCTCGCCATCGGCTATGGCCTGCTGAGTTGGAACCTGATCGAACGACCGGTGCTCGCGATCAGGCGGAAGCCCAGAAGGGAAAACCTATGATCGTCGGAATCGACCTGCACAATATCCGCGACGGAGGCGGACCCAATTATATTCGAAACCTGCTGGAAGTAGCTGATCCCGCGCTGGACGGGTTCGAACACATTCACCTGTTCGGATCTGCGGACGTAGTAGCGCTGCTCCCCGATCGGGCTTGGATCACGAAGCACGCCGTTGCCGAACTCGGCAGGGGATTGCTCTCACGGTTGCGCTTCGTCGCACATCGGCTGCCAACCGCGCTGCGCGCTGCCGGATGCGACGTGCTTTACGCTCCCGGCGGTCTCGCCTTCGGCAATTTCCGTCCCTATGCAACGATCAGCCGCAACATGATGCCCTTCCGGCCGGAATTCTGGAGCATGTACCCCAGGTTTAGTGCCGAGCGGTTGCGCCTGCGCCTGTTGCGCCAGCTCAACGCGGCCACCTTCGCGCGGGCGGACGGAATGATCTATCTGTCTCGGACCGCCGAACAGACCATTGCCCCTCGCCTGTCGCGCCAGCCAACCCACGTCGCGATCATCCCCCATGGGGTCGACCAGCAGCGCTTCTCGCCCGCTCCACGCATAGCGATTGCCGGACCGGAAACGCCGATCCGGATCGTCTATCCGAGCCGCCTCGAACCCTACAAGCATCAAGTCGAGGTCATTGTTGCGTTCGCCGCCATCATGCGCGACATGCCTAATGCGACGCTGACGCTATGCGGCCCTGCCAATCCAGCTTATCGCAGCAAGGTCGAAGATGCGATACAGGCGGCTGATCCGACAAACACGCGCATCCACTATATAGGTGAGGTGCCGAACGCCTCGCTGCCCGCGCTATATGCCGACAGCGATCTGCTGGTATTCGCCTCCTCGTGCGAGAATATGCCTAATATCCTGATTGAAGCGATGGCTTGCGGTATCCCAATCTGCTGTTCGGATCGCTCGCCGATGCCGGAAATCGCGCGTGACGCCTGCCTGTTCTTTGATCCTGCCGTACCGTCTTTGATCGCCGACAGCTTTGTCCGAGCGCTGGGCGACGGCAAAGCGATGCTAGAGCGCGCCCGGCTCGGCATCTGCTATGCAGCGGACTATTCTTGGCAGACGACGGCCCGGCGCACGTTCGCGCTGCTCGGCGTCGTTGCCGCCTCATCAACAACGTAACTCCGCGAAGGAACGACAAGATGCGCGTACTCGTAACAGGGGGCCTAGGCTTCATTGGCACCGAATTGTGCCGCACGCTCGGTAGGCTGGGCCATGAAACTGTGATCGTCGATAGCGTCACGACCCAAGTGCATGGAGAAACACCGGTTTTCGACCTGCCGGCTGGCGCCAGCCTAGTCCGGCTCGACGTACGCGACCTGCCCCTGAGGTATGATGTGCTCGAGGGCGTGGACGTTGTCTTCCATCTCGCTGCAGAAACCGGGACAGGGCAATCGATGTACCAGATCCAACGGTACGTTGACGTTAATGATCGTGGGACCGCGGCGCTACTCGAGGCAATCGCACAATGCTCAACGCGGCCGCGCAAGGTCGTCTTAACGTCCAGCCGCAGCGTCTATGGCGAGGGCGCCTATCGCGACAATAGCGGCCGAATCGTTCAACCCAACCCGCGGACGCGCGGGCAGCTCGAATCCGGCGCTTGGGAGCCCTGCGACGACGACGGCGCACCGCTCCACATGATGGGTACGCCAGAGACGCTTCCGTTCGCGCCCGGATCAATATATGCTGCGACCAAGGCATCCCAAGAATTGCTGATGAGTGCGGCGTCTGAAGCGCTGGGCTTCACTGCTGTGACGCTTCGCCTCCAAAACGTCTACGGCGCGGGCCAGTCGCTGCAAAACCCCTATACAGGGATCATTTCGATCTTCTTTAATCGTGCCCGCCAAGGCATGATGCTGCCGATCTACGAGGACGGCAGGGAAACCCGCGACTTCGTCCATGTAGACGACGTAGTTGCCGGGCTCGTTGCTGCGATGACGCACGACGTGCCCAGCGGCACTGTGTGCAACATCGGTTCCGGAATCGCCACGTCCGTTAACGAACTGGCTGCGGAACTGCTTCGCGCCGGCGGGCTTGATGTACCTGTAGAGGTTACAGGCCAGTTCCGCGTCGGCGACATCCGGCACAATTTTGCCGATATTAACCGCGCCCGCACGCTACTTGGCTACGCGCCGCAGGTGGCGCTGACTGACGGGCTTGCGGGGTTTTGCGCTTGGGCGTCAGGCGAACCAGTTTATGCCGATCGACTCGACAAGGCCACTGAGGAACTCAAGGCTAAAGGACTGGCGAACTGATGGATGGGGTCGCCAGCGTCGGGAACCTAGTCAGGCTAGCGGTCGTTGGGCCAACCTTTTTCTCGTACATTCAGGGTATCGTGAAGGCGTTTGAACGGCGCGGTGTGGCTGTACTGACCTTCGACGAGAAGCACTCTAATCGCGTCCGTGATAAAATCCTGTACCGGCTGGGAATGGGCCATCACCGGCTGTCGCCCTTGCCCCGCCACCTTCGGCAGGTCACCGACCAAATCGTAGAAGCCTGCTGCACCGACGTGCTACTGGTCGGAGTCGAAGTGATCGACCGACCCTTCGTCGAGCGGCTGGTGAAGCAGGGGATCCGTGTCCATTTCTACACCTGGGACGGGACCGCTAATAAAGACCGATTTCTGACCTATCTCGACCTGCTCGACAGCAAGGCAACCTTCGATCCGAACGACAGCCGCGATCACCGGATGGCCTATATCCCGCTGTTCGCCGAAGCCCTGTTCGATGAACGCCTGATAGGCATGGCACCGGCGCGAGACCAGGACATTGGCTTCTGCGGCACCGTCCATTCCTCCCGCGCCGGCATTATCGCGGCGCTGATGAGTATTGATCGACCGCGGCCCTTACGGCTTGGGCTGATGCTGTACTACCACTCGCGCCGCCTGTTCGGAATTAAGGCGTTGGTGTCACGCAGCGCCAGGCGCGTCGCGCCGCTGATCTCCGACACGCCCTTTTCAAAATCCGCCATCGCCGATATGTTCGTCCGCAGCCGCTACATCCTTGACGTCCCACATCCCGGCCAGAGCGGTATGACTGCGCGCACGTTTGAGACGCTGTTAGCCGGTGCCCGGTTGCTGACGCTCAACGCGTCCGCGGAGGCGCTTCTGCCCTCATCCTTCGCCAATCGCGTGACCGTGATCGGCGACATCGCCGATCTCGCATCAATCGATTTCGATGCCGTCGGACCGTTGCCACCGCTGACCCACGAACAGACCTATTTCCTGTCGCTTGACCGTTTCCTAGACCAGTTATCGGCGATGATGCGCCTGCCGGCATAGCCCTCTGCCACGGCGGCTGTCATGCGGTGCCGGCGGCAATCCGGTCGAGCGCATCCACCAGCGATCCACCCATGGGCATGGCGAAGCGATACGCCACTTCCGGGGCCAACCGACTGGATGCCAGCAAGCGGGAATGTACTGCTGGCGCGATCCGGTGGGCGATTGCGCCAGCGGCAGCCGAAACCGGGAAGGAACGAAGCAGCCGTCCCGTCACACGCTCTATCCGCTCACGCAAAAGCTCATAACTGAAGGCGGTCGGATCGGCGATATGGACGACGCCGTCCACCGGGGCCAGCGTTAAGGCGCGGATGGCAGCGGCAAGTGCGTCATAGCCCAGCATCGCCCGTGCGATCGGCGGCATTACACGCGGCACCATCCCGATCGTACGAACGAAACCAACTAGTCGGGTCAGCTTGTCGGAGCCGTCGCCGAACAACATTGGAATGCGGACTATTGTGACTCCGAACCCCGGTGCGGCACATAAACACAGATCCTGATCGGCCCCCAGCTTGGATCGACCATACGCGGTTTCCGGCAATTCGGGCGTATCGGCATCGATCAGCATGGCCGAGCCATAGACAGCAAAACTGGACATCTGGATGAAGCGCGTGGCACCTGCCGCTTTCGCGGCCTTGGCCCAGCGCAGTGCGACGTCGTGGTTGATCCGGTGCAGTACCGCATCCGTACCTATCGGCGTGCCGACACAGTTCACGACGACGCTGCCTGACGGGATCACGCCGTCGGGCACTTGCGTGTAATCGGCAAGGGTGAGACCCGGTTCCTTGCCGCGATGGACTGCGACAATGCGGCCCGGCCATGCCTGCCGAATCGCCCGGCCGGCCCGACTTTGCGCCCCGACCAGCACGAGGGTCGGGCCCTCATCTTCAGACGGATCCGATGCCCGTTTATTCATTCTGCGCGTCCCTTAACTATGGCATAAACATGCGGTGTCATATTGCGGCGAGCAGGACAATCCTGGGCACCTTCCGCCATGATTGCACAAAGCAACGGTTCTTCTTATGAGGACTGCATTATGCGCACTCTGCGTACAATTACCGAAAGGCGAGCTATCAAACGGTTCCTCGATCTAGCGATCTGTTTATGCCTTGTGCCGATCGCACTACCGATATGCGTTGCCGCGATGATCGCGATTCGTTACGACAGCGCGGGGTCGCCGCTGTTCGTCCAGCGACGTGTTGGCCGGAATCGCCATGTCTTTCGGCTTTTGAAGCTGCGCACTATGGCCGCCCGTTCGGGTGATTTACCATCGCATGAGATAGATCCGATGCAGATCACTCGCGTCGGAGCGTTCCTGCGCCGCAGTAAGTTAGACGAACTGCCTCAGTTACTTAACGTAATCAGTGGCTCGATGAGCCTAGTAGGTCCGAGGCCTTGCCTTCCGAGCCAGCACGTCTTGATCGCGGAGCGGGAACGGTTGGGCTTGTACGCATTCGCACCTGGCGTCACTGGCCCAGCTCAACTGGTCGGCATCGACATGTCGGACCCAATCCTGCTTGCGCGAACAGAAGCGGATTATTTCCATGTCGCAACACCGATGCGCGATCTATCGCTAATCGTGCAAACCGCGTCTGGCGGCGGCCGTGGTGACGCCGCGCTGCAAAACAAGTGATCGCGCTCTGTACCATGAAATCGTTGATGCTGACGGACCGCTTGCTCGAACTGCCGCGTCCTGCCAAGCGCTTGATCGCGCTTGGTATAGACAGCCTAATTTGCGTTGCCAGCGTATGGACCGCCTTCTATCTACGGTTGGGAGAATGGCCGCCGCTGACGGCGGAACCATCCTATCCGGTGCTTGTATCTATCGCGCTGGCGCTGCCGATCTTCGTTAGTTTTGGTCTATACCGTGCGATATTCCGCTATGCGGGCAACGAATCCGCAGTGGCTGTCGCGCGAGCGGTGGTGCTTTATTCAGTACCGTTCTCCTTCATCTACACCTTTGTCGGCGTAGCTAGTATTCCGCGCACGATCGGCCTGATCCAGCCGATCCTGCTGCTGGTCATGATCGGTGGGTCGCGGGCGCTAGGCCGGATACTGTTGCACGACAGCTATCTTGCCCGCTGGCGGGCGATCGATGTTCCTCGCGTCGTGATATATGGTGCGGGGTCGGCCGGCCGACAGCTCGCCAGCGCCATCCTGTCATCGAACGAGATGCGTCTGGTCGGCTTCATAGACGACAATCCCTCACTGCGACGGGCGACAATGTCCGGCGTGGCGATCCATGGTCCCAACGAGCTAGGGCAGTTGGTAACAAGGCGCTCCGTTTCGCACCTTCTGCTGGCCATTCCCTCCGCTACCCGCGCACGTCGGACGGAAATCATGCACCAACTCCACGAACTGAACCTCAAGGTTCGCACCGTCCCAAGCTTCGTGGAACTTGCCCGCGGTAACATCACTGTCAGCGACCTTAGGGAACTTGATATCGAAGATCTGCTCGGTCGCCCCGCAGTGCCGCCCGACGAAATTCTACTGCGGCGTAACATTGCGCAGGAAGTTGTGCTTGTGACCGGCGCCGGCGGATCAATTGGCAGCGAATTGTGTCGACAGATTTTGCAGGCTAGGCCTGCCCTGCTCTTGCTATTCGAATCGAGCGAATTTAATCTCTATACTTTGCATCAAGAACTGACTGCGGCCGCGATCGCCATGGATCTGGCGCCCGGCATAATCGTACCCTTATTGGGATCGGTTGGCGACGAACGTCGCGTGGAAGAGGTGATGGCGACGTGGCAGCCCAATACCGTGTTCCATGCCGCTGCTTACAAGCACGTCCCGCTCGTAGAGCACAACGTCATCGACGGCGTGCGCAACAACGTGCTGGGGACTTGGGTCTTGGCCCATGCTGCAAGACGTCACAGCGTCGCCAATTTTCTGCTCGTCAGTACCGACAAGGCAGTGCGACCAACCAATGTCATGGGCGCGACCAAGCGGATGGCAGAGATGATCTTGCAGGCACTCCAGCAGGATAACTCTTCGACATGCTTTTCGATGGTCCGATTCGGCAACGTCCTAGGGTCGAGCGGATCGGTCGTGCCGTTGTTCCGTCGCCAGCTCGCCGCAGGCGGACCTCTGACCGTCACGCACAAGGATATTACTCGATATTTTATGACAATTACAGAGGCCGCGCAGCTTGTCGTTCAGGCAGGAGCGATGGCGCGAGGTGGCGACGTCTTCGTGCTCGACATGGGCGATCCGGTGCGGGTGATTGATCTTGCTCGCAACATCATCGAACTGTCCGGCCTGACGGTAAGGGACGAAACCCATCCGGAGGGCGATATAGAAATCCGAGTTGACGGCCTTCGCCCTGGTGAGAAGCTGTTCGAGGAATTACTGATCGCCGGTGAACCGACGCCGACCGCGCATCCGCGCATTTTGCGATCGCACGAGGATTTCTACGATCTCGTCACGCTCAAAGGCCTTATTCGCACATTGTGCGAACGGCTGGACAAGGGTGACGCGGCATCGGTGCGTGACATGCTAACAAAGATCGTTCTAGAATACGTCCCAAATTCGCCCTTGGTCGACCACGTGGTTCTGTCGTTAACGCTGGCCTCCCCTCGGGTATCACCGCTAGGGGTTCTAAGAGAAGGCGTGCATTAACCGGCCTGGCAGGATCGGCGTTTCCTGCATGGTGGGTGCCGCCGCAAACTTTAGCGGCGACGCCATGACAACAAGCCCCATCATTTCAGCCGCACCTGCATGCCTTCGCCCAAGACATGCTCGATTTTGTTTGATGGGAGGGCAAAGCTGGTTTGACGCTAAACAACGGTAAGGGGCTCGGAAGTCAACGGAGAGAGTACCCGATGACGCGCAACCCTGCCTGTTCGTGAGCGAACACGATGGTTTTGACCGCGTTAGGCTTGTCGGCAAAGCACGTCTGGAACTGAAGTACTTGGTAGTCACCTGCTGGCGCGCCGGGCAGCGTTTTCGTCTGCACCGCACTTTGCAAGGTGCGTGACGAAGCCGGCCCGAGCGGCTGTCGGACAGGCTGGATCGTCGTGGTTGACGTGACCCCCGCCTTTCATCCAGCGTCAACCAGAGACCGACCGTTGCTTCTTGAGTTCGGTGGCAAAGGCGGCCGGTGTGGCGTAGCCGAGCGAGGAGTGTGGCCGCTCGGTGTTGTAGTCCTCGACCCAGCGGGCGAGGATCGTGCGCGCCTGGCGGACCGTGAAGAACAGCGTCTCATTGAGCAGCTTGTCGCGCATGCGACCATTGAAGCTCTCGACGAACCTGTTCTGAGTTGGTTTGCCCGAAGTGATATAGTGCCGCTCGACGCCGACATCGCCCGACCACGCGAGCATAGCGTTTGAGGTCATCTCGGTGCCATGGTCGCTGACGATCATCTTGGGCGCGCCACGCTCGGCGATCAGGTCACCCAGATCGCGCACCACCCGCTTACCCGATATCGACGTGTCGAGCATCGTCCGCAAACGCTGGCGTGTCACGTCGTCGACGATGTTGAGGATACGGAACCGCCGCCCTGTGTCTATCTGGTCACGAACGAAGTCTAGGATTCAGCGCTGGTTGGGTAGCGCTAGCACTGGCGCAGGTGCCCGCGCGCGGACGGCGCGCTTTCGTCCCTTCTGGCGACGGACTGTCAGACCTCCCTCACGATAAGCCGCTGTGTCTTCTTGCGGTTGATCGTGATGCCCTCCCGCCGAAGCAGAATGTGCAACCGCAGATAGCCGAACCGTCGGCGCTGCTGCGCCAACTCACGCAGACGCGACCGAAGGTCGCCATCATCTGCTCGGCTCGAGCGATACCGCATGCTCTTGCAATGCGCCCCGACGACAGCACACGCCCGCCGCGAAGCGGGAAGCGGTCGGGCATCTCCAGACGGCGCTGGGGATGAGCGAGCGGCGCGCGTGTGCTGCTCAGCGCACGGTCTTCACGTACCGATCATACCAGGCGATCGCGCGTTGGCGCACGTCCGCAGACTGTTCCGGTCCCGTTACGCAGTGGCCGGCGTCGGGGTAGATCACCAGGCTCACCGGCACGTTGCGGTCCTTCAGCGCATGCCACCATTCGATCGACTGGGTGGGTGGCACCTCGATATCGCGCTCGCCGACATAGATGAAGGTCGGCGTCTTTGCGCGCTTGGCCTGGTAGATCGCGGACACGTCCTCATACGCCTTCATGTCGTCGTACATCGACTTGCCGAAGAACGGCAGCATCCATTGGTCGATACCGTTGGTGCCGTAATAGCTCACCCAGTTCGACAGACCGGCGCCCGCGACGATGCCCTTGAAGCGATCGGTCTGCGTATTCGCCCACATCGCCATGAAGCCGCCATAGCTGCACCCGCCCAGCCCCAGACGTTTGTCGTCGATCGGTGCGATCCGCTCGACCGCATCAATGCCGGCGAGGATATCGCGCAGGTCGCCACCCCCGAAATCGCGCTTGTTGGCGGCGGTGAACGCTTCGCCCTGCCCGTAGCTGCCGCGAGGATTGGGAAGAAAGACGTAATAGCCGGCCTTGAGCAGCGTAGCGTTCAGCGATGTCTCGGACAGATAGCCAGGCATCGACGCCGCGGAGGGACCACCATGAACGAGCGTGATCATCGGCGCCTTGCTCGCAGATGGGCCCGCAGGTGGGGTCCGAGGCGCGAGCAGCCAGCCCTGCACGTCGTATCCCTCGTTCTTCCAGTTGACGCTGCGCGCGCTCACGAGGGCGGGCGCCGCGTCGTTGTCGTGCGTCACCTGACGCACCGCACCAATCGGTCCCGCATAGATCGCGGGGGCATGCTCATAATCCTGCATCACGGCCGCGGCGATGCGGCCATCGGCGGAGAATACCGCGCGACCGTCACCTGCGCTCAAGCTTGCCGGCTTGGCGAAACCGGGCACGACCGGTTGACCGGGCGTCAGCGTACCAAGCTGGACCTGGTCGCCCGCTAGCGTCACCGTCCGCAGACCGGCCTTGGTCCAGTCGATCGTGGTCACGGTCGACTTCGCGCCCGCGGTGATATTGCGCGGGCTGCCGCCTGCCAGCGGCACGGTGAAGACGTCGCCGCCAATCGAGCCGAAATCGCTCATCAGCCCGCCGATATAGGCCACCGTCCGTCCATCGGGCGACACGCGCGGCTGGTTGAGCTGCGTCGCCGGCTTCGCGATCGAGCGCACCGCGCCGGTCCGCGCATCGATTGCGTCGAGCGTCGCCACCCACCAGTTATTGTCGCCATTGCCGAGCGCGGTCGTCGCGACGAACCCGCTATCGTCCGGCGTCCAGGCATATTCGTAGACATAGCGCCCTGCCGGCGACAGCGGCGTCACCGTCGTGGTCGGTTTCGCAATGTCGAACACCGCGAGGCGTTGCTCGTCGCTCTTCTCGCCGATCTCGCCGATCATCCGTACGCCCGTTTGCGTCGCACCCGATTCCTTGGCGGCGCCCAGCGTCACCAGCAGCGCGATCCGCTTGCCGTCGGGCGATACGCGCGGCGTCTGCGCGATGCCAGCGATCGTGGCGACGGTGCGCGTCGTTCTGGCATCGGCATAGGTTAGTCGCACGGTACCCGCGGTGGCGTCGCGCACCAGAAAGACCAGATCGCCGCCCGGCGTGAAGGTCAGCCCCGAATAGCTGCACGTCGCGCAGGGATCGATCGTCCGCAGCACCCGCCCGTCGGCGACGCTGCGGATCGTCACCACGCCCCGCGCACCGCTGTTCTCGACCGTCGCGATCCGGTCGCCCCCAGGCGAAAGCGCGAGGGCGCCATATTGGCGAATCGACTGTGCCGATGTCGGCGCCGCGGATGCAACGAGGAGAGCGGCAGCAAAGGTCAGGCGCATCGAAAGCTCCGGTAAAGCGGCAATACCCATGACGCTTAACGTGTTACCCAGTCGTCACAAGCCAAGGCGGGGAATTGCCATCAGGAAGGCGGGCGGTGTGCCCGTCGATGCGCTCCGAACTATGGCTTGATCTTTAGCTGTCGAGATGTCGTCAAGTTGGGCCATCGGCTATAGATCCGCAGTCTGCGTGACCTCCAGCATGATCACACGGACGCAGGCGCGAAGCGTTTCCTGGCGCAGCGCGGTGAAGGCGGGCAATACGCCAAACACCTGCTACACGCTTTGCTGCAACGACCGGACCAGCCGCTCATTCGCGCAAAGACCACGAGCGCGGCGAGCAGCGTGACGGTGGGAATGTCGAGCAGCGCCGCACCAGAGATCATTATTGATCAGATTAGCGAGGCGTGCTCGTCGACGCGATCGAGACACGCGACTGGACGCGCTCCTGTCGGGGCAGTTGCGCGCGCGGTATGGGCCAGTCGGAGCAGATCTTTGCCGTGCCGTCTGCTACCAGCGATCCCGTGGGGTCGTGAGCTCGGCGTCGTTGGTTGGATCGCGAAGGAACGGTATGGCACCGACCAAGCTGGCGCTGCGTCGACGTATCGCCGATCGCAGGCGTCAGCTTCGAACGATCCCCTTTGATGGAAGGATTGAAGCTTCTGGACTGTGGCCTCCCTGCCCTGGCGGTCACAGATACACGCGCGCGAGGCGCTCGTGCGTCAGCCGCGGTTCTTCATACAAGTCGCGCAGCGCGCGCAGACGGAACGTGTTCCATCAGCGCTGCCAGCGATGCTCGGCCGCATCGTGGAGCATGTGGCAACGCTGGCACAACGCAGCGAGGTTGGCTGGCATATTGTGCCCCGAATCATGATCGAGATGCGCGCAGGCAAGGACGACATAAGGTGGTACAGACGCTGGCAAGTTCGAAGGGATCGATGACCGCTACCTGTCGGCCCCGCGGCGAGCGCCAGCATCCCGTTTCTGCCTCCCACCAGCGACCATCACCGAGGTGCACGACGAAGCGCCGATGCGGCCGGGCGCAATGTTCACAGCGGGCGCCTGCGCAGCCGAACCGGATCGTGTCCGACAGCTGCGGCCAGTCGATCGAATAAGGCCAGCGGTTTTCAGGGCGGATCGGCATCCCGCTTCTATGAGTCACTGCAGATTCGAAGAAAAGCAAGATGCTCGCGTTTCGTTACCAGCCTGTTCCGGGCATGTTCGTAATGCGGTGCCGCACGCCTTGGAAAAGCGATCAGCCAGCAGATAGGCTAATCCTACACCCCTACATCTCGATTGATTAGAGTGTCAGGATTGGTGCTCGACGTTCCTTACCGTCGGTGAACGGGAGACGTTGAAGTTCGGCTCGATAACCGGGCTCAGGGTAGGAACCAAAATCGGGCGTACGGAATCTGGCGGACGCCCCCAACGAAATCGGCCTAACACCGCCTTGCTTCACTGTGACGTGTCGAACGACCGACATACCGACATGTCGTAAGCTCGAAATGTCGACCTTGCGGCCTGTTGCTGGCTGATTAGGGATCACGTCGGGAATTTAGTCGATGTCCTTCATAGGACGCGGTGAATTTCTACTCGAAAGCACGAACTGGAGTGTGAAGACGCCCCCCCTGCCCCGTGTGACAGGAGATGGGGATGCCAAAAGTTCGTGCTTTCGAGTAGGAATGGCGAATGACACGATCGCCCACCGTAAAGCGCACCAAGGATGGCAAGACGACGCCGTCCAGGATCCCCCAGGGCGAGCTCTTCCTGCTCGACAGTCCTTTGTACGGCGAGATCCGCGGCGAGCGATCGCTGATGGCCTTCCCGTTCTTCGCACTCAGCAAGAATGCGTGGATGAGACCGCTCAGCTATCAGACCGATACCGTGACGATCGAGGTGCGCCCGAGCGCCAGTGGCGTGGCGACGATCTACGACAAGGAGATCGTGCTCTACATCGCCAGCCTCATGGCCGCCAAGCTCGAGGCGGGCGAAGATGTCGCGCAGGATTTCGTGTTTACCGCGCACGATCTGTTCAGCGTGACCGGTAGCAATCACAGCGCGCGCTCCTACGGCCGGCTGTCGGAGGCGCTGGAGCGGCTGCAGGGCACGCAGATCAAGACCAATATCGAGGCTGGTGGCGAAGGCGAGGAAGGCTTTTTCTCATGGTTGTCAGAGGCAAAGCTGCATTATAACAAGACGCGTGCCGGCGAACGGCGGTTGAAGGCGGTCAAGGTACGGCTCTGCGACTGGCTGTTTCGGGCGATCCTGCTCGATAGGCATGTGCTCGACTATGCCGCGGCATATTTTCAACTGGGTCCGATCGAACGGCGGATCTACGAAGTCGCCCGTTCGACCGGTGATGGCGACGGGTTCGAGATCGACCTCGCGACCTTCCGCCTGCAAATCGGCTATCAGAATCCGCTCGCAAACTTCCGTGCGGCATTGCGACAGATTGCCGGTGCCGACACGATTCCGGATTACCGGCTCGAGCTGATCGAGACCGTCAGCGACCCCGACGCGGTCGTCGACACCGTCAAGCGCGGCCGCAAGAGCAACCCGGTCAAGGTCGTGATTACCCGGCGTCCGGCGCTGCTTGCCGAGAGCCCGCCGATCGGTCCGCCGACGGAAACGGCGCGCGAGGTCGTCCGTGAATCCCTGCGCGACTCGATTTCCGAATCACGCCGCGACTCAAATTTGCCCGATTCGAACGAGGCACCATGAATTCATACTCGAAAGCACGAATTTACATCGGAATTGATATCCGAAAGCACGAACATACACAGCAATTCATACTCGAAAGCACGAATGAATGGGTGAATTGATACTCGAAAGCACGAACTTTCGACGCAAAAACTTAAAGTAATTCGTATTTGATACTCGAAAGCACGAACCGTAGGTGCTTTCGCTCCCCAGAATTTGCTGCAAAAAATAGGGAATGTCGGCGCTGATGCTGGCACGACCGAAGATGGAGCGGCTGTGACCCCATAAAGGAAAGCCCGGCACGAGGCCGGGCATCCCAAGCTTAAATGGAGCGACGTCGCCAAACGTCGATCCGGGGTCACTGTCAGACCCCCTCCATATAGCCGGACACGAACTTCGGTTCAAGGATGCGCGTTTCGCGCCACGCCCCTTTTTGCCTTGGTCCCAGCCCCGACAAGGGGATGGAAGATGACGGTTTTTACCCTGGGCCAGGCGACCGCGAAGGCGCTCGGCAAGGCGGGCGCGAGCATGGCCGCGCCCACAGGCTCGCGTGGTGTGGCAGCCACCACCCGCCTAACCGCCCAGTCAGGCGCTGGACGCGCTCGCATGCCGCATCGGACTGGTGCGCTCGTGCTGCGCGACAGCATCGAAGCGGGAACGTTCGAAGAGCTGTTCTTCGCGGTACCGGCTAAGGGCGAGACCGATAAATTGCTGCGGATCGCTCGTCGGACGCTCGATGCAGGCCGCCAGCTGCGCCGCGAGGCCCGCGCCGGCGATCGCGTCCTGACCGCCGCCGAGCGCCGGATCGTCACGCTCACCGCAGCCGCTGTGCGGGTCTATGAGGAGATACTCACACTCGCCCGTCTCAATCGGGGACGTGTCTTCCCCAGTTACGACCATCTCTCCATGACGACGAGCCTTGGTCGGGCGACCATCGCTCGCGCGCTCCATATCCTTGAAGATATCGGTTTTCTCGTCCGTCAGCGCCGGTTCAAGCGCGTCGATGCGGACGGGCCGGGACCGCGCTATCGACAGACTTCCAACGCGTACCGCCCTACCCTGCCGCAGCGGGTGCTGGGCTTCATGCCACGCTGGATGCGTCCGGCCCCCCTGCCCGATGACGTGGTACAGCGAGAGATCGACCGCACCGGCGAGGTTGCGGCGATGGTTGCGGGGCTGTCGTGCCACGAGCTCGCCACAGCGACGGTCGGCGGGCAATTGGGCAAAATGCTTGCCAAGCTGGGCGCGGGTATCGATCGTCTCGAGCGCGAGTCTCAAAACAATCCGCAACCACTACCAAATTAATATGATTACTTTACTATCGAGCCGACCTAACCGGTCAGCGCACCAGCCTGACGACACCGGAAGTGACAAACGAACACAATCCAACAAATCGCAAAAAGGCATTCCGAATGCCGGCTACGCCGTCATATGCTCCCTAACTGGAGCAAGCGGCCGGCGATGCGTTTTATCCGACGCGACATCTACAGGTCGAACCGTCAACGGACGGGGCGGCTGGTTTGATGTCGTCTCATGCCATCAAGCCTCTCTCGGCTGTTGCCTCGTCACTATGTAGGGTCAGAACTCATTGGTGTGAGACGTGCAATCTGATGGGGTGGACGCCCCCCGACTGCATCGATGTGCAATAGTGGAGGTGTTGAGCACCACTGAGGGAGGCGTACGTGACAGAGGTTACCACAATCGGTCTTGATATCGCTAAGCAGGTTTTTCACGCGCATGGTGCCGACGCAGCCGGCCGGGCGATGTTCAGCCGCAGGATCACGCTGTGGCAAGTTGCTCGACTTTTTTGGGGCGCAGCCACGCTGTCTGGTGGCACTGGAGGCATGTGGCGGCGCGCATCACTGGGCCCGCGAACTGACGGCGATGGGCCATGAGGTGCACTTGATCCCGCCAGCGTACGTGAAACCGTATGTGAAGCGACATAAAAACGATGCGGTGGATGCTGAGGCGATGTGCGAGGCAGCTCAGCGACGGAGCATGAGGTTCGTGGCGGTGAAGACCGAGGCACAGCAGGCGGCCGCGCTGGTGTTCCGCACGCGCGATCTCGCAGTGAAGCAGCGCACTCAGCTCGGGAACGCGCTTCGCGGACATCTGGCTGAATATGGCTGGGTCGCTCCGAAGGGCGCCGCCCACCTCGCGATGCTGGCGGATCTGCTCGATGACGGCGAGATCGGGGAAACGCTGCCCAAGGCGGCGCGACCGATGTTCGCAATGATGGTCGACATGCTGGCCGAACTCGACAAGCGAATAGCGGTCCTCGACAAGGAGATTGCGCGTCGTGCTCGCGAGGACGAGGTAGCGCGCCGGCTGATGACCATTCCCGGCAATGGTCCGATTACCGCCACGGCCATTGCGGCGATAGCTCCTCCCGCTGAAACCTTCGCCAAGGGGCGCGACTTCGCCGCCTAGTTGGGGTTAGTGCCAAAACAGATGTCGACCGGTGGCAAGCAGAAGCTCGGCGCGATCTCGCGCATGGGAGAACGAACGCTGCGGCGTCTGCTCATCATCGGTAGCGGCGCGGTTGTGCTTCAGGCGAGCAAGCGCGGAGCACCGACGGGCTCATGGCTCGAAAGCATGCTCGCGCGAAAACCGCGTATGCTGGTTACGGTCGCGCTCGCCAACAAGATGACGCGCACCGTTTGGGCATTGCTGATCAAGCAAGAGGATTACAGAGCTCCGGTCGCGGCTGCGGCGTAAGCCAAGGCGGGCTAGAGGCGTCGGAGGGCGCAGTCGGACGAAGGAAGGTATGGCACAACAGTCGGCGAGACGGGGCCGGAAGAACCAGACTGAATCAGTGTGCTTCGAGCACGTTAATCTGATGTGGTTCCGGTCCGCGAACTCCCATACGGGCCAGAAGCTTACGCTGCATTACAGGCCGGACAGATGGCAGCATCCGACTACGTGTCAGAACTTCCAAACTCCGCTTGCAACCGAAGAGGCGTCCACAGATGATTCAGGCTCCGTGAGGGGACTGAGGATGAGCGACCTGTACGGGTTGGCGGAGGAGCAGATGGCGCGCCTGCGGCCATATTTCCCAACGAGCCATGGCAAGCCGTGAATTGACGACCGGCGGGTATTGAGCGGCATCGTTTTCGTGAACCGCAATGGCTGCGCTAGCGTGATGCACCCAGCACTACGGCCAGCAAAAAGCCTGTCCTGAGCCTGTCGAAGGGCCGCTCTACAATCGCTGAAAACGGTGGGGCGTGACGGGTGGCGGATTCGCGCGCTCTCGCCCGCGGCGAGAGCGGCGGCTAGCTGGTGTTGACGTGCGAGGCGATGCTTACCGGGCGCTCGCCGCGCTGACCGTCCAGGAGCGGTCGAACAGCGGCGACGTCCAGCTGACGTGGGACGGCAGCTACGAGATCGCGGACGCCCAACTCGGGCTAAAGGGGGCGCTACTCGCCTACTTCGACCGTGCGCTCGAGACCGAGATCTCCGCGCGCATCATGGCCCGGGGGATGCCCGAGAATTGGTTCGCTGGCGATAAGGTCGGGCGGCATAAGTTCGCACGCTACGTGCCTGCCAGGGCGTCGCAACCTCGCAGCAGTTCACCTCGGCGCGACGGATCATCAACGGGATTGATCGCGCCGAAAAAGTGGTAGGGTTGGCGATGTCGTTTCAGGAGGCGCTAATCGCGGGAGGCTGGCGATGAATCAGTGCGCGCGGCATCGACCGAAGGGCGGTCATTCCGCCGCTCCCGATGAGCTACGGGCGCCGATGTCAGTGAAAGAGGCTCAAAGCCGTTCCCATTGAAGAGATATACTTGGGACGCGGACGATAACCCTATGTGGGGCGTCCAAACTTTCACATCGCTGCCAAACATAGTCACCCCCCACAGAGAACTTTTCCCTACGCTTTCGCCCGACAAATCGCGCTGTCGTTTCTTTACCATCCATTGAAGTCGCGAACTGCGCGAACTGCGCGAACTGCGCCTTTGCCTGACCGGCCCAAACGCCCCCGCCTGAGGATCAGGCAGAATCTTCGAAAAGATCGCTATGAACAAATTGCTGTCCACGGCGCTATGCGCGCCGTCGATGCTCGCTAGCTGCGCGACGATCTCGACCGGGCAAGCTGCGCATATCGGATCCGCGATCGATCGAGCTCAGGCCGCTTATGACCGGATCGCGTCGACGGCCGAACTCGTGCTTCCGTTCCTGTCTCCGGAACGCAGCGCGCGTGCGCTTGGCGACGTCGCTGGCGGAACGCGGTCTACTGGCAGCGCGGTATGCAGCAACGGCAGCGGAGCAACTGGCGGCGTTGAAGCAGGCAGAGGCCGTAACAGCCACAATCAAGGCGACGTCCGGGAGCTGATCTGGGATGCGTCGCGGCAGGGAGGCGCCCTGGGAAAGCTCAACCTGCCGCGACAACTAAGCGATAAATTAAACTAAAACGATATGCAATGTCGCGACGAATGCGTGTGATGAGCACGTTAAAGGACCATCCGTCGCGACTGATTCCATTAACGCGTAACTGTTGATTTTGTCGCAAGAAAATCGTTTTGGCCAAGCATGTAAGCCGTCCACAGCCAGTTCGGGTGTTGGTGGCCAATCGTTATTACGACCCAATTTGTTTTATGGCCTTAACTGCCCGGTTAATTTGGCGGCAGGTTTCAACTGCCTGATCGTCGTTCAGGACGTCGCTTACGCCCGACACTGCAGGCCTGCGGGCTACCGATTTTAACATCAAACGACCTTATGGCTCCACAGCAGAAGCATTGGTTCGCTTCATCTCCAGCGGCGTTCAAGCTTCGCAATTCCGCGATCGACCATTTCTATGGATTCGCGATTGTAAGATCGGTCGTCATCGTTTTCGGCAATTTTCAGGGCCCGCAGTGCCCGTTCTCGGCACCCTCGAAGATAGTCGAAGCGCGCCCGATCGCAGGCAGGCAATCGTTCCCGTCGTTCCGCTGCGGCAGCGTGCCCCGGTGTCGGATATCGTGCATCAAATTTGGCGATATCCATCAGCCGACTAATTTCCCTGAACCGCTTTGAGCCTCACTCTTGATCATCACCGCATCGACGAGGGTCGGTGAGGCCAGGCCGACGGTCTAATTGCTATGGCATAAGTAAGCTTATTGTGCAATAATTGGACTCTGTTCCGGCTAAGGGCGAAATGACACCCTAAGCAGTCGGTTGGTGCTGAGCCATCCTCCGGTTCTGAAGCCGAGACATAGCGATATTGAACCACCCCGGGTCTACCGGAGGCGTACGCAAGACTACTGATCCGGTGCTGTTTAGCACGTAGGTCAGCAATCCCGTCAAGCGCTTCGAGCGACAGGAACTCTGCGGTCGACTCAAGCAGGAATTCAAGTTCTGAGAACGGTCAGTCAAAGAGAGGGGCCGGCAACAACACCCGTAATTATTACCAACAGATGTTAATTTGATATCGAGAACATAGGTTTTTGCATCGAATTATGTTATCAGAACGACTTGTTTACAGAGGCTTGAATTAACTGTTTGAAGCTTATTAATCAATATTTAAATTTGTTGCATTATGGTAGATTAATTCAAGGCAAAGTTTAATACCGTTATCATCATATAGAGTGCACGCGATCCCGCCTTGCATTTGGTGGGATCGATCATGAGCATAGCCAACATCAGTCCGCTCGTTTGCATGGTCGACAAACTTGCGCTCCACGCACCTATCTCGGTGGAAGATCGGGGCAGCCTGCTCGAACTACCGTACGCGTCACGCTTTTTCGAAGCCGGCAGTTATTTGCTTCGAGACGGCGATACGCCTGACCATTGCGGCATGTTGGTTTCGGGTCTCGCCTTCCGCCATAAAATCAGCGTGGAAGGCCTACGCCAGATCGTCTCGATCCATATCCCCGGCGAGATCTACGATCTGCAACAGCTGCACCTCGCCACTGCAGACAATAATGTGCAGGCCCTGACACGGTGTGAGGTCGTGACAATACCCCACAAGGCGCTGCGCCAGCTCGCGGCGGAACGCCCCTCGGTCGCACACGCGCTCATTGTGACAACGATCGTGGAGTTATCGATGTCGCGGGAATGGTTGCTTGGTATCGGACGTCGCGACGCGCGCACGCGCCTGGCCCATTTGCTGTGCGAATTCGCTTTCAGGCTCGACAAACACGGCCTGCCGCCCGGTCAGGCATACGAACTGCCGATGACGCAGGAGCAACTCGCCGATACCCTTGGTTTGACCGCCGTACATGTCAACAGGATCTTGAAAGGTCTTGTGAACGATAGCCTGATTGTTCACAGCAGACGCGGCGTGACTATTCCGGATTGGGAAGTGTTGGTAGCGGAAGGGGGCTTCAACAGCCGATATCTACACATGAACCCATCGGATGCGACAGTGCGGCCACCTGACCATGCGTAGGAGATCGAGGGTTTCTTGTCGACGAAGGCTTCTAGCAAACGTGCTGGTACCATCGGGTAGGTCACGGTGTCCTTGAAGACCGCGCCGGAGCTCAGCACATCTCCCGGTCCTGATCGCCGCAACGCGCCGGCGAAATGGTCGCCACTCGAAGCGGCGCTGCGCAGATCAACCGATCTGAACAAGGCTGTAGCTGCAGTCTGGCTGACCTTGATGTGGAGCGCAGTCCTGGTCGTGGATGATGCGACAGGACCACATCTCTCTCTGAACGCTGTATATCTGGTGCCCCTGTGTTTTACCGTATGGTGCCTTGGCAGGATTGCCGGTCTCGTATTCGGCCTCATCGTGGTCGCCATAACCCTGCAGCTCAACGGCTTTGGTGATGGCCTAACCGCGCAGGCCTCGACCGTTTCAACGTCGACCGCCGCCTGGAATGTTGGCGTAAGGGTCTTCGGCGTGATGTTTATCATTCTGTTCGTCGGAGCTTTCCGCCGAACCTTCGATCAGGAGCGGGCAAACGCCCAGATCGACCCCCTGACCGGGCTAGGTAATCGTCGGGCGTTCAAAAGGGAGTGCAGCAGCCTGGAACTGGCTAGTGCACGGGATAATCGGATACTCCTGTGTGGGCTGATCGATGTGGACGATTTCAAGTCGATCAACGACCGCTATGGCCACGCCGCAGGAGACGATGTTCTGAGTATCGTGGCAGATGCCCTTCTCTCGGCCGTCCGGCCCTATGACGTGACCGCCCGCCTGGGCGGCGACGAATTTGCATTCTGCCTTGCCGTTCGCGACACGGTATCCGCAGAAAGGAAAAGCCGTAAAATCCACGACGCCGTCATGGCTGCGCTCAGTCAGGCAGATTATGGCGCTACCTGCAGTTTGGGAGCGGCGACAGGCGTAGACGTGGCGGAGACACTGCGCGTAGCCGATCAAACCATGTACCGCGCCAAAGACGCCGGAAAGAGCAAATGGGCTTTTGAAGTGGGCCCACTAAGAGAGATGTGAACTCGGGCGCCAGCGCGTCGTCAGAACGCGCCCAGAACGCAACGCCCTGCAGATAGACTTCTTATCGCTGCGACAGACCGACTTTTAACGGCAGAAAAATTAGACTTGTCCTGCCCCGGATTCTGACGGACAGCTAAGACCTCAAATGTCATGGCCTGAAGGTTCAAAAAGCATGGCCAATATACTGGCAGCGCCGTTGCATAGGCTCAACACCGTCTGCATCTCTGCTGCATCGATCAGCGTATCTGTTGCAGCAACAGATCGGTACACCCCAATGTTCACATCAGAGACCTGTACAGTACCTGCTCTCGCGGATGGCGTTCGGTACATTCTTGTCGTGACGCGGCAGGCCGTCGAGACAGCGGCCGGTAGAATTCTCGATGATCTGGAGTTTCATGCTTGGGTCGTCGAGAACGATGAACGCATCCGATCAATAGGTGATCACGTTCGACCAAAACCTACCGCCAAGGGGGCCCGCGTATATATCAAAAGTCACCACTTCACCTGAATGCCTTGAGGGCATCTGGATTCGCTATCAGCTAAGCAGCAACAGTGCCTGGACCATTGAAAATGATCCGGATCGAATCTACTTGCCCCCTCCCCGGACAAAAAATGAGATTTTGATGAGCGATGACATCAGCGCAGTTGAGCTGGCTGCCGAACTGACCGCCGCGTGGCTGGCAAATCCAAACACCCGAACCAGCGCGGATGACGTCCCTGCGTTTCTGATTTCGATGCATGCAGCTGTAGCGCAATTGTCGGGTACAGCGGCTCCGGCAACAGCCGAAGAGCCGACGCAAACCTTCGAGCCTGCCGTCACAGCGCGCAAATCGCTCTCGTCGCCAGATCACATCATATCGATGATCGATGGCAAGCCGTACAAGACACTCCGTCGCCATCTCTCGACCAATGGACTGACCCCCGAGGAATACCGCGCGCGCTATAACCTCAAATCAGATTATCCGATGGTAGCGCCGTCTTATTCGGAGGCGCGTCGGACCATGGCAAAATCCATCGGCCTTGGTCGCAAGCCTGGCCAGACCGTGCAAATGCCCGCTGACGAGGCCACGGCTGCGCGGAAGCCGCGTGCCCCCAAGGTTGCCGAAGAGGCTTGAACCCAAACCAGGGGAGGCGCGATCGCCTCCCCTCACTATCTCGATCGCTATTACAGTTTAAAGCAATGGTGGCACTAAACCGCCTTTTCAGCGGTTCCGGTAATTTGCTGTCAGGCAGCATTTCGCGCAAATGGCCATGCACCACCTGCTTGTTAAACGGCTTGGCAACAAACGGGGCCTTTTCGGGCATCTCTCCCGCCTTGGGTAGAACTTTATATCGCGCGCGACATGGGCGTGATCCAGCTCCGCAACCCCGGCCTCAGCATGGCCGACGCGATGACCGCGACGACACGCGAGGATTAGGAACTCAAGTACAAGCTCGCCAGTCAGGTCGAGCGCTACAAGTATGCCGACCCTCTTGAGGAGATCGTCCGGCGCTCCCTTGAACGGGGCCGCGACCAGGAGCCATTCGATCGACGCATGTCGGTACGGGACGCGGCGCACGAAATCGCCGTTGTCGAGCCGATCGCCCACAAGCAGGCCGAACGGAACGTCGAGGATATCCAACCCGATAATCCGAATATCCGACATGGTACTTCTCCTCCATTCGAACTGAGCAGATTAACTCCGAATCCGCCGTGGGTGGAGTGCCGTCCACGGCATCAGTTGCGGACGCTCCGGCTTCGCGGCATCTTCCCATGTGCGAGCATGGGTTCATTCGCCGATTTGGGGAATGACAAGCTGCCTATTTGCAATTGAAGGTGCCGCGGTTGAAACGTTGAAACGGTCATCCGCGAATACCTAAGCTTGTCGGACGCACTGGCGTGCGAGCTTGCTCAGGCGACAGTATTCAACAGGCGTGATACCGGCAGAAGCCTCTGCATGGATCTTGGTGTTGGCGTCGATGGGCCTAAGGTAGTCAAACCCGCTCGATCAATGAACCGTCAGCAGACCTTGGTTAAAGGCGTTTCAACGTCCGGTCTTCCCCGTTAGGCTGGAATGGAGGTCAGGTTTAGCCGACAGTCCGAGCGGGACGTTCCGCTTCGCGCGCCGTCGTTACGCAGCGAGTATGAAGTCCTTTGTCGGACATTGAATGCTTGGAGCCGTTTAATCGTAAGGTTGCCCAGATAATTTATCGGCACAATCGGTTGATATACGTACACTACTTCGGCGACCATGACAGCGGTACCGGTCGAAGCAGAGATCAAGTTTGTTGATGGACCCATGCCCGATATGAGTGACTTAGTCTCTACGGCCCCATGATCGTCATTCACGGTGCTGCCAATATCGGTAACCGCCGCCCCATTAACGTCGAGCGGAAATCCGTAGCTTGATACAACTTTTAGTGCGCCTGCGCATCTCTGCCAACGAACCCACTGCCGGTAGCCATTCGGGTTAGTAGAGGAGGTGCTTCCTGCTCCACCGGTAACATTGGTTCTCTGCTCAAGGTCCGACAGGATTATCCGTCCGTTTGCTGCAAAGCCAATAGGCTCGCCGATCTTCTTGGCACCGACCATAAGTTCGTTGATGTCGGCCTCGTCAATCGAGGTTCGGACTCTCCCAGCGTTGTCAGCGACCGTCATCGCGATCTGTGAAATCCGCAGATTAGCGCTAACGTAGTTTGCGAGTTCAAGTCCGCCCAACCCTAGGAGAAGCAGGACCGGGGTAACGATGGCAAACTCAATGAGCGCAAGCCCGCGATTATCGTGAACGACACGAGCTAAGTTTCTCGGCAGTTCGGACATTAAGAACATATCACTGCAGGATCGGCCTGGGATGCGTAAGGCTGGTTCTTCATCATAGCGGTAGCGGTGACCGTCTCGGTCGCCGACCAGCCTAGCAATTTCCGCATCGGAACAATTTCCGGATATGTGACGGTAGCGGTGTAGTAGACGATGTCGTCAGACCCGCCGGTTCCGTTCAGGCCTGAGTCGGCGTCCCAAACACCGTTGCCATTCTCATCTTCGAAGCAGTCGCCCTTGTTGTAAACGCCGATAGGCGCTGTATCGGTCGTTATTGGTTCCGGCTTACCGACTTTGGAGAATGCGTCATAGCTGGATGGTACGACGTTGACCGTTGCACCGGGTAGAATAGCTCTGATTTGCGATGTTATCGACGCCTTGATCGTTGCGACAGTCGTCGTCGTTCCTACGGTAACTTGCCTCGCAGACTGATCTATCGCGCCGGCGAGCTGAATGCTGATGTATTGGCGAAAGCCGAGACCAAGCATTGCCATCATCATGATGATGAGCGGCATCGCTACGATGGCAAATTCCACCAAGGTCGCGCCACGCTCATCCTGGCGTAGATTCTTGAAACCGCGTATTCTGAACGTCATCACTGTGCACGTTCCGACGTCCAGGCCCATGCCATGGACGGTACGCGTATCACGCCATGGCCGCGGATAGTCTTGGTACCAATGCATGGCCGGAGGGGGCAAGATGAGGTTAGAACCAGAGACATCCTAGCTCCCTAACAATCAGGCCTTAATAACTCGTCATCGAACGTCGTGGAGCGCCTGCTGCAACAGCCAAAGCGATTGCTCAGCGGCGAACGATAGCATTGGAACGAGGCCGCCGAAATTGCGCCGGTCCTGGATGCGAGGTCGGTGACGCCGCTAAGGTTTCGGGGCGACAAAAGCGTAGCGCTGTCGAGCTTTGTCCAGACTCAATGAGATCTGCTCCTCACCTATCAAATGTATTTTCTGACGAATCTTTGATATGTGCATTCTACATACATGGATAGATCTTTCTGATACGTCGTGATTAAGCAATATAACCATATCTAGAATACTTAGGCCGGATGCATCGGCATCAACCAAAGCAATGACGATCTTGGCCTCCGCCAATGTGAAGTTTACTGTTGCAGTCTTTGAGCGGAGGAAGTGTCCTGAGGCGTCTAGGGTGAGGTTGCCTGAGGCCCTGGGCTCTGATCCATCGTGAACGATCTTCATCACCGTCTCATCCCACGGATGTTTTTTTCTCTTGCTCAAACATGTCGCGTACCGACGTCTTCATTGTGTCAATCGAAGGGCGCCAATGTTTTTGCCGATCTCGACGAACTTAGCCAGCAACGCATCGGAGTTGGCGGAGGTCGATGCCTGGCCGACGTTGCTCGCGCAATTTTTTAGACTCGTATCGAGTTGCTGCGCAAAGCCTACCACCCAGACCGAGTAGCCCATCGTCTTCGCCTTGGAGCACAGCAGACCGAACCGCTGCTTGTGACGCGCAAGCTGATCGTCCTCGTTGGAGCTGCTCCCGCCCGGCGTGACCCGTGCATCGAGTTGCTCGATACCGTATCCGGAATAGAGGCTTGAATATCCGGTATCGAAGAGGCCATCAGTCATGAAAATGATGTACTTCTTAACTGGCATATTATTGTATGTGTCCGGATTGTTGCTTCCGAATATACCTCGTGAAGAAGCCCAGCGCGCGCCCCACATCATACCGAAGTCATGATACGTCCCCCCGTCGGGGGTCAGCGTGTTCAGATAGCTTGAAAGCGCTTCTCGCGTCCACGCAGTCATCGGGGCCGCGGGAGCGGGACAAGCAACCTGAGGCTTGCGAATTTCCGAACTCCCGCCCCAATCGTAGGGAAGATACTCGACTTCCGGCCAGTAGGGGCGCCAACGCGTCTCGTCAGAATTCGGTATGAGATCTATGTCGAGGTCGTACGCACCCGGATCAATGCTCGTCGCATTTGCGGCCATTTCTGATGTTTGCCGCTCCTCTGTGCAGCCGGCCCAAGCCGTGGAGTAGCGGCTGGGGGTATAGTAGTCGGCAATGGGCGTTCTGCCACTGTTCGACCTACTGGCATCGGATGTGCCCACCTTCGCATTGGCGTCCCCGTCACGTCCCGCAATACGAACGATCTGGCCGTTCAGGTAAGGGCCAACGTCCATCTTGCGGGCGCCGTAGCTAAAGTATTCGCAGAGGCCGCTGCCATAATCCCACGTTCCGTATCGCGCGTTGCACGTCTGCTGACTCGTGTAGGCATAGGTCTGCGTGCGGGTCTGATAAGTTGCCTGCGAAACCATGTAGGACGTGTTCGCAGCCCGGATCGCACCACCTACGTTTACTGTACTGGCATAGGGGACGACGCCGTAGCGAAGTCGCATGCCGGCTGCCTGAAGGTTTGTCTGCACGGTCGCGAGTTGATCGTAAAGTGCCAGAACGGCCTTCCGAAGCGCGACGATCTTCGTGTCCGCATCGGTCGATGTCGCCTTGTCACGCATCGATCCCGTCGTGTCCAAAACCAGCACAACGTCGGTACTCACGAAGTCCTGCTTTGCGTTGCATGTGACGCGGATCGGGATGGAGTTGAAGCCAAAAATCCTCATGATGGTAACTGGGGTAGTCGATTCAGCATTCAGCACAACGGTCTGACTTGATCCGCTGGTACTGGTGATCACCGGGGTGAAGGGGGTCGTCCCAAATGTTCCCTGCGGAAAGTTGAAGTTAAAGAACTTCTGCGTCTCGGCAGTTACGGCACTGTCGATCGAACCGCTGGTCATAGCACGACGGCCTGCAAGAACTGCTGCATCACACGCGTTCTGAAGCGTCGTTCTGGCCGCGTATGCACGCCCCATATCGACACCCGAGCCGATAACGGCCAACAGGATCATGATATAGAAGGCTGTCAGCGTGAGGACGTTACCCCGTACGTCCTGGTGAAGCCTTCGAAGCACTCGGAGCGCATATAAGCGCGGGTTCAGATGCGGGAGATTGATCATGGCTTAGCAGGAGACCCTTGCCGACGAATGCAGCGCCCCGAGCAGATAAGCGAAGATGGTTGCAGCTAGGTAAACGGCAAGGCGCGATAAAAAGCGATAGACGTTGGTTTCGGCACGCGGGAACTTGATTGAACCAGCCTACGGTAAATCGCAATTTCAAGCCGTCACGATACGAAACCCGCCCGGTTGCATCAGCCAAAGGCGGTAAAACTCCCGGGATTTTTCATTGAAAAGCCTAAGAGCCCGACCGAAAATTGAGTTGAGCGATTTCAGAGGAAGCCGCCACCTGCCACGAACATATGCGTGACACTGCAGCGGCGCATTACATTCGCGAGACCGGCCGTTCCTGGATGCCGTCGACCGGCAACCGCATTTCGCTTGGTGTCGCGTCAGCGGCCTTCGCCCCGCGCGGCTTTGCCGCAGGAGGCTACCGACCTCCTCACGGAGCGGCTGGTCCGGCTCAATCCGTTCAGGCCGTGGCCATTGCTGGCGCTTCCCGTTGAACAGGGCGGCCAGCCGCAGCGCTCGTCGTGCGAGCGGAGGATGGGTACCGTTTTAGGGCTCGTACAGGTTAGTTGCTCAAGTCCGGTGGGGGCTGGACAATCCGGTCAATCTGCACTATCTATTCAATTAATTGGGAGGCGATCATGAATGAAGCAGCGTTGACGTTGGATGTGGTCGAGATGCAGGCAGTCCTACGTGGACGCAATCCGCAAGCCCCGGCCGCCGAGATCAAGACCATGGCCCGGATCGTCTCGATCGCAGTGGACGTCATGTCGGGCTTTCCTGCAGTCGATCTGCGCGGTGTCGCGCGCGAGCATAAGCTGCGCGCTGCGCTAGAACAGGTCGCTCTCCAGTTCACGCCGGCTGCTACGGTGAAAGGCGAGCCTGTCGAGCAGACGCGAGGCAGCGGTCTTGGTGAGGTGATCAGCCTTAGCGAAGGGCGCGCCCGTGTCGCCGCTTATGCGGCCCCAAAAGCGATCGAGGACTGGGCGGGACCAGTGGGTGGTGCGAGCGACATCGAGGCGCAGATCGGCGTCAAGCGAACGACGCTCAACACCTGGTACAAGCAAGGCGCGATCATCGGTCTGCTTCGCGGACAGCGCAAGCTGGCCTATCCACTCGAGCAGTTCATCGACGGCCGTCCCCTCCAGGGCATCGCCGACGTCCTGGCGGTCGCGCCGGACGCGCGATCAGCATGGCTCTGGATGCGGCAGCCGCATAGCGCGCTAGACGGAGAAACACCGCTGGCGGCCTTGCACGCCACGCAGCAGGATAAGGTCAGTGTCATCGCCTTGCGGGACTTCCACCGAGACATCGACTAATAGGGCAGCGGTGGTGCTCGATCCGAAAATCCTCACATCGCTGACCCGCCGGATCGAGCCAGCTGACTATCTGCGGGTCACGCCCTGGTCGCTGCGCAGCACGCCGCTCGGCATGGGCTTTGGCGAGCCCGCTTTGCCAGTCCCACCAAGGCTTTCAGGATCCTCTATATTGCCGAGGATCTCGCGACTTGCCTCGCCGAAGCGATCATCCGTGACCGTTTCGAGGGAAAGGCCTTCCGCGAGCTGGCGCAGTCGGACATCGCCGATTGGGGCGTGTGTGCGGTTTCGGCGACTCGGCCGCTCCGGCTGCTGACGCTGCGCGGCGACGCCTGTTTTAAGCTTGGCATCTCGACCGACATCGTCGGCGCCAAGCGCCACGATGAGGCGCGTGCCCTTAGCCAGGCGCTGTATGAAACGACCGATCTCGATGGGATCGTCTACCACTCCCGGCTCCGCAAGAAGACCTGCATGGCGATCTACGACCGTGCGGTGACGCCTGGACTGAGTGCGCAGGCTGTGGTCCAGCTTGAGCGGCTCGCCGCTTTGGTCCCTGCCCTCAAGACCCTGAGGACCACCCTGATCTGACATATTGAAGGTTCCGGCTGAGGACCTCCGAGCGTCTCCCGGCTGCGCCGGGACCATCGCTCTATTTCACTGTGCGTCACCGACGGGGCGGCGCTGCCGCTCCACTTTCGTCCTGTCTCACGCAGCCACCGGGATAGGCCGCAATATTCCCCTTATCGAGCCAACCACGCCGATCTCTTCCAGTTTAGGTAGCGGTTGCCACGTGTGACGACACGCCGAAACCTCCGTCATGCCGTGTTCGTCACAGGTGGAGTGTCCATTTTCGCTCATGCCAGCGCCGAGACTGAACCCTGTCTCCAAACCGCCAGAACCGGGTTTCTCGCGTGTGGGGACCTGCACGAACAAGTGTCCAGCATTCGCTCGTCGGCAGTTCGACGATCCGGTGAATGTGCGCGGCATCGACATGATAGGTTTTGCCGGGAAGCCGGTGGACCAGCTCGCTGTGCCAACCGCCGTTTGGATCCAGGTGGAACACCTCTTCGACATAGCCGCCATCAAGGATCTCCGTCTCGAAGCTCCAGGGGTGGTCATGCGGCGTCGCATGCGGCTCTTCCATCTTGAACCGGTGCAGTGCACGTCCGTCATCCAGATGATATTTGGTGAACGCCCGCGACATGCGCTCGATGCTGACGATCCGCGTGCCGTCGGGAACGCGAGCAATGGCTGCTCGCGGTAATCGCATACTCACGGTTCGGTCACCTCTTCATAACAGCCGGCGCGCCGCAGCTGGCGAACGATCCCGTTGAATGCCGCGGTCACGCCCTGCGCCCTGCCGATCTCGTTCTCTTGGGCTGCGGCGTCCCAGTAGAGTTCGAGTGGCCAGCGTTCCGGGCAGTGCGGCAGCAGACAGCGCAGCGCCAACCGGATCTCGACGACATCGACGCGGGCGTCAGAGCAGCGCGCGACACCGCCGCGCAGGATATGCACCGACAGCGCGATGACAACGCGCTGATGACGGACGAGCTTGGCCATCAATGAAAGTCGTGAGATTTGAACTTCACGACGGCTTCCGGATCCATGCCGTCCGCATGGGGCGGCCAGTAAGCGTTGCGAGGGGCAGGGTTCCAGCCCTTGTCGCCGCGGTCAGGGGAGCCCGCATGTTTCGCGCCGTCACCGCGGCCGGTCCGGTGCGGGAACGACATTTCGCCGACCCTGTGCAGTAGATCGCCATGGTCGATGATCCGGTCGCAGATGACGTGGATGACCTCGCCCTCCTTCTGCACCCTGCCCTTCATGCCGATCATCGACGCGGACATCACGGTGCGGCGCTGGCGCTCGAACCGATCGGGCCACAGAATGCCGTTGGCGATGCCGGTCTCATCTTCGATCGTGATGAACAGCACGCCCTTGGCAGACCCCGGCTTCTGGCGAACGAGAATGATGCCGGCGACCTCCACATGCCTTCCATCGCGGATGGTGGCCAGGTCCGCGCATTTGGTCACGCCACGCCTGGCCAGTTCATCACGCACGAAGGTCAGCGGATGTGCGCGCAACGAGAGCTGCAGCGCGCGGTAGTCCTCAATCACCTCACGACCGTCGGTCAGTGGGCGCAGCTCGACCTCAGGTTCGATCCCTTCCGCGCTGACGGCCTGATCCGCGCGGTCGGCTGCGGCGAACAGCGGCAGCGGTGCTTCGCCGAGCCCCCTCACCTTCCACAAGCCATGCCGACGATCGGCACCGAAATTATGAAAGGCATCGCCGTCGGCGAGCTTCTCGATCGCGGCGCGCTGGACTCCCGATCGCCGCCACACGTCTTCCACGCTCTCGAACGCGGTCAGCTCGCGCGCGCCGACGATCTTGGCGCCATCTGCGTTCGACAGGCCGCGGATCTGGCGGAGCCCTAGGCGTACGGCGAGGTACCGCCCGCCATACGGCTCCAGCGTACAGTCCCAGCGGCTTGCGTTGACGCAAGGGGGGCGAACCACGACGCCATGCTCACGCGCATCACGGACGATCTGGGCGGGCGCGTAGAAGCCCATCGGCTGCGCGTTCATCAGACTCGCGCAGAACACGTCCGGGTGATGATGCTTCATCCACGACGACGCGTAGGAGATCTTGGCGAACGAGGCCGCGTGACTTTCGGGGAAGCCGTAAGACCCGAACCCCTCGAGCTGGCGGAAGGTGCGCTCGGCGAACTCACGTGGATAGCCGCGCTCGACCATGCCCCCGATCAGCTTTTCGCTGAAGTGCGACACGCCGCCCGTGAACTTGAACGTCGCCATGGCGCGGCGCAGCTGGTCGGCTTCGGCCGGCGTAAACCCGGCGCCGACGATCGCGACCTTCATGGCCTGTTCCTGGAACAGCGGCACGCCGAGAGTCTTTTCCAGCACTGCGCGCAGCTCGGGCCGTGGGTATTCCGGCTTTTCCAGCCCTTCGCGCCGACGCAGATAGGGATGGACCATGTCGCCTTGGATCGGCCCCGGCCGCACGATCGCGACCTGGATGACAAGGTCGTAGAAGCGCCGCGGCTTCATGCGCGGCAGCATCGACATCTGCGCGCGGCTTTCGATCTGGAAGGTGCCGAGCGTGTCGGCCTTCGAGATCATCGCGTAGACGTCCGGATCATCGTCCTGCAGATCGGCCAGGCCAACCCGCAGCCCCTTGTCTGCCTCGAGCATAATGAAGGCGCGGTTCATGCAGCCGAGCATGCCGAGACCCAGCACGTCGACCTTCATGAACTTCAGCGCATCGATGTCGTCCTTGTCCCATTCGATGATCTGCCGGTCTTCCATCGCGGCGGGTTCGATCGGGACCAGATCGTCAAGGCGGTCATGAGTGAGCACGAAGCCGCCCGGATGCTGGCTCATATGGCGCGGTACGCCGATCAGCTTGCGCGCCAATTCCAGCGTCAGGCGCAGGCGACGATCGCCGATGTCGAGGTTCAGCTCGTTGACCTGCTTTTCGCCAACGCCTTCGGCCGACCAGCCCCATACCTGGCCGGCCAACGACGAGGTCAGGTCCTCGGGCAGGCCAAGCGCCTTGCCGACATCGCGGACGGCGCCGCGCGCCCGGTAGCGCGTGACGACCGCAGTCAATGCCGAGTGGTTGCGGCCATAGGTCTCATAGATCCACTGGATGATCTCTTCGCGGCGTTCATGCTCGAAATCGACGTCGATATCGGGCGGCTCGCGGCGCTCGCCTGATACGAACCGCTCGAACAGCAGCTCGTGCTTGATCGGGTCGATCGAGGTAACGCCGAGCACGAAGCAGACGCAGGAATTGGCGGCCGAACCGCGGCCCTGGCAGAGGATCCCGCGCCGACGGGCTTCGCGGACGATCGCGTAGACGGTCAGGAAATACGGCGCATAGCCGAGCTCTCCGATCAGCCGCATCTCGTGAGCGATCTGCTCGGTATAGGCATCGGGCACCGCGCCGTTGAACATGGCAGCGACAGCGTCTTCCGCCAGCTTCTGCAAGGCTTCTTGCGCGGTCAGCCCGTCGATCAGCCGCTCATGCGGATACTGATAGGCCAGTTCACCCAGATCGAAGGTGCACAGACGCGCGATGTCGACGCTCGCGCGCAAAGCATCGGGATACGCCTTGAACCGCCGAACCATCTCGTCGGGGGATTTGAGTGCACGGTCGGCGTTGACCTCACGCCGGTAGCCGAGTTCGTCGACGGTGCATTTCTCACGCACGGCGGTCACGACGTCCTGCAGCAGCCGCGCTTCGGGCGCGTGATAGAGGACATCACCCGTCACCACTGCGCGAACGCCAGCGCCGCCCGCCTGACGCGCCAGTGCATCGATCCGCACGGCATCGTCCGGCCGGCGCCGCTGAAACAGCGCCATATACCCGCGACGACCATAGAGTGTCTTCAGGTCGGCGAGCGCTGCCAGATTATCCTCGTCCGGCTCAACCGGCAGCAGGATGGCGATCATGCCCTCCGACCAGGGTTCGAGGTCATGCCAGTGCAGGAGGCATCCCCCCTTCCCCGCCCGCTTCTTACCCACCGTCAGCAGGCGCGTCAGGCGCGACCAGGCGGGGCGGTTGGTCGGGTACAGCAGCAACTGCCGCCCGCAGGAGAGATTGACGCGCGTGCCGGCGATCGAGCGAACGCCCGTCGCCTTCTGCGCTTCCCAGGCGCGCACCACACCCGCGACGGTGCCGATGTCGCTGACCCCAACCGACGGATAGCCGAGCAGCGCTGCAGCCGCGAACAGTTCCTCAGGGCTCGAGGCGCCGCGCAGCAGCGAGAAGTGGGTGAGGACCTGGAGTTCGACATAGTCGGTCATGCGAACACGCCGTGCATCCACCAGCTGAGATCGCCGGTGTCCTCGACGAACCCGTCGCCACGCCGGAACACCCAGTAACGACCGCCCGTCTCGTCTTCGACGCGGTAATAGTCACGCACCGCCCACACTTCCGCGTCACGGCGCCACCACTCACCGTGGATCCGCTCGGGGCCGTCGCCGGCCACGACCTTGTGCGGCCGGCCGCGCCACTCGAACCGCCGGGGCGGCTGATCGGGCATCAGCGCGATCACGCCCCACAGCGGTTCGGGTCTGGCCAGCAGGCGCGTCGGCCGTCGCCATTTTGGCCAGCCCGCGGGTGCTACCACCGGGTCGGCGCGCATGACGGCGCGCTCGGGCACGTGGCTTTCAACAGGGGCAATCCGAAATACGGCGTCAGCGCCGATGCGGCCGGCAACGACATCGACGAGCCGGGCGGGATCGCGCACGAGAACCTCACCGGCGAGAACCGCGCCGAGATCGATCGCGTCGAGCGGCTCGGTGTGCGGCGCCGCCAGATAAAATTGCTCGAGCCCCAGTCCTGGATCGATACGTTCGATCCTGAGCTTCATGAGCCGCAGCAGGTGCGAGACCTCGCGCGTCGGGCGTGAGGTGCCGACGGCCACGACCTGCTCGCTGCCATCGACGCGTAGCCCGCCGAGCCGTAGTGATCGTACGCCGAGCCCTTTCGCGCGGAGCAGCTCGGCCATGTCACCAAGCAGATCCTCCATGACCTGCGCGATTGCGTCTGCGGTGACGATCGGTTCGAGCAATCGGCGCTCGACGATCGGCATGACCTCGTCGGTCCGCGGCGTGATCGGTTCGGCGACCGCCCCGAGGGCCTGATCGAGCCGCGTGATCGCCGCCAGCCCGAGCCGACGTGCCAGGGGCCCGCGTGCAACCGGCAGGAGATCGGCCACGCGTTCGAAGCCGAACTTACGGGCGGCGACGAGCGCCGTGCCTGCGAGGCGCAAGGCGGCGACCGGCAGGCCGCTGAGTGCTTCGACCGTCCGCCCTGTGGGCACGATCGCGATGTCGGCCGACCCGAACCGGGCAACGGCATGGGCGGCGCCCGGTGTGTCCGCCACCGCCACGCGTGCCGTGAACCCGGCACGCTGGCAAAACGCGCGCAGACGCCGACAGAACCGTTCTTCGCCGCCATGGAGATGCGCGCAGCCGGTCAGGTCGAGCCATAGCCCATCGGGCGGCGTGGCCGCTGCGATCGGCGACCAGCGGCGCACCGCGCGTAGCGCGAGCTGATCCAGCATCGCGGCATCCGCCTCCGTCTCGGACGGTCGGATGTCGAGATCGGACACCAGCGCACGCGCATGGGTCGCGGCCATCCCGATAGTGATCCCCAACGCCGCAGCGCCATCGCAGGCGGCCACGACCTCTTCGCGCCGGCCAACCTTGCCGACCAGCGCAAGCGGCGCCCTGTGGAACGCAGCAACGGTCGCCGCGACCTTCTCGTGAATGTCTTCCTGCGCTGGTCCGTGGAACGGATTGTTCGCCGCTTCCGAGCGTCGGCCAAGTTCGCGCATAGGCGGCTTTGCATGGGCAGGCAGCGCTGCGATCTGGCCTTCCACGTCTTGCCTGGTCGCTACGTCGGCGCGAGCCCAGCGCGCACCCGGCCGCCACCCGCCGCCCCGCGGTACGGAGCACGCACCGGGATCGTCGTCGACGGGAGGCTGAAGGGCGGGCCGCTCAGGCGGCCGCGTAGCGTGCCGGTCCAGCCGTCTCAGCCGCTCGATGGCCAAGTGCGGCAGGAACAGCGAGACAACCCGTCTCATCGCAGCCCTCCAAAATCATCGAAAATGCTTCGCCGCCACGCTGCCGTGCGACCTCGACCTGCCACCGCGATCGGCCGACGCCGGCAACCCCCAGGCGCTCGGAGGACGCACTGGCGATCCGCCAGCGCGTCCAGGCCGCGGACGGTTCGGCGAGTGGATCCTGCTCGCGGTTACGTCGGCGTCGCAGGATTAGAATGGGAATGTCGGCATCGGCTGCCACAAGTTGCAGGCGCCGGGTCGCCACCATCGACATCCGGCTTACCTCGGCGATCACCGCCGACGGCGTTCCGTCGCGCACCGCATCTTCGACGACCGCGAGCAAGGCCGCATCGTCACGGGGTTGTGCATGGATCAAGTCGGCAGGCGATAGGCCCGCCTGTTCGAGGCCAGGGGCATAGAGATCGTTGCGACAGCTCACCCACAGCACCGGTCCGCCTGTGTGGACCGCCTCTCGCGCGGCGATGCCTGCCAGGAACAGCGTTGCCGCGGCATCGTCGACCATCGAACAGCTTAGTGCGGCGACCTCGTGCAGTGCTCCAGCGCGAAGGCCCCTGCTTGCGAGGCGATCGTCGAGCGCAGGGATACCGAACGGCATGATGCGGTGATCCATCACCGGCGTTGCGATTGTCCGCAGGTGGGCGATGCTGGTCGGCAGGGACTCGAGGGCGTTGATCATGATATCTAGACTCTACATGTTCCCTTTATGTTCCGTTACCAAAACCGTTTGGTCAAGCGTCAGACTCGAGACTCATGTGGATAAACGTTCCGGCTAGGAACGCTGCGAAGCGCGTCTGGCTATGTGTCGCGGAGGCGGGCTGTCGGACCTGCGCGTATCCGAACGATTGTCGTCAGGCATGCGATCAATGTGTGGGATCCAGACCGTTTCCTCGCAGTGTCGAGCCTCGTAGATACCGCCGCTGTCATCAAGCTGGCCAGGGAACGAGTTTGGTTTAACCTTTCTCCAAGTGCATGAAATGCAATCCGGATTAGCCAGGTTTGCAATCGCCATTGCCCGGTCTGCCGGATATCAAGATAACGCCTTTCAGGCATCCTCTCCTAAAAACTTCTAGGGTCGCTTTTGGCGGCCCCTTTTTTTTGTCTGAAGGCGGTCGGCACAGCTTATCCGGTGCTCTGCGCTACCGGGGGTTCGCGTACAGCGATCGGCTGTCGTCGAGCATGCTGATGGGTGTCCAGTCCGCTTGGACGGACCGACCTGCGGCCGTTGGCGCCCGCCTTTGTCGCGGCGCAGCCCAGTCTTGAGGTATTCGTACGCCATGCGCGAGAAACCAAGGATCGCACCCTTCGGCGTGAGATGGTTCGTGAGCAATTCAAGGCGCTCTGGGACGAAGTTCGCGGACCGGATGCCGTCAGTTCGGCAACGTGGACCGGGCGCCCTTCCCTACGCAAGCATGCCGCTTCCATTCAGGCACTAGCGCCTGTTGCCCTGGAAGCCGTGCAACGGCTGATTGACGATGAGGAACTCGCTTGCGACAATGGTGGGCCGGTCGATGCCGATCGCGCGGTAGCGCTGCAGCAGCTGAAGGCGCTGCATCGTGCGCTGGGCGATCTGATCGCGGCAGTCGATCAAGGTCGATCGCTCGAGCCAGTGTTGGAACGGCTTCGGTTTGTCCGCCAGGAGGCGAAAGTCGCGATCGGTAAGGTGACGGCAGCGCTGCCCGTGACGACGTCGGCGCTGATCGCGTTTGGCAGCATTGTCGGCATCGTCGAGTTCTTCGTCGGCAATGTCGTTGTTGCGGTCGCGGCCGGGGATAGCAGGCAATACGCTTACGGACGCGATGCTGAGGAAGGAGACGGGCCTTAGTTAGTAGACCAGCGAATTGGTTATGTCTTTACCTCGTAAACTGGGCCGCTTCCCGATGTATATTACAGGCCCGATCAAGAAATGCTCTCATGCAAGCAACAGAGTTCGGAGTAAACGAAACATCTTGGCCATCCCCGCGATCAGATATCTGGCCGTCAGCGAGCAGATGAGCAAGCCACCGGCGCCCGACAGCCATTGATGCTCCAGACATGTCTATCATTCTATTTTCGGTCATCATCTTGTTATTCGATGTGGTGACGAAAAGATGCAGCAGCATATTTCAGGCAAATTCGTCAAAAATTTCAGACGGATAGCTATCCTGACGGACTTCACGAACGCGAAGAAGGCTTTGGGCCATCTGGCTTCGTTCATAATCGCCGATCATTTGGAACCATAACATAGATTTATTGTTTTATTTAATTCAATTTTGCCGGCAGCTGGCATTGGAGGGAAGTATGATGCCAGACGGTCAGGCAAACGGGCAGCTTGAGCTTTGCGCAGCAATTGACGCGGCACTTGTTCTCGCGGATCGTGAGGGCATGACGGCCGCTGCTGCCCATTTAGCGCAAGCGCGTGAATTGGCTCATTGTTATGACAATACTAGGACCAATCAAATACACGAGTGAGTCAGAGCCACCAATTTGCGCTGCATTGGCGATTCAAATGTGATTAGTTTACAAATGCTTTGTCGGGTAGAGTCAATATGTTTGGCTACTCATCGTGGAACAATCAGTACAAGCCGCCTTCTTCTCTTTTTTCGGCTCCTTCCTTTTGAGTCTGTTCGATATCGTGAGAGTTTTGCTTTTCAACCGGATGTTTGTCTTCGACGCTGTCCCCGGGACCTTTATTGCTATCCGGCTGCTCGTTAACGTCGGTCTCAAAGCCCGGTTCTTCGTCCTGTGTGGCGGCCATGACTATTCTCCTTAAGCGTATGTAACGATCCGAGAAGGCACACGGTTGCTACTGCTCGTCACGCGGTAGTGATGTTCGGCAAAGCGATCTGCAGGACCCGGTCTTGCGGACGCATGCGACGTTCTATGCATTCCGACATCAGAAGCTCGTTCATTTACGCGTTCGGCGTCGCAAGAGTAGCTAGGGAGGACAAATACCGTTCGCAGACGGTCATCCGTCTTGAAGAAAATTCGTTTTTTTCGATTGTGCGCACAGAAAGCGAGGCGCGCGTAGCGGCCGAAACTGGAACAGAAGCAATCGTTTAGCGCTTGGGGTCGTGATCATTCCGGGAGCTATGACCATGACCGATACCACACGACGCACTTTCGTGACGGGGGCAGCCATTACCGCCGGTGCCATCGCCGCGACGGCCGCAAACGCTGCAGCGCAAAGCGGTGGCAGTAATGCCGCGACGACACCGGCAGCCGCAGCGTATCCCAAGCCCCCCTACCCCGTCCAACGGCAGCCTTGGCCCGGTCTTGCGTCAAAGATGACACCGCGACCTGATCACGGCGAGAAAAGCTACAAGGGTTCAGGCAAGCTGGCAGGCAAGAAGGCCCTGATAACCGGCGGGGACAGTGGCATTGGTCGGGCTGCAGCGATTGCGTATGCGCGAGAGGGCGCGGACGTTGCAATCAACTATTTGCCCGCCGAAGAACCGGACGCGCGCGAAGTCGTTGCGTTGATCAGGGCCGAGGGTCGCAAGGCGGTCGCAATTCCAGGGGATCTGCGCGACGAACGTTTTTGCCGCCGGCTGGTGCAGCAAGCCAGCGAACAGCTTGGCGGGCTCGATATCCTGGTCAACAATGCGGCCCGTCAGCAGACGCGTCCGGGTATCGCCGATATCTCGAGCCAGGATTTCGACGATACGATGAAAACCAACGTCTACGCGCCGTTCTGGCTGACGAAGGCGGCACTCGAACGGATGAGTGCTGGCGCGGTGATCGTCAACACGTCCTCCGAGCAGGCTGGCAATCCTTCACCGGACATCGTCGACTATGCGCTGACCCGTGCCGCGGTGCTGAACTTCACCAAAAGCATGGCCAAGCAGCTTGCCAGTCGCGGTATCCGCGTGAACGCAGTTGCGCCGGGCCCGTTCTGGACTCCGCTGCAGGTTAGCGGCGGGGCGACGCCGGAGAAGTTAAAAAGCTTCGGTGAGGACTCGCCAATGGCGCGCGCCGGCCAGCCAGCTGAGATTGCTGCACTGTACGTTGCCGCAGCCGATCCGTCCCTGAGCTATTCGACGGGCCAGATTTTCGGATCAACTGGCGGAAATGGGCAGCCGGCGTAAAATCGGAAAAGCGGGTGGTCCGTACCGGGGCGAAGATCGCCTGTTCGGGTTCTCGTAGGCCTGACCGAGTAAAGTACATCTAAGCGTGGGAATTTGGCCGGTATCGCGTTCAAAGCCAGCGGGCTTTTCGCCCGCTGGCTTAGTGCGTCAGATTTGAGCCAACCCTCCGTCGGTGAACAGCCTGCTGCCTGTCATGAAGCTGCTATCCGACGATGCGAGAAATGCCGCGGCTGCCGCGACTTCGGACGGGTCGCCGACATGCCCAATCGGCGTGGTAGATCCCATCTCGATCATGGCATCGCGACCGACAACCTCGGCCGCCAACTCGGTGAGCGTTGGTCCTGGCGGCAAAACATTGATACGAATACCCGTACCACGCAAATCCTGTGCCTAGCTTCGCGCGAGGTTACGAACAGCAGCTTTTGAAGCGCTGTAGATGCTGAACGCAGGCGTTCCCATCACATCGGTAGTCGAGCCGGTGGATGATTGAACCGCCTTGGCCCATCAGCTTCAAGCCCTTCTGCACCGTGAAGATCGTGCCCTTCACATTGATGTCGTAGGTCTCGTCGTAATGCTCGGACGTGATCTCGGTGCACAAGGGCGCGGTCCCAGCATGTGGATCAGCGTCGAAAGCGAGCCCCTGCAGCTAGGGAAGCAACCGACTGCAATCTTTTGAAAAATGTCGGTTAGGGAAGGGTTCCAATCGGCGCCGATCTAGTCCCCTACCATGTAGGTTTTCGAGTAGTTCCAATAAACTAGCGATACTTTGCCATGGCAGAGCTTTCGACGCCGATCCACAACTACACCATAATTGGTGGATCGGGTATCCTTGGCGGGTTCCCGGCATCGCCGCGAACAGGACTGGCGTACGTCTGGTTCTTCGGAAGGTCCCGAGCTGGATCGTGTTCAGGTCCACGAAGTCGCGAAACCCGCGCTGGCCGACTGCATCGACCCAGCGATGCCCGTCGACCAGCACCAGCACGCGATTGCCGCGGCCTTCCGCGCCGCCAAGATATCGCAGGTTGATCGAGTTGGCGCCGTAGAAGGACGAACATTGTCGAGGCTCAGGTCCACGGGCTAATCGTATTTTGAAAGCATATGATCAGGTACCCGAGCCCCGCCCCGGGGGTAACCCAAAGGACTGCGACAGCTGGACCCAGTAGCGGACGCTCATGAGGCTTTCGTCTTCGCCAACTTCGCCCACTCATTCATCTTCATGCTGGCGCACTAAACGACCGGATAAGAAACAACATTCACGCGTTGCCTCCATGAGGTCCAGCAGGTTCAGCATGCGTGTACTCTTTGGTCTGTACCGCCGGCTAGGCTGACGCGCCCAGCACTAGACCGGTCGATACTCGGTTTCGACCGTTGCTCTTGGCTTGGTACAACGCGCGATCGGCCGAGGCGATAAGGGCGTGGGGCATGTTTGAAGACCCGCCTTCTCGCCAAAGAACGGTCGCTGCTCCGACGCTGATCGTCAGTATCCCATCGGCCGTCGGGGGCCGCCTGTGAGGAAGCTGCAGACGATGCACCGCGTCGCACGCCAGTCCCGCCATTTTCACCGCCTCCGCGGCGCCGGAGCGGTGCAGGATGACTGCCAGTTCTTCGCCGCCATACCTCGCTACGACATCGCGCACCGCAAGAGGCAGCCCGAGAAGCGCTGTTGATATCGCAAGGAGGCAGTCGTCCCCAGTCTGATGTCCGTAGGCGTCATTGAACTCCTTGAAGAAGTCCACGTCGATCAGCAGTAGCGACATCTGACTTCGCGATGCCCTCACCTTTGACCATGCGTCCCCAAGTGCGATATCGAAGGCACGGCGATTGGCAAGGCCGGTCAAACCGTCCTTCATCGCCATGGAGGTCAGGGCATCCTGCAACGCCTTGCGCTCAGTGACGTCCCGTATCACGACGGCCCGCTCACCGAGGTCAGCCGAACCGGGTTCGCCAATGGGACGGGAGGTGATCTCGGCCCACACGATCGTTCCGTCTTGATGCCTGACGCGAACGGTGACGATCGCGCTTCTGATGAGTCCGGCGCGAAGTTGCGAGGTCGCAGCCCCGATAATTGGCACGTCCTCGTCCACGACGAAATCGGTGACTGCACGGCCAATCGCGGACTCTATCGGCCATCCCAAGATCCTCGTTACGGACGGAGAGACGTAGCGAAACCTCATGTCCGGCCCGACCGTTGCGAACACGTCGCCGCAATGCTCGCTCAGCAGTCTCAAATTGCGAAGCTCATGATTTGCGTCGTCGTGGATGTCGGTTTCCGATCGGAAGGCTGAAGTTCTTTCGAAGGACGGTCTTGTCCCCCGCACTAATCCCATCCACATCGAAACGCCATCGACCACGGGCGGCGATGGGTACGTCGAGGAAGGTACGTGGAGCGACGACACAATTCCAGCCACTTAGGCCTACTGACAATGCTATTCGGAAACGGGCATCCCTTAGGCTCCCATCGCGGAGCAGTATTACGCTCCGCAGTATCGTTCGACCTCATCCAACCGGAGCGGGAGTGCTCTGCTGGGCAAATGGATAGTTAGTCTCTGCCGTTCCTCTTCGTTGAAACGAGCGGCCTTCTTTAACAGGTCACGGATGGCTGCGCGACCGGCGAGCCGTTGACCCAATTGTGGACGCTCAGCGCCCATTTCGCGCTCCCCGGCTTCCGCCGTTCATTCATCTTGGCTTTCAAACATTGATGTACGGGTCCGCAGCATACCAGCACCGATCCAGATTGACCGAAATTTAACCTCAGAATGGCATTCAACAGGGGAGCTCCCGGGGGGAGGCTCAGGAGTAACGTTGATGCTGCAGAGTGATGGCATACTGCCACGTTGGGCTGTCACGCGTTGGTTGGTCGAGTGCGCTGGTGTGGTACCGCCTGAAATCCGCCCCTCCCTGGTTCAAGGATTATACGGATCCCTCCCGATCTTCCTGGGCGGTGTGTTCAACACTATCCTCGTCTCATCGATCGTGGCCATGCGGATTCCCACACCGGCGTTCCTCCTCTGGGCGGCGCTAGAAATTGGACTCGCCGCATTGCGGCTGCCGCTGCTCGTCAAAGGGTCACGCGCCGCGACGAGCGGCAAGAGGGCGCATATTGATCTCTACATTTTTGCGGCGATGTGCTGGGCAGCGTCGGTAGGCTATGGTTGCTTCATCACTGTTTTGAGCGGGGATTGGTTAGCTGCCACTCTTGTGGTGCTGTCCGCAGCGGCCATGACCGGGGGCGTGGCGTTTCGTAACTTTTCGGCTCCAAGGCTCGTGATGGTCATGATAATGCTGAGCCTTGGACCGTGCGCCGTCGCTGGTATCCTATCCGGCCAACTGATCATGCTCGCAACCGCGCTGCAGATACCCATGTATATCTACGCAATGACGTGTGCCGCCTATCGGCTGAATGCAATGCTCGTTCAGACCATGCGATCAGAGCGTGAGAACGGACGTCGCGCGCGGCAGGACACGCTGACCGCCTGCTGAACCGTGCCGGTCTCGAAGACGTCGTCGCCCATCGTTCAGACTGCGCCAATAGCGGGACCACGCTGTTTTATATTGACCTCGACGGCTTCAAGGCAATCAATGACACGCTCGGCCACGCGGCCGGCGATCAATTGCTGGTTGAGGTTAGCCAGTTAATGAGACAAGTAACGCCAGCGATCGACGCCGTCGCCCGAATTGGAGGCGACGAATTTATCATTCTTGCGGATCAGATGGATCCTTCTACCGCTTGTCAAACCGCGCAGCGCTTCATCGACACATTGTCCGGTACATCGTTCCTGTTGGGTGGCACCACCGTTACAGTCGGCGCGAGCGTCGGAATTTCCATAAGATCGGATACGTTGTTCGACCTCTCGACGTTGATGCTAGAGGCTGACAAAGCCCTGTACGATGCAAAACTGCAGGGGCGTTCCCGCGCTGTACTCGCTACAGGCGCGGCGCCGAGCCTGTATCTCGCCAGTGATCGAGGCTCGGGCATTAAATCTGGTATGTCTGCGGCTCGCTAAATTAGAGCTTCGCACTCTGCCTACTGTAGTTGCCCCGGTATTGGCCGTTTAATTTACTGATCGCACCTCTCAAATCCAGACGCTCACCCGTCCGCTGGCAAGAAGCGACATCGGGGTTCGGAATTTCCATCTCTGCATGAACCGATCGCCCTTGGATATTTTGGAAAGATTGTTGCAGCCTAAATCGGCCACCGGGCGACGCATGCCGAAGTTTTAGAGATGCAGGTTTCTGCCTTGCTATCGATGACTTCGGTACCGGTTATAGCAGTCTGGCCTACCTGCAACGTCTGCCAGCACAGATCGTAAAGATTGATCAGACGTTCATACGAGACCTGACCATCGCGGAAGGCCCAGACTTCGAACTTGCGGAAACGATGATCAGCTTGGCTCATAAGCTTGGCTATCGCGTGGTCGCAGAGGGCGTGGAAACTGCAGAGGCGGCAGCCATTCTCAAAGAGCTTGGCTGCGAAGAAGCTCAAGGCTTCTGGTTTGCGCGACCGATGGAAGCAGACCGGTTTGCCACCTGGCTGTCAGAACGCCGGAAATCTGCTCGACCTGTGCTGTGCGCCGCCTAACGGTATGGACCGCTGCCGCCAGCGAAGGTGTGGCGACACCCGCCATCGGCGCTTGGATCAAGGGCACCGAGAGTTCGAACCGATTAATGAGAGACATACCTACGCCGGATCCGGTTGCGAACGATTGTCCGCTTATGACTACGCCAGCGCATTAAGTGAATGGCGCCAAATGGACGGACGGGGATCGTCTGCCCTTCAACCGCTACGACCCAGTAGCGGACGTTCGCGGGCTCCTTCGGCCCACCCAACTTCGGCCGTTTGTTCATGTAGTCATATCATTGCCGACGTGGCCGCATGAGTGGTGAGAATTGGGACAAAGCCGTCTTTTGGAGAGACGGCCGCGACTGTCGGGCTTCTGATGAACAGCCATTCGCAAACTTCAAAAATCGGGTTTACTAAGCCCGCATGTAAACGCTCACGCTTTCTGTCGGTGTTCTGATCGCGCTATTTGTCGTCGGAGTCTCGCCGCGCACTAAGCAGGGATGCCCGAGTTGGGAGGGAAAACGGACCTTCCGCTATTGGAAAGGCAGGTGGCGCTAAGGCGGCCTATCGGAGGAGTGATACTGGTCTTGGCGTCATGACGAGATGGCGTGACTGCCGGGATGGCGTTATCATACCGCAAAAACGGCAACATATGTAATTCGCAGAGCACTTTAGCTTAAATTACAGCAGACATCGATGGACTTTGTTTATCGGTTGGCTAGCTCCGCCCTCTGTTTTGAGAGGACGTAGTTATGGGCGAACGGGTCGGGATCGCAGTGATCGGACTGAATGGCGCGGTGGCCACCACCGCGGCCGCTGGGATCGCGATGATCCGTGCGGGGTCAAACGACCTGTCGGGCCTGCCGCTCGCCAGCCGCGACGTCGAGGGCATGGCGGCATACCGCGACCTTCATTTCGGCGGCTGGGATCTCAGCCATGACGATCTCGCGACCGCCGCGCTGAAGCACGGCGTGCTGACCGAGAGCGAGCTCGCCAACGGGGCGTCCAGCCTGTCGGACATGCGGCCATGGCCCGCGGTTGGGTCGACCGATTTCTGTGCGAATATCGACGGCGCCAATAAGATCGCTGCGCCCGGCCACCGCGCCGCGGTCCAGCACATCCAGGACGACCTAGCTCGGTTCAAGACCGAGCAAAATCTGGACCGGGTGGTGATGATCAATCTCGCCTCGACGGAGCGCAAAGCCGATCTCGGTGCGGACGCGCTGACCAGCGTCGAAGGCTTCGAACGCGGCCTCGACGACGACGACGCGGCGATCAGCCCGGCAATGCTCTATGCCTATGCCGCAATCGCCAGCGACACGCCCTATGCCAATTTCACCCCGTCGGTCGCCGCCGACGTTGCGCCGCTTGCTGAGCTCGCCCGCCAGCGCAGCGTACCGGTCGCCGGCAAGGACGGCAAGACCGGGCAGACGTTGCTGAAGACGGTGATCGCGCCTGCGCTGCGTGATCGTGCGCTGCATGTCGACGGCTGGTTCTCCACCAACATCCTCGGCAATTCGGATGGTCTGGCGCTCGACGATCCCAAGAGCCTCGCCTCCAAGGTCGACACCAAGAAGTCGGTGCTGGACCAGATCCTCGGCTATCCGGTCGAGGATCACATCATCATGATCCATTACTACAAGCCGCGTGGCGACAACAAGGAAGCGTGGGACAACATCGACCTGACCGGCTTTCTCGGCCAGAAGATGCAGTTGAAGCTGAACTTCCTGTGCAAGGATTCGGTGCTCGCAGCGCCGCTCGCGATTGAGATCGCACGCTGCCTGGCACTGGCGCAGACGCGCGGCGAAGGCGGCGTGCAGGACCAGATGGGGATATTCTTCAAGATGCCGCAGACCGCCGATGGCGGCGAGCCCACCCACGCGTTCGGCGAGCAGCAGTTGATCCTCGACACCTGGCTCGACCGCCGGTGACGCTCGATGCGGCGCATCTACCGCTGTTGCGCGAGCTCGGCGACCTGAAGCGGATCCGGTCGGCGGAGCGCGACGGGTCGATCGCCGAGCGATTGTTTGCGCGCGGCTGGGCGGCGCTGGCGGCGGGCGAGGCGCCGGCCGAGGTGATGCGTCGTACGGTCGCCGCTGCGCTTGCTGCGGCACGACTGGGTGACCTCGACCGCGCCACGCTGGCTGAGCTTGGTCTGACCGATGCGGAAGCGTGCGCTGTGCTCGAACGTGGGTTTGACGATGTAGCGGTGTTGATCGACCCGGCGCTCGCCGCTGACCTTCGGGGAGCACTGCCGGAGGGTGCGCCGACGGCCGGGCCAATGCCACGGTTCGTCACGCAGCTTGCAACACAACCGCGTGCGGGCGTCACCTGTCCGGGTCGGCCGCGGCTGTTGCTGCAGCCGCCGGAGAACCATGCCGAGCATTGCCTGATCGTCGCAGTGTACGGCGTACTCGCGGCGCCCGGTTACGGCGCGAATCCGGCGGAGGTGTTCCTTGCGTCGATGGCGCATCATTTCCACAATGCGGCGATGCCCGACGCGGGGTTTACCGGCGAAGTGCTGCTCGGCGATCTGCTCGCCCGCGTGATCGACGCAGCGCGCGAACAGGCGATGGCGATGCTCGACCCGGCAGTCGCGGCGCAGGTTCGCGCGGCTATCGCGCCGATCGCCGGCGACACGACGCCGGCGGCGCGCGCGTTCCACGCCGCCGACGTGCTCGACCGCGTGCTGGAGATCGAACAGCATCTGCGCGCCGCCTCGGCGACGATGGACGCAGTGCTGCACACCTACGAACTGGTCCATGCCGGCCCGGTCAAGACGTTCCACGACCGCGTTCTGGCGGACGTCGGCCTGCTGTGAACTATCGCTCGCCCGTTACCGGACGGCCGCTCGTCGCGGATACGTCGCATTCGCTGGCCGCACCCGGCGAGCGCTGGCCGGTGGTCGATGGCATCCCGTATCTGCGGACCGACAGCGAGGGGCTGGTCGCGGTAGCACTCGACCATCTCGACGCAGGCTGCCCGGACGATGCGCTGGTTGCGTTGCTGACCGATCAGGACGCGTGGTGGACCGGCCCCGCGACCGATCTCGGCGAGCTGAAGCAGCTGGTCTGCGAGCGTGATACGCTGACGTTGCGCGCGGCGATGGGGCTGTTGCGAATGGGGCCGGTGGCGGATTACTTCGCACATCGCTGGAGCGACCCGACGTACCTCGCCGGGCTCGCGCTGGTCGAGGCGCACTGGTGCAAACCGGGTACCGGGTTCGAGCTTGCGTGCGGCATTGGTCACTATCTGCGCGAGCTGACAGCGCGGGGCGTCGCGTGCGTCGGCGCAGACGTCGTGTTCTCGAAATGCTGGCTCGCAAAATACTGGGTCGCGCCAGCCGCGGAGTATGTCGTGTTTGACGCGGCCGCTCTGTGGCCAGTGGAAACGCAGAAGTTTGACTTCGTCGCATGTCACGATGCCTTCTACTTCCTGCCCGACCAGCCGCGGATCGCCGGGCTATTGCGTGAAGCCATCGCACCCGGTGGCGTGCTTGCGGTAAGCCATCTTCACAACGCCGCCGTCTCTGGCGGGGCAATGGGACCGGCACGCTCTTCATCCGAATGGGCAGCGCTGTTTCCAGATGCCGTCGTGTATGACGAACGCGAGTTGCGGCGGGCGTTGCTTACGACGGATGCGCCTGCAGCGACCGCGTGGTTCGACGATCCGGAGATCGAGGCGTGGTCAATCGTCGAGACTGACCGCGTCGAGGCGAACGGTGGCGCTGCGCGTGCGCTTACCGGCGGACTGGCGATGCCGGCCGCCGATGCGGTCCTGCAACCGAACCCGTTGCTTGATTGCGGCACCCCGCGCTGGCCCTCCGATCGCTACCGCTCGGAATATGGCGCAGCTGCAACATGGATGTCGGATACCGGTGATGCGGCGCGGAACCGTCGTATCCTCGATCTGCCGGCGCGGTGGTGAGCATGCGCTGGGGCATCGTCGGCTTCGGCTGGGTCGCACGCGACTATATGGCGCCCGGCATCGCCGCGGCGGGCGGGACGCTGGTCGCGATCGCCGACCCCTCGCCGATGGCGCAGGCCAGCGCGATGTCGGGCGGAATTCTTGCCTATGATACCGCCGAGGCGATGCTGGCCGATGCCGCGCTCGACTGCATCTACGTCGCCACGCCCAACAATCTTCACGCCGACCCGGTCCGCGCGGCCGTTGCAGCGGGCGTGCCGGTGCTGTGCGAAAAGCCGATCGCCGCGACGCTGGACGATGCCGAGACGATCGGTGCGGCGGTTACGGGACATCTCTACGGTACTGCGTTCGACCAGCGTCACCACCCTGCTCACCGCGCGATGGCGCAGGCGATCCGCGACGGGACGATCGGCCGACCGATCGCGGTACGGATCGTCTATGCCTGCTGGGTCGACCCGAGCTGGTCGCCGTCCAGCGAAGGCAGCGGCTGCAATTGGCGCGCCGATCCGGTAGCGGCGGGCGGCGGCGCGGTCATCGACCTCGCCCTCCACGGCCTCGATCTCGCCGCGATGTTGGTCGACGAACCGCTCGCGCGCCTGCACATCGACCTGCAGCGGCGCATCCACGACTATCCGGTCGACGATGGCGGCATCCTTTCGGGTCGCACCGCAGGCGGCATCCTGGTTCAGAGCCATGTCGCGTATAACTGCCCCGAAGTGCTGCCCCGTCGCCGGCTTGAGATCCTTGGCGAGGACGGCCTGCTCGTCGCGACCGACACGATGGGCCAGACCGAGGGCGGCACCGTGATCCGGCGTTGCGCACGGACCGGGAATGAGACCGCCCTGCCCTTCGACGCCGCGCTGTCGCCCTTCGCCGCGCAGGCTGCCGCGTTCGCCGCCGCCGTCCGCGGCGAAGCGCATGATTTCTCGATTCACAGGGACCTGTCGCTGATGCGCCTATTCGACGCCGCCTATACCGAGGCGCGATCATGCCTCTGAGCTGGTACGCCTGCGCGCATTGCGGTTTCTGGCAGCGCCATTTCGCGCCCGCCGATTGCCCGGTGTGCAACGATACGCGCAACGACCTGCCCGAGGACGGCTGGTGCTTCCTCCCCGAACAGGAGGTCGCCGCAAGCCATGACGGCAGTTGGCGACAGGTTGCCGGCGATCTCTGGGCGTTCAGCACGACCCCGCACCTCGGACTCGGGGGCACCGGCTGGCTGATCGTCCGCGAGGGTGGCAACATCGCCTTCGAAGCCGCGCCCTATTATTCGCCCGCGATGCTCGAACAGATCGCGCGGCTCGGCGGCATCCGCTATCTCGCCGCCAGTCACGCGCATGGCTATGGCGCGCTGTTCCAGCTCCAGCGCGACTGCAACCCGGAGATGCTCGCGATCCATAAGGACGACCTTGGCATGACCAAGGCGTTCCGCGTCACGACGCCGTATGACGACGTACTGGAGATCGCGCCGGGCTATACGCTGCATCACGTGGGCGGTCATTACGAGGGTCAGGCGGCGCTCCACGATGCGGTCGGCAAACGCCTGTTCTGCGGCGACATGTTCAAGATCGACCAGGACGCCGCGGGCGTCAGCCACGCGATCTCCAGCCACAAGGCGTTCCACAAGGACATCCCGTTGACGCATGGCGAGATCCGCCATTACCGCGCAGTGATCGCGCCGCTGGCGTTCGATGCCGTCCTGACCCCGTTCGAATATGCCCCCGAAGTCGGCCGCGACGTTGCCGTCGCCGTGCTCGACGAGGCGCTGGCCCGTGCCCCGGGCGTGAAGAGGATCCCGCTATGACCCGCACCATCACCGGCCTCCCCGAACAGTTGGACGCGGCCTGCCACCTGTATCTCGATGCGTTTCCCGCAGGCGACATCGTCGCGTTCCCGATCGACGGCATCGACCGCGTCGGCATCCCGGTTTGGGTCGTCGCGTTGTTCCCCAAAACCAACGACCTCGACGGCATCATGCCTTACGGCGTCGGCTATGGCGCGACCGACCAGACCGCGATCCTGGGCGCGTTGGGCGAGATTGCCGAGATGGTCTGGCCGACGCTGACCTTGTCCGCGCGCGGCAAGACGCATGGCAGCTATGCCGACCTCGTCCGCGAACGCGGCGAACGCGGGATCGCTGACCCGCTCACCTTGTGTCTTCCCGCAGGGTCCCCGGTTGGCCGCGAGACTCCGCTCGACTGGGTCGAGGCCCGGCGGTGGGCGGACGGCTCGAGCGTCCTCGTGCCGATCGACCTCGCCGCTTATTCCGCGAAGGAACTGGCCCCCGGCTACGTGCCGTTCACGACGATAATTTCCAACGGGATGGGCGCGGGGCCGGACCTCGACTGGGCGATCGGCCACGGATTGTGCGAGATCCTTCAGCGCGACGGCAACGGCTTGCTGTTCCGCGCGCTCGACCGCGGCGTCGCGATCGACCTCCCCGAAAGCCTGCCTGCCGAGATCGGCGACCTGATCAACCGGTTCGCCGCCGCCGCCGTCCGAGTGATCCCCAAGTTCGCGACAGACGAGTTCGGCCTCGCCAACGTCTATTGCGTTGGTGTCGATGCGCGCGAGCCCGCGGTGCCGATCATGGCGACCGCGTGCGGCGAAGCGGCGCATCCCGACGCGGTGCAGGCGCTGGCCAAGGCGATCGCCGAATACGCCGCCAGCCGCGCGCGCAAGGCGTTCGCGCATGGCCCGATGGCGCTTGCCGAGACGATCGCGCCGCGCGGCTATATCGATAGGTTCATGGCGCAGGCTGGCGGTGCCGCCAAATCGAGCGACAGCCGCGCGTTCTCGGAGATGCAGCGCTGGACCGATGTCGATGCAGCGACGCTCAGGGACTGGCTCGCCGACACGATGCTCGCCGAGCGCAGCCGCCGCGCTTTTGCCGACCTGCCCCGCGCGGACGTGCCCGATGCACGCGCGCGCGGGCGACTGGCGCGGGAAGCCGTCGAGGCGGCCGGCTTCGACATTCTCTACGTCGACATGTCCCCCGCGGATGCCAGCGTCGCGGTCGTCAAGGTGATCGTGCCGGGCATGGAGGTCGAGACGATGAGCTATTACCGGATCGGCGAGCGCAACATCGCCAAGCTGGTCGCGCTTGACAGCCCGCTGGTCAGCTTCGGCGGCGAGGAAAGCGCGACGCGCCGACCTGTCCGCCTCACAGAGGAAGCAGTCGCGCGGCTCGGCGGCCAGCCGTTCTTCGATACCGCCCTTGCGGACGATATCGTCGGCCCGCTCTATCCGCTCTACCGCGAACCCGAAGCGCATCACGTCGCCTGGTCCGAACACAGCCTCGAGACGGAGGCGGCACGATGACGCTGCGGTTCGCCTACAACACCAACGGCGCGGCCAACCACCGGCTCGACGACGCGCTGCACCTGATCGCGGACGCGGGCTATGACGGCGTCGCGCTCACGCTGGATCATCACCACCTTGATCCCTTCGCCGACGATTGGGCACGCGAGGCGGAACGCGTCGGCGCGCTGCTGCGGTCGCTCGGACTGGGGTCGGTCATCGAGACCGGCGCGCGCTATCTGCTCGACCCGCGCGACAAGCATGAACCGACGCTGGTCACGGCCGATCCCGAAGGCCGACAGCGCCGCGTCGCGTTCCTCGCTCGCGCGCTCGAAGTCGCGGCGATTCTGCATGCCGAGACCGCGTCGTTCTGGGCCGGCGTGCCGAAGCCCGGAGTAGCGCATGGTGATGCCCTCGACTGGCTCGACGCGGGCCTCGGCAAGGTCGTCGAGCATGCCGCCCGCACCGGCATTCCGGTCAGCCTGGAGCCCGAGCCTGGCATGTTGATCGAAACGGTTGCTGACTATTCATGGCTTGCGGAGCGCCATCCCGACCTGCGGCTCGCGCTCGACACCGGTCACTGCCTCGTCACGCAGGATATCGCCCCCGACGCCGCGGTGCGCGCCTATGCCGACCGTCTCGGCACCGTCGCGGTCGAGGACATGCGCCGCGGCGATCACACGCATCTCCCGTTCGGCCAGGGCGACATGGACATTCCCGCTATCCTCACCGCGCTGGAGTCGATCGGCTTCGACAAGCTGGTCTGCGTCGAACTGTCGCGCGAGAGCCCCCGCGCGCATCAAGCTATTCCGGAATCGATCGCCTATCTCCGCACGGCGCTGACCTGATGCGAATTTGTTTCGTCTCGCGCCGTTTCTTCCCGGCGATATCGGGCATGTCGATCTACGCGATCAACCTGTTGCGCCAGCTTGTCGCGGCGGGCCACGATGTGACGATGATCAGCCAATATTATGGCGATCCTGCGCGCGCCCGCGTTTACGGCGGCGGCCCCCCGCCACCGGTGCGGGGCGTGCGCGTCGTCGGCCTCGAAGCGCTGGGCGAACAGGATGACGGCAATTTCGAGCGCGATATCGACTCAATCGTCGAGGCCATCGCACGCGATCACGTCGTGAACCCGTTCGACATGCTCCACGCCCAATATGGCTATCCGACCGGCTGGGCGACGATGATCGCGGCCCGCCGCCTCGGCCTGCCCTGCGTCGTATCGATCCAGGGTGGTGACGGGCATTGGGTCGGCTCGTGCTGCGAAACACACCGGCTCGCGATGGTCCGCGTGCTCGATTATGCCGGCGCACTGCTGATCGGCGGCAACAGTTTCGCGGGCGAAGTTCACGACCGGCTCGGCACCGCGCTCGACCGGTTCACGATCGTTCCAGGCGCCGTCGATACCGACCATTTCACGCCGGCATCCAGTGATGCGCCCGAAGGTCCGATCCGCCTGCTCTATCACGGTCGCGTCGACCGCCGCAAAGGCGTGCTCGACTTCCTCCACGCGCTGCCGGACGTGCGCGGCGAATGGCGCGCGACCATCTCCGGCATCGGTCCCGACGTCGACCCCGCGCAGGCGCTCACGACCGAACTCGGGCTCACCGACCGCGTGACGTTCAGCGGCTATGCGGATTATGACGCGGTCCCCGAACTGTACCGCACGCACGACGTGTTCGTGTCGCCGACCTATGCCGAGGGGTTCTCTAACACCATCCTCGAAGCGATGGCGTGCGGCCTCGCGGTCGTCTCATGCCACGCCGTCGGCGTCGTTGACTGCGTCCGCGACCACGAGAACGGCATGCTGACCGATCCCGGCGACGTGCCCGCGCTGGCTGCCTCGCTGACCCGCGTCATCACCGATACGAGCCTCCGCACGCGGTTGGCGACTGCCGCGCTGGAGGAATGCCGCCGGGTGTATAGTTGGGATGCGGTCGGGCAGCAGATCCTCGGTATCTACCGCGACCTGCGTAACCAGCCGCAAGCCGCTTTCGACAGGGACCTGCCGGTGACGCCCTGCCGCTTCCGCAGCGAACCGCATCTGCTGTGAGCGATCGATGAAGTTGCTCGCGATATCGCCGCATCTGGACGATGCCGCCTTTTCCGCCGGCGGGTTGCTGGCGTCGCGCGTAGATCAGGGCTGGGACGTCACCGTCGCCACCTGCTTCACCGGCAACGTCGCGCACCCGACCGGGTTCGCGCTCGCGTGCCAGCTCGACAAGGGCCTGGGCACCGACGTCGACTATATGGCGCTGCGCCGCGCCGAGGATCACGCAGCATGCGAAGCGCTTGGTGCGCACGCGATCCATCTGCCGTTTCTGGAGGCGCCGCACCGCGGGTACACATCGGCAAAGATGCTGTTCGCGGCACGGCTGCCCGACGACGGGATCGTCGACGATGTCGCGGCGGCGCTGGCTGAGCTTCTCGTGGCGGAACGGCCGGATCTCCTCCTCGGGCCATTGTGCCTCGGCAACCATGTCGACCATTACGTCGTTCTGGAGGCGATCCGGCGATCCTGTGCCGATCACACCGTGTTGCTATGGGAAGACTGGCCTTATGCCGATCGCGAAGACCGCGTTGCCGCCATGCCCGCGGTGATCGAACACCTAACGCCAAAGACACGCGCGCGGCGGATCGCCGCCTGTGCCGCGTACACGTCGCAACTCGGCTTCCAGTTCGGTGGAGTCGAAGCAATGACCGAGCGGACCGAACGGATCGCCGAGGAACGTTTCTACCCCCTCCAAGCGTTCTGATCGACCGGCCACCGCCGCCGCGCGTCCCCAATTCCAAGCAGAGCCATCATCATGACCGAAGTTTCCGTCGTTACCCTGGGCAAGGGGCGTCCAGACCATCTCGTCAACGTCGTCCGCGGGCTGATGCGGCAAACGCAGATGCCGACCGAACTGATCGTCGCGGTGATGCAGGACGAGCTGTACGACCTCCCCGAGACGCCGTTCCCAATCCGCCAGATGCAGGTCGTCGCCGACGCCCTTCCCCTCGCCTCCGCACGTAACGTCGCGGCGCGCGCGGCGACCGGCGATGTCATCGTCTTTCTCGACATGGACTGCATCCCGACGCCCACGCTGATCGCCGATTATGCCGGGTTCCTCGACACGTTCGACGGGCTGTTGATGGGCGAGGTCCTTTACCTGCCGGGCGGGGCGACCGACGGCGACTGGCAGTATGACCGGTTCGCCGAGATCGCGGTGAAGCATTCGGACCGTCGCGGTCCCCCGCCCCATGGTATCGAGATCTGCACCGACTATCGTTGTTTCTGGTCGCTCAACTTCGCGATGCGGCGGACGACGTTCCTAGGTCTCGGCGGCTTCGATGAGCGCTATGTCGGCTATGGCGGCGAGGATACTGACTTCGGCAAGGCGCTCGACGAGACCGGCGTTGCGATCGCGTGGATCAAGGGCGGTCTGGCCTATCACCAATATCATCCGCATCACATGCCGCCGGTGCATCACCTCGACAGCGTCGTGCGCAATGCCGAGCTGTTCGAGACCAAATGGGGCTATCGGACGATGGGCCACTGGCTCCAGGCCTTCCGCCTGATGGGCCTAATCGACCCCACCCCGGGTCGGCCGATCCGCATCCTGCGGCGCCCGGATGCTGCCGATCTCGCGCTGACCGGCCAGCAGAGCCATCAGCCCTATGCCAATACCGCGACCGTCATCCGCCTGCTCGAAGACCGGCTGGCCGCAAGCGAGAGAGCCGCGGCGGCCGAATGAGGATCGCGGTCCTCTGCCATGTCCGCCAGCCGATTGCCCAACCCTTTGCTGGCGGGATGGAATCGCAATGCTGGCATCTGGCAGCGGGTCTCCAGGCGCGTGGTCATGACGTGGTACTGTTCGCCTCGGGTGACAGCGATCCGCGCTTCACAATCGATGCCGTGATCCCGGGGCATTACGAACGCACCTTTCCGGGCGCCGAGCACCGCGGCTTCGCGCCGCTGATCGCGCACCTCGACGACGGCTATGCTGCGGCCTGCGACCGGATCGCTGCCGGTAACTTCGATGTAGTGCATAACAATAGCCTGCATCGATTCCCGCTCGAGCCGGCGCGGACCGCTGCGGTCCCGACCGTCACCTCGTTGCACGTCCCGCCCTACGACGCGCTGCGCTGGTTCGTGCATGCCAGCGTCACGCCGACCAACCGCCTGACCGCGACCTCGGCCCACCAGCTTGCCGCCTGGTGGCCGGACGGCCCGCCACGCGAAGCCTCGGTACTCCACAACGGTATCGACCCCGACGCGTGGCCGTTCGTCACGGAAGGCGATGGCAGCGCGGTCTGGTGCGGAAGGATGACGCCCGATAAGGCGCCCCATCTGGCAGCGCAGGCGGCCCGAATAGCCGGCGTTCCGCTCACGCTGTTCGGACCGATCGAGGATCGCGCCTATTGGGACGCCGACGTCGCGCCGCTGCTGGATGGCAGCATCCGATATGGCGGACATCTAAATGCAGCGGCACTGGCATCGGAGATGGGGCGTGCGTCGGTGTTCGTGTTCACGCCGTGCTGGGACGAACCATTCGGCTTGGTCGCGGTCGAGGCGATGGCATGCGGTCTGCCGGTAGCGGCTTTTGACCGCGGCGCGCTGCGAGAAATTATCGGCGAGGCAGGGTGTTTCGCGCCGCCCGGTGATGTTCCGGCGCTCGCCGATGCGATCACGGCGGCTGTCCAACGTCCCCGCGCTCCGCAACGCGAGCGGGTCAAGACGGCCTTTACCCGTGATCGGTGGCTCGGTCGATGCGAGGACCTGTACCGTGACGTGGTCGGTCACGAACAAGGGCGGCGCGCATGACGGCCAGCGACCATCTGGGAGAGCAGCGCGCGCTACTTACCGCGTTATACCGGACGCATGTCGCGCTTGGTTCTCGCTATGCACTGGTCGACTTTCCGGACCATGCGAACGTCGGAGACAGCGCGATCTGGCTCGGTGAACTCGCCATGCTGCGGGCGATAACAGGGCGCGATCCGTGTTACGTTTCGACCTGGCACGATTTCGATCTCGATGCCTTTCGTAGCGCCTGCCCCGACGGCGTGCTGTTCCTGCACGGCGGCGGCAACCTCGGCGACATCTGGCCGCATCACCAGCGATTCCGCGAGGACATCCTGGCAAAGGTCCGCGATCGACCGGTCGTGCAGCTACCGCAGTCGATCCATTTTCGCGTGCCGTCGGAGGTAGATCGGTTCGCCGCGCTCGTCGCCGAGCATCCCGACTTCGTCCTGTACGTCCGCGATACGCGCAGCCTGAGCTTCGCACGCAAGTATCTGGCTTGCCCGTCGCACCTTGCGCCGGACTCGGCATATGCCCTCGGCGAGCAGTCGCGCGACGTGGCGCAATGCGACGTGCTGATGCTGATGCGTACCGACGACGAACGGCAAGGCTATGCGATACCGACGGCCGATCCAGCGACCGTCGTAGATTGGCTCGAGGATGACGTCGATCTACCGGTCGGCGGCGACGCCAAAGCACGCGAAGCCCAAGCCGTGGCACGCGTCGACCGTGGACTGCGGTTGCTCGCCCAAGGCCGGGTCGTCGTGACGGACCGACTCCACGGTCACATCCTCGCCGACCTGCTCGGCATTTCGCACGTCGTTCTCGACAATGACTACGGCAAGATCGCCGCATATCTCGACGCTTGGCCTGCCCCGGACGCAATCGTGACGAGGGCCTCGACGATCGAACACGCCATGGTTCTTGCCAAGCAACTCGTCGGCGTGCGGTGACTGCCGCCATCGACGTCAGCCTGCTCGTCTGCACGCGTAATCGCGCCGGGTCGCTGGTGGCGACGCTAGAGTCCGTGGAGCGCGCGGCAACGTATGCCAGAAACACGACCGTAGAGGTCGTCCTGGTCGACAATGGCTCGGTCGACAGCACGCCGCAGCGACTGGCGCAGTGGCAAGCCGGGCAGGCTTTCCCTGTCCACCTCGCCCACGAACCGCATCCCGGGCTCGCCCGCGCGCGCAATGCTGGGCTGGCGCACTGCACCGGACGCATCATCGCGATGACGGACGACGACTGCGTCCTGCATCAAGACTATTTTGCCGCCGTCTGTGCCGCATTCGAAAGGGCCAGCGGGCCGGCGATCATCGGGGGCCGTATCCTGCTCGGCAACCCTGCCGATCTCCCCGTCACGATCAAGCTCGAAGACCACCCCATGGTCGCGCCGTCGCGCGGGTTTCCGGGCGGGTTCATCATGGGGGCAAATCTGGCGTTCACCGCGGATGTCCTGCGGTTGACGGGATGCTTCGACGAACGGTTCGGGGCCGGCGCGCCATTCGTGTCTGCTGAGGATACGGATTTCCTGTTTCGTGCAGCAGGGCTCGGCGTTGCGGTGCTTTACGACCCGCTGATGGTCGTCGATCATCATCACGGGCGCCGCCATATCGACGACGAGACACGATTGCTGGCGGGCTACAGCTTTGGCGACGGCGCTCTGTACGCCAAGTATCTTGTCTCTGACCGACGCGCGCTTCGCGCCATCGTCGAGGATATTCTTGCCGTTCGCTTCGACTGGACACGGCCCGTCGCCACGCATGCCGGTATCAAGCGGTTCTACTGGTTCCGACTGCGGCATAAGGCCCGGGGCTTCGCTTACTTCTGGTCGACCGTGCTCCAGCGAAGCATGTCACGCTTCCTCTGATAAGCCTTTGTACCTCGTGTTCTTTTCCCCACGCTACACCATATTCGAATGATGGGCGGACGTGTGAAGCGGATGGCAGGATTGTTGGAGGCGGAGGCGCGGACGATCGCTGCCGAAGACCTCGGGCGATGTGGCCTGTGCGAGCGGTCCTTGGGACGAAAGGTGGAATGGCATCACCGTATTCCGAAAAGCCGGGGTGGTACGGAGGTCATCCCGGTTCATCCGATCTGTCATCGGATCATCCATGCCAGCGTCTCGAATCAGGATCTTGCGACGACGTTTGCGGATCTCGATGTCTTGAAAGCGCGCCCGGACATCAGTCGCTTCCTGCGCTGGATCGCCGACAAGCCCGCGGACTTTCACGCCCCCACCCGCCGCGCCGATATCCGCTGATTGCATCGGCCTCGACGACAGATAAGTCATCGGCAACGGACTTTTATGTTGGCGGGACTTAACGATCGAAGGACCGTTCCTTCAGCGACCCGAACAACAGGACGCTTTCCAGGACCGGTGATCCGCGCACCAGCCCCTCCCGACGAGTTTTTCCGGCGAACCGCAGCAGCCGCGCCCGGGGCTTGTCGCAAACATGAAGATCAAACCCGACCACGGCGAGGAAAGCTATGTCGGCAGGAGCCTGTTGAAGGTTAAGGTCGCGCTGATCACCGGTGATGATTCTGGCATCGGCAATGCCATCGCCATTGCTTACGCGCGTTAAGGCGCCGACATCCGAACCGAGCTTGCTCTGGCCTGTGTCCTCCTTGCGTCGCAGGAGGGAAGCTACATTACCGGTGCGATGATCGCGGTCACCGGCGACGTACCGATCAACTGATCAACGAACGGGTGCTTCATTCATCGATGCTGTTAGGAATTTACCACTTCGGCCCGACGTGCGGCGCGGGCGTGCTCTCGCGCGAAATCGCCAACGCCGCGATCGGTGTGGCAAAACCGGTCCCAATGTCGGAAATACAGGCCGTAGTTGCAGCCATAGAGTTCGTGGTGCCGCTGGTGATGGCTGGCCGTGATCAGCCATGCTCCCAGCGGCCCGGTCCACATGAACCGCGGGAAGATCTCCCATCCCATGTGGTTCGTGACCCCCATCACCGTCATGATCGTCAGTACGATGCCAAGACCGGCGATATGGATCGGAACGAAGAACACCAGCAACGGAATGACCACCGCGCCGGTCAAGGCCTCGATCGGGTGAAACGCCATCGCAGCCCATGCCGTCGGCGGACGGCTGGCATGATGCAGCGCGTGCGCCAGCTTGAACGGTTTGGGACGATGCATCCAGCGGTGCGTCCAGTAGAACCATGCATCGTGCAGCAGCAGATACAGGAAGACCGAAACCGGCAGGTACCAGAGCGGATAGGCGTGGATGTCGGAGTACACCTGCGTCCAGCCATGGTGCCGCCATCCCCACGCGACCACGCCGGCCGGGATCCCGTAGAGCGCTGCAGACGCTAGGCTCCAGATAATCTCGCGACGGACCTGCGGGTCCAGCCCGAGGTACAGCCCCGGATGCTTGCGGACCGTAATCCACGCGAACGCGCCCGAGACGAGTAAATAGCGGACACCGACGATGACGGTCATCGCGACGGCGGAGAGGGTGATGGCGAGCGTCATGCTTGATCCTTCACGACTCTGCGATCGTCGGCTCGCCCGGCAAGAGCACGGCGACGGGACGGAAGCCCCCACCACGGCGTTCCCGGCGAGAGATGATGCTCGTGATGATAACCGCCGAAGTGAAAGCAGGTCAGCAGCGACAGGATCGGACCCACATCGATGCTGTGTGCGCGGTGCGAATCGGCAAAGGGAGTTTCGCGTTCCCGGTGCGGCAACCACGTCCCGAACACGAACAACTGGGCCACCGCACCCAAGGCTGGTAGAGCCCAGAATATGACAATGTTGCCGAGCGGTGCCCCGAGCAGCAGCGTATAGATCAGTGCGACCACGGTGATCCTGATGATCTGCCCGTGCGAATAATAGGTCTTGAAGAACTGCAGGAACCAGCCGCCGAGACTTGGATTGCCACCGTGAAAATCGGGATCCCCCGCCCTCCCCGTTTCCTTGTGATGCAGATGATGCTGCGGCAACAGTGATGCATAGGACAGGCAGGCATAGAGCGACAGGCAGGTCGCACCGATCGCGCGGTTCAGGCGCGGCCGATTGGGTGCTAGCGCACCGTGCATCGAATCATGCGCGACGATGAACAGTCCGGTACTCAGCCAAGTCTGGACGGTGACCATCACGATGGCCAACACGATTGTATCCGCGCTCCACCGCCAGAAGAAGATACCGGTTACGTGGATCGCCAGCCACGCCACGACGATCGCGGCTGACAGCGACACGCCGACACGCGTCTGGTGCTTCAGGGCTTCCGATTGGCGAACCGTCCCGCTCATCTCTTCGCGTCTGCCGAGACGAAGTTTCCGGCTTTATCGGGACGTACCGCACGCCGCTGCGGATCGGCGTTCGCGCGCAACTGCGCCTTCAACACCGACGGCTTACGCGCGAACAGGAAGCCGTGGCTGACGGTTCCGTCCTTGCCCTCGACCGCGTGGTGCAGGCGGTGCGCTTGCAACAGGCGCTTGAAATACCCCTGCTTGGGTATCCAGCGAAAGCCGCCGCGCTGATGCACGAGCATGTCGTGCACGAAGGCATAGATGCCGCCGTACACCGTGATGCCAAGCGCTGCCCACCACAGCGGTTCCCACCAAAGCCCGACGACGAACAACACGATCGGCACGATCGCGAACACGATTGCGTAAAGGTCGTTCTTTTCGAACCAACCGTCATGATCTTCGTGATGCGACTTGTGCCAGCCCCAGCCCCAGCCGTGCATGACGTAGCGATGCGCCGCCCACGCGAAGCACTCCATGAACAACACCATGAAGACGACGATCGCGAGTTTTTCGAACCAGGTCACTTTGCTCGATCGCACGAAATGACGATGGCCGGGTGCAACGAATTCAACATGATGCGTACATAACGGTTACCGGCGTTCGATGCGAGGGCGCCCCGCCACAAAATCTCGGGTTGGTGACGGCTGCGGCCGGCGTTTTGTCGTCGCCGTTTGCAGAACGCTGTAACGAGCATTCGCGACAAGATGTCCGGTAAAGTGCCATCACCCTGGCACCGGAGGGTGACAAGCCGCGTTTGACCGCGATGATCGCCCGAGTCTCACGCGCCGACCATCGGGATACTCCCTCCTGGCTGTTGATTGCAGCCATGCTGGGGAGTTTTCTCGCCGCCCAATATCATCACCGCTTCTCGGTGGATCCGATCCGCGCGGCCCCCGCGATCGCATCATTGATGGCGCTCGGCAGCGCGATGACGATCGGTAGGTATACCATGCGACCGCGGCTTGCGGCTGGCGCGACCGCGTTCCTTCAGATGACGCTCTTTACGCTGCTAGGCGTAGTGCTGGCGTATGCATTGGCGGCGAATGCCGGACAATTATGGGACGTGCGGTTGGCCGCCGCTGACCGTGCAGTTGGCTTCAACTGGCCGGTAATGCTCGCCTTGCTGGACACATACCCTCCAGCAATCTGGCTACTCGGATTGGCGTATCACAGCCTCACCTTGCAGATGATCGTCGTTATCGTTGCGTTGAGCGGCATGGGAAAATTCGACACGCTGAGGATAATGGTTTGCGCGGCGATCCTGTCCGGTTTCGTCACCATATTGATCTCAGGCCTTACCCCGGCGATGGGCAACCTGTTCGATCCATCCGGCTACGCGCATCTCTGGCCATCGATAGCCTGGCTGGAACAAGGGCTGATATCTGGGCTTCGCGACGGATCCCAACGCGTGCTCGACCTCTCCATGCTTATGGGGATCGTCACCTTTCCCAGTTTCCACGCGACGCTCGCCGCCATTTTCATCTGGGCATTCGGCGCGATGCCGCGGGTTGCCCTACCGGGCCGGGCGTGGGCCATACTGACGATCGTCGCGACGCCGATCTTCGGCGGTCACTATGGGATGGACGTCATCGTGGGGCTTGTCCTCGCACCGCCTGCCCTCCTTGCTGCGCGCCACCTCACGCGGCAAAGGCAGCCTTTCCATCAGGTGGACTCAGCCCTGCCGGCCTGACGTCGGTCTCACGGCCGAGCGCCGCGTCGACCATCGCCGCCGCTTCGGCCGCGCCGCCTGCAGCCGCCATATCCGTCGCCATACTTCGTGCCGCACGACGGTATTCCGGATTGCGCAACACCAGCCGCAACGCCGGTTCGAGACCTCCCTTGCCTGCGTCGGCAGCAGAGACGACGCGTGCAGCCCCGATTCGCTTCAGACGAGCCGCCGTCGCCGGTTGTTCGAACGCCAGCGGCACGGCGACGATCGGAACACCCGCCGCGAGCGCGTCCAGCACCGTATTGAACCCGCCATGCAGGATCGCGGCAGAACATTGGGGCAGGATGCGGGTCTGCGACCAGAATGCCCTCACCAACGGGTTTCCCGGTAACGAGTGGGCTTCGCGGTCGCTCAGCCCGCCGCCATGCGCCACCACCGCACGGGCACCCACCGCGGAACAGGCCGCCGTCATCGCCGCGAACAGCGATCGGCGCGCGCCCTGCAACGACCCCAGCGAGCAGAATATGAGCGGTCGACCGTCGTCGTCCGGCAGATTTTCCTCGAGCTCGTCCCGTCGCCATGGCCCACCGTATCGAAAGCTCTTCGGCAAGGCCAAGCGCGGAAAGTCCAGGCCTTCGGGGCATTGCGCGATCTGCAATCGTTTGGACCATTGATATCGGGGGTCGGGATCGAGCCCCCAACGCCGTGCATACGTCGCCACCATCTTCGTGATTGGCCGCATCAACAGGTCACTGATTGCGTACCCGCCATTGTTGCGATTCCGCCCCACCGCATCGGGACGATACGCCCAGCCGAGAAAGGGTGGCGGCACCGTCGGCTCCCTGAGCAAGGGCAATCCGGTAACGGCCGTTACGAAGGGCAGTCGGAGATGTCGTGCCACCAGTGGTCCGGCTGGCTCGACCGAGTCGGCGACGATCGCATCGACCCCCAGCCTCGACAGCGCCGTCGGGAGAGCCTTCAGAAGCAGTTCAGTCATCGATGCGGTACCGCGGATCATGCGGGGTAGTCCGACCGGCCCCGATGGCTGCGCCAGCTTGCGATAATACTCTGCCAGCAGGCCTTCCCCGTCCGCGGGGTGATCAAACGCCGCAAACCCGACGCCGCAGTCGGGCACCAGTGACTCAACGTCGGTCGAGTGGACTATCGTGACCCTATGTCCCGTTTCGACGAGCGATGTTCCCAATGCTGCCAGCGGATTGATGTGGCCCGCCGTTGGCGGCGCGATGATGGCGATATGCCGCCTTTTGACCGTCAATGCCGTGGAGCTTTCCGTCGCCGTCGTGTTCGATCGGCTACTACCAGCATGCGGGCGATGCGCGATAGCGCAATAATTCGAAGAGAGCACCCGCCTCGCCAATGATCGCGATGGGCTAATTCTAAAAGGGAGGTTCGATGCGAGTGAAGCCGACCGACGTCTTGCCTTCTGACGCTGGTTCAGCTTCACGATATAACCGATCTTGAAGCCAGGCTTTCCGCTCGCGAGTAACATGATGGGAGGAAAGAGGACGTTCGCTGCCGGGGTTGACTGCTTCGCGCCCCACCGGCGAAAACTCAGCCATTTGCCCTGCCGTGCCGCCCCGAGCTAGTGCGCGACGCCAAGGAGATCGTTCATGAAAACAGCGCCGGTCGCCATTCTCTAATTTCGGTCGTTCAGCTTCCAGCCTGCACACGCGTCGCCGATTTTCGAACCCAAAAGGCTTTGTACGGACAAACCATCCCGCCCAATGGTCATGCCTCAGTGAGACGAAGTCGACCTCTCAACGGAACGGAAAACGATCAAAACGATTTAGTCCCGGCACGGAGTTCGGCTGGTCGGCACGCTCCACGGAGGCGTGATGAAGCAGCGGGACGATTGGCATCTGACGGAAGCACTCGATTACGAGCACGGACGAGCGGACCCTTTTGCCGCGGCTGTTCGGGCTACCCGAATGCCTATGGTCATTACGGACCCCGCGCAGACCGATAACCCGATCGTCTTCTGCAACGAAGCCTTTCAAACGCTGTCGGGCTACGACCGAAGTGAAATCATCGGCCGTAACTGCCGCTTCCTGCAGGGTCCCGACACCGACCGAGAGCAGGTGGCTAAGGTGCGTCAGGCAATCGACGCCCAGACCGACATTGCCGTGGACCTTCTAAACTATCGAAAAGATGGATCTGCGTTCTGGAACGCGTTGTACCTGAGTCCTGTACGCAATGACGCCGGCAAGGTTGTATTCTTCTTCGCCTCCCAGCTTGACGTTACCGACCGCGTCAAGGCGCAGACTATCATTTCGAAGCAGAAGTTATTGGTCGAACAGGAAGTCGAGGCGCGCACGTCAGACCTCGAGGCCGCGTTAGATGCAAAAACTCTACTTCTTCACGAAGTCGACCATCGCGTAAAGAACAACCTTACGATGATCGGTTCACTTCTGCGTTTGCAGGCGCGTAGCATATCAGACCCGGCCGTTTCATCAAAACTTGAAACCATGCTCGAACGGGTTGATGCGCTGGCGACAGTGCATCGCCGCCTTTATCAGTCGGACGACGTCACCCGGTTCGATGTCGGGGCGTTTACCGAAAATCTGATCAGCGACGTCGTTGGTGCCAGCCGACGCGACGACATCAAGCTGGTTTCGAACATTTCGCAAATAGAGGTGCCGTCCAGTAAGGCGGCGTCGCTTGGGTTGATCCTCAACGAAATAGCGACCAACGCCATCAAGCATGCATTTGCCGACGGGCGAGCGGGTACGATTTCCGTCCGCACCGCCCTAGAAGGCAATAATGCCCTGATCGAAATCACCGATGATGGGCATGGGCTTGCCAGCAATGACGTTCAGCCGGACGGCATTGGCAAAATGCTTATTTCCCGCCTCGCCAAGCAAGTCAGGGCCGACGTCGTATGGTCCGACGCCGCCCCCGGTGTTCGTGTATCTCTCTCATTCCCGGTGGACGATTAATGAGTGGACGTGCCAAACCGCCGTTGAATGTGCTGATCGTCGAGGACGAAGCTCTTTTGGCGATGGATATTGAAGCGATGATCGAAGACTCCGGTCACCGTGTCGTCGGCGAGGCCGCGTCTCTCTATGAAGTTGAAGACCTAGCAGGCGATCTCCACCCGGACCTGGCTTTTGTCGACATACAGCTTGCGAAAGGCACCAGCGGCCTGGATGTCTGTGCATTGATCAGGAAGCGATGGGCGGGCGCGATAGTCGTCTTCGTCACTGCAAACCCGCTCAAGATTCCAGCCGATTTTGCCGGTGGCCATGGCATCATACCCAAGCCCTTCTCCCGGAATGGTCTGATGTCCGCAATGCGCTACATCGAAGAGGGTGTCTGCGATCCGCCGCCCGTATCCCCGCAGCCAGCGAGCTTCATTGCTGCGCCCGCGTTTGCCGCAGATTGGTCCCAGACCAGTCCCTGATTTCGGGTGATAAGCGACAATCGTATGGCCTCACGAGGTGGGACGACAGATGACAGAAGTTATACATAATTTCGATTACGTTGATCCATCAACGTCTTACCGCTAGGACGTTCCCGCTTTGGACCGTCAGCCACTCCCACCTTCGCCTATTCGACCGCACGATGCCACAGGTGTCGTACGCGAGGCTGTCGACGCATTTGCGTCCCGCCTCAACGAGCATGACCCCTTCGTTGCGGCGTTCGATCATTGCATAACGCCGATGGTCGTCAGCGATCCAACGCTACCAGATAACCCGCTGGTTTACGTCAATCGTGCGTTCGAGGCTCTGACGGGGTTCTCGGCGGTCGAGGTCGTTGGCCGGAATTGCCGTTTCATGCAGGGACCGCTGACCGATCAGGCCGACGTCCGACGCATGAAGGACGCGATCGCTCGCCGCGAGCCGATCGATATCGACCTCCTGAATCACCGTCGTGATGGCACGCCGTTCTGGAACCGCCTCATGGTCGCGCCCGTGCATGACGCGACTGGCAGCCTACGCTACTTCGTGGCATCTCAGCTCGATGTCACACTCGAGCGGCACGGGCTGTTGCAGTTGGAACGCGACCGCGACACGCTGAGTGCCGAGCTTGCGAAGCGGGAAGTTGCGCTAGCCGAACGAGAGGCCCGCCTGGCACTTGCGCTCGATGCCGGCGGACTGGGCACTTGGACCATCGACCTGCCAGAATGGCGGCTCACCTACTCGCCAAGTTGCCTGACGAACTTTGGCCGGCCTGTCGGCGAAAAGTTGTCGATGGAAGGTATGTTGGCATGCGTTCATCCAGAGGATCGAGACCTCCTCACGACCTCGCTGAACAGCGCTATCGAACATGGCACACGGTATAACGTCGAATACCGCATTCTAACGCCTGAAGGCGAGCAACGCTGGATCCATTCCCAAGGCTCGCTGCAGCGTCGCGCGGATGGCACACCGTTGGCGGTTTCGGGCTTTTCGAGCAATGTTTCAGCGCGCAAATTTGCCGAGGAGCAACGGTCGGTTCTGGCACATGAACTGACGCATCGCGTGAAGAACACGCTTGCTACAGTAAGTGCCGTTGTCAGCCAGACGCTACGCGATGCGGCGTCTCTTGGTGAGGCTCGGGATGCGGTGTCGGGCCGCATCGCTAGCCTTGCGTCTGCGCACGAACTTCTGCTCAAGGATGAGATCGAAGGCGCGGCAATCGGTGAGATCGTCGAGCGGGTGTTGGCGCCGTTCATGGACAGCAACGGTCGACGGTTTTCCGCTGTCGGCCCGACGATACGGCTGACCCCGGAAGTGACACTTGCGTTGTCGATGGCGCTGCACGAGCTGGCGACCAATGCGATCAAATATGGAGCGCTCTCGGTACCGGAGGGGCAGGTGACCATACGCTGGGACCTGAACGGCAATGCAACGGAACGCCGGCTTACCTTCTCCTGGGCGGAGCAGGATGGACCTATCGTTGCTATGCCAACACGTGTTGGATTTGGTACGCGAATGATTGAGCGCGTCCTGTCACGGCATATCCGCGGCAAGGCGGAAATCCAATATTTGCCGGAAGGTGTTCGCTTCGCAATTGAAGCGCCGATCTAAGCTTTCGGCCTTGTCTGACATTTATTAACCCCGTGGCGGGCCCATTGCGTGACCACATTGGTTGAGAGCTCAGTTTATCGGGATCTGTCATATGTGCCATGTGCTCGTCATCGAGGATGATTTCCTCATCGCCGATCACATCATCCAGCTGATCGAGCGGGTTGGCGGGACATCCTTTGATCAGGCTGCCTCGCAAGATGAGGCAATCGATGCCGCGAGATTGAGGCCTCCCTCCATCATCATGTCCGACGTCAATCTCTCAGCCGGTACCGGCCCTGCCGCGGTGGAAGCCATCATATTGGAGCATGGGCCGACGCCCGTGATCTTCGTGACCGGCACGCGCGAAGCATGCCATGTAAGTCGGCCATCGATGATTGTTCTCGACAAACCGATCAACGAACAGGCTCTTATCGCGGCGTTCCAAAGCCTAGTGCCCGCCTGAGCCAGCAATCGCCGACCGATAGTGAAGCGAAGCTCTGCCAGTGATCCGGCCCATCTGAGGGCCGACAAAAGTCTAGTATTTAGCCCGACTTGCGGGCCGAACCTGTCACTGCTGCGTTGTTATAAACGTGGCTGGCTTCGGCGATAATAAGCGACAGGAGGGGTAGTGCATGTCTCAATCGCCGTTTCTAAATAATCCTCATATTGAGATGTCGAAGCACATTGTTGCGGCGGTTTTGTCTCCGATCGAGGAAGTGAGGGCTATACACCTGCGAGCAGCTGAGCACCTGTCACAGCTTGCAAGGGACAGCGGCGTTATTCGACCGAAAGGTCACGGCTCTAAGCCGTGGTAACTTGGCAAGTATACGGCCCCGAGGGGATGAGGTTGCGCATTGAACGGGAGTTAATACTAGACACCTCCAAATACCCTCTCTTTTGCCCGACCAACAATGTACACAGTCGGCATAGCCGAACACCCGAGGAGGCCTGACATGGGCGATGCTCGGGCATGGGGATTCTTCGATAGCGATGCGCCTTTCGATGAAGAAACGCGTGCTCGACTTCTCGCCGAAGGCATTGTCAGGGCAACCTGGGAAAGCGCGCCAGACGGCTTAATTGAAATCGACAGCCCTAGTTGGCGGTTTTACACCGGTCAGAGTTACGACGATTGGAAAGGCTATGGATGGCTGACTGCAATACACCCTGAAGATCGGATAGCGACGGTTACACAATGGCGTAATACCGTTCAGGATCAGCAAGCGGTAGACGCAGAATACCGCCTTAAAGGACAGGACGGAAACTACCGCTGGATGCACGTTCATGCCGTGCCGCTGCGCGACGAGAACGGAAAGATCATAAAATGGTTCGGCGTCAATATTGATATTCATGACAGTAAGGCGAAGGGTATTCGGCCCTGACCCTGCGGGGGAACTCAGCCCTAAAAGTTACCGGTTTGAGAGCATTGGTGCCCGAAAATAGACATTTCGTGAGATCGCGGTGACGCCATTCGCTTGTCCGTGCGTTGCGCCGTCATGAGCAATCCGAACCATGACCGCTATGAATACCGCCCCATCACAAACCGGCCGGACTACGACTGGCCGGGTGGACGTCGCCTCGCTATCTACGTCGGCGTAAATTATGAGGTCTTCGACTTCGGTGGCGGTTTGGGGCCAAAGCTAGCGCCGTCTCAGACCGAACCTGACGTGATGAACTACGCATGGCGCGACTATGGCAATCGCGTGGGAGCATGGCGGCTTTTCGATCTCTTTGATCGGTTGAAGCTGCGGACCACCGCACTGCTCAACGCCGACGTGCTCGATCGTTGCCCCGGCTTGGCAGAAGCATGCCGTGATCGTGGCGACGAGATTGCGGCGCACGGCAGCACCAATGCGAAGGCGCAGGGGAACATGTTCGGCCTGCGCGAGGATAGCTTGATCACAGACGTTACCGAGAGGTTAGCGACGCTCGGTATACGACCGTCTGGCTGGTTGGGGCCTTGGATTTCAGAAAGCAAACACACGCCGGATCTGCTTGCCAAGAACGGCTACCGTTACGTGCTCGATTGGGCGCACGACGATCAACCCACCCGACTCTCGACCAAATATGGCGGGCTTCTCTCCGTTCCTTACTCTCAGGAAATTAACGACCTCCCCGCGATCATCGAGCGCCACCAAGAGGCAGAGACGTTTGCGGCAATGATACGCGCAGGCGTGGAACAACTGTTGTCCGAATGCGACCGGCGGCCGCTCGTCCTTGGTATCGCGCTCCACCCCTTCATCATGGGGCAGGCACACCGCGTTCCGGCACTTGCCCGCGTCCTGACGGAGCTTCGGGAAGCGGACGATCCCCGTATCTGGTGGACGACCGCCGGCGACATCGCCGCCCATGTCGAGGCGCATGGCCTCGCGGTCTGACCGCCTGTATCACACTAGCTGACGGCACGTGCGTGGAGTGCTCGGACCTCGTCGGCAAAGTCGGGCACCGGGCCAGCCACGTCCGCATCCGGCACCACGTCGATGATGCGCAGCAGGGCGATCCCGAGCGAGGGCTTGCCCAGCTCCTGCATCCAGTGACTGAGCTGTGGCGTGGACGTCGCGTAGACGATACGGCCCAACCCGACGAGCCCATGCGCCGCTGCACACATCGCGCAATGTTCGCCGGAGGTGTAGACGACAGCATGTCGCCGCTCCTCGGGCGTCAGGTGTTCGGCCGACCAGCGCGCGATCGCGAACTCGGGATGACGCGTGGCGTCGCCACCGCCCGTCCGGTTTCGGTCCTCGAACAATACGGTTCCGTCTCGCGATACAAGGATCGAGCCGAACGGTTGATCTCCCGCGTCGACCGCTTCTGTCGCCAACTCAACGCACCGTTGCAGATGCCGTATGTCCACGTCGTTCATGAAATTTCCTTGAGAAAACGGCCGGCAACGGCGGGCGGTATACAGACGACCCAAGTCCGAGTTGGATCCGGCGACTGGCTCAGTACGACGCGCGGGAACTCTGTCCCCATCTCGAACGGTATGCCGGAGCAATGTGGAGCTGACCGTGACCGACTTATCCTGCCGCAGCTTCACGTCTTGCCCATGCACCGGAAACACTGGTCCATGATGGCTACGGACTTGAAGGGGCGCCAATCCCTCCGTTCCGGTGTTCGTCTGCTGCGATTCAAGATGTCTACCCAAGCGCTTGGTCGGATCGGGCTATGGGCTGTGTTATCGACCCGGACGGTCCGTAGCGCGTTCCGTGACGATTTTGGCATTGCCGCGAGTTCGATTGCCTTTGCCGCATTCCTAGCGATGATACCGCTCGTCGGCGTCGTCGCGGGCGTTTACGGCATGGTGGTTCCACCAACCGCGGTCGCTGACAATATGGACAAGATCGTCGCCATCCTGCCGGTCAGCGCGCAGCATTTGGTGGCGGCGAACCTGAACCACGGGCTTGCCAGCGGTCGTGGTGGGATCGTTACGCTGATAGTGTCGCTCGGCATCGCTCTGTTCAGCGCGCGTCGTGCGGGACGGTCGCTGCTCCACGGGATCAACCTTGCCTATCGCATCGAGCGCGAGCGTCGTGGACTGCGTCGGCAGCTGGTGTCGACGATCATAGTGCTGGGCTGCGCCGCGCTGGTGCTGACGGCGCTCGTATCGCTGTCGGTCCTCACGTTCCTGCAGAGCTATGTTCCCGACGGACTGCCGGGGGCCCGGCTGGTTTCTGCGATCACGCTGTTCGGTTCGTTGACGCTTGGCGCGGGTGGTGGCCTGATCGCGCTCTATCGCTATGCCCCGGCGTCGGAGGCGATCCCGTGGCGTAGCGCCCTGCCCGGCACGATCGCCGGCGTCGCCCTGTGGCTGACCGCGACGATGATGTTTCGCGCCTATGTCGCGCGGTTCGCGCGCTTCGACGACACCTATGGCTCGTTGTCCGCGGTCGTGGTGCTGATGCTCTGGCTGATGGTGTCGGCCTGGGCCCTTCTGCTCGGCGCGCGGCTCAATGCCGAAGCCATGCGCCATGCCGGCGAACACATAAAGGAACGTGCCGAATGACCGAAAACCCCGTGCAGGACCGCTATCGCAACCGTCTGCTCGGCATCATCACGGCGATCCTGCTGATTGCCGCGCTACGGATCGGCTTTGCGGTCATCATGCCGATCGCCTTTGCCGCAATCATCGTCGCCGCGCTCTGGCCGCTGAAACGCTGGCTGGCGCGGTTCATGCCCTCTTGGGTCGCCTATACGCTGACCCTCCTGTCGCTGGTCACGATCCTCGGAGCGTTCGCCGCCGCGGTGTACCTCTCGGTCGGCCAGGTGATCGGCGCGGTTGCGTCGCAATGGGCAGGTCTCGAGCGGGGTTACAACCACCTCGCCACATGGGCGGCGGATCGCGGCGTGCCGATCGCCGGGACGATCAACCGGCAGCGGATCACGATGCTGGTCCAGATGTTGGCGAGCGGCGTCTACGCCTTCGTCACCTATGTCGGCTTCATCGGGATCGTGGTGATGCTCGGCCTGCCTGAAGTGCCACGGCTTCGGCGCAAGCTGTACGAGATGTTCGAGGGTGGAGCGCGACGCGACATGCTCGAAGTCGGCGAGAAGATTTCCGGCCAGATCCGCCGCTATCTCGGCACCACGCTTGCGACCAGCATCCTGACCGGCGTCGCGTCATCGCTATGGTCGTGGATGACGGGGCTCGAGCTGGTGCTGGTCTGGGGCATCCTCAACTTCCTGCTCAACTTCGTCCCCGTCATCGGCAACATCGTCGGCATCGTCCCGCCCGTGCTCTTCGCGTTCATCCAGTTCGGCGGATGGCAGATGCCGTTGCTGGTGTTCGCAGGATTCGTGGTTCTACAGATGACGATCAGCAACGTCGTATACCCGATCCTGCAGGGCAAGCAGCTGTCGCTGTCGCCGCTCGCGATCATCGTCGCGATGACGTTCTGGAGCTGGGTATGGGGCATCGCCGGAGCACTGATCGCGGTGCCGCTGACCGCGGCCATCGTGATGATCTGCGGCCAGTTCGATAGTAGCCGCTGGATCGCCAAGCTGCTGTCGTCATGATGATCGGGGACAACGACCGCTCGAAGAACGCAGCATGAGGCAATGGTCATGGATCCTAAAGCGGATCGTCCGGCAGATCTGGTTCCGCGCGGCGATCATCAGTCTGCTCAGCGTCGCGCTGGCGATCGTCGCCGGGCTCGTCACGCCGTATCTACCTTACACGTTCGACGCCGATATCGGGCAGCAATCGGTCGGTACGATCCTCCAGATCATGGCCTCCAGCATGCTGGCGGTCACGACCTTTTCCCTGACCGCGATGGTCAGCGCCTATTCTTCGGCGACGCAACTCGCGACACCACGTGCGACCCAGTTGATGGTCAGCGACCCGACCTCGCAGAACGCGCTGTCGACTTTCCTCGGTGCATTCGTCTTCTCGATGGTGGGTATCGTCGGGCTGAACACCAGCGCCTACGGTCATGACGGCCGAATCATCCTGTTCGCGGCGACGGTGCTGGTCATCCTGCTGGTGGTCGGCACGTTGTTGCGCTGGATCGGGCATATCACCGCCTTCGGACGGATGGCCGACGTGATCGACCGCGTCGAGGAGGCCGCGACCGAGGCGATGCGGGATTTCGCCGCGCATCCGTATCTCGGTGGGCGGGCTCCCGTTGGCATCCCCGCCGACGCCGTGGCGCTAAACTCTCTACAGACCGGCTACATCACGCATATCGACGTCGCCGCGCTCGGCACCATCGCTGACCGCCACGGCTTGACGGTCTATGTCGACGTCTTGCCTGGCGCGATGATGCACCCCGCGCGTACGCTCCTGCGGGTCAAGGGGGAACCGATCCACGCGGTCCAGACCGCCCTGGTCAGGACCTTCACGATCGAGCGACATCGCTCGTTCGATCAGGACCCACGGCTGGGCTTGATCGCATTGTCCGAGATCGCGAGCCGAGCGCTGGCGCCGGCAACCAACGATCCGGGCACGGGGATCGAAGTCCTTAATGCCTTGCTGCGCGTGTTCCTGACGCTCCGGCCGAGCGCAACGCGCCTCAATGACAAGGTCGAAACCCATCCGGTCCATATCGGCAGACCGACAATGGACGATATGCTGACGGACGCGTTCGGGCCGATCCTGCGCGAAGGCGTTCAAGAGGTCGAGGTATCGCTGCGGCTGACCGCGACGCTGGCGGCGTTGCACGCGAACCTGCCTGATGCACAAGCCGCAATCGAACGCTGGGCGCACCGTCACGCGAAGCGGGTGACGACCACCATCACGGATCCTGACGATCTGACGGCCTTCGATACGGCTTACAGGAAGCTCTGGCGTGCTTGAGGCTGGGGCATAGTCCCCGATTGCCGGGCGACCCTTTCAAAATACGGGGTCACCAGCAAATGCGGCATTGCCAGTGCCGCGATGCCGGCAAATAGCGAACGCACGCCCGAAGGGTCCCATTGCAGCAGCACCCCGCCCACGATCCCCACCAGCGTCACGGCCGCGACGAGGACTGGAGCCGTGGTACGAAGGTACGCGGTGGTCGTGACGCACTGCAAGCGATCACGACGCTCTTTCGTCTGTGGCACCGCGTGCAGCACGAGGAACCCCACCGAAAACCCGACGAGCGGGGGTAGAACCAGTAGTGCCGTCGTTCCAACCAGGAGACGTCGATCGTGACGCGCTACGCCGATGATCGCGAGGCAGCCGGCGGCTAAGCCACCAGCAATCGCCAGACTACTGACCATGGTCGGCAGACTTGAGGCTTGAACGCCGGCAGAATCGAGAATGCGGGTCAGGCTCGCCGCATGCAGCGTCGCAGGAGTGGCAACCAGGCTTATGCCGCGGGCCATCCTCTCGAACGGCCGGCTTGCCGGGGCATCCTCAAGGCCAAAATGGACTGCGGATGCCAGCAGGAATGCGGGAAGTGCGATCGCGGGATCGACGAGCCACCACCAGAGACAGACCAGTAGCGCAGAGACGTACAGTGCCAGGAATGTCGGGCGTCGCTGGTGCTCGATGATTTCAAGATCACTGGCGCCGTGCACTATGCCCACGATGCCGACCGCGATGGCTGCGAACGCAAGCTGCACGGTGAGCAAGCAGAATGATGCGATCAAAGCCGCCCCGGAAAGGAGGCCCCAGCCAAGGGCCGGGGCGCGTCGTGTCATGCCCGATAGCCTCGTTCGTCGCCCTGATGCGCCAACGCCTTGTCGAGGTTGGCTGCCGCATAGAACGCATAGCCTACCTTCGCGATGATATCCATTATCAGGAACGCCCAGACCGATGCGGGATCAGTGATCAGCTTTAGACCTTCCGGCCCGACCAGGAAGACGATGGGATAGAGGAACCAGATCACCGTCAGGAATATGAGGTTCTTGGCGTAAGCCGCGCCCAACGCCGCACCGCGGCTGACGGCTTGTAATCGCAATGGACCCCAGAGCAGATACAGGACGCCGAGAAACGCGACGCAGGACCATCCGTACCAGATCCATTTCGCCAGCGATGGGGCGGCAAGCGACGATATCAGGCCCGTGACGATCATCAGGACATCGAGGACGATGACCGATGTCAAATACCCGCCGACTTCACCTGTCTTTCCGTGCTCGTGGAACGCCAGCAGCACCAGCCCGGACAATAGTATCGGCGTCGTTACCGACCAATCGACATAGCGTGCCAGATAGGTCGCCGAGCCGTCGCTGTTGATCAGCGTGCCGATCCCAAAGGCCATTGCGAGATACGCGGTTGCCGCGATGAACGGAACGCTGGCGTGCAGGAGCGTATGATGACCCGACGGATGCGTCCTCTTACCCGTCGCGTATATCGCCAGCGACGCGACCGACATCACGCTGAAGCCGATCAGAAAAGCGGTTTGATCCACGAGGGAGCCCCCTATCATGAGGACGACCCGGCGCCGACCTTAAGCCCCTAACATTGCTCACATGTTTTGGGTCCTGGCTTGCGATAAGTTCATGAATGCGTCATGTTTGGCGACGTCACGACAGACTGATGCTTACGCCTTCGGAAAGTGCACAGCCGTACGAAGCCCTGGCGCATTGTCACTCAGCGTCAGCGACGCCGAAGGAGGCTTGTTCAGCGGCGCGTTCGGCATAGTTGCTATTGAGGGCATACCCCCTGGGCAGCTTGAAGGTGAGGTGGTGCTGGTAGATCCGGCCCGCCGCCGCATCGAACGTTTGCTCCGAGCCGAGTCGACGACGAACACGCTGTTGGTGACCGAGCGCTGCGATCAGCTGTGCGTCATGTGCTCTCAGCCACCGAAGAAGACGCACGTCGACCGTTTCGATCTACTCGAGCGGGCGTGTTTGCTAGCCCCAGAAGACATGCTCATCGGCATTTCAGGGGGTGAGCCCATGCTGTACAAGGAGCGCCTTCTCACTTTGATGGAGCGGACGCTTTCCATTCGCGCGGATCCGAGCTTTCACGTTCTGACCAATGGTCAGCATTTGACGGCGGCTGACATCCAGCGGCTTGGTGCTCCCGAGTACCGGCGCGTCGGCTGGGGGATCCCGCTCTATTCCACCGAACTTGCCCTTCACGACCTTCTGGTCGGCAAGGACGGCGCCTTTGCACAACTCGCAGGGGGCCTTTCCAACCTCGCGATGGCTGGGGCGCGGATCGAACTGAGAACGGTCGTGATGAACGACAATGTCGGTGGCTTACCGGTGCTCGCGGGCTACGTATCGTCAAGGCTTCGCTTTTGTCGAAGCCTGGTCGATCATGTAGCTGGAACATGTCGGCTTCGCGAAAACCAGGTGGCCCGCCCTCTTCTTCGACCACAGCAGGCGGTTCGGGCCGATCGCGGAAGCGCTGGATCGGGCTCTGCTACACGGCGTGAGAGCGCAGCTTTTCAACTTTCCTCGCTGCACGGTTCCCGCCGCCTATCGCAGCCTTGCGATCGCTTCGATCTCCGACTGGAAGCGCAAGTTCGCGCCAGCGTGCAGCGATTGCCGGGAGCAGACGAAATGCTCCGGCTTCTTCGAATGGCATCCCGATGAGGAGGCACGCGTGACCGTGAGACCGTTGTGAAACGAACTAAGTTCCTTGTGTCGAGCCTCCTCGCGGCTGGCTTCTCTGGCCAACAGGACGCACTGGCGCAGGCATTCTCGAAAGCCACGATGCGGGTTATTGATGATCCACAGGGGGTTGCCCTCCTGCGTCGATTCTCGCAAGATCACGCGATCACGCTTGCCCAGCATCGCAGTCATTCCAGCCATTCGAGTCACCGGTCGGGCGGTGGCGGCGGCGGTCATTACAGCCATACCAGTCATCGCTCGTCATCCGGTGGCGGGTACAGCCCGAGCTACGACAGCACACCGACCTATTCAGCGCCGTACGTCGCGCCAGCTCCCACGCCGTCAGCTCCGGCAGAGCCCACACCATCTGTGCAGCCTCTGTTTGCACGCGAAACCAGAGCAGCGGCACTGCCCCCGGACGGGCTACCGGCACTGTCAGGAAGAACGAAGCGCTTCACGTCGATTGTGCGCCGGGTCCAGATCGCCCTGAAAGCCCAGGATCTCTACTCGGGAGCAGTTGATGGAGTGGTCCGGCCGGCGCTGCGCTCGGCCCTACGAAAGTTCCAGAAGGCTCGCGGTCTCGACGTTACCGGCACCATCACGTCGCCAACCCTCGACGCGTTGATGGTTTCCAGCGGGTGAGGTTCAATAGTTGTGTGGCGGCGTCAAAAACGAGACACGTCGTTGCCTCTGCAAGTCCTTGATGCGTAATCGTAAGAGCGGCATGAAAGGCCTAACGCCCTTTATGGAGTCGCGCGCCTGACCCATAATCGGCCGCTACCGCCCGTTCCCTCGCTTCCCAACTTCAGACGCTCGTTCATCTTCGCCGTTCAAGCGCTCGGCAAAACCACCCCCATCACGTCAGTGCTGGCAGCGCGTCGAGGTGCTTTTCGAGCGTGATCGGATATTCGCGCACGCGCACGCCGGTCGCGTTGTAGATCGCGTTGGCGACCGCAGGAGCGACCCCGGTCAGACCCAGCTCGCCAACACCCTTGGCCTTTACCGGCGAAATCGTCGGATCGGCCTCGTCGATGAAAAAAGCGTCGAGATGCGGGATGTCGGCGTGCACCGGCACCTCGTAGCCGGCGAGATCGTGGTTCACGAAGAAGCCGAAACGCTTGTCTATCGCCATCTCCTCCATCAGCGCCGCACCGACGCCCATCACCATCCCGCCGATTACCTGGCTGCGCGCGGTCTTGGCGTTGAGGATGCGTCCCGCCGCGCAGACGGCGAGCATGCGCCGCACCCGGACCTCACCGGTATAGACGTCGACCGCGACCTCGACGAAATGCGCTCCGAAGGTCTGCTGCTGGAATTGATCCGCGAGCTTGGCGAACTCCATCAGATCCTCGACCACGATCTCGCCATCCTTTGCCGCGTCGGCAAGCTTCACCGAACGGTTGCCGCTGCGCACCTGGCCATCGGCAAAGTCGACGTCGGCGGTGTTGAAGCCGAGCCGCTGAGCGACGGTTTCACGCAGCTTCATGCACGCCGCATAGACGCCGGCGGTCACGGAAGGCGCGCCCTGCTGCCCGCCCGATCCCGGCGTTTCCGGGAAGGTGGAGTCGCCGAGCTTCACCACAATGCGGTCGGGCGCGACGCCCATCATCTCGGCCGCGGTCTGCTGGACGACGGTGTAGCTGCCGGTGCCGATATCCGTCATGTCGGTCTCGATCGTCACAACGCCGTGCCGATCAAGCCGGGCGCGTGCGCCAGCCTTGGCGATCTTGCCGCCACGGATCGCCCCCGCCATCCCCATACCAATCAGCCATTGCCCTTCGCGGACCGCACCGGGCTTGCTCTGCCGCTTGTCCCAGCCGAAGCGTTCTGCGCCCTCCCGCAGGCAACGGACGAACGCTCGGGTCGAGAATGGCTTGTTCGGATTTTCGGGATCGACCTGCGTATCGTTCACGATGCGAAGCTCGATCGGATCCATCTTCAGCTTTTCCGCGAGTTCGTCCATCGCGACCTCTAGTGCCATCAGGCCGGGTGCTTCACCGGGCGCACGCATCGCGTTGCCTTCAGCTAGATCGAGCGTGGCCAGCCGCATCCGGGTCAGCCGGTTCGCGCCCCCATACAGCGTCCGCGTCGAGGTCACGGTCGGTTCGGTACGCCCACCGACGAGGTTACCCGATAGGCTGTCATGACCGATGGCCGTCAGCCGCCCGTCACGTCCCGCCCCCAGTTGCACACGCTGGATCGTTTTGGGCCGGTGGATCGTGGTGTTGAACATGATCGGACGCTGTAGCGCGATCTTCACCGGACGCTTGACCACGCGCGCCGCGATCGCCGCCAGCGCCAGATCGATCTGCACGGTCCCCTTCCCGCCGAAACCGCCACCGATATAGGGCGAGATCAGGTGGACGTTCTGCTTGGGGATCCCGAGGATCAGCCCGAGGTCCCGCGTTCCCCAATTCATCTGCTGAATCGACGTCCAGCACGTCACGCGGTCTCCGTCCCATTTCGCGATCGAGGCGTGCGGCTCCATCATCGCGTGCGCTTGGTCGGGCACGGTGTAGGTCTCGTCGACCTTGACCGGGGCCGCGGCGAACGCCTTGGCGAAATCGCCGACCTGCTTCTCGTTGGGGCCGCCAAACTCGCCCTCTGGTGGGACCGGCGCGCTGGCGTTCTGCGCGGCCAGATCGAACCGGCCTGCCGTCCGCTGATAGTCGACCCGCACCAGCGCCGCAGCCGCACGAGCCTGCTCAAACGTCTCTGCAACAACGACGGCGACCGGCTGATGGTAATGGTCCACCTCAGGCGCGGCGAGCATCTTCTGGACGTAGAACTTGCCGACCCCGGGTTTACCGGCATTCAGATATGTGACGACCCCGACCACTCCGGGCGCGCGTTCGGCATCGCGGGTATCGATCGTCATGATCCGGCCCTTGGCGATCGCGGCGCCGAGAATGTAGCCGTACGCAAACCCTGGCGCGACATCCTGCCATTCATAAGCATAGGTCGCGGTGCCGGTGGTCTTCAAATGCCCTTCGTAGCGATCGAGTGGCTTGCCGAGCACCTTCATCCGGTCGGTCGGGTTGGCGCCTGCGGGTGTGTCGAAGATCATGGCTTCACCTCTGCAATCACCGCCGCGAGGGTGCGCGTCGCGAGTGGGATCTTGAATGCGTTGTCGTCGGTCGGCCGTGCGTCGGCAAAGACCGCTTTCGCCATATTGGCCGCGCCGCGGGGCATCGCTGCCTCCGCAGCCTCCACCCGCCAAGGCCGATGGGCGACACCACCGAATGCTACGCGGCCGCTCCCGTCGCGCTGGACGATGGCAGCGACCGAAACGAGGGCAAACGCGTAGGACGCGCGGTCGCGCACCTTGCGGTAGACATGCGCACCACCGATCGGGCGCGGCAAGGTGACCGCGGTGATGAGTTCGCCGTGATCGAGCACATTATCCTGCTCAGGCGTGCTACCCGGCAGCGTATGGAAGGTGCCGATCGGTATGGATCGTGTCTTCCCGTCCGCCTTCACCGTCTCGACTGTCGCATCGAGCACGCGCATCGCGACCGCCATGTCGCCCGGATGGGTCGCAATGCACGACTCGCTCGACCCGATGACGGCAAGCTGGCGCGAATAGCCACCGATCGCAGCGCAACCCGAGCCGGGCTTGCGCTTGTTGCAGGGCTGGTTGGTGTCGTAGAAATACGGGCACCGCGTCCGCTGGAGCAGATTGCCAGCGGTCGTCGCCTTGTTCCGCAGCTGGCCCGAGGCGCCGGCAACGATAGCGCGGCTGAGGACGCCATAGTCACGCCGCACCCGCTCGTCGCTCGCCAGCGCGGTGTTACTGACGAACGCACCGATCCGCAGCCCGCCAGCGTCGGTCGGTTCGATCCGGTCGAGCTTGAGGTCCTGCACGTCGACCAGATGGGTCGGCGTCTCGACCTCGAGCTTCATCAGATCGAGCAGGTTGGTACCGCCGGCCAGGAACCGCGCGCCAGGATTGCGCGCAACGATCCGAGCCGCGTCTGCAGGCGTCGTTGCCCGCTCGTAGGTAAAGCTCTTCACGCGCGTGCTCCTGCGACATCGGCCATCGCCTCAGCGATGTTGGAATAGGCACCGCAGCGGCAGATGTTGCCGCTCATCCGCTCCCGCATTTCGGCACCGGTAGGCTGCGGGGCCGCCATAAGATCGGCCTGCGCATGGCTGGGAATGCCTCGTTTAATTTCTTCGAGAACGGAAATGGCAGAGCAAATCTGCCCCGGGGTGCAGTAACCGCACTGATATCCGTCATGCTTCACGAAAGCGGCTTGCATCGGATGCAGACGCTCGGGTGTGCCGAGCCCTTCGATAGTTGTTACGGCATCGCCCTCATGCTGGACGGCGAGGCTGAGACAGGCGTTGATACGCTCACCGTTGACGATGACCGTGCACGCTCCGCACTGCCCGTGGTCACAGCCCTTCTTGGTGCCGGTGAGATGTAGCTGTTCGCGCAGCGCATCGAGCAGGGTCGTACGCGGATCGAGCGTCAGCGCTTGGGCTGTTCCGTTCACGCTCATGGCGACTCTGTATGTCGGCAGGGCTTGCGCGGGCGGCGCGGCGTCGGCTGTTTCGCTCACGATGGCGGATACTGCCGCAGTAGTGGCGCTGCTCATCAGCATCTCCCTTCGGGACAATTGAAAAGTCTCACTGGCCATCGGCGATCCTCCATGGGCGCGCCAACAGGCGCCGGTCAGGACCATTAAACGCTTTCAACAGAAGTAGGTTACCCGTCAGCAGCTTGATGCGATACTGAATCTGGTTCAACATTAGGGATGCTTGTCACCCGCACCAACCTTACCGACCTTGCCTATTTCCTAGCGATCGCGCGGCATCGCAATCTTCGTCGGGCCGGCCTCGAGCTTGGCGTGTCTGCCTCCGCGGTCAGCCATGCTCTCAAAAGTTTCGAAGAGCGCGCGGGTGTCCGACTGATCAACCGGACCAACCGATCCGTAACCTTGACGTCGGCTGGAAAGGCGCTGGAGCAGTCGGTCTCCGGGTCATTTGCTGACATCGGCTCCGCGTTGGAGAACCTAGATCAGCTCCGCGCCTCTCCTGGCGGAAAAATCCGCATCAACGCCGTGGTCGATGCGGCAACGCTGGTGCTTGGTCCTGTGCTTGCCGAACTGTCTCGCCGTCACCCTGATATTGAGGTCGATCTGGTATCGAGCAATCGCATCGTCGATGTCGTTGGCGAGGGATTCGACGCAGGCGTTCGGTATGGCGGCACCGTCCCCGAAGACATGATCGCGCAGCGACTTTCAACTGACCTCCGATGGGTTGTCGCAGCTTCTCCCCGCTACCTCGAAGAACATGGCACACCAACGCACCCAAACGAGCTGAAGCATCACCGGTGTCTTGGAGTGCGTCTTGGGGACGACAGTATCTACCGGTGGGAATTCGAGGGGCCTGACGGGGACTTTGATATGCCTATCAAAAGCGCGATGACTGCCGACGATAGCCGATCAACGCTGGCAATGGCTTTGAACGGCGCGGGGCTGACGTTCGGTCTTGAAGCCCTGTTCGCCAAGTATGTCGCAGACGGCACCCTGCGCCTTGTGCTAACCGAGTGGGTGACGACCGGGCCGGGCTTCTACCTTTACTATTCCGGACGGCGACAGTTACCCGCGGGTTTGCGCGCGCTGCTGACGATTGCAGGTGAACTAAAACCACTTGGCTGACGCGTCTGTTCGACACCAAGCATTCAAGGCGTCTGAAACCCGGCCTTTAATAACGAAGCGACGACCCAGAAGCAGACGTCCCCGCCCCTTCCCAGCTTCCCAACTTCAGCCGCTCGTTCATCTCCGCAATGCGACCGCTTTTGGCGCCCGACCCTGCGAACTCGAACGTCGCGACTGGGTGTTAGTTTAGGAAGCAGGCTGTCCAAGTCCGAGTTTTGTGCCCGATGAGCTGCGGACGGCTTTTGCGGGGGTCTGAGGTACGGGATTAGCGGTGACGCTACGTCGAACCGTAGGTGCCAATCCGGATTCCTCATTCCACAGAACGAGAATTGTAGCGATCGGTGCGGCGGTGAGGATCAGCAGGAAAAGACCCATCAGCCATTCGTTGGGCTGTAGCGGCTGCGAGAAGCTACCGCTGGGCTGCATCGACGGGCTAGGTCGCATCGGGCGCTTGCCGGCTTTCCTGGGGTGAAACGGGCGGTCCGCTGTCGCTCGGTAAGCAGACGGCCGGATTTGCGACTGATCATAGGCGGCGCGCGATTCCTTCTTTCCCAAAACGGAATACGCCTCGTTGATCTCTTTCGCACGAGCAGAGACATCCACACCATGGTTGGCATCGGGGTGATATTGACGGAGCAGCGCTTTCCACGCGGCGTGGATAGTGTCGCGACTTGCCGTCGAGGGCACCCCTAAAACAGAATAATAGTCGGGTGAGAGCGCCATCTAGCTGTTACTTGCGGCTAAAACGCGAAAAAGGAAAGTCCGCCTGGCCCTTGATCTTAACCTGGCCTTCTGGGTGATCCAAAGGGCGGCTTCAGGCGCCAACAGCTAGATGGCTACCATTCCCATCCGCAACTTCCTGCTTTCGATGACACGACGCCGCCCCCCGGGCGCTAACCTACATCCGTATGCATAGGCGGCCTCGCCCGCTCCCAAACTTCGGACATCCATTCATCTCGGCACCATGACCGCCTTGCGTGCCCCCGGCATCAGGCGCACCGCGCCGGGTCCGTTCGTCGGCTGCAAAACTGTCGCTTTCCGCAACAACAGATCACTTCGACACTTTGCCCATACTCGTCAGACTCGGGACATTCCTTCGGATTTCTCTCGAATGATAGCTTGCCGATCCAAAGGCATGCCATCAACGTTTCGTGGAACGCGCCCCATCGTCAACGCACTCTACCAAACTGTGAAATCCGATTCATAGAAGCTTTAACATACTGTCATATATGGTTATTTCTTACGAATATCGGTCCACTTCGGAACTTGTATGAGCTCCGAAACGATATTGCGCAGCTAATCCGGCATGCCTCAAGCCATTGTAAATCCAACCTGAACGGCACCGTTCAGGCTGCCGCCTCTGAAGCGCTTTACTGCGCGGTTCACTTTTCTTTACGCGAAATCTGGAGACACCCGATGGCATCTGCGGCAGCCATGCCCGAGACGAAGAACCCGGCGCAGCGCAGCGTGCCTACCGGTACGCTCGACGCGCTCAACTTCTTCTTGGCGGACGTCCGCGACGGGCTCGGGCCGTATCTCGCAATCTACCTGCTGGTCGTACGTGGGCCTTCGCATGGCTGGAACGAAGCGACGGTCGGCCTCGTGCTGACCATCGCCGGAATCGTCGGCCTGTTGTCGCAGACGCCGGCGGGCGGGTTGATTGACCGGGCGAAGAACAAGCCGCGCATCGTCATCGCCGGCGCCCTGCTGGTGACGCTGAGCAGCCTGTCGCTGCCGATCGTCTCGGGTTTCACGATGGTGACGATCACCCAGTCGATCGCGGCTGCGGCGGGCGCGATCTTTGCACCGGCGATCTCGGCGATTACGCTGGGGCTGGTCGGGCCGAAGCTGTTCGCCAAGCGGGTCGGTCGCAACGAGGCGTTCAACCACGCCGGCAATGCCGTGTCCGCAGCGCTGGCCGGCGTCCTTGCCTGGTCGTTCGGTCCGGTCGTCGTCTTCTGGCTGATGGCGGGGCTGACGGTCGCCAGTGTCATCGTGGCGGGGCGGCTGAAGAACGACGACATCGACAATGCGGTCGCGCGCGGCCTCGACTGCGAGCCGGAAGAAGGCTGCGAGGAGCCGAGCGGCTGGAAGACGTTGATCGAGAACCGTCCGCTGATGATCTTCGCGGCGGCCGCATTCACCTTCCATCTCGCCAATGCGGCGATGCTGACCTCGGTCAGTCAGCTGCTAGGTCGCACCGTCGGCACCGACAAGGCGACGTCGCTGACCGCCGCGTGCATCGTCGCGGCGCAGCTCGTGATGGTGCCGGTCGCGATCGTCGTCGGGCGCAACACCGAGCGCTGGGGCACCAAGCCGATCTTCCTGGTCGCGTTCGGCTTCCTGGCGGCGCGCGGCGCGCTCTACACCGTGTCGAACGATCCGTGGTGGCTGGTCGGCGTGCAGGCGCTCGACGGGATCGGCGCGGGGATCTTCGGCGCGCTGTTCCCGGTGATCGTCGCCGACCTGACCAAGGGATCCGGCCGGTTCAACGTCAGCCAGGGCGTCGTGTCGAGCGTGTTCGGCCTGGGGGCGGCATTGTCGGCGACGCTGGCCGGATCGATCATCGTCTGGGCCGGATACAGTGCAAGCTTCCTGACGCTCGCCGGGATCGCGGCGGCGGGGTTCGTGCTGTACCTCACCGCCATGCCGGAGACACACAAGTGACCCACCCTTCCTCCATCACATGGGTGCACATCGGCGATCTGCACATGGACGAGGCGAACGGCTGGCAGAGCCGCGACCGGCTCGCCGCGATCGTCGCGGAGATCAACGCGCATATCGGTGACGCCGCGGACTTCGTCTACCTGCCCGGCGACAATGCCAATCACGCGACGGCCGAACAATACCGGGTCATCACCGATACGCTTGCCCCGCTGCGCCTGCCCTACCGGGTCATCCCCGGCGATCACGATTTCGAACTCGGCGATCTCGCGCATTACGACGCCGCGTTTGCCGAAGCGAACCGGCCCGAGGTCGAGGTCATCGCCGGGCATCGCTGCATCTTCCTCGATATCGTCTCGCCGGGTGCGGGCGGCCCAGATTTTCGGCTGACGATGCACCATCGCAACCGCCTGCTCGAGGAACTCGCGCGCGCCGAGGCGGAACGGCAGACGCCGGTCGTGTTCATGCATGCCTACCCCGGCGACCTCGCCGCGGATGGCGAGGATATCGCCCGCATCTTCGCCGACGCCCGCGTCGCCTTCGTCGATACCGGGCATACGCATTACAACGAGCTGCTCAACGACGGACGGGTCGTCTACGGCGCAACGCGTTCGACCGGCGAGATCGAGGAAGGCGGCGGCAAGCCCGGTTTCTCGATTGTCACGGTACACGGCCGCGTGCCAAGCTGGCGGTTCAAGGAGACCGGGGGCGACTGGCCGTTCGTCCAGATCGTCGCGCCTGCCGACATCCGGCTGGTGACCCGCCCCGCCGATGCCACGCAGGTCCCGCGGCCGGGCGAGGTCGAGATTGTCACCAGGCTGTTCGGCGGCACGACACAGCCGGTGATGCTGTCGGTCGACGACGGCATTGCCCAGCCGATGCTCGCCGTGTCGGGCACGGCGCTCTGGTCGTTGCGCATCACGCTCGACGCCGGGCTCCACCGCGTTGCGGCCAGCGTCGGCACCGACCGCGACACGGTCGATATCCTGGTCCGCGGCGAAGCGGATATCCCGCGACGTGGCATGCCGATCGCGCCGGGTCGCGATCTCCACAGCATCGGCGAGTGGCCCGAGCACGGCATCGCCGGCACGCAACTCGGCCCGAACAAGAACGGGAAGCACTGGTGATTTTCGCGACCGGTGCCACCTGGGGTATCTGCGCTGCCTCGACCGCTGCGGTGATCGCACGACCGTTCCGCTGGCCGGAAGCGATCTGGGCGGTGGCAGGGGCAGCGTTGCTGCTGCTGTTCGGGCTGATGCCCTTCCCCGCAGCGCTCCATGCCGTCGGAAAGGGTATGGACGTCTATCTGTTCCTGATCGGCATGATGCTGCTGAGCGAGGTGGCGCGCGCCCAAGGGCTGTTCGACTGGGTCGCGGCGACCGCAGCGATCCACGCAAAGGGATCGACCGCACGGCTGTTCGCGCTGGTCTACGTTACCGGGATCGTCACGACGACCTTCCTGTCGAACGACGCAACCGCGGTGGTGCTGACCCCGGCGGTCTATGCCGCGGCAAAGAAGGCGAAGGCCGATCCCCTGCCGCTGCTGTTCGCCTGCGCGCTGATCGCCAATGCGGCAAGTTTCGTCCTGCCGATCTCCAACCCCGCCAACCTCGTCCTCTACGGTGGCAAGATGCCGCCGCTCGGCCAGTGGTTTGCCTCGTTCGCGCTGCCATCACTGGCGTCGATCGTCGTCACCTTCGCCGTGCTGCGCTGGCTAGAGCGCACGCGGCTGGCAGGTAGCTGCACCAGCGCGGTCGAGCGCACGCCACTGACCGCGGGCGGCAAGGCTGCGTTCGTCGGGATCGTCGCCACCGCAATCGTGCTGCTCACCGTATCCGCGCTCGATATCGAACTCGGTCTGCCGACCGCGATCGCCGGTGTCGTCACGACGCTGGCGGTCTGCACGATCGCCCGGTCGTCGCCGGTCGCGCTGCTGCGCGATATCTCGTGGAGCGTGCTGCCGCTGGTCGCGGGACTGTTCGTCCTGGTCGAGGCGCTTGACCTGACCGGCGTGATCGCGTGGGTCGCGCACGCGATCCGCACCGCGTCGGCCGATCCGGCGCAGGCGTCGGCGGTATCGGGGACGATCCTGGCGTTCGGATCGAACCTGATGAACAACCTGCCCGCAGGCCTGGTTGCCAGCACCGCGGTTGCACAGGCCCAGCCGCCCAAGCTGGTCGTCGACGGCTTGCTGATCGGCGTCGACCTTGGCCCCAATCTGTCCATCACCGGCAGCCTGGCGACGATATTGTGGTTGCAGGCGATCCGGCGGGAGGGTGAGGACATCGGGTTCTGGAGGTTCCTGAAGGTCGGCGCGGTGGCGATGCCGCTGGCGCTGATCGCTGCCCTTGGTGTCAGGATTGCCCTCGGATGACGCGCGATCGGATGTGGCGTCGCTTGCTGATCGCAATGTTCGTCGCTGTGGTGGCGTTCACCGGCTACCATACGGCGCGCACCGTCAGCGACGCGATCTACTGGAACGCGCACCGCGACGAACCGATCGAGCGCTGGATGACGATCGGGTACGTCGCGCATTCGTACCATGTGCCACCCCACGTCCTGCATCGCGCGCTGAACCTGGCCCCGGCACCCGATCGCCGTCCGCTCGGCCGCATCGCGCAGGACACCGGACAAACAATGACGCAGATCGACGGCAAGCTCACCTACGCGATCGTCCATGCCCGACCGCCCTACCCGCCCCCCGCCCCGCCTTCACGGTCTTCCTCGCCGACGAGCTCGAAGCCGTGACCGACCAGCTGCTCGAACTGCTGACGACCTACGGCCTACCTGCCCTCTTTGGCGCGATGGTGCTAGCGGCTGCGGGGCTTCCTTTCCCCAGTTCGTTGACCCTCATCGCAATGGGATCGTTCGTTGCGCAGGGCGAACTGAGCTTTTGGCCGGTCGTGCTTTCCGGTGCGGGCGGCGCCGTGCTCGGCGACCAGATCGGCTATGCATTTGGTCGTTACGGGGGCCGCCCGCTTCTTGCTGCCGTGACGACGCGGATCGGGGGCGCTGACAAGGTGGCGCAAGCGGAGACCTATTCGCGCAAATGGGCAGGCTGGGGTATCTTCTTCAGCCGCTGGCTGATCGGCCCGCTCGGACCCTGGATCAACGTGACAAGCGGCCTTACGCAATACCCCTGGGGATGGTTCATCCTGCTCGACGTTGCCGGCGAACTGCTCTGGCTTCTCATATACGTCTCGCTGGGACGCCAATTTAGCGATCAGGTTCAGACCGTGGCGAGCTTACTCGGCAATCTCACCTGGGTCGTCGTAGGCCTTCTTGCTGCAGGATTTCTGGGATGGAAGCTGTTCGGGAAAAGAAAAGCAGAAGTAACTTCGGAAGTAACGGTTTGAAGACCGATTATACCCGGTCGGTCTAAACGGCTCGGCGAAAAACGTCAGACCACCCATAAGCTGCCGTTCGCAGATCCTTTCTCCGTTCCCAACACCGGTCATTCGTTAATCTACCGCCACGACAGTAGAAGGGGTGATTGGAAGGGCCACTTGTTGCGATGCAACCAGATCTTCGCGATGCTTCTTAGGTTGCTTAATACCTAGCGGGGTTCACACGCTGCCACGTCAAAGTAAATTAGTGATGACGGCGGGCGCCTCTCGACAATTTGATGCGGGATCATAGCGATACTATCCGGAATTCCGCGATAGGCACATCTGACATCAGCTTATTATTTGCTGACTCCAGTCATCACCCTCCGAATACCTGAGCAAAACGTACATCCAAACGCAGCCCTAGAACGATTGCGGACGGAATGTCAGTTTTCCGGGTCGGTGCAAATATCGGATCTGGATTGATGACGTATTGAATATTGGGCAATATTCTCACCCCGGGCATGGCTGCAAATCCATAATTAATCTCGCCGATGATCTCGTTCGATTTCGGCGATCCTGTCCCACCAGCCTTCGCACGCAGATCGCGGAGATAATTTATCTGCTGATTGCTGAAATGCGTGTTGCTGACCAGGAAGCCTATCGTGTCCGCGTCGCGGTGTTTGAACGTGCCGGTTTTGACGAAACCGGCAGAGGCAAACCAGTCGAGCTGGGCGACGTTGCCGACATTGTAGAACACCCGCCCGAACAGCGCGAGGTTGCGCGTACTCTTGCCGGCGGCGCGCTGAATCGTCTGGTCTGCCATCGCATAGAGACCGACGCGGTTGCCTTCCTGTGCGACCCGCGGGAGTCCGGACACCACGGCCGAGGCGCCGTTGCGATCGTAATACGGGCTCTGGCCGCCGTCGGTGTTGATATAGACACCCGCCTTGTAACGGCGCGGCAGCCGTTCGTCCGCGAACGTCGTCTGATAGCCCAGTTCGTTGGCGATAAGCACGCCCGTGCCCTTACCCAGCGAGAAGTCCAGGCCGCCCTTGCCCTTCAGGTTGAGGTCATTGTCGTATTCGAACATGCCGGTCTGGACATACCAACGCTTATCGATCGCGTACCGCGCCTTCGCGGTCCACGACGAGTTGGGAAACGCGGTGATGCCGATGTCGCTGATGCCGCCATACGCCGTCAGGCAGCTGGTGTTGCTCATGAACACGCAGTTGAACGGCGAATTGTTGAAGTAGCTGTTTACCGCGGCACGGCCGACGAGGATGTTGAGCTTGCCGAAATCATGCTCGATGTTGAACTGCGTCAGGCGTGGTCCGGCTACCGGCCGCCAGGTTTGCTGAAAGCTGATCGAGTTGCCGATCGAATCTCGACCTAGGCTGTCTCCGCTAAACCATGCACCTTGAATGTGTATTTTGGTATCGGACAGTCCGATCAGCTTTTCCAGATCGATGTCCGCCGCGGTCGATACCCAGTGCGATTCCGCACTGCCCTGACGGATACCGCCGATCGGGTTGGCGGCGAAATTACCGACGAAATCGAACACCAGGTCGACCCCTGCGGCCTTGAGCCCGCGCAGTTCCTTGCCGATCGGATTGTCGCGTTGGAAACGCGCGATGCCGGAAGGTGCTGGCTCGTCCGCGGTACCCTGCTTGGTATTGGGGTAGAAGACTTGCGGATGTCGCTTGTCGGGGAGGGCTCGCGCTACGCCGACGTCCGTGTCCGCCGTCGGCACGGCCGCATCGGTAGGAGCAGTGACCGCCCGAGACGGTTGAGCCTGGGGCGGCTCGGATTGCGCCGCTGCGGTCAGCGCGATGGCGATGGCGATGGACATGACGGTCTCCTGCCCAGCCGCGCACGGGCGCAGCGGGCTGTTGTCGTGGGACGGTAAGTGTCGCGGCGATCACACTCGGCGATCGCCGCGCAGCTTCAGGCGGCTACCGGATACTTTGCTCGCAGCCGCGCATTCCCGATCATCGCTGCGAGCGTGCGCTCGTCGAGCTTGCCTTCCCACTTGGCGATCACGACGGTGGCGAGGGCGTTGCCGATCAGGTTCACGAACGTCAGGCCCTCGGCGAGAATACGGTGGATGCCGAGGATGAGTGCGATGCTGGCGACCGGGATAGTACCCGTCGTGTTGAGCGTCGCCGCGAGCACCACGAACGCCGCGCCGGCAACACCCGCCGCCCCCTTGGACGTCAGCAACAGCACCGCGATCAACCCGAGTTCGTGCCACAGCGTCAGATGCGTATTGGTCGCCTGCGCCAGAAACACCGCCACGGTAGTCAGGTACAGGCAGGTGCCGTCGAGGTTGAACGAATAGCCCGCCGGGATGACGAAGCCGACGACGCTCTCCTCGCAACCGACCTTGCGCATCTTCTGGATGAGACGCGGCAGGACCGTCTCGGTCGAGGTGGTTGCGGCGACGATCACGATCTCGTCCCACAGATAGCCGAGCAGCCGCCACAGGCTGACCCCGCACCAATGCGCGATCCCGCCCAGCACCACCGCGGTGAACAGCCCGCAGACCACGAAGAACTCGATGATCAGTTCGCCCAGCGACCAGAGCGACGCCGTGCCGAACTGGCCGACCGTGAAGGCGATCGCGCCGAACGCCCCGAGCGGCGCAAAGTACATGATGTAACCGATGATCCGGAAGAACCCCTGCGAGGCGCTATCGATCAGCGTGTAGACGGGCTTGCCGCGCTCGCCGAGCGCCGCGATCGCAATGCCGAACAGTACCGACACGAACAGCACCTGGAGGACATGGCCTTCGGTCAGCGCGCTGGCGAACGTGTCGGGAATGATCCCCATGAAATAGCCGGTGATCGACTGGTCGTGCGCGGTCGCGACATAGGTCTTGATCGAGGCCGTATCGATCGCCGCGACGTCGATGTTCATGCCCGCGCCCGGTTGCCAGAGATCGACCATGACCAGCCCGAAGATCAGCGCGAGGATCGTGACCGCCTCGAAATACAGGATCGATTTCAGCGCGACCCGGCCGACGCTCTTCATGTCGTTCATGCCGGCGATGCCGTGGACGACGGTGACGAAGATCACCGGTCCGATCATCATGCGAATGAGCTTAATGAAGGCGTCGCCGAACGGTTTCATCGCCACGCCGGTCGCAGGCGCGAAATGGCCGAGCAGGATGCCGAGCACCGTCGCCGCCAGCACCTGGAACCAGAGCTGGCCGAATACGCCGAACCGGCTCGCCTGCTTGGTAGTCTCTCCTAGGTCCGTCATCGATTTTTCTTTCGTTGTGACGTGTCGGCGGTCTCAGCCGAATAGATATCCGTCGAACAGCTTTCTCGCGGTGCGCAGCATGGCCGCACCGACGACGTTGCCGTTCTCGTCCAGATCAATCACGCAGCCGGTCGCACCGCTGGGATGCTCGACGTCGAGCGATTTCGATTGCCCGTCTGGCACGACCGCGAGGCCATGCGCCGGCGACCCGTCGATCAGGCAGGCGGTCGCGACGCTGACCGCGCCCAGCACGCCGATCGAGGCGTGGCAGCGATGCGGAATGAACGATCGCACGCTAATCGCACCGCCGTTACGCGGCGCGGCGACCAGCATCAGTTTGGGTACCGACTGTTCGGTGACGTTGCCGAGGTTCATCAGCGGCCCGGCCTTCAGCCGGATCGCCTCGATCTTAGCCTTCAGCGTTTCGTCCGCATCGAGCGTCGCGCGGTCTTCGTACCCGGTGATACCGACATCGGCCGCGCGCAGCACGACGCAGGGCATGCCATTGTCGATCAGCGTCGCGTCGACGCCGTCGATGACATCGACGGCGTTACCCGTCGGCAGCAACGCCCCGCAGCTCGAGCCGGCGATATCGGCGAAGGCAAGCGGAACAGGCGCGGCCGTACCGGGAACCCCGTCGATCCGCGCATCGCCTTCGTAGGTGACGACGCCGTGCGGGGTATCAACCGTCGCGGTGGCGAGCTTGCCCGTGTTGACCATGAAGATCGAAACCTTCGTCTTCTCGTCCCTTGCCTCGACCAGGCCGCGTTCGATCGCGAACGGGCCGACCCCGGCCAGCATGTTCCCGCAATTCTGCGCGTCGCTGACGATCGCCTGGTCGACGAAGACCTGGAGGAACAGATAATCGACATCGGCGCCGACTTCGGTCGAGCGCGACACGATCGCGACCTTCGACGTCAGCGGATCGGCGCCCCCCATCCCGTCAATCTGGCGCGGATCGGGCGAACCGAACGCGCGCAGCAGGAACGCGTCGCGTGCGGCCGGATCGGCAGGAAGGTCGGCGGCAAGGAAGAACCCGCCCTTGGACGTGCCGCCACGCATCCACATCGCGCGGATGGCGTTCGGGCGCTCAGACATATTTCAGCCCCTTGGCCTCGAGCCGCTCGCGCATCGCATAGATGTCGAGCCCGAGTTCGCCACTGGCCATCTGGTCGCGCTTTTCCGTCTCGCGCGCCTCGCGTGCCTGCGCCTCCGCAAGCACCGCTGCCGCGTCCGCGCGGCGCACGACGCAGACGCCGTCGTCGTCAGCCACGATCACGTCGCCCGGCTCGATCCGTTCGCCCGCACACACCAGGGTCACGTTGACCGAACCCAGCGTCTCCTTGACGGTGCCCTGCGCGAAGATCGCCTTCGACCAGACCGGAAACCGCATTTCGGTGAGATCGCGGACGTCGCGAACGCCGGCGTCGATGATAAGCCCGCGGCAGCCCCGCGATATCGCCGACGTGGCAAGCAGGTCGCCGAAATAGCCGTCGTCACAGGGCGATGTCGGCGCGACCACGAGGAGGTCGCCATCCTTCACTTGTTCAATGGCGACGTGCATCATCCAGTTGTCGCCTGGCGGAACCGAGACGGTGACCGCAGACCCGGCGATCCGCGCACCTGCATAGATCGGACGAAGGCGACTGCCGAGCAGGCCGATCCGGCCCTGTGCTTCGTGCACGGTCGCGACGCCGACCTTGGCGAGGCCGTCGATGACCGACGGTTCAGCACGTTCGATATGAGTGACGACGCTGGGCATCTCTGATCCTCGATCCTTTTTTCGTTACTCTCCCTAGGAACCGACGACGATCCAAAGGCAAAACGGATTTGCGCACATGCCATAAGCTGTGCTGAGGTCCGAACCATGCCAAGCCTTCGCAAACTCAACCTGCGCCATCTCGATGCGGTCGCCACCGCGGCACGCCTGGGAAGCATCAGCGCGGCATCTCACGCGATGAACCTGTCGCAGCCTGCGCTCACGCAGGCCGTTGCCAAGGTCGAGACGGTGCTTGGGCACAGGCTGCTGGATCGGCAACCCGGTGGCGTGGTCGTGACCGAGGCCGGACGCCTGATGACCGGCCGGATCGAGCATGCGCTGGCGTATGTCGCGCAAGGCGGGCGGAGCGTGCGGCGGGGGGCGCGCCTGCCGCCCCTGCCCAACGTCGAACGGCGGATCACGCTTGGCCAATTGCTTGCACTGATGGCGGTCGACCACGCGGGTAGCTTTGCGCTGGCTGCCAGGCATACCGGATTATCGGAGCCCGCCGTTCACCGCGGAGCGCGCGATCTCGAACAACTGCTCGAAGTGCCTCTGCTCGCCCGGCAGGGACGAACCGTCCAGCCGACCGCGGCGGCGATACGTTTGCTGAGATTTGCTCGACTGGCACACGCGGAACTGGAATCGGGCTTCGACGAACTCGCGGCGCTGCATTTGGAAGGCGCGGGGCGGATAACGGTCGGCGTCATGCCTCTGGCGCGCGCGATCCTGCTCCCGCAGGCGCTGGCACGCTTTGCTCGCCTCTACCCGGTGGCCTCCGTCGATGTCGTCGAAGGACCCTATATCGAGGTGCTTTCGGCGCTGCGCGAAGGCGGCATCGACGTGGTCGTCGGGGCGATGCGCGATCCGCTGCCCGTGGCCGACGTCGTGCAGGAACCCTTGTTCGACGACGACCCCGTCATCGTGGGACGCAAGGGGCACCCTCTGCTCGGCGAGGCGGGCTTCGTCTTCCAACGTCTATTGGATTTTCCGTGGGTTATCGCCGCACCGGGGGCTCCAGTACGGCGCCGGTGGGAACAGATGTTCCAGGAACAGGGGCTCGAACCGCCACGCCCGCGGATCGAGTGCGGGTCGGTGATGGTGGTGCGCGGGCTGATGCTCGAGGACGACTGGCTTACGCTCATGTCACGCGACCAGTTCCTGCTCGAGGACCGCGCCGGACTGCTAAGCGAGATCGCCGGAGCCGGCTCGTCGCTGCGCCGGCAGATCGGGATGACGACCCGCCAGGATTGGCGACCCACCCAACTTCAGCGTGAATTCCTGAGCATCTTCCGATCCACCTGCGCCGAATGGACTTCAGGAAAAGCAATGGACGGACAGCCGTTTCGATACGCCTGATAGGCTTGGCGCGCTTAGATACCCCGCATCACGTCGCCGACAAGGCGAACGCCAACCCTCGCCATTCTGGGAACGCAGCCATGATCATCGACTGCCACGGCCACTACACAACCGCTCCCGCCAGCCACAATGCGTGGCGCGACGCGCAGGTCGCGGCGATCGGTACCGGCGGCGACATAGACCCGGCCTACCCCGCCATATCCGACGACGAGATCCGCGAGACGATCGAGGCGAACCAGCTGCGCCTGCTACGCGAACGCGGGGCGGACATGACGATCTTCTCACCGCGCGCCTCGGCGATGGCGCCGCATGTCGGGAGCGCGGCGGTCGCGCACATCTGGGCCCGGCGCTCGAACGACCTGATCAAGCGGGTCATCGACCTATACCCCGAAACCTTCGCCGGCGTATGCCAGTTGCCACAATCCCCCGGCATCTCGATCGCGCATTCGATCGACGAGCTCGAGCGTTGCGTGACGGACCTCGGTTTCATCGGCTGCAACCTCAACCCCGACCCGTCGGGCGGCAAGTTCGATTCCCCGCCGATGACCGATCGCGCATGGTATCCGTTCTTCGAGAAGATGGTCGAGCTCGACGTTCCTGCGATGATCCACGTCTCGGGCAGCTGCAACCCGGCGATGCATGCGACCGGCGCCTACTACCTTGCGGCCGATACGATCGCGTTCATGCAGTTTCTCGAAGGCGACCTCTTCCGGGATTTCCCGGACCTGCGCTTCATCATTCCCCATGGCGGCGGCGCGGTGCCCTATCACTGGGGACGCTATCGCGGCCTCGCCGACATGCTGAAGCGCCCGCCCCTTGCCGAGCACGTCATGAAGAACGTGTTCTTCGATACCTGCGTCTATCACCAGCCGGGCATCGACCTCCTGTTCAAGGTGATCGACGTCGACAACATCCTGTTCGGGTCCGAGATGGTCGGCGCGGTGCGCGGCATCGATCCGGAGACCGGCCAGTATTTCGACGATACCAAGCGCTATGTCGACGCGCTGGACATCCCGGATGCTGACAAGCGCAAGGTATTCGAGGGCAACGCCCGCCGCGTCTACCCACGCCTCGACGCGCAACTCGCCGCACGGGGGCTGTGATGCCCGAGTTCACGATGGATCCTGCCTGGATCTGCTACCACCCCGCTCCCAGCAAGCCCGCCTTCACCGTGCCCGCGGGCGCGGTCGATGCGCATTGCCACGTGTTCGGGCCGGGCGATGTGTTCCCCTACGCGCCGGAACGGAAATACACGCCGTGCGATGCCGGCAAGGACGAGCTGTTCGCGCTACGAGACCATCTCGGCTTTACCCGTAACGTCATCGTCCAGGCGACCTGTCACGGTGCGGACAACCGCGCGTTGGTCGATGCCCTGCAGACCGCCGGCGACCGCGCTCGCGGCGTCGCGACCGTACGCGATACGGTGAGCGATGCGGAACTGTCCGACCTTCACGCGGCCGGCGTGCGCGGCGTACGCTTCAACTTCGTCCGTCGCCTCGTCGATCCGAAGCCCGACGGCTATTACCGCGCGATCATCGACCGGATCGCTTCGCTCGGCTGGCACGTCGTGATCTATTTCGAAGCCGCGGATCTCGAAGAGCGCTGGGACTTCTTCACGTCGTTGCCGACGATCGTCGTCGTCGACCACATGGGGCGCCCAGACGTGACGCAACCCGTCGATGGCCCCGAGTTCGGGCGTTTCATCCGCCTGATGGACAGCCACGAGAACGTCTGGACCAAGGTGAGTTGTCCCGAACGCCTGTCGAAGGTCGGTCCGCCTGACTATGACGACGTCGTGCCCTTCGCGCGGAGGCTGGTCGAGCGCTTCCCCGATCGCGTCCTGTGGGGCACCGACTGGCCGCATCCCAACATGACCACGCACGCCCCTGACGATGGTGCGCTGGTGGACATCATACCGCGTATCGCAACGACCCCCGCGCTCCAACACAAGCTGTTGATCGACAATCCGATGCGACTCTACTGGGCATAGCCTGACGGCAGGATTGGGTCAGGCCTGATGATGCGGGTCGGCGTGGGACGTTTCTAGACTTCCGATACTCGGATCACCTGATCCTCCCGCGCCCATCCCACCGCCGCCGCCGCCGCCGCCGCCACCCGTTTTGGCGCCTTCGCCTCTTCCGCCAGCGTGTTTAGCCCCTCCTCCCGATGACGCTGGCCGTGTTGGGCCCTGCATCGGTATCTTTAGGTCTGTGGGTATGGGATCGAGGTCGAGGGCCTCGCGCACAAAATTGCGGAGCGATACTACGAGATCATGGGTGTGCACTGGATGCCCGGCTACCAGTTCCCGAACTGCCTTGTCGGCAAGTCTCACCTGTTCTTCCGTACCAAGAAGAATGATGTCGGAAAGTGCGGCTTCCACCGCGTCACGTATTCTCCGCGTTCGGTCTGATTTCAAGGCTGTCTCCGCAGTAAGGTCGAGCTGCGCCATCGGCTCGGCGGGTGTAGGAGAATCTAAGCCTCTTAGGTCCCGCTTGTGTGTCGGATCGACGGTGAGATCGCCTGTGAATGATCCACCCAAGACCTTGTACGCCGCGATCAGGGTGCGCAGACGCTCATTAATCTGACGGTTCATCCGCTCACGGCGCTGCTGGAACGTCATCTGCGTTAGCAGACGAATGCCGACACCGAGTAGCGTGACCAAGATGATGCCGAACAACGTTGCGAGAAGGCTCTGCCAAGAGCTGAAGTCCAGATTGCGCAAAACGTTGACTCCTTCTGTGCCCATGGCGGCCATTCAACGTACCAAAATCGAGGTTATCGAAATTTCAGGTCGTAACACCAAATTCGTTCCAACTGCCTGACCGAGGACCCAAATCCGGTTGTCCAGCGGCCTATGGCCATTCCCGGAAGCGGTCGCCTGTTCATCTCATCCTGAGCCGTTCAAGTCACGTGCGAGCGACGATCAGCGTCCCTCTGTCGCGCGGCACTAGAATTGGCCCACCACCTCCGCCTAAAGATCTGCAGTGATGAAAACGTTGAGCCTCATCGGTCGGAATATCGACGATATTTCGACCTTCTACGCCGAGATCAACCGGGTCTTCATGGCGGAAGAAGACTGGCGATTGGGCGACAGCCTCGATGCGTTGAACGACCTGCTTTATGGCGGCTACGGCGCGATCAAGGGGCGGCAGCCGGTCCGTATCGTCTGGCATGACATTGCAGTAAGTAGGTCCGCTCTTGGCGTCGGAACGACCCGGGCGTTCCTAGCTGAGAAGTTGCAGCGGCCAGACCTCTTTAACGTGGACGCGATTGGCCGCCAGCTGCACGCACTCGACCGCGGCACGGGACAAACCTATTTCGAGATCGTCATTAGAATCATCGGCGATCATCAAAACATCGAACTTGTGGCCGCTTGATGGAGAGCGTTCGAGTGAGGTGGAGCGGATCAGGTCACTTGGCGTTCGCTTATGGCTGTGATCGCGATGAGCACTGTGCCCTAGCCGAGGCGTGCGCGACGCGCCAAAATCGCTGTCGATTGCCAAATTGATCGGCAAGCGCCGGTTCTCCCGCTGGAACATCGCGACCTTCGCCGCGTGATCAAGGCTATGCGCCGCCGATATCGTCTATCGTTCAGGTTCGGCCTGCTATCCGCGAGGTCAGTCGTTATGAACGGAGATACGGCGATGAGGATGATCAGGATAAGCCTGCTGAGCGTGTTTCTGGGGCTCGGCGCCTGCGCCTCCACCGTGGCAGGTAATCGCGCCGGAGCCGCGACCTGCAGCGCCGATGCTGCCGCGGCGCTCGTGGGCCAGGTCGCACCTGACGACGCCACCGTCCTTAGCAAAACCGGCGGTACGATCGTCCGGCGAATCGCACCCGGCGACCCGACGACCAGGGACTTCCGCGTTGAGCGCGTCACCTTGACGGTCGCCGAGGGACGGGTGGTCTCCGCGTCCTGTGGTTGAGCGCTGAACCAGGATGAAAGCGCCCTTTCTCGCGGCGGTCCTACCGCTACTCGCAGGCTGCGGACCGAACCTTCCGGTCGAGGGTCCGGTGCGGTTGGGACAGGTCGGCTCCGTCAACGGCCAGAGGATCCGGACGGACAAGGTCATTGAAGACAGTCGCTGTTCCATCGACGCAGATTGCGTTTGGGCAGGGCGCTTGATCGTGCGGGCAACTGTGCTGGGAGGGGGGTGGTCCAGACAGCTCGACCTGACGCTCGCCATTCCCGTTAAAGTCGCTGATGGCACTCTTACACTTGTGGCGGCGACGCCGCCCGGATGATTAGCCCGATGGAACAACAAGCCCTTTCCCTACCGCTTTACGTTCAAATTTCAGGGCGCGCGTTGATCGTCCGTGAAAGATGCATCCTGGCCACTGATCGGTTTGCGAGCGATCACGACCCAGAAGCCGACGTTCACGACGACTTGAACGTTCCCCGAAACCGGTCGTTGGTTCATGTGCTGCTAGGACGGCTGGAACCGGATCGTTAGCGGAACGGCAGCTTTCAAGTGTCGGGTGTGTGAAGCAGTAGAATGCGTTCACCCGCGCGATGCGATGGCCTAACAGCCAATCGCGTAGTTCGCGCTTTGCGGTATGACGTTGCAGCCGCTGATGAACACGCAACCTCGATCCGAGTTTATCAGGTCCCTGATCTCAGTGGCGTCAACTCAGCCCACTAGCGGCAGGAGGAACGAGCTCATAAGGTCCGCCGCGCGGCGCTGGCGCAGGATGCGAGCGTTGCGAAGTTCCTCATCATCGTCGCTGCCGGCCGCACCCTCAAATAGGGCGTAAGCGACGGGACCGTCGCGCCGATAGCTCTCCTCCGGTTTGGGATCGATGAAGCGGGCGGCAAGCCGTGTTAGCGCCAAGCGGATGACATCGGCATGTTTGCCATCGAGTGCCGCCCGGAACGCCGCGTGGACCGCATCGAGGCCACCCTCATAATGCTCCACGCAGTAGACCAGATCATGTGCGTCCTTTGGCTCGGACCGCTGATCGTAGGCGAAGGCCTTAAGGCAGGTGAAGCTCACGATGTCAGCATAGCGGACTAGCTCTGTCGCGCGTCCGCGCTCGCTCAAAAGCTCCGCCGTGATCTCGGTCGTCCCATGCAGGTCGAAAACCATTGAGGCATGCGGAATGTTGATCGCGGTGACATTGCCTTCGGTTGGCAGCTCGGTGACGCGGCCACCGCTGAGTTCGGGCGCATCAGCGAGGAACTCGAGCACCATGGTCGTGCCGCGCTCGACTTCGGCTTTCCAGCGCCACGATTGCTTCTTGCCCGCGTCATTTTCCGCACGCTCGAAGCGCATCGCCTTTAGATTTTCTTCGAGCGTGCGATAGGCTTCTGTGTCGGTGAGAATGGCTATGTCGACCACTACGTCGACATCCCCGGTGCCCGCGTGAGGCGGAACCTTCGGCGGCCGTGCCGTGATCAGGTAACGCGGCGCCAGCCCGCCGACGAGGTAGACACAGTCCTTCCATGGCCCGAGGCCGCGCAGCAGCGTGACGAGAACGCGCTCGCAGGCCTCGGTCACCGCGGCTTCATAGCCGTCGATAGTTTGCGGCTTAGCCATCAGTTCTCAAGCCTCTCGCTGCGAAGGTGGGCGGCCATCTCCTTGGCACGGCCCGAGCCCTGCAGCAGGTCGAGGTAGACCTGAAGAGGTGGAGCGAAGCTGACGTCGTCGATCCGCTCGCCGACGGTGACGTCGCCACGCGCGTTGGTCTCAACTAGCGCTAGGTTCCAGCCCTCGCTGACGGGGCGAGCCCGCAAGCGGTCGAGCGCGTCGTTGCGGCGCGGGCCGGGGATGATACGGCACCGGACCTGCGAAATCGTTGAAAGATAGGGCGCGTAGACCTGCGCGGCAGCCTCGCCGGTCACCGCATAGGCCGCGTCCGCCTCGCCGCACGCGTGATCAAGCTTGTGCATGAGATCGTTCACGTCGGCCGAGGTGACGTAGAAGCGCTCGATTCCCCGCGCCTTCTGGTTCGCCACATAGTGCGCCCAAGCATCGACCAGGCCTTTGGGCTCACGCAGCCGGCGCGTCTTGACAGGCCCTGCACCTTCCGCCTCTACCCACTCGCGCCGCTCCATCTCGCTCAGCGTTTCAGACGCGGTCGCCGCCGAAACCTCGGCCTCTTCGGCGATGCGCTTAACGCTCAGCCAATCGCGGCGGTTCTCGAACACATAGAGCATGACCCGCGCTTTCTGACCCTGGAAGATCGAGTCGAAGCTCTTGCTCTTCTTGCGCGGAGCGGGCCGGTCGATGTGGACGAAAGCGTGCTTGGCGGGAATGTAGAGCGTGCCACCGAGATCGTAGAAGCCGATCTCCTCATGGCGCAGCAGCTCGCGCGCACCCGGCGAGATAGCGCGGGCCACGAAAAAGGGGATCACCTCGGTCGGGCCTGACGAGTAGTGGGCGAGATAGTTGCGAAGCTGGTAAATCGTCTCGCGCACATCGCGCGGGAAGGCGTGGCGCTTGGCCTCGACAATCAGTTCGATCGGACGTCCGCCGATCTCTGCTTCGACGATCCCGTCGATACGCCGGCGTTGGTCGAGCGGCATTTGACGGTGCGTGAGCCTAGCACGAGCATAGGGCACGGCGCGGATCGCGTCGATCAAGCGCTCCAGCAGTTCTTCTTCGTTCGCCTCAGCCGTCATATTCGATGTCCAGTGAATATGGCATCCGTAGCGAATATCTGCCGAATTGCATATATTCGCTGTACGGCGATAATCGCCTAGCAGGCATATCATTTACAGCAATACGAGCGAAAACGAGTGAACCGAAAGCCGAAACCCAAGGCCGACATCGACCGGCAGGTTCCTGCAAGAGAATCGAGCACGCCACAACGCTTTCGCTTGAGCGACCTGCGTGATCGGCCGCGCTACGTTCTGCTTGGGGAGCCAGGCAGCGGCAAGTCCACGGCGTTCCAGCGCGAAGCAGAAGCGGCCGGCATCCAGCCGGTCACGGCCCGCCAGTTCGTCAGTGGTGGCCGCCACCGTCCGCAGGGCACCACCGTTTTCATTGATGCGCTGGAAGAATATCGCATCGGGGAGGCTGGCATCGATCGCCTCGCGACGCTGATCGAGGCGCTGGAAGAGGCCGGCTAGCTGATAACGCAGCGGTGCCGATGCGGGGAGCCGTGCCGGTGACGATACGACAAGCCTGGCCTACGTACCTTCAGTTGACGACCGTCGCTGATAAGGTTGTTTGATCCGGTTCTCGGCATTCGCCTGCGCCAAGCGCTCAGTCATTTCACCCTGAGTGGCCATCGCATCCCAAGCTTCTGCCGATCGCAAATGACGTTCTCGAACAAGGGGAAGTACGGACCGCTCCGCTTCCGAACGTTCGTGGGCTGCAGCGCTACGGTATGCCTCGGTCTGTGAAAGGTTCATAACGCAACCCTTAACCGACACCGGGAAATCTAAAACCCCACCAAGGCTCAAATCCACGCGGTGTCGTTGTTAGCTGAAACTGTCCGACCGCAAACCAACCTGTCCGCTGTTAGTCTCGGATCAAACAGGTCGATCCTCTGCGATACCCCCTGCTTGGGCCACCAATTTGGATCTTGTCGAGACCAGATCGGGGGCGATCATGGATGGCGAACTTACTTTGCATTAACCAGGCGGTGCGTAGGTAAGCATATGAAATTCCTGCCAAGCTGGATGCTGATCCCTGCCCAGATCGCTACTGCGACGTTTGGGCTCGTGGTGTTGACGATGTGGCCACCAGCATCGGGTTCGATGCTGGTGGTGCCACTCGGTCAGGATAGCGGAGCAGCAGTGCAGGGTGCGCTGGCGGGCGGTGCGGCATTGCTTGGGACCGGGCCATTTCCGGGATCGCTGGTCATCGTTGGCGATCGTGCCCGCATCGCCCCCCGGGTCGCGTGGAATGTCGTCATCATGGCCGCTCCGCCCGCGGGGTGCGGCGTTGATGGCGGTGCTGGAAAGCGAGCATGAACCGAACCATCTCGCTGCTGAAGCCAGCGTTTTCCCGGTTGGGTTTCGGAGTAAAGCTTGGAGCTACCGGCAAAGTCGGGGATGATGCCGGACTTAACCCGCTTGACCGGCTACGGCGTCGCGCCGTCCAAGCGTGCGCGTTGATCGGCTGGACCTCGTTGGGGGGGCTGCTGATAGGTAACGCCGTACTGGATGCGGGCGCAGGCGTTCCGCTGCTGGTAATCGGCACCACCATCACGGCGGGGCCGACCGTGATGGCGCTCCGCGGTCGCTACGATATCGAGGCCCGGACCCTGATGGGATCACTTGCGGCGGTGATACCGGCAATGCTCGTCTTCCTGCTCAAGGGGCATCCGTGGCAGATGGATGCACACATGTACTTCTTCGTCGGAATGGCGGCGCTGGTAATGTTGGCGGACTGGCGGCCGATTGCGCTAGCGACGGTGCTGACCGCAATCCATCATCTTGCCCTCGAATGGTGGGCCCCGGAATTCGTCTTTACCGGCACCGGCAATCTCGGCCGGGTGATCTTTCATGTCGTGGCGGTTGGCTTGCAATTCGGCGCATTAACGGTGCTGACGATCCAGCTCGAGCGGCTGTTCCAATCGCAGAGTGCAGCGTTGCGGCGGTCTCGCGAGTTGACCGAGTTGGCAGAGGACGGCCAGCGGCGAACCGAGGAGGCAATGCTTCAGGCGCGTGCAGCGGAGGCAGCGGCGGCGCGCGAACGCCAACAGCGCGAGGAGCAGGCGGCGCGGATCGCGAGCGAGCGGCGCGGCGAGCTGGTAGTCCTGGCGAACGAGTTCGATCATTCGGTGACGTCCGTGGTGAAGAGCATTGGCCAGGCGACCGAACGACTGGAGCATGCAGCAGTGCGGCTCGAAGATGTCACCGGCGGCGCGACCCAGGATGCGGTTGAGGCGGCATCGGGCGCGGGTCGAGCAGCACGCGACATAGCGCATGTCGCGTCGTCGATCCGCGACCTGTCCGAATCGATCCGAACGATCGCGATCGCGGCCGACCGGCAATCGGAGTTGACCGAGGTGGCGAGCCTGGAAGCGCAACGCAGCGTGCAGACGGTAGCGATGCTTGAGGATCATGCGGTCCAGATCGAAGTCTTTCTAGACGACATCCGTGACCTGGCGAACAAGACCAATCTGCTCGCCCTGAACGCTACGATCGAGGCAGCGCGGGCGGGCGACGCGGGGCGCGGGTTCGCAGTGGTCGCTGGCGAAGTGAAGGTCCTGTCGGCGGACACCAAGCGTGCGAGCAACCGGATCAGCACTCTGCTTGCCGGCATCCGCGAGGGCGTCGCGGACACGGGCGAGAAACTGCGTAGCGTCAATACTGCGATCGGTCAGGTTTCGGTCGCGGCATCGGGGATCGCAACCGCAGTCGGCGAGCAGCGCTTCACGGCACATGAGGTAGATGCGGGTGCAGCGCGCGCGGTCGGCGCGGCGGACGAGATCGGCACCCGGATTGACGGCGTGGCGGAAGCGGCAGGATCTGCCGCGCTCTTGTCGGCGTCGGTACGGGGCAGCGCCAGCGATCTGGCAGCCAGCGCGCGGCATTTACGATCGTCGACCGATCTGTTTGTCTCGTTCCTTCAATCGGACGATGCGGCAACAGCGTAGGTGCCAAGTCGGTCCCATCTCCTTGGCGAGCCCGCCTTGCTACGCCCCTGGTAGGAGAATGTATACTTAGGACAAAATGAAGCGGATCTCTAATCGTCGTGATCGCGGAGTTGAACGCCTCGCCAAGATCGAGACGTCCATAACAGAACTTGCCAACAACGATCAGCCCGCTCTGGACAACATCTTCAAACCGAGCCTCCCACGTCAATCGGCAACGTGACGTTCCTGGAAAGCCGAGAAGTGCACTGGTGCACCTCTCGACTTCATACTTCATCGTCTTAGACCCGAACTCAGGACTTGAGCGATTTCGCCATGTTGAGATGCGCCGCAACCGTCGGTGCCAATCCCGACGCAAACGTCTTCAACTGCGACACGTCGCCGGTTGCAGCATATCCCTTGAGCGTATCGAGCGTCTGCTGATGCCCGGCGACCTGGGCCGCTGCGTACGCGGTGTCGAAATCAGTGCCCTGCTTGGTTTTCAGATCAGCAAGCTTCTGCTGCTGCTCAGCACTCAGCGCTGGGTTGGGCGTCAAAGCTGGCGACAGCGTTGCCGTCAACGCCTTCAGCTTTGCAGTCGACCCCTCATGTGCGGTGATCATCTGGCCAGCGAACTTCTTTACCGCAGTAGATGCGCCGTTGGTTGTGGCCAGCTTCGAGGTCTCGATCTCGAACGCATCGCTTGCAGCCGCCATGTTGACGAAAGCCTGCCCACCTGAGGCCGGTGCTGCCATGGCATCATTGGAACCGGCTGCATTCACGTCCGTGGCAGTCGTGTTGGCGTAGGTGCTGTTATCGACGGCGGTCGTATCGTCGGCCTTCTTGCCGCATGCGGCCAATGACAGGGCCGCTGCCGATACCAGTGCCAGGGTCTTGAAGTTCATCATACTCTCCATCTGCTCGCATATTGCCGCTGCCCGCTAAACGCGTGCCCTGATTGGACCGTTCCGCCCCAGCAACGAGCTTCGGACCGATCGTAACGCGCGTTCGTTCTAGCCGTCTGCCGGCACAGCTGCCGGCCTTATCGGGACACGGCTATGAGCATCTTCAGCACGATCATGAACAAGGTTTTCCACCACAAGGCCGCGCCAGCCGCTGCGCCGGCTCAGGCTCCTGCCGCTGCGCCACAGGCTGTACCACAAGCCGCGCCGACCGCTACCGCCCAGCCCGCCCCAGCAGCGCCTCAGCAGTCCGTCGACGTCGGTGCGGTCCTCAGCGAGATGGCATCAATGAAAGATGGCGGCGGCAACTACCAGAGCTCGATCGTCGATCTTTTGAAGCTGCTGGACCTGGATTCCAGTCTGACCGCTCGCAAGGAACTTGCTGCCGAGCTGAATGTCCATGCAGCAGCCGACGGCTCGGCCGAGCAGAACATCGCCCTTCACAAGGCTGTGATGCGAAAGCTTGCCGATAACGGCGGCATCGTTCCAGACAGCTTGCGGAACTAACTCGGCCGATCCGGAGGGGACCGCATCCTATGCGGTCCCCTCCGGTCTCAGACTGCTGGCTTAGCCGCCCTCAATTTAGCGAGTTGGACTAGCGTTCGGAGGCGTCCCAGCGACGGTTCCCTGCGCTGCTTGTGCTGGCAGCGTTTGACTACCACGCGGTGGTCCATTCGGCTCTTTCTGAAAGCCACGTGCGGCAAGCCAGCAGATCGTGACGACGAGTGCCACGATCATCACGAAGATGACAATTGCCACAGGACCGGCTCGCTTGTTTCCTCGTCTTCGCATCACATGCGCTCCCCAGTCATGCCATCGATGGTATCGCCGTGCCGTAGCCGCGTGGCGACGGGATGTTCGTGGACCTCAAGTCGACCGGTTTGATCGAGCAGGACGATCTTATGTCCGGACGGCTCTATCGCCGCTCGCCGAAGACCGAACCAAGAATGCCCCCCAGTCCGCTGCCAAGACCGCCCCCGGGCGCAGCGCCTGCGACTCCAGCGCCACCCAGGCTGCCGAGTACAGATCCAAGGATCCCGCCAAGGCCACCCTGCTGCCCGCCTGAGCGCCCTGTCAGATGGCCTGCCACCAGCATGACCAGGATCGGCAGCATCTGCTTCAGAAGCTCGGGCGCCAGGCCGCTGCTCTGCGCCGCGTTGTCGGCGACCTCACGACTGCCGTCCTTCGACCCGAAGATACCGCCGAGGATTTGATTACCGCGATCGATCTGCGTCGGCTCGTTGCCCAACACGTTCGCAGCAAGGTCTGCGCCGCCAAGCGTGTTCACATGGGCGTCTAACTGCGTCGTGTTATTCCCCATGCCGCCCAGAACCGACGGCAGCAGCGCCTCGGCGCCGCGCTGGGCTTGCTCACGCGGTATGCCTAGTTGGGCGGCGAGTGCATCGATGCCACCATCAGGCAGCAGGTCATTGAGATTCATGTCGGCTTCCTTGTTGTTAGGGGTACCAACAGATGCTGCGACCTATAGGTCCGGGCACTTCGATCGAACTATGACAATGGATCGGTAGGCATGCGCTGTCTGCGCAATGTTAGTCAGGGAGTTCCGGCGTACGGGCGCCAAAACGTCTTATCCGTCGGTAGATCTTGACGCGATGGTGCCGAGACACCGGAACCCTCCCCCATACTCTCGCGCTTGAGCCATGAAGGAGAGACGGCATGGACGACCAGCGCGTGTGGGAATTCGAAGGCAGCCTATGGGATGCCAGCGACGAGCATTACCAGGACCGGATCGACGAGGAGATCGTCATGGTCTTGCCCCGTCCGCCTTATGTCTTCCAGGGGCAGGAAGCGAAGGATGCGGTCAAAGCTACGCCCGATTGGGATACGGTCGAGCTATCGGATCGACGAGTGTCACGACCTCAAGAGGGCCTCATCGTCGTTGCGTACACCGCGCGCTGCGCGAGCGGCGACGAGACGTACGAGGCACATTGCACCTCGACTTTGCGGATGCGGGGACACGACGATTGGCTGGTCGTCCAACATCAGCAGACACCACCCTTGACCGCCAGCGTCGAAGCCTGACCGCTGGGTTGCCGTTGCGCCTGATACATACCTGTAACAGGCGCGACGGTGCTGAACCGGGAGTCAGCGCCCTCATTGCTGGTGTGATCCCGACAGCGTCAACTGCGACCGGTTATCGCGACCAATGGATCGCCCAGGCGACCGTCGGCGAGTAGGGAAGCCGTGGCATCGCGGAACCCTGCTGTTTCCAAATAATGGCGGACAAGCGATGCGTGGCCCTGCGTGTCGAGAGCGCGCCAGACCGCCACGGCCTTGGTCGGGAAGCAGCGGTTTGAGAAGCTTATGATGACGCGGCCTCCCGGCTTCAGCACACGACGAACCTCGCGCAGTACCGCCAGGGGGTGTTGCAGATATTGAACGCCGACACAGATCAGTACGGCATCGTAGCGCGCGTCCTCTTCGGACAAGTCAGGCACATCGTTCAGGTTCTGGACGAACCAGCGATCGAGGCGCGGATTGGCCGCGAGTTCCTCTGCGTTCATGCCGTGGCCGACGACTTCGGCATAGGCGACGTCGTCCGGCAGGTGGCTGACCCAGCTCGACATGAGGTCGAGCACCCGCCCGCCAGCGGGGATCGAATCGCGGTACAGGCTGGTCAGTGCGCCGACAGCTGCCTCGTCAATGTGCGTGACTAAACGCGGGGGTGCGTAGAAGCCACGGTCGTCGCCATCATCCTGACGGTCGAAGGCTCGCGCCGGCAGTCCCAATTCGATCGCTTCAGTCATGCGGTAAGCCCCTGCAATGCCAAGCCCCCAGTATCCTCGCCCACAGCGTCCGTTGGGAACCGTATCCAGGGGCGCACCGCGAGATAGCGATCGTCCTCAATCATCGGCGACGGCCGAGCCAGACACCGACCCCCGCAAGGCCGAGAACGGCCATGCCGCCAGCCGCGGCTGCCAGCTTGCGCCCCCGGTGGGGATCGCGTCGGCCACCATCCGGACCGGCGGGGACGCCAGGTTCGAACAATACCCCATCGCTGTCGTCGCCGTTGGGCGCGCGGGCTGACCAGGTGTCGAGGAAACCGCTCATGATCGCCGCCAGCAGGTTCGGCGCCGCGAACTCGCCAAGTTTGAATGCGATTGCCGGTGCGCCGACGGCGGTAAGGTTACGAGGGTGCGTGGCAAGCCGCACGACTGCCTTCGCCACCGTCTCCGGTGCGAGCGAACCGGGGGGAAGCGAAAGCCGGGCGCCGGTATAGTTACCAGCATGGTCCACGCCGGGCGTATCGACGAAGGTCGGGCAGACGTCGCATATGTGAATATGCGGGCGCTTCGACACCTCGCCGCGCAACGCCGCGCTGAACCCGCGCAACCCGAACTTGCTCGCCGAATACGCCGCGGCATAAGGCGTGGCGACGAAACCTCCCGCCGAAATCATGTTTACCCAAGTGCCGTGATCCTGCGCGAGGAAGATCGGCAGTACGGCATGGACGTCGTTCATGTGGGCGACGAGGTTCACATCGACGACACGGGCGTGATCCGCGATCGGGACGTCTTCGTACCGGCCAAGCACACCGACGCCTTCACAGCTGAACCACAGGTCAATGCCACCGAGCAGATCGCGCGCCTCGGCAGCGAATGCGGCCACCGCGTCTGCGTCGGTGCAATCTACCGGTCGGACGATTGCGCTGCCGCCAGCTTCGACGCAGCGCTGCGCGACGTCGTCCAGCCCGTCCTTGCCGCGAGACCCTAGGACAAGCCGCGCTCCCGCCTTTGCGAAAGCCATCGCCGTTGCCGCGCCGATACCGCTCGATGCACCGGTGATTACCACGCGGCGCCCGGCCAGGTTACGATCAGCGCTCATCGGACGATGCTCAAGGCGGCTGCCTCTACACTTACGGGAAGACAACGCGGTCGCGTCAGCCGAACTTTCCTATCATCATGCATAGACACTCAACGTCTCGGAAGCGCCGGGGTGTCCCCCGAGACCGCGCGATGTTCTTTGAAAGTGATCCCAGGATGATCAGTTCGGATTGGTATGCGGCTCCTTGGGGCCATCGTTCAAAGATCTGAGCTGCGCTTCGCGAGTTGGGTCACCACCACCGCCTTGCGGGTGGATCGGAGCCCAGGCCCAGTTATCAGGCCTGTTAGAAATGCTGGATCGGCATCAGGAGCCTTTGGTTGCTGCGCATGTCGCAACGGCGCTCAAGTGCCTTCGGGCTCGCCTTGAGGGCCGTAACGCCGCTTAAAGGTAAAGGCGCTTTGCTGCGACCATCTTCAGCTTACAGCGAGTTGCAGCTTTCCGGCATGGTCCATCATCTCTTCCATTCTTGCCAGCATGGCCGCGGACAAAGTGAGGATATCATCAATATCTCCAGTACCGTCACCGATCACGAACCCCGCCTGAGACAAGTGTTGAAGCCATCGCGACATTACGACCGGCGGAATCTTGGACCGCTCGCAGACCTGCCTGGCCGTAAGGCGACGTCCCTCGGCATCTGCGACATACAGTTCGAGTAACAGGTCCCATGCAGGCTCGGAGAACAACTCTGCAGGCAGCACATTCAACCGAAAGCGGCGAAACTCCAACATTGCGGCCGTCAGGGAAGCCGAACGATCATTTTCCAACATCTTTGGACCCCCGGCTGCTGCGATGGCGATTCCTGTTGGCTTGATAACGCTCACGTTCGACGCTGGGACACAACATCATTCCCCGTTTAGAGAAAAACGGCATAGAAAATATGTCGTGGGATCAACTGACTATGTATGATTTGGTCGGTCCGTCTCGATCACCCTTTGTCCGTCTACGCGACTCCCGCATGTGACCTGCGATCACCGTTCGTACGCTACACGCCAGTTTGATACGGTCCCTGATACGGAGTTGCTTCAAGCCCCCACGGCGGGCGGCGCATCCTTGTCCGGATCCCGGCCGTGTTGCTGATCGAGCAAACGCATGATTGGCGTCACGGTGAAGCCGTGCAGAACGATCGAAAACAGCACGACCAGTCCGAGAAGGCCCCACAGGCGTTCGGCCGCATCGACGTGAATGTGGTTCAAACCATAGGCCAGGTAATAGATCGATCCAACGCCGCGGATGCCGAAGAAGGCGAGCGTCAGTTTTTCCGAGCGGTCAGCCCGGTGGCCGGCCAAGCCGATCAGGCCGGTAATTGGGCGAATGATCAGCAGGATCACCAGCGCAATTAGCGCGTCCGTCAACGATACCGAATTCAGGAGCCCGCTGACCAACGCGCCGCCAAACAGCAGCAGCAACACCATCATTGCGAGCCGTTCGATCTGCTCGGTGACATCGTGCATGTCGTGATGAAAGTCGTGCGTTCGGTGCGTCCCTCTAAATGTCAGTGCCGTGACGAACACGGCCAGGAAACCGTAGCAGTGGATGATTTCCGTAACGCCGTAGGAGATGCACGTCGCAGCAAGCGCAATCAAGCCGTCACCGGTCTGCGCAAGCTTGGTCTGCGCGGGTACATGGAAGGTCAGCCAGCCAAAGGCGCGGCCAATCAGCCAGCCAGCGCCGACGCCGGCGCCGACTTCCCATAAGACGCGGTACGTCAGCCACTCACCCAGCCACGGCTTGCTGCTCCCGGCTGCGGTTGCGGCTGCCAGCATGATAGCAAGATGGACGAACGGAAACGCGAAGCCATCATTGAGGCCGGCTTCGGACGTCAGCCCAAACCGTACCTCGTCTTCGTCTTCGCTCTTGGGCGGCCCGACCTGAATGTCCGCCGCCAGAACAGGATCCGTTGGTGCCAGGCTGGCAGCAAGCAGCAAAGCGATCGCCCATGGCAGTCCCATTCCCCATGCCGTCACCGCCGTGATAGCGAGAATGCCCAGCGGCATCGTGATCGCCAACAGCCGCCAGGTAACCGCCCAGTCCCGCCACCTGAACATCCGGTCGATCTTCAGGCCGGCCCCCATCAGCGCGATGATCACGACGAACTCGGTGAAGCGTTCGGTGATCTCAGGGTAAAGAAGCGGCAGCGGCCTGAGCGTGACCTGCGGCAACGAGAACAACGCAGCGCCAAGCGCGATACAGACGATCGGCAACGATAGCGGTAGCTTACGAAGCGCCAGCGGTAACCAGACGACCAGCGCGGTAAGCAGGCCGAAGCCGGTGAGCATGAGGATGTAGGGGTCGGGCAATGCAGCGATCATGACGGGTCTATCCAGGGGGAACGAGACTTCGTCGCAGGAAGGCACGCATGTTAGTTCGAAGAAGAAGCAATGGCGGTGAGCGATAGGCCAACCTCAGCCGGCGCCGGGCTGCTTCTGCTCCTCCTCGTAATCGGCATCGGTACCGATCTTCCCACTAGCCTCGGCTTCGGCGATGCCCGACGTCTCGACGACGTTGATCTTGCTACCTTCGGCTGCGACTTCATGGGGTACGCGGTCCGCATCAGGGTCCGCAGCGATAGTCGTGCCGTCACCGCCGCCCGAGCCTGCAACACCGTTACCGGCATTTCCACCGTCTTCGCCCGCCTGCCCACCGCCGTGATAGGCAATGTTAGTCTGGCCACCGTGCGCCATAAAGCCTGTGTTCGTCTCGGTCTTGCCGGCATGCGGGTTGGGATAGGCCCCACCGCCACTTTCGCCTCCCTCGCTGCGACCGTGGACCTCGGCGCCACCGTTGCCGCGCGGCGAGTCCGATACGCCGTCCGGGGCGCCCTTGCTCGCAGGGTTGCCGGGAACGGGTGTCTGAACCTTGTCACTCATCAGTATGTCCTTTTGAATGTGACGGAATCCCCAACCCATCGATCAATCGGATCAGACCAGGTAGGGACGGTCAGGCCTCGGCATGTGCTTGATGAAACTGCTAAGCTGTTTGGAGCGATCATATTCCCTGACTGCCTCGGCCTAAACCTGCGTTGTTTGTGAGAGCATAGCGATCCATGGAACAACATCGTTCCTGCGTGAGCACGATCCCGAAGCGCTTATATTTTGTATTGATGCCTGTTAATTCACGGCTCAAGTGTGACTTCCTGCACGGAGGCCATAATGCACAATATCGCAGAGACTTACCGATTTGTCCGTTTGTAATGGGTGTTACGCTTCCGGAGTTTTTACGTCAGGTTGTCCGCCCGTTTCTACGAATGGTCGCCGTTTGCAAGTTCGTCGCAAGGTAGATTTGGTCGCATGCGGCCCCGAACCGAACGATGGACCGTTAGGCCCCTGTCGCACATCGCGAAAATCGCTCAAATATCGCGGCTTTTTCGGCACGTGAGTGCTTGGACGCGTATGCACGAGATCAGTTCCGGGGAAACATTATGCAAATCAAAGCCATTCTCTTCGACATCGACGGTACGCTGGTCGACACCAACGACATGCACGTCCTGGCGTGGGAGGAGGCGTTCGCCACCGTCGGCGCGTCATTCGACCGACAGATGATCCACGACCAGATCGGCAAGGGGACCGACATGCTGGTTCCGACGCTGCTGCCCGACGCGGACGAGGCTCAGCAGGAAAAGCTCGGCGACACGCACGGTGCGATCTTCAAGGCAAAGTACCTGGAGACTGCCAAGCCGTTCGCGCAGGCACACGACCTGTTGGCGCACGCGCATGGCCTCGGGCAGCAGGTCGTACTGGCATCGTCGGCCTCCGAAGCAGAATTGGAAGCCTATATCGACCTGCTCGACGCTCGCGCATTGATCGCTGCGACAACGAGCAGCGACGACGTCGAGAAGACCAAGCCCGCGCCAGACATCTTCGCGACCGCACTGAAGAAGCTATCGGGAACCGATCCCGCCGAGGTGATCGTGGTCGGCGACACGCCCTACGATATCGAGGCCGCGGTCAAGTGCGGGATATCGGCGGTCGCGGTGCGATCGGGCAAGTTCAGGGACGACCAACTGCACGCGGCAGGCGCGATCGCGATCTATGACGACGTAGCCGCCTTGCTCGCTGGCTACTCAACTTCACCACTGGGACGCTGAACGACATGGCCATCACACTGAAACCCCTGCGCGACCAAATCATTGTCGTAACCGGCGCAACCAGCGGTAACGGCCTCGCTATCGTCGAGGAGGCCGTCCAACGTGGTGCAGCCGTCGTTGCGACCGCGCGTAACGAGGCAGCGCTGGAGGCACTTCGTGATCGCCTATCGGCCGAGGGCGGACGCATCGCGATCTGCGTTGCCGACGTAAGCGACATGGCAGCAGTCGAGCGTATTGCCGCTGTCGCGATCGAGGCGTTCGGTGGGTTCGACAGCTGGGTCAACAATGCCGGCACGGGCACGTATGGTACGCTTGAGCAGGTACCCGTCGCCGATCACCGCCGTGTTTTCGACGTCAATTATTTTGGCGTGCTGCACGGATCGCTCGTCGCCGCGCGGCATCTGCGCCGACGCGGCGGGGCCATAATCAACGTCGGTTCGATCCTCAGCGATCGCGCGATCGTCGAGCAGGGGCCGTATTGCGCGACGAAGCACGCAGTCCAGGCGCTGAACGATACGCTGCGGATGGAGCTTGAGCAGGAGAAGGCCGGCATCTCGGTTACGCTGATCAAGCCCGGCGCGATCGACACGCCATTCCCAGAGCATGCGCGCAACTTCATGGACCAGCCACCACGCTTGCCACCGCCACTTTATGCGCCCTCAGTCGTCGCCGACGCGGTGCTGTTCGCGTGCGAGACCCCGCGGCGAACGCTGTATGCAGGTGGCGGGGGCCTGTTGTCCTCGTTCCTTTCGCGCGCCGCACCGCGGTTGAGCGACAGGATCATGGAACTGGTCGGCACGGTCGCACAGCAGAAGCCGGAAGATCCTGGCGAACCGACCCGCCGCGACAACCTCTATGTGCCGCGCGTCGATGCGTTGCGCGGAAGCCAGGACGTCCGCGCGCGCAAATCGAGCACCGTGTTGCAGGCACAGAAACTTCACCCGGCCTTTCTTGTGCTCGGCGTTCTTGGAGCCGGTATCGCTATCGCGGTTAGCCGGCCAAAGGAGACCCGTGAGTGACGCCAGCCCCCGATCAGGAGGAGACTGTCCGTGCCTTCAATGTCGTTCTCGTTCTCAGCGGCGGCAATGCGCTTGGTGCGTTCGAAGCCGGGGTCTACGAAGCGCTGCACGAGCACGGCCTTCAACCCGACTGGATCATCGGCGCATCGATCGGTGCCATCAATGGAGCACTGATCGCCGGGTCCGCTCCTGATCGCCGGATAGAGACATTGCGGACGTTCTGGCGACCCGCCCCGTCCGGTGCCATGACGCCCCCGTGGCTGAGTGCACTCGAAACCAGCCGGCGGACGAGCGCGGTAGGCTGGGCCGCAACGCTGGGTCGGCCCGGTATCTTCGGACCCATGCTATCCGCCTTGACGCCTTGGAGCGACAACCAGCCGTCGATCTTCGAAACCAATCAGCTCGCTACGACGCTGGAAACGCTGGTCGACTTCGATCGCCTCAACGCCGGGCCATGCCGCTACACCGCCACGGCGGTCGACCTCGAAACCGGCGACGACGTCGTGTTCGACAGTGCCGCTATTCAAATACGCTCTGATCACATTCGCGCCAGCGCCGCGCTGCCGGTCGCCTTCCCACCTGTGGAGATCGACGGTCGCTGGCTGGTTGATGGCGGCCTGTCAGCGAACCTTCCACTTGATCCCGTTCTTAGCGACCCACCGCCCCGTGCGACGCTATGCATCGCGGTTGACTTGTTGCCGCTTAACGGCACCAAGCCTGCGACGTTAGGCGAAACAGCCAGTCGTATGCAGGATCTGATCTTTGCCGCTCAGACTCGCCGATCGATAGCCCGTTGGAAGGCCGCCTATACCGGGCGTGAGGGCATTACGCTGTCGCTTGTTCGCCTCGCCTACTCCGAGCAGGATGAAGAAGTCGCAGGTAAAGCGCTGGATTTTTCAGGGCCTACGGTCGAACAGCGTTGGTCGGCCGGCTATCGCGCCGGCATGCTGGCGGTAGAAGGTGTGCAGTCCGAGACAGTATCGATCGGGGTCCTAGGTTTCAACGTCGTGCAACTCTGAGCGCTAGCCACGTCCCTCGGTAGTTCAGACGTTATTGAACACATTTTGCGCTACGTGCGCGCTTGCCTATACGCCAATGGCTTTCCCGCTCTGAGGCCGGAACGTACCGATATAGCGTAGCGATCGACACGCCAATCGCGGGCGCAATGTCCCCGCGCCCTAATTCCTGAGGCCAAAAACTGTCGGGCAACTTGAATTCGCTCAGGCGCCATCACGATCTTATGGCCACCGCCCCCCTTCCAACGTGCAACGGTCAAGACTTCAATTGTTCGTTCACGCACGAGATCGCGCCCCATCTCCGCCTCGGCGGCCATGATGTGCTGGACGAGTTCGCAATCGTGCCAGCAGTGTCGATCCCATCAGCAAAGCGGTATCATAAATCCCCTATCTGCCGCCTCTCGTAACCATCCTGTCCATTATTGCCGATTGTTCGCTGCGCGGAGACGATGCCAACAAACTCGGTTGCCCTTCCATGCGCCAATCATCCAGCATTACCTGGAGGGAGCAGACGGCAATTTAGCAGATCCACCCTCACGGATATGTTCCGAAAACTAGGCGTTTTGAACATTGCCACAGGGAGAGCATGATGCCCGATACGTTCAAACCAACTGCAAAAATGGCCGCCAACGCGAAGAAGGGGCTAAAGTTGCGCGACGATTTCGGTCGAGGCGGTACGGACGTTGGGGTTCGTCGTGCCGGGCAACTAGCAGCGCAGGACGATGTGACCGCTGACGATGTAAAGTCGATGCACAGCTACTTTGCGCGTCACAAGGTCGACAAAGACGGGAAAACGCATGAGTGGGGATCGGACACTGATCCGTCCGCGGGCTACATCGCTTGGCTCCTATGGGGAGGCGATGAGGGGAAGGAATGGGCTGATCGACACGCCGAGAAGCTCGGGTAGAGGGCTGTCGGAACGGCAGGTCGCGATCACGACCGGCATTCGATCACGGTTCATCACCACCTCCAACGCGGAGGGTCGACGCGATGCCGTTAGCACCCCTCGCCCCAGTAATTGATCGGCGCCTGTCAGATGTACGTTCTCCTTTTCGCCGCGGCCGCAGCGCTAGTGCAATCGCCAGTTGCTGATTCCGTCGTGAAGCCTGGCACGATAGCGATCGTTGCTGCCGATAGCCCGCCCACGTCTCCCGCTATCACGAAAACGTTCATGGACGCCGTTCAGCGAACCCTCCTTCGAACGCCTTTCCTGCCCCTGCCCGACGCGAACCACAGCCTTTACCTTGCCAAGGTTGAGGTGTCGCAGACCCAGCGCGGCGTTGTCCAGTCGCGCAACGACCGATCGGATCGGCCGGGCATGGCGGCCGGACTTGGGGGCCTGTCGCTGACTTTGCCCTTGGGGAAGGAACAGTTGCACGGCCTGATCGTGACCCGTCTCAAGGTAACCGTGTCGCTGCGCCGCGATAGTCACGTCGTGTGGACAGGACAGGCGACCACGGTGCGCCCAAGCGGCACACGAAAGGGCGCCCCCTCTGTTGTCGCTACGGCGCTGTCGGACGCCCTTCTGACTTGGTTCCCTCGGCAGCTGCCGGGACCGCTGTCCGTGCCATAAGGACCACCGAGTGAGGCGGTTATCAGCCTCTGATCTTTGACAACACGCGTGCGGCAACATTGCTTCTGGCGGTGAGCTTGCGCCCGTAGCGCAACGCGGTCGACGGCGAAGACCATCGCAGCGCCTGTGCAATGCCAACGCCGTCCTCCCCGGCCGCAAACAGATCCTGCGTCAGCCCTACCCGCAGCGAGTGGCTCGATAGCGCCCTTGCAGCCTCCTCAACCTCGCAATTGGCATCTCGACCAGCCCTTGATCGAAGGCGCTGAGCGCCACCCGCGGATAGATCCCGTTGACGCCCTGCCGGCTCAGCGACGTGGTCCCCACGGTGTAGACGGTGCGTGCCGGTTCAATCGTGTTCTATGCCAACAAGATCGAGGTTCGCAATGAGAAGGCCGATCCGGGGCGAGAGCAGGGCGAGGACGGTAAAAAGCAGGTCGCGTTTCTCAAGCGCTACACGGTCTTCAATGCCGAGCAGATCGACGGCATCGACGCGAAATATCCAGCCCCGGCAGCGATCATCGCTGCCACCAATCCCGACGAGCGGGACGCAGAACTGGACACGCTCTTTGGTCGCGTCGCTGTCACGCTCAAGCATCACGGTTCGCAACCCTATTATCAACCGAGCAGCGATCACGTCGTCATCGGCAGCGATAGCGCATGCGCGCACCGAGCTAGCCTATGTCCGGCATCCCAAAGGCCCGGTGTATCAGTCGCACCTTTTGACCTATCTCGGGATACGGCAGGTCGATGCCGTCATCGGTCCCAAGCAGACGCCGCTCGAGCGTGTCCGCGAGATCGGCGCTGCGCTTGGCGTCCAGATCAACGCCCAGCAGTCCTCGCAACTGCAGCGCGCGGTACGCTCACTTGAACGACTGATCTTGCCGCAGGGCCGTTCCCCCGGGCAGGAGCGGCTTGCCGCCCTGTTCCTTAAGAACGCGCCCGAGAAAAATCTTGCCGATCCGCGCCTCGCACCCGCACAGACGATCGTCGATGCGGCAATGCAGTTAGCGCGGGACCGCGGCGACAGCGCGCGCAGCGTTACCGCACAAGGGGAAGCTGCGCGCCAGCGTATCGCAGACAGTATCAGAACCGGTTCGACGCTCGACGCGGACGTCGGCAGTCACGCTCAGGAGAGTAAATCCGTGCCCCCTGCCCCCGACAAGGGGCGCAACCGCTGACCTGGTAGAGACGGTTTTAATGCTCGTTGGAGTGCCGGTCTTCGGCTGACGTATAGTAGCGCGCGATATCCGCTTCGGTGAGCGCATGACCGCTCGATTCTTCGACGAGCATGGCGATTTCGCCATCGGTCCTGCCGGCGTCGCGCAACTGCTCGATCTCGTCGCTCACCATGTTGATGAAGGCGGGCACCGGGAACCGTTCTTCGCCCAAGCCTAGCGCATCGCGCATATGCTTTTGGGCACGCAAGGCTTCGGGAAGCGTGAATGCGATATCATCGGCCATCGAATGTGCCTTTCATGGAAGCTGAAAAGTGGTCGGGGGGCATCGGCCCCCCGACACCGAAACGCTTATGCGGTGACCGCTTCCGCCTTGGCGTTTACGCTCGACGTTGCCATCGCCGTCAGCTTGTCGTCGGTCGCATATTCCTCGTCGAGCGTCTCTTTCAGGATCGCTGCGATATCGGCGCGGCCGAGCTGGTTCGCCCAAGCGATTAACGTGCCGTACCGCGTGATCTCGTAATGCTCGACAGCTTGTGCCGACGCGATCAGCGCGGCATCGAGCACGGCCTTGTCCTCGATCTCGCCGGCGACTTCGTTGGCTTCCTTGATGATGCCGTCGATCGCCGGGCAGGTCACTGCCTTTGCCTTCTCGCCGAGCAGGTCGAAGATGCTCTCGAGGCGCGTGATCTGCCCTTCCGTCTCACGCAGATGGGTTTCGAAACCCTGCTTCAGCGCTGGCGCGGTTGCCTTGTCGGCCATCTTCGGCAAGGCCTTGGTGATCTGGTTTTCCGCGTAATAAACGTCCTGCAGCTGATGCAGGAACAGGTCGTCGAACGTCACGATGTCTTTGGAAAACAGGCCCATGATAGTGTCCTCGCTGAGCGGATAACCGCGAAGCAAACTGCTTCGGCACCGCCGCAACGCGCCGACTCCGGGGTAAGTTTCGTTCGGTTTCGCGCAGCCGCAGCGCGCTATAGATTTGCCTGCTTGTCGACCGGCAGCTCTGCGTCCGGACCATAATAGAGCTTGGCGCAGTCGTCGCGAAGGCACCCTCCCTCGATGACGATGTCATCGCGGTAGGCGTCGCTGATGAACGTCAGCGTGTCGACGTGCTGCGCTTCGAAATACATTTCGTGGACATCGTCGCGGCCCGCCCCGTAAACGACGCGGCCGACCTTCGACCAGATCGATGCCATCGTGCACATGCCGCAGGGCTGCAGCGTAGAGTAGAGCGTCGCACCGCGCAGTTCCAATTCCCCGGTGTTTTCACACGCCCGCCGGATCGCCATCATCTCGGCATGCGCGGTCGCGTCCGGCAATTCCTTCGTCTGGTTGCGCTCGCCCGCGATAATCTTGCCATCGAGTACGATCACGCACCCCAGCGGCGAGGTCGAGGGATTGGATCCCTTCGACCGGGCGATCGCGATCGCTTCGCGCATCCACCGTTCGTCATCCTGCGTCATCGTCTTGGCTCCCTGTTACGGTCGCACAACGCGTAGCGGACACAATGGATTCGTTCGGCGCAGTCGTCCTCGAATGCTGAGGATAGCCGGTATCTACCGCTCCTTGCTGCGGGTCGGGAAGACAGGCCCCCGGACGGTCATCTTGGCAGGGTCATAGGGTTTTCTGCAGACCAACGATATCGTCGTGGGATCCGCGCAGCCAGGTATCGATGTCGGCAGGATCCAGGATCGTGATCATGGCTTTCGGGTGGATCGGCGCTACCAGCGGGTTGGGATCGCACGTCACCATCGTAAACCCGTTCCCTTCTGCGGTATGCGGCCAAAACCCGGCGGCTGCGAACACGGCTGATCGACCACGCCGAACCACATTTCGCCTTTAAACGGGGGTTTGCCGTCACCCAGATCATGCTTGTCGGGCGTAAATTCGCAGAACTCGGTCAACGGCACGAGGCACCGGTTTTCCGGCCTTTCCGCGAGTTTGCGCCACTGTGGAACGGCCAGGTTACGGACGTTGGTCATCGGCCATGGGGCCTTTCCGCCCAGCACGTCCCACGACATCACATACCAGGCACGCTCGCCGTCCTGTTCCCGCATCACATAATTTCGGCTCTTGGGGCGAAGCTCACGCGGATCGAACCGGTTGTCGCGCGGTCGCTCGCTGAAGATCTTTGCGGCAGACTCCCAATGGGTTTCGGGTTCACCGAGCATGCGAGCGCGATTACACATGGTCGCTGCCTTAGTTGTCTACTGCTTGATCGCGGATCGCGGCTGCGATCCGCGTGAGCAGTTCGAGAATGCGTTCGTCGGTCTCGCTTTCGGAGAACGCCTCGACGATCTGTGCCGCCTGTTCGAAGTCACTGTTTGGCTCACCCATCGCGCTACGATGCCGAGCATGAGCCAACCGGCAATGCGGTCGGTTGCACAGTCCCGCGATAGAGCGCGCCTTGCCGGAATCGGTTATAACCTCTCGCGGCTAAGCAGTTCCCGATCGTCAGCGTAGCCCCCGCCGCACGGCTGGCTTCGAACAGATTGCCGTCGTTGGCGAGAGTATTGGACAGATGCAATGCTCGTGCGTCGCGCGAATGCGAGCAATCCAGGAAGGTGTGCCACGTGGCACACCTTAATCGCTATCATGCCATTGGGACGGACACGGTCACGGGGCGGTGCGTTCATGTCCAACTGGATGGAGAACCACAATGGCCGATGACAAAAGCAAAACCGATGGGCGTGATCGCAACCGTGTTTCGGGTAGCGAGACGTATGAGGTCGAGTATTTCGCCGAGAAGCACGGGTTGACCGCACAGCAGGCGCGCGACCTGATCGCCGACGTCGGCAACGATCGTGAGAAGCTTGATGCTGCCGCGGGCAAGCTCAACGGTGAGCGCGGCAAAGCCTGAATACTACCGGGGACGCCGGTTCTCTTTTGGCAAGAGACGGGGCGGACCGGCTGTGCCGCACAACGGGGCTCCCGTATCGTAAACCGGTTATGGACCAGGCGTGCCGTATTCTGGTGTCGCCATAGAAACGATCGAAGCAGCCTCCCATCTAACGGCTCATGACCAATAGCATTCTTCATCTCGGGCTGATGGAAGACACAGAGATCGAGCTCGATCTGGCCGCCCTCGAACTCGCAGCGCTCGATCACCCCGGCGTCGATCTCGACGAATATCTCGACGAGCTCACCGACATAGAAATAGCCCTGCGCGCTGCTGACGGCGACGCAGTGGGCAGCGTTGCTCAGGCCCAGGCCCTGAGCAGCGTGATGGTGGAAGAATTCGGGTTCTCCGGCGACCGCGTACACTATGACGATCCGCAGAATGCGGACCTGATCGCGGTTGTCGATCGTCGGCTTGGCCTGCCGATCAGTCTCTCGATTATCTATGTGGCGATGGCTCGCCGCCTGGGATGGTCGGCAATGCCGCTCAATACCCCCGGCCACGTCCTGGTCCGCCTTGGCGACGCATCGGCTGCGCTGATCATCGATCCCTTCAACGATGGTCGCATCGTTGCCCCTGAACAGGTGAAAGCCTTGCTGGAGCAGATGACGGGCCAGGCCCGGTTCTCCGACGGGATGCTTCCCCTGTCGAACCGGTCGGCGCTCGTCCGCCTGCTGCTCAACCAAGCGACCCGTGCCGAGCAGGCTGGTGATCCTGCGCGCGCGCTGGTCCTGTATGATCGCATGACGATCGTGGCGCCTACGCATGCCCATGGTTGGTGGGAGCGTGCCAGACTTCAGCTGGTCGCCGGAGACGTGGCCGGCGCACGCAGCAGCCTCAGCGCGATGCTGGAAATCACCCGGGATGACGATCTGCGCCTGCAGGTATCCGCAGCGCTCGATGCCCTTCCCCGGCCAACGCCGTCTTGAACGTCGCGATGGGCTGGCGCTTGCCATGATGGCTTATCCTAAGCGCGTCCATCGGCGCTCATGCCAGGCCCGGGACTGAACCGCGTCTCCAAAACGCCAGAACCGGGTCTCGCGCGTGTGGAGACCAGCACGAACGAGCGTCCAGCATTCACCCGTCGGCAGCTCGACGATGCGGTGAATGTGCGCGGCATCGACATGATAGGTTTTGCCGGGAAGCCGGTGAACGCGTTCGCTGTGCCAACCGCCGTTTGGATCCAGGTGGAACACCTCTTCGACATAGCCGCCATCGAGGATCTCCGTCTCGAAGCTCCATGGGTGGTCATGCGGTGTGGCGTGCGGCTCTTCCATCTTGAACCGGTGCAGTGCGCGTCCGTCATCCAGATGGTATTTGGTGAAAGCCCGCGACATGCGTTCGACACTGACGATCCGCGTACCGTCGGGAACGCGGGCAATGGCTGCGCGCGGTAGTCGCATACTCACGGTTCAGACACCTCTTCATAACAGCCGGCGCGCCGCAGCTGGCGGACGATCCCGTTGAAGGCCGCGGTCACGCCCTGCGCGCTGCCGATCTCGTTCTCTTGGGCTGCGGCGTCCCAGTAGAGTTCGAGTGGCCAGCGTTCGGGGCAGTGCGGCAGCAGACAGCGCCGCGCCAACCGAATCTCGACGACATCGACGCGGGCGTCAGAGTAGCGCGCGACACCGCCGCGCAGGATATGCACCGACAGCGCGATGACAACGCGCTGATGACGGACGAGCTTGGCCATCAATGAAAGTCGTGAGATTTGAACTTCACGACGGCTTCCGGATCCATGCCGTCCGCATGGGGCGGCCAGTAAGCGTTGCGAGGGGCAGGGTTCCAGCCCTTGTCGCCGCGGTCAGGGGAGCCCGCATGTTTCGCGCCGTCACCGCGGCCGGTCCGGTGCGGGAACGACATTTCGCCGACCCTGTGCAGTAGATCGCCATGGTCGATAATCCGGTCGCAGATGACGTGGATGACCTCGCCCTCCTTCTGCACCCTGCCCTTCATACCGATCATCGACGCGGACATCACAGTGCGGCGCTGGCGCTCGAACCGATCGGGCCACAGAATACCGTTGGCGATGCCTGTCTCGTCTTCGATCGTGATGAACAGCACGCCCTTGGCAGACCCCGGCTTCTGGCGAACGAGGATGATGCCGGCGACCTCGATATGGCGGCCGTCGCGGATCGTTGCCAGGTCCGCGTATTNCGCAACGAGAGCTGCAGCGCGCGGTAGTCCTCAATCACCTCACGACCGTCGGTCAGTGGGCGCAGCTCGACCTCAGGTTCGATCCCTTCCGCGCTGACGGCCTGATCCGCGCGGTCGGCCGCAGCGAACAGCGGCAGCGGTGCTTCGCCGAGCCCCCTCACCTTCCACAAGCCCTGGCTACGATCGGCACCGAAGCTGTGAAAGGCGTCGCCGTCCGCAAGTTTCTCGATCGCGGCGCGCTGCACGCCTGGTCGGCAGGTCAGCGCGTGCCCACCGCGCACCCGGCCGCCACCCGCCGCCCCGCGGGACCGAACACCTACCGGGATCCTCGCATCATGCGCGAGCGCACCGCTGGTCGTTAAAGATCGATGTTACGGGCGCGCATCGCCTTGGGCGCCAAATCTGCGATAGGCCCAAGCCCTGCGGTCGCCTCATAGACTTCGGCGACATCGTGATCCGCAAGCTTGCCCAGCATGAGGCGAACCGCCGCAGCGCTCGGCTCGTCCAGTACGGTCTTTGTCTCGTCGTTCGCCATGGGTAAGGTCCCGCCGGTGTTTCCAATGGAGTACGAATAGCATGAACGTAAGTGACCTGGCCAAGGGCGTCGCGGAAGCGACCGGTTCGAACGAAGCTGACGCGAAGAAGGCGATCACCGCCGTATTTGACCAGATCGCGGCCGCAGCCGTTAAGGGTGAGGAGGTTTCGATTCCAGGGTTCGGAAAGTTTACCGTCAAGGACCGCCCGGAGCGCGAAGGCCGTAACCCCGGTACCGGTGAGGCGATCACGATTGCGGCGTCTAAGAAGGTTGCGTTCACGGCCGCCAAGGGTCTGAAAGACAAGCTGTAAGACGTGTGCGCCGGCGAGGGATCTCGTCGGCGTCAACCCGAGGGATAGGCTTCGTGTGCAACCGGTATCGTATGACGGCAAAATAGGTAGACCTTGCGGTCACCTTCGGTATCTGCCTCCTTAGAAGGACAAGGAATACCCCGTCGGTGACATCTTCCCGACTGGCAAGAAGACGACGTTCTACGGCAAGGCGATCGTACCGGACGGCGGCGAGCGTAAGCTCCGACGGATGGAATGGGGTGTGCCAACGCAGGTGCCCAGCGCACGCGACGCCTCGGTCAGCTGTCGATCGTCGCGCTCACGACGGTCGAGCGGCCGGCGTGCTGCGCCGCCTCCTACTGGGTCCTCGCGATCATGAATTCGCCCGGTATCTTGTCGCTCGCTACAGCCTCGAGCTGTCGGTGACGCGCGACGGACGGGTCAGATTCCCGGCGGTAGAAGATGTCACCGGCACCGGTCAGGTCGATCGCCGTAGTGCTCGGCAGGTATGCACAGGCATAGTCGGTGAAACGACCGTCGCCGCGGCCGGGCAGCTCGCGCACCTAGTCGCATCGGGCTTGGACAGCATCTAGCGACACTCCGGGAACGGCGCCGATCGTCAGCAGCTGCTCTTTGCCGCCAAGGCGATACTTAATCCGGAACGACTTCCGACCAGTCGGCGTAACGTAGAGGTGCAGGCCGCCTTGGTCGAACAGCATGTAGGTGGCCGCGCGGCTTTCACCGCAGCGTTGGTCAGGATAGGATACCCTTTGAGGATCGAGGTAGAATTATGGGCGAGCCGACGGAACTGCGATATTCGGTCGAAATCGCAGATCAAAAACTAACGTCCGGGTGGTCGTCGGTTGCGTTGCGGTTATCGACCGAAGGGGCGTTGAACGAGGTCCGGATCAGACGGGGCGACCAGTCGTCACATCAATTCAGGATCTTCGATCGCAGGACCCGGGAAGTTTTCGAAGAGTAAGCGCCGCTCGGAGCATCATCGTGGGTGCCTGCGGCGGAGGAGCCCTCTCCCGCACAGTTTCAAACCAACGGTTTTCTGCGGTCGCGGGTGGCATTTTCGAGCTTGTACCCTAGCGATACCTCGCCGGCTCTCCATCAGTTTAGCCTAGGTTAGATATTCATTGCCAAATTCAGTTAAATGAAAAGCGGCAGGCGGATTGGTACCGCCCCCGAATGCGGATGTATTTCAACCTGATCGAAGGCTCTCGCACGTTTGTCGATGACGAAGGGCTAGAGGTTTCAGATATCACCGACGCTCGACGTCGGGCAATTTTCGCCGCTCGCGCCATAATCGCGGCTCAGGTTGAAGAGGGATTTCTCGATACCGCTTCCCAGATCGATATTGCCGACATCGATGGCGATATCGTGATGACCATTCCGTTCTCGGAGGCGTTTACAACGAAAGGCGGTTGAGGAACCCTCCGCCGTTACTCAAGCGATCTGATAGATCGGTACCCAAAATTAGGTAAGGCGCCCCCCGCAAGCCGCTGACATACAACCGGCATCGAAACTGAAATGCGACCAATCGGTTAAATTGGTTCTAAATTGGCGTTCTCTCGCAAAACATCCTAGTGAAAACCTAGTATCCCAAATTTGGGCTGGATGGCTTGGGGATCGGCATGGATGGGATATCACTGGAAGCTGAGAATGCCCGAAACGAAGGGAAAGCAGCGAGCAGAGATCCGGCTGGTCAGTTAGATCACTGCCCGTACGATGAGCAACGAGAGCCGTTACTGAGAGCCATCTGGCAGGATGCGTTTGCTACCTCGAAGCTCTATCGTGATTGCTAGCAGCGCCCAGCGGTCTTGTCCTAACCGTGACTGTGACCGATCGAGAACCGACCAATCTAGGTCAATAACTCATTCATAACAGTTGCTTTCTCCCTGTCTGACGATACCCAGCCGAAGTATGGTTAACGACGAGATGCCGGGATGTCAGACAACCCTCCGATACGCGACTATGAGCAGCTTACCGTCGCCGAACTGAAAGCCGCTGCTCAATCGACCACAATAGAGGAGCGGCGCGCCCATCTCGATCAGGCAGGAATCTATGCTGCCCTTGGCGAACGTGCCCGCGGCTTTGCACTAGGAGATAATTGAGAGAGGCAGGCGCAGCGGTGGATAAGTCCTCCGCCGCAATGACGCTTTTTCTGCGGGTTTCAGCCGGTCATGTAACCCGGTTTTAAGTAGGCGATACCCCGACGCATGCGCGGCGATGGCGACGCGCGCGACGTAAAGGTGCAGAGGCAGTTAGACGTGGCCAAGTTGCCTGCCAGCCGAGCCCGACGCCCACTGCAGGGCGGCATACCCGAACCCGGCTGACACGACTGACGCAATAAGGACGGCAAGGGACGCCATTTCGGTACGTTGCACATCCGGAAAGGCGAGGTTGGCGATGAACAGCGAAATCGTGAACCCGATGCCCGACAGCGCTCCGATCCCGAGCACCATCCGCCACGACACCGCATCGGGGAGTTCCGCCAGCCGCAACTTCACTGCAAGCCACGTCGCCGAAAGGAACCCCAGCGGCTTCCCGAACGCCAGTCCGGCAAACACGCCCAATCCGAGCACAGAGCCAGCAGCGTCCGCGAGCAAATCCGAGGAGAAGTGAATGCGGACGGCCGAGAGGGCAAACAGAGGCAGGACCACGTACGAAACCCAGGGGTTGAGCATCTGCACCAGACGCTCAGCAGGTTCGTCGGTCGCCTGCGTCATCTCCTGAAGATAGCCAAGCTGCTTTTGCGTCCTGCGTTCGGCCTCTTCGGCGTCTGTATGATCGTCGTCTGCCTGCTGCGCATCCCGCACGGCAGCTTGGAACCGATCGATCGGTTCCTGAACGCGGTGGGCGAAGCGATGCTCGGACAATCGCGAGCGCGTCGGCGACAGCAGTCCCAACATGACCCCGGCGATAGTGGCGTGAATGCCGGACACATAGGTCCCACCCCACACGATCAGCCCTAGCAGGACGTAGGGAATGGGCGATACCAGCCGTAACTTGAGTGCGCCGAACATTGCGGCATAAGCCACGATGGCGACGATCAATGCGGTCAGATCGAGCGCATCTGTATAGGCGACGGCGATCACGAGCAGGCCACCAACGTCGTCGATTGCCGCAAATGCGAGAAGCACGGCGCGGACCGACTTCGGCAGACGCGTGGCAAACAGGCCGATGATCGCGAGCGCGAACGCCGTATCGGACGTGATGACGGTTCCCCAGCCATGCGCCGCCTCGGTTCCGTAGGTGAAGGCGAGATAGACTGCGATCGGCACAACTATGCCGCCAATCGCGCCGGCCAGGGGAAATGCAGCCGTCCGAATAGTTGATAGAGCACCTTTGGTGATTTCGCGCTTCACCTCTGCTCCGATGATAAGGAAGAATAGCGGCAGCAGCGCGTCGTCCACCCAATCGGCCAGCGGATGCGTGGTGTGCAGCGCGCCCAGGCTGATCGCAAGGCCGTTGTCCCAGAAAGCTTCGTAGACCTGTACGAGGGACGAATTCGTGCAGATGAGCGCAACGATCGTTGCGACGAGCAACGGCCCCCCAACGACCTGATCGGTGGCGAAGAAAGGCGCCAAGCGATGAAGAAACGCAGCCGTCACGGGGGAATGATGTGCGCGCGCCGCAACTTTGCCAGACAATCGCGGTGTCAAAGACATGGGTAACCTTGGTGAATTGAACGGATACTCAATCTTTCCCGATCGGTGAGCCGACATCTGCCAGTCGGTCATGCGAGACGGTCAGGTCACCCGACCGCCTCGAACGTTGGTAATCAGCGCAGAGTCCACACGCGTACCCGTTAGTCCCCTACCCTACGGTCACGCCGGGGTCAGACCGATACCGGCCCAGCCATCACGCCGACTGAGGTATGATGCTGATCATGTCATCCTCTGCGGGTTCCTTGGCGGGCTTGAGTTTGAGCGCCTGATCCGGTTGAACCTGACCGGTTCGCGTCCGGGGATCCAGGGGCACGGTCTCGCCCGTTTCCAGCGACCGTTCGATTGCGGCAAGCACCCGCATATCAAGCAAACCTTCATCGCCATCAGCTTCGGGCTGGAGGTCGTCGAGAATGCATTTCGAAAAATACTGCGTCTCGTTGCCGAACTGCTCGACCGGATCGAAACTGTGCTCTTTGCTGCCGGCGCTGGTCGTCTCGACATACGCAATGCCGACCTTCGGGCCGAACATGAACGACGGTGACGCATGAATGCTGGCTTTCGTGCCCACCAGTTCGAAGAACTCCGAAGATGCCGTAGCGTAGCTGACCATGAACTGCGCGACGCGCTCTCCGGAAAAGCGCAACGTGACCGCCACCGTGTCATGGAAATTGAAGCCACGGTTGGGCGTTTTCGTACCGACCGCGTGGACGGCGATTGGCTCCTGACCGAAGAGGTTGCGCACCGCGTTCAGCGGATACGTCCCCATATCTGGGACAGGGCCACCCCAATAGCCGTTATGGCCACGCGAATTTGCTTCCGAGACGTTCTGCGCGAAGACGGACACGAAGCTTCGCAGTTCGCCGAACTCGCCTGTCCGCGCGCGCGTTATCATCTCGACGGTACCAGGTTCGTGATGAAGCCGATACGCGATCATCAGCTTCGCACCGCTCTTCTTTTGCGCAGCGATGATCTGCTCTGCCTCGCTCACGCTGGAAGCCATCGGCTTTTCGAGCAGAACATGGATGCCGGCTTCCAAAGCGGGAACGGCATACTCCAGATGTAAAAAATTCGGTGTGGCGACATAGACTGCATCGATCTCTCCGGATTTCAGCAGATCGCGATATTGCTCGTACGACCAAGCCTTGATGCCGTAAAGTTTCGCAAGCTTGTCGGCCTTCACGGGGTCGCCGGTGACGAGCGCCGTCAACTCCGAATTGTCGGTACGACCTATGCCCGGCATGAATGCCTGTTGCGAAATCTGGCCACCGCCAACGACGGCGTAGCGCACCTTTTTCGTATGCCCGAACATATCGGTCCTTCGATGTAGACTGGAGAGCAAAGGTTAACGAGGAGCAGGCTGGATCGTTGCATCTCTGCCCCGGCTGGCTCGTCGATCAATCGCCACTTTGGCAACGCGTGTTGCCCCATCTCGGTAAGAGGCCTCGTAATCCGCGCACGCTGCTTCAATCGTCAGGCCGCTAACGCTATAGAGTTGTCACGCCCCAGAGACCGCTCTCAAGTTCCTCAACGTATCGATATGCCGACCCAGTTGTAGACATTCGGACTGACCTGCCCACTTCCTAACTTCGGCCATTCATTTATCTCAATCGTAGACTGATTTTCGCCATTTCAATCAGCTACGCGTTTAGGTGACGCGAGGTGTCCAGCGCACCCTCGGGCACAGCAGTCCGTTATCAACATGTGGCGATCCAGCCGCTAGACTCAAGATTGAGACATGACATGCGATTCGTTCAAATCGAGATCCTACCGCAAGGCAAGGCACTCGTAGATATCGACAAGCTGACCCATGCAGTACCCGAAGGTAATGGGTCACGCTTGTTCCTTGGAGCGCAGCACCTCGACGTGCCGCATTCACTGGCGGAACTCGAGAACGTCCTGGCTGGTCGCGAGCGAACCGACGATGGCGCAAACAGCACCGCGGGGTTCGGCGTCCGCTAGGCCGATAGGACGTCGGACGCTCATACACGTTTGACCTATCAGCCGAGGCAACCCTTCCGGTCGGGCGGAACCATGCGTAGACCAGGCCATGACCCGTCCGCATAAACGCAGCTTTACCCTCAGACGGCGCGGTAGAACGCCGGTCTGGCTCAGGCTGCTATGGCGGGTGGGACTAGCCGGCGCGCTTATAGCTATCGCGCTATTCGGTCACTGGTTCGACCGTGATGGCCTGCGCGACAACATCGACGGCGCGATCAGCTTTCTCGATGTGCTCTACTTCACCATGATCACGGTCACCACGGTCGGCTATGGCGACATCGTGCCCGTGACGACCCAGGCGCGCATGTTCGACACGTTCGTCGTCACGCCGGTCAGGCTCTTCGTATGGATCATCTTTCTGGGGACGGCGTATGACTTCCTGCTCAAAAACGTCTGGGACCGGTGGCGCATGACCGTCATCCAGCGTCATCTTCATGGTCACGTCGTCGTCGCCGGGTATGGCACCAGCGGCGCCGAAGCCGTGGACGAGCTCGTCAAGCGTGGTGCGGATCCCGAGACAATCGTGGTGATCGACGATCGGACTGTCGCGCTCGACGCTGCCGAAGCGCGGGGAACGACCGTCATGCAGGGCGATGCGACCCGCAATGCGGCGCTGGAAGCCGCACAGCTCGCCCGTGCGCGCGCCCTGATCGTCGCGGCCGGGCGGGACGACACGTCAATCCTGATCGTCCTGACCGCGCGGGGACTGGCCCCACGGGTACCCATCAGCGTCGTCATAAAGTCGCATGACAACGAGGCGATTGCACGGCAGGCCGGGGCCGACACCGTGATCAACCCGGCAAGTCTGGCCGGTGTCCTGTTGGCAGGATCGACCCACGGCGCGCATATCGCGTCCTATCTGGCGGATCTCGCTGCGGCAGACGGACAGGTCGTCTTGCACGAACGAGCGGTAACCTCGGCAGAGGTGGGCATCCCCTTGTCGGAGATCCGCACCGGCCTCGGCCACCGCATCTATCGGGGCGATCGAAGCTTTGGGTTCTGGGAGGCGGAAACGCAGCGGCTCGAACCGGGCGATCTCATCGTCGAGGCCGTGCGGCGGGTTCATGCCGAACCCGCCACTTAAGCAACCGCTTGTCGCTACGGTCCGTGGCGGCAGGATCAGGCTTCGTCGGTGGAGATCGGCTTCCTTGCCGCCATCTGGACGGGCTTGCCAATCACGGGGCGGCCGGCTGGCCATCGGCGCGCGATGCAGCGGTCCTTCGCTATCCGGGCTACGGTTACCGCGTCGCCCTGATTGCCACCGAGGATATGGTACGCGGTCGCATCTTCGCCGACGTAGAAACCGACATGGCCACCGCCCGGACGCTCGAACACCAGCACGGCCCCCGGAGCCAACCGCTCCGGCCGCAACGCCAAGCCCCATGTCGACCATGACGTTGCCCGCACCGCAATAGAGACCGGCTCGGTACCGTTTTCCTGAAGGCAATACGCCACGAACACGCCGCACCACGGAACGCTATCGGCATTGTAGACCAAGCCCAGCACCTTCGTTCCAAGCCGCTTTGCCCAACCCAGGATCGTCGCGCTGTTGGCCGAGCCGGCAGCCTCTTTCGTGCCGAGCTTTGCACGCGCCGTTCTCAACCACTTCGGCTCTGTCACGTTAGTCCACTCGGCTTGGCGGCTGATAGGCGGAGACATCCGCGGTCGCATTCAAACGCGGGCACTACAGCATCTTCTCCACCGTTGGCAGCATCGCCGCGACCACGGCTGCAATCGCCTTGGCGTTGGGGTGCACCCGGTCCATCAGCACCATGTCAGCGCGTCCCAACACCCCGGGCGGAAAGAATGGCCAGATCGTCACGCCGTGTTCGGCAGCCAATCCCGCGTGGATCCCCAGATATGCAGCGGCGCGATCGCGGATGAACGCCGGAGGATCGACGGTCGTCAGCAACACGGGAATGCCACAACTGCTGAGGTTCAGCAGGATCTGCTCCAGTTGCGCTCGAGTACGCGCTGCCGGTACTTGCCGCAGGACGTCGTTCGGTCCGACCTGAACGATAGCAAGCACGGGCCGCTGGTCGAGGGCGGACAGCAGGCGAGGCAAGCGCCGCAGGACGTCGGCGGTGGTATCCCCCGACACCCCGGCGTTCACCACGCGCACGTCAGGACCTGCCTTGTGCAGCGCTGCCTGCAGCTGGGCTGGAAAGCTATCCGCAGCCTGAAGGCCGTAACCGGCAATCAGGCTGTCGCCGATTGCCAGGATCAAAGGTCGGTCGGTTGTCATGCGCTGCCGCGAGATAGTTCACGTTCGACGCAATGTAAGACGTCCAGTCACCATGGCACCGAACCTTTGACGCTGGAGCTCGTTAATTCGCGATGACATGCAAACGGACGTTGCGGCTCTCATGAGCGTATTCTTTACCGCCGATACGCATTTCGGCGACCATCGCGCCATCAACATCTCCCGACGACCGTTTGCCAACACGGCAGAAATGGACGAGGCGATGGTTGAGCGCTGGAATGCCGTCGTCAGCCCGGACGACGTGATTTGGCACCTGGGAGACGTAGCACGTCGCCCGACGGATGTAGCCGAATTGCTCGCTCGCCTGAACGGGACCAAGCACCTGCTGCGTGGCAACAACGACCCCGATGCGACGCTGGCGGCAGAGGGGTGGACGAGCGTTGGTGACTATGCGGAAATCGATCTGGATGACCGACGACTTGTTCTATGCCATTACCCGTTCCGAAGCTGGAATGGGCAACACCGTGGTACCTTGAACCTGCACGGGCACAGCCACGGACGGTTGAAGCCAATGCCGCGCCAGTTCGACGTCGGTGTCGACTGCCACGACTTTTCGCCGGTCCTGCTCGACAGCCTGGTTGGAGCCCGCTGATCCACGCTCGCTGAACGTTTCGGAAGGCCAACCCATGTGTGGACGGCCCTCCGTTGGCAAGCTTGAACAGTCGCGTTGCAATGCTGGTTGGTGCGGCCATCTGCTCGCGAATGTCGTGATGGAGAGGAAAGCAGATGGGGTGGGTTTGCTCGTGATCGCCTGACAGCAATCGCATCTTGAAACTTCGATGCCGTGAGCGGCAGCCATCCACCCCATCTGTTTTGGGGGCCGCACCTTCAGAAACCGACCTCGATACGAGTATCCCAGATACATCAGTCTTTTGCATCGCCGCAGCCCGCGCTTTACTACCGCGATACTGATTACCGGGCTTGGCATCTTCGCCGCGCTGATCGTGTTCACCAGTTTGGTCCTCGACACGATCGTGCGCGGGCGTCGCGAAGTGCGCAGGCTTGCTTATCCGGCCGGTCGCGCGCCATCGCGAACGCCGTGCGACGCATAGAAACATGCGAAAGCGAACAGCGCGAAGCCCGTTGCGATCGGCCAGACGAGCGTGCGTTCCATAAACCATGCGTGGATCATGGTATGCTGCCAGAACATCGTCAGCATACCCGCCACCGCCAGGTTGGACGCCAGCAACGCGATCGTACGGAAGCGCATTGCCGGGTCCGCTGTGCGCAACAGACGCTGGGCTCCCCATAGGCCGGCGACGATCGCCAGGAGGGCAACCGCACCGGCCATAACCGACATGCCGGGAGCGATCCCGTTCAGCCCCTTAGCGAGCTTTTTCACCATCAGCATGAGCCCCAAATCGTTTGTCTCGCCGCGGCTCGAGTCCAAGCCCATCCGCATCCGCAATTGCAGCGCGCTGTCGGCCATCGCGCCGGGGCCGAACACTGCCATCACCAGAATGACCTTCGCTGTCAAACAGGTCAGCACGGCTGCGCAAAATGCCGCAAATGCATCGAAGGTGAAGACCGCTGGATTGCCCTCGCGCTCGGCGTGGACGGCAAAGGGTATACCGCCGATGACGGCCGCCATGCCGAGCGGGATGCCGCCGGTCAGGAACTCGAAACCCGCGGTAAGCCCACCAAACATGGCTGCCGTTGCCAGTGCGGTACGACGATGAAGCCCGCGGGTTGTCCCCATGAACGCAAGAAACAGGAGGTAAGCGAGCAGGACGATGTCGGCTGGCCCGTGTCCGAGCGACTGCCCGAAAGTCTCCAGACCGAACCACCGTGAGAATCCCACGAACAGGATCGTCCAGAACAGTGCCTCCGTCGGATGGCGACGGCGGACCAGCCCGACCATGCCGACGCACAGACCGACCAGGATGAGCAGCGTCAGCGTGGTGTGATAGAGGTTGCGGATCGCCTCGACCGACAGGTTCGGCAGCAGGAATCGGATGAGCGTCGTGTGGCCGTGAATATAGCGATGGTAGAAGGACGGAGTCGGCGTTGTCCCGCCGTTCACGAACGCGCGCAGCGTGCCGCACCGCGTCTGGGTACCCTCCGGCATTGCGCTGATCGGACTGATCGTCAGCGCCTTGGTGGACGCCCGCTGATCAATCGCCTGCCACAGGATAAGGCAGTCGTTATACTGGTGCCAGCCGAGATCGGTGTTGCCCCTCAGATAGTCTTCGTTTTGCAATATTCCCGCTGTGAAGGCTTCCGCCACGTGCGCCCGCGCGGTCGAGACGTCGCGCCCAAGGCTGGCGTAACTGGCGAGCATCAGCAGCGCGAACACGACCATCCCAATCGGAACCCCGATCGCGCCCCCCCACAATCCGCGCGTGACGGTGGTGCGGAACCGACGCCAGTCGATCGTCTTCATGCTCGTCGTCATCTTCATCGTCATGGGATGCGTCATTTTTCTTGTCAGGTTCTAGCCAGTCGCTGTCCTGACCCAAACTGGTTACAATTGCGTATGACCTTCGCTGGAGTATTGGACGTCGCTAGATGGCGCGATTCCCTCCTGCCGCGCTGGGCACACAGGGGGCGGCGCGGCTCTATGAAATAGCTGCGCTTGACGAGTTCGAGGCAGCTCGCGGAATCCCCCTTCTTATCCCTATCTAGTGGGGGGCTGCTGAAGCGATTGCCCGGCTGCGGAAGTCTGACCATCTATATAAATTTACCATAGAATTAGCCGGCCTGATCCGTGACTTCGTACAAATGAACCAACGACCGCTACTGCGGCCTCAATTAGGGATGTTTAACGGCGCGAATCTAACGGAAGCGGAATAGCAGGAATGGGAAGGACAGCCGCCGGTCTCCTTATCGTTACGATGCAGCTAAAGCGGCCATTCCTGTCGAAATTTAGAGCGTCGCACCTGCCAACTCCGTGACGGTGAACATTAGCCCGTCCATAGTATCGCTATAATAGTCAGAACAGCGTTGAGCGGCCCTTGGCTTTTTCTAAGGGCCGCGAATATCACGATCGCCCCAATAGCGTGCGCGGCATGATATAAGTCGAGTTAATGGTAAGCCAAGATGCTCTGAGCATCTAGGTTTACAACTCTATCGGGATGAATGCAGTTGAATGATATTTTTGCCGCCACAAAACTTACAGCAGGTTGTACTAAAAACCAAAGCTTCTAAAATTCCCCACCTCATCCATTGGGTCAATCTTCGCCCTAGGTTCGCATCCACCGCAACACGACGGAGCTGGGGTGAGCGAAAAGCCAGTTTGTTCCTTCGTTGTCCGTCAATTCCAAGTGCCACGCGGTTGCCTTCGCCTCTACGATGGTGCGAGCACCGCTAATCCCCGCGATGTAGGCGTAGACCTTCTCGTCCCGGCTATTTGCGTGCCGTACGAGGCTGGCAAACTCCGATATCCAGTCCTTCGGCGAGCCGCCTGAATGCGTAGGTAGTGGTTCAGCCATCCCCGTCGTCCTTGTCGCTGTCAGTATATGCCCACTGTAGGCGTCCATGAGTGCGGGCGCCACGTTTCCGTTCTCTCGCCATCCAGAGGGGCAGCGAGCAACACAACGCCGGCGATCGAGCCCGATGCAGTGCTGCGTGCCCCATGTACGACTGGACGGCTCGCATCACCGCTAAAGCATCTCAACCACCGTGTCCTGCGGGACCCGGTCGGTGACTGCGAAGGCGAGCTGGGACAGATGGCATGAGGGACGGTCGGGAATGTCCAAGATGGGCAGGAAAGCGGACCTTCCGCTTTGGGGGCGGCCGAGGAAGCCGACCGCTAATTGGCCGTCGGAAGCGCATGCGTTTTCCAACTGGCGGAACCGTCCACCTCCGTGCTCTATCGATTGAGCGCCGGCTATGCCTACCTACTGGTGTGCCTTCATGAATACGTGATACTGATATATGTAAGTAAGTTTAGGGTATTAATCACTCAGGATTTCAGTAGCAATCGGACAATAAGGTTCGTCTTTCACAAACCTGCCCGTTTGTCGAAAATTTATGAACAATAACCGATGTATACCCCTATCCTAGAAATAGCTCGATGCAGAATACCAGATGACTGTGACTTTCATCGGTAAAATGCCGCCTGCACCGAAAGCGATGAAGCGATGCTGATGTCTGATGCCTGGCTCGCCGACGCTCGATCAAAACTTAAATCTCTGTTTGATGTTTTTGACTTGCACGGTAAGACATTGGTATCAGCGCAGTTGACAAAAGTTTTAGAACTTCTTGATACTAAACCAGATGAAAAATTAGGGCATGTTGATACCGACGAAGATCGTAGGTCATTAGCACCGGCGATGAAGCCGGCTTCTTTCAAAGCGACGAACCCACTTATTACCAAACTGTCGCGGGTAATGACGCTCTCACAGGAAGACTGCGCTGCCCTTCAGGCGATGTGCCAAGATGTACGTCAAACTGGCGCCCGGCGTGACATCATTCGTGATGGCGACAGGCCGGAGCGTGTCCACCTTATTCTAAACGGTTGGGCGTGTCGGTACAAAATTTTGAAGAACGGCAAGCGGCAAATTACCGCTCTGCTGCTCCCCGGAGATTTCTGTGACCTGCACGTAGGCGTGCTCGATCAAATGGATCATGCCATCGGCGCCATAACTTCGACCACCTTTGCCTATGTTGATCGCCTGCAATTCGAGGAACTGACAAGCTCGCGACCGGCAATCATGCGAGCTCTGTGGTGGGCAACGTTGGTTGATGAAGGCGTATTGCGAAGCTGGCTTGTCAGCCTCGGCGTTCGAACAGCGCGCGAAAGGGTAGCGCACCTCATTTGCGAACTTCGTGAACGGATGCGCAATATCGATCGCGAAGACGGTGGTCAGTTCGCTATGCCGTTGACCCAGCCGGATCTAGCTGAGGCTCTTGGGCTCACAGCGGTGCACATCAACCGTGTCGTTCGTCAGCTTATGAAGGAAGGCGTGCTTGAAATACGCAAGGGTCAGGTCACAGTGCTCGATCTGCCTGCCCTCACCGAGATTGCCGAGTTTGACCCTAGCTACCTCCACGCACAGTCGATCGACAAGCACTAATGAGCGCGCCGAGCGCAGTCAGTATGACGCGCGGCAACCGCAAAGCGGTTCGCTTCTACCAAGTTCAGAGTACCGTGGACATGCCAAGGCAAACGACTTTATTTAGGATCATGCTCAGACAAATTTTCGGCGAGATGAAGGGCATCGCCTAGATACGCCGCGATTAAACTTTGGTCCTGGGAGTCCGCGAGCAGGAGCGCCCAAGCTATGGCGGCACGTAAGGACTCGACGTTTTGTGCGTTCATCGCCGGCATATTACCTGTCCGATTCTTCCAGTTCAGCGGGGGCATGGCATAAGGTTAATTTCGCGAGCTTCACGCAGATCAAGGCTTCAGAAATTATTTCCGGCAAGATCGTTTGATGATTGGTGACCAAGCTCGCGGTGAGGCCGCTCAGTGCATTCTAGATGTTCGTTCATTGCGGAAGGTCATGTTCCCCAGTGAGCTCTTCGACGAGTTCGCCTGGAATATGATGCTGCATCTGTTTGTCGGGCTGGCCAACAACCAAGTTATGACGGAAAGTGCTCTCATTGAGAAAGCCGGGGCCAGCGAGCATTCCGGTCGGAGGTGGATTGAGCATCTTGTGAAAGACGGTCAGGTGGCGGAGCGACGTGGCCATGACGATGTGGTTCTTACCGCAGACGCCATAGCTCACCTGCGAACCTTTTTGGACCACGTCCTAAATCGCGGCGACGCGATAGTACGCGCCTGAACGTCACCGGAATGGCTGGTTAGGGCATCAGCAGGCGGGCCATGTCGACGCCAAAAAAGGCCGATGTCGCGAAAGTGCTGATTTTGCATCGGGAGTTGAGGGCCGAGATCATCGTGCTGAACGGATGTCTGCTTTCAGGAGCCCCATTTCGCCAGATGAACGTCCGGGTGTGTGGGCGTAACACGCCCTGCCCTACGGCTTCCGGCCAGACCCATGTGTGGACGTTCAGAGCGGCTTGAGCGTATCTCGAAACCATCCGTTCGTTCAGATGTTGTCTTGCGGGTGTAATTAGGCCGATATCGGTTAACACCGTCGGCGTACAAGCTTAGTCGGGAAGACAGCCCCGCCTATGCCAGGCCACGATCCGACCGGCGCTACACGTTGCCGCCATTAAACACGGAAAGCGGAAGGGCATCTCGCCGGACAGGGTGGAGAAGGTGAGCATGGAAACGGCGGGCTTCGGCGGCGGGTGTCATTGGTGCACTGAAGGCGTGTTTCAAATCCTGCGCGGCGTCTCCCAGGTCAATCAAGGCTTCCTGCAATCGACCGCACCCGACGATGCCTGGGCAGAAGGAGTGGTGGTCCGCTTCGATCCTGGGATCATTTCGCTCGACATTCTGATTGAGGTCCATCTGCGCACCCATTCGGCGAACAGCGGCTATTCGCCGGACGGGCGTTACCGCAGCGCTGTCTATTTTGGGGATACCGACCAGCGGCATCGGGCAGATACGGTGATTACCCGGCTTAGGCAGAAAGTTGACAGCGCCGTGAAGACGAAGGTGTTGCCCCTCGTCGGGTTCCGGTCATCGGAAGAGCGCTACCGCAACTATTACCGTACCGACCCGATCCGACCGTTCTGCCAACGCTATATCGCCCCCAAGCTGGATGCGATCCGACGAGACTTCGCTCGGCATGTCCTGTCCGAGGGCAACGGAGTGCGATAGCAATTCCGACGGCTGTCATGCCAGGACGCGACCGCGACCCCAGCTATTCCCCTGCCCCGCCGCGATTCTATGGCGATCTACGTGGTCTTTGCTCATGCCCGCTAGATCAAACCGCCTTCGGCACGCGATGTACATGTCTGCAAACTAGTGCGATCAACGCGCCTTTACGAACCGTAGCGTGAACCGGTCGCTCTCGCCGATTGCAGCATATTTCGCGCGATCAACGTCCTTCAATCGATAGCTCGGCGGCAGTGTCCAGACGCCCTCCGGATGATCGTGGGTATCCTTGGGGTTCGCATTGACCCGCGATTCTGCGGCAAGCGCAAAGCCCGCCTCTTGCGCCAGGCGAACGACCGTAGATCTCTTGATGTAGCCGCTCGTCTTCTCACCCGCCGTGTCCATTTCCTCCGGCAAGCAATGATCGACGACCCCGAGTACGCCACCCGGCTTGAGCGCCGCATAGAACGCCTTGAACACGCGGCCTGCTACGGCGGGGTCGTCCTGCATCAAGAGGTTGTGTATGTTCCGGAACGTTAGTAGCACATCCGCACTTCCCGCCGGAATTGAAGACGCTCCGGTCGTAAAGTCGATCGTCGCGACCTGCGTCACGCCATACTCCGCGGTCTTATCGGCAAAAACGCTGCGGGTGCGCTCTGCCTGCGCGGTCGGCACCAGCGCAATATAGTGCCCCCGGCCCTTTACCAGCGGTGTAAGAATCTCGGTATACCAGCCGCCCGCCGGCAGGAATTCGATGATCGTCTGCGTCGGCTTAACGCCGAAAAAGGCCAATGTCTGCGCCGGGTGACGATAGCGATCACGCGCGCGGTTCGCTGGCGTCCGCGTGGGCGATGCGAGCACGGCAACGATATCCTTAGAGGGGGCAACGGATTGTGCTCCCACGCCCGTAGCGCCAAACGCGACGACACAGGTCAAGGCGGCGAGCAGTCGGTTCATAGCGTTACACTTTCTGAGCGATTCTTCTGCGACAATGCCCTGCGCGAGCCGGCCGCACAATCTCGACGGCTTCGGCGGTGCCGCGACACTCGGGATCGTCGTGATCGCGCATGTCACCGACGCAAAATCTAATTTACCTATGTCCTAAGGCATGGAACCGAAAGCGTCACAGGGGATGTCTCCCTGTGGACCTTTTCCCCCGGCCATACACGTTCGCTATTCAACAGTTACCCAACCCACAGGCGGTCATTCTCGCTCCCTTCCCCGCTCCACCAGAAGCGGTTTTCTAGCCCCCTGCCCCGCCTCTTAAACATGGGGTAATCGCGGGAGCGAAGCCTTAGCGTTCATGATGGATGTTGGTGGCTGTTCCCCGATAAGATGGAAGTACGGGCTCACGACCGGAAGCCGGGCCCAAGCATCTGATGGAGAACAACCATGGACGAGTATATCGGACTAGACGTTTTCTTGAAAGATGGGGTGGTTGTCGCCCTCTCCAGACGGCAGCGCAATGTGCCAAGTTAGTGGTGTTGAGGCCACTTAGCGGAAAGGACGGCAGCCGTGACAATGGATACGATGATTGGCGTGGATTTGGCAAAATCTGTTTTTCAGTTGCACGGCGCATCGATGACAGGGTAACTTTAATTTCGAAAGAAGCTGTCGCGGCTGGGTTTAGACGATGCTTCCGGGGCTACTGAGCTAGCGGGAAATGTGCGCGGTCTTTGTACGGTTGACGATCAGCTTTCGAACTGGGTCGGGATTGATACGTGGCTTACGGCTTCTATAATCGCCCTCGCCTTTGCCTCCTCGATATCTTCAATGTGCCGCTCGCGTTGGATGTTCGTCTCGAACTGTGGAAAAAATAGTAAGCTTGTCGAGAAGTGCTTCCCAGCCGCCGTGTTCGTATCGATCAGTTGCTAGTCGCCTTGATCGCGATTCCCTTCCCTTAGCGCGTGCACAACATCCGCATGTTCTGTATTGACTGCGCGAACCGTTCGAGACCGGTGATGACCAGGCTGTGGCCTTCGCCAACGAAGACGAGCGGTACTTGCAACTCGGTTTGTACGCCGTCTAGCACTACGAGCGCCCTCCCCCCTCCCGAGTACGACCGATTAGCTGTATTACACTGATTATACATAATTCAGCGATTAGCGGTCTTGCCTACTGTGGGCAGTCCTACACTCTATGTAAGCCGAAACGGCACGCATCGTGATTACCGGTTTGACGTGTAATACCGCGAATAGATGTAATGCCGGTAGTCCGTGTAACTCAGGTAGTGCATGTGCAGCGGCCATTATACGTAAGGCCGGGCTCATAGGCAGGACCAGCTTTGCAGACCCGTGCACCATTGTAATACCTGTACTGCATATAATACCAGCGTTGCGGGTAGGACGTGTAACACCTGCAACACCAGCAGCACAAAGAATTTATAAGATACATATCATTCATATAATACCGGTAACACCGGTAATGCCGCTAATACCTGAATCCTACGTAACACCTGCAACCTACGTAATACTTGCATCTTGTGTAATACCTGCATTTTGTGTAATACCTGCAATTCGGGTAACACGTGCAATGCGAGTAACACGTGCAATTTGGGTAATACGTGCAATGCGGGTAATACGTGCAATTCGGGTAACACGTGCAATTCGGGTAACACGTGCAATTCGGGTAACACGTGCAATTCGGGTAACACTCGCATTGCACCCATTGCCTGTATATGTGGTATTACCTGCAATGCCGATAACCCGCGCAATCCCCCAACCACGACGAATTACGTTAATTCAGCTAACGTGTGTATTACGCCGATTATAGCTTTAACTTGATTACCTGTATGGTAGTTTTACTGGTATTACATATAGTACCTCGGATAAATGTAATAGCGGTATTACAGCTAGACAACAAAGGGAGGCGTTGCGATGCCGGTTATAACTTTGCTCTCGCCTAAGGGCGGCGTAGGGAAAACCACAGCCGCGTTGCTGTTGGCGATCGAGCTGGCAGAAGGCGGCGCTTCGGTCGTCATAGTAGATGCCGATCCGAACTTCCCACTCATGAAGTGGGCAGGCTTGCCAGGCAAGCCGGAGAACATTGAGGTCGTTCAAGAGGTCGACGAGGACGCAATTATCGATACGATCGACGAGGCACAAAAGCGTGCGCGGTTCGTGATAGTCGATCTTGAGGGCAGGGCGTCGGCGCGCGTTACCAACGCGCTGTTGATGACCCATTTGGCGATCGTGCCGATGCAAGGATCTGTGCTGGACAGCGACCAAGCCGCCCGCGCTTTCCAAAGCATCCGACGTGCGTCAACCGCGGCACGTCGTGATATCGCATTTGCGGGCGTTTTTACGCGAACGCCTGCCAGTTCGCGTATCCGATCACGGGTCTCGCAGCAGATCGCTGACGGCGTTGAGGAGGCGGGGATTACTACGCTCCCGACGTCGATTGCCGAACGAACCGTCTATCGTAGCCTGTTCGCTCAAGGGGGTACTCTAGCAGGTCTCCAAGGTACGCCCAGCGCCTCGATTGAGAATGCGCGCGTCAACGCCGCGGGGTTTGCCCATGATGTTCTTGAGGCTCTGAAAGCGGCGAGGACCAACGCATGAATGACAAGGCAGCAAAGCCCGCATCACGGCTCGCGGGCGTGACGAGCTTCGGGCTCGATGACAGTGACTATATCGCTCCGCCACCGCGGGACATTCGAGACAAGGCGAAAGCCGGGGGGGAGTTGCTTGGGTTCCAGTCGGACAAGCCGGCAGCGCCAGAAGCGCCTGCCGCTTCCAAGAAACGTACTCGTCAGCCTTCGCAGTACCCAGATCACTACAATCTGCGACTGCGCGAGGGCGATCGCGATCGGCTCGACGAATATGCGTACCGTCATCGCATGGCGAAGGGGGAGGTGTTCGGAATTATGCTCGACCTTCTCGAAGCGGAGGAAAAGCGGAAGGCAGCGGAGATGGAGTAATGTTGTCGGGGCCGGGTACCAAAACCTGTGCCCCATCCGCTTGGAGTAAGAGCTTGGCTACTTCGACGCGCTCGGAAACCGTGCGTCGAAAGCCGCCAGTTCACTGTCGAACTGTGCCAGAATCTCTGCAAGACCGCGGTCTGGTGAGGGAAGGCGGGGCCGCAACGCGGGACGACCTTTCGGCGCCGCCACGAATCCCAAGGTGATCGCAAGGTCTGGGACGATGTAGACTCGCCAGGCCCGGCGTCCGCTGACTTCTACGACCAGACCGACGGCAGCGGCGCGAGCGAGCAATTTTCCCGCTCCAGAAAGTGTCAGTCTTAATCGCCGCGCAACCGCCTCGGGCGATTGCACCGGCGCGACCATTAGCAGGGTTGCAAGGCGTCCCAGAGAACTTGGTCGACGTTCGCCTACCAGGGCCGCGATGCTGATCGCGTGCGCATCCTCGATTGCCCTCAGACTTTGGCGACCTGCAATAGCAGCGGTTTCGAGCATCCTGAGGATCCGCCGGACGGCAGCACCGCGGTCGCGCTCTCTGGTCGCGTTGAGTAACTGCCGATCACCCGCGACGAGGCAGGGGAGGGGGACCTCGGTCAGACCGAGTCGGTGTAGGAAAACGGGCAATGCCAGCCACGCCATGATCGATGGGTCGGCCTTTAGGAAGTCCGTCAGCAGGTCGAGCGCCCGGCGCAGTACCGGCACTCGGCCTCGTCCAGGTTCAGGCCTCACCGTAAAAGGAAGATCCTCGGCCCAATGGCGACCTGTCTGGTCAAGCCGGTCACGCCACGGTGTGAAGGCAGCGAAATGATCGATGGTGGTTTGAAACCGGGGTCTGCCAGGCACAGGAACGCCAGAACCCCAGGAAAATACATCTATATCGTCAATCTCTACACCCTGTAGTCGGAGTGCGCGTGCGTACCCGGTCCACGATGCCCGCAAGGTCCAGGCCGGAGAAGCAAAACTGGCGGAAACTAGGGCATCGAGCCGCCCGATCGAAACGCTTGCCCGTTCGATCAGGTAGTCCGTCGTCTCTGCCAGCGGACCGATATCTGAGGGATTTGAGATGGCGTCCACGACCAAGTTATATCCGCGACAGGGATGATCCGTCTATGTCGAAGTTGCAAATACCCGTGATAATAAAAGGTTATCGCGACCCTAGCTGTTTGGAGCGGATCGCGTTAACGTCGTAAAGATGGCTGATTACCCCGTTTCTCCCGTTCGCTATGGCTCCAGCGCCAGCCTTGATGCCATCGTGGGCGAAGTTACAGCACTTGCGCCGCAGCGGCGCCTTCTTGATCCGCAGGTCGTCGCCGCGGCTTCCCGCGCCTGGTCGGCTAACACCGTGCGCGCATTTCTTTCGGACCTGCGCCTGTGGGATCTATGGTGCCGACGATCGCATGTGCAGACCGGCGCGGCGACCGCGCAGACCGTCGCCGCCTATGTCCGCGCGCTCTCCGGCCAAGATGTCAGTACCGAGGCTGCGCGCGCGACCGAGGCGCGCTCAGCCGCGACGATCAGTCGTTACCTCGTCCACATCGGGTGGGCCTACCGTATGGCCGGTCGGGAGGACCCGACGGCCGCACCGCTCGTGCGCCTTGAACTCAAAGCCGCTCGTAAGGCAGTAGGGACGCGACAGGCCCAGGCGCGCGCGATCCGTTTCAAAGGCGATGTTACCGATCTCGATGGGCCTGCGGCCGGGGTGTCGCTCACAGCGCTGATCAAAGCCTGCCGCAAAGATATGCTTGGCGCCCGCGATGAGGCGCTCCTCCGCGTTGCCTACGATACCGGCTGCCGGCGTTCCGAACTGGTCGCGATCGACGTGATGCACATCGATGGGCCGGATGGGGAAGGGGCGGGGACGCTGCTCATCCCCAAGAGCAAGACCGATCGCGAAGGGCAGGGCGCACATGCCTATCTGTCGCCGGCGACGATGCGCGCGATTGATCGCTGGCGGGACAAAGGCGGGATCGACAAGGGGCCGCTATTCCGGCGGGTTGAGACCTACTTCGATGGCACTGTGCGATCGGTCGGACCGGGCGCGCTACATCCAGGAACTATCGGAATTATCTACAAGCGGCTCGTCCGCCAGGCGTTTGCGAAGAAGCTGCTCGGCGCCATGGGCGAGAGCGAACTCGAGCGGTGGATCGCGGCGGTGTCGAGCCACTCGATCCGGGTAGGCGTGGCGCAGGACAATTTCGCCGCGGGCGAAGCACTTCCGGCGATCATGCAGGCCTATCGCTGGCGCGATCCCAACACTGTCATGCGCTACGGCGCCAAACTTGCCGCAAAAAGTGGCGCCAGCGCACGCTTGGCAAAGCGCTTCGCCGTCGATTGATCTGAGGCGCCCGGTTTCGCCCCAATCAGATCAAACCACCTTGGAAACCGGCAGAGAAGCAACCGAAAACCGGCAGAGATAGCGCCAAATATCCCGGTAAAGCGCCGTTTCTGGAACCCTTTAACCGGCATAAGAACCGGCGTGGGTATCTTCACGATGGAACCCATGGTGCCCGAGGAAGCCTCCCATGCCTTGGAGGATGAAGCCTTCACACTGACGGCGAGGCCAACCAGTTGGCCGGACGGGTTCATTCCATCTTGCGCGCCTTGATCGGGATCTCGTCCGATCGATGAACTGCTATTGTTCGAACCTGATCGAAGGCCATGACACACATTCCCGTGACATCGACCGCGCGCTTGCCAATGACTTTGTCGAAGAGCCCAAGCGACGAGAGCTACAGCAAGAGGCCGTCGCCCGTATCCATGTTCAGCGGCTGATCGACAGCGGTCAGGACCCCGATATCTGGCCTGCTACTGCAGCCTATGCCGCCTGGCTGCACCGGAAATTCTGTTCGCGGCTCCCGGCTCAAGTGCTTATCGTCACGCACCCGGACTCCGGTGAGCGGATCCCGGTCGTACCCGGGCGCTGGAGCGAATACGACGTCATGATCGGGCGACACCTGCCACCCAAACCCGCCGATCTGCCCGTTTCCTAACGCGGTTCGATCGTGCCTATCAGTCGTCGCCCTTGTCCAAGCCCCGGCAGGTTCAGGCGGTCAGTGCCACGCATCATCGCTGCTTGTGGATCCATCCTTTCCTCGACGGGAATGGTCGCGTGGCCCGTCTCATGTCCCATGCCCTGCTCAAGCGCCTGGGGATTGGTACAAGCTTCTGGTCCGTCGCACGCGGCCTTGCCCGCGAAGGGCGCACGTACAAGACTCTGTTGATCCAGGCGGACGGTCCGCGCGAGGGAGGCCGGGATGGGCGGGGCAATCTCACCCAGCGCGGGTTGCTCAAATTTTCCCGCTTCTTCCTCGAACGAGCGATTGACCGGGTCCGGCTTATGGCGGGCCTCGTGGAACCCGACATTCTGCTCGAGGATCGAGATCCATGTCGAGGAAGAGATTCGGCTGAAGCGCCTTCAGCGAGGCAGCTTTGCCGTGCTGCGCGAGGCAGTGTTATCGGGCGAGGTCGAGCGTTCCAAAGTTCCGTCGCTCACGGGCTACGAAAAGCGGGCCGCGCGCCTCGTCACTGCCGGTTTGGTCGAGCGGGGCATGCTGACCGCCACGACCCACCGCGTGCCGCTCGGGCTTGCCTTCCCGGCCGACGTCGCGGAACGCTGGTCTTCCAACCTCTATCCCGCCAACGCTGGTAGCCGCCCTTAAAGCACATTATCCTCGAGCGCGTTCGTCGCTGCCGACCGAGCGCCGCGCGAACGGGTAACCGAGGACATGCCGGCCTAGCTTGCTCACAGGCCGAACACCCCGGTCGAGTTATGCGGTCTCAAGTTTTGCAAGATGTCCCGCTACGGCCTTACCGCCATGGCGCCGAATTGCGGCAGCGATAGCCCGCGCGTCAGACTTGTCGATCGCCGCGATCTTGACGCGATCTAGGGCGGCCAAGAGGGTTGGTCGGCCTGCGTCCCTAGCTGCCAGTTCTGCTGCCTTGGCTTGTTCATCGAGTGTTGCAAGTTCGGCCTTCAGTGCCTCGCGGCGCGCTTCGATCGTCGAAAGGTCTGCCGGTTTTGACGATGGTCGGGGCATCGGAATACCTTCGGATTGTTTATGCGAGACGCGCCGATGGTGGCAACGGGCGGCGCTAATATCCAGATCAGCCATGGCAAAATACGGCAAGCTGAAGCAAATTCATGGCGTATTTCAATAGCACGTACCGTATTGTAACAAAGCGTTTCTCGCGGTCGGCAGATGATAGTGGATAGCGTTGCGTTGCAGCGGTAACATCCCACTCCGAGTCTTCTGCAATGAATATGATTGTAAGGAAGTGCTTTAGAAGCTAATTTGGTATCGGTAAGGGATGGCAGGATATGCCTCATGACACCAATGTCGGACATTGGCTTATGAGACGCCGCTGCGCGGGGCTTTTGAATGAAAGTAACGGTCCGACTGACGGATAAGCTTGTTGCAGAGATTGATCGCATCGCCACGGCGAATGGACAGACGCGCAGCAGCTGGATCGCGACCGCGCTTACGGTCGCGGCCGTTTCTCCTGAGAGCGGGAGCATGCCGATCATGCCCGTACAGGGGAGGGGGCATCCCGACGATTATCTCCGCGTGACGGTCCGCTTGAACCGCAGCGAGATCGAAGCGATCGACACCGTGGCAGCGCCTCTACGGCTGACACGGAACGAGTGGATCAAGCGGACAATCCGTTGGCAGCTCTGGGACAGGGCTGCACATCTACGGCTTGCTCCTTCGACCCAGACGGAGATCGGTAAAGTCCGCAAACAGGTTCTGGCGATAGGGCGGAAAATCAACCAGGCCGTCCACGCGATGAACGCGGCGAATATGCCGGAAAGCTCGCTCGACACCGCCCGGATCGCCGGCTCGTTCCTCGAGACTTGCGCGGAGTTGCGTGGCCTGCTGGTCGAAACGAGGCGCGAGCTGGCGTCATCGATCGGCGGTGAAATCGGCTACTGGACCCGCAAGGACGAGGGATCAACCAAGTGAGCTTGCGCCTTTCCCCTGATACGCTGGACTCGATGGCACGCGTCTTTGCGCCCCCCAAGAAGTACCGCATGGGATCGGGTGGGGGAAGCGCCAAGGGTCCGAAGACCGGGAGCGCGATCCTCAGAATTGCCGTCGGATCGATGTTCCCGAAACCTGCGTCTTCGTCAGGGGCATCGCGCCCTAGTATCCAGGCGAAGCACGCGTTCGGGGGCGGATCGCATGGCCGGATGAGCAGTCGCGCAGTGATGACTGCCGAGCGCTCATCGCGCCGTGTTCCGGAGGCGGTAGTGCGGATCACCGGGCGTCAACATGGTGGCGGCCATGTTCTCGCAAACTTCTCTTACATCAGCCGCTTGGGCCACGGCGAGGAAAGCGAAGTGGGTCTTGAAACCAGCGATGGCGAGGTGCTGCGCGACGGGCGAGACATGCAGTTGCTCGCCAGGGAATGGAACGACTGGGAGATGGATGGCGACGCCCGACGGAAAGGCGCGACGTCGATTTCCATGATCCTATCGATGCCCACCGGCACCGATCCAGAGCGCTTGAAGAGCGCGGCCCTCGACTTTGCACGGGACGAGTTTGCAAACCGTTCGTGGGTTGCTTCGCTCCACATCGACCGCGAACACCCGCATGTCCACCTTACGATTGCGCGTCGGGATCATGACGGACGGCGCTTCCATCCGAACCGCGATGACCTCTTCCGTTATCGTCAGCGCTTCGCCGAAAAGCTTCGCGATCGCGGCATCGAGGCGAACGCAACGCCAGCAAAGGCCCGCGGCATCGACCCGAAACATGAGCCGATCGCCGCGGTCAAGATGCGCGAGAAGGGGCAGGTTCCGCGGATCGACAAGAGCCGTATCGCTCGGGCAGAACGCCTCCGTAAACAGGGTCTTGAAGATCCGGTTGTTGCCATGCTGGCGACGCGGCAGGCAGCGGTTCGCGCTACGTGCACTCGCGTCATTACCGAACTGTCAGCGTCGCCTTCCGCTGCCGATCAGCTCGTTGCGAAAAGCCTGGAACGGTTTGTCGCGACAATGCCGCCACCCGAACCAAACTCGGTCAGGGCGATGCGCCTCGCCCACGAGAAAGACGTGGAGCCATCTGTCTCCACGCCTGTCCGACCACCCGTTCGTATCCCGGATGTATCGGCGCCGCGCGGTGATACCGGCATCGACAGACTCCAAACGTTGCACGATCGACTGATGAAGCCGACCGTTCCGCCGAAGTCGCCTGCCGATCAGCGTGAGCGAGGTGTTGATCCGACAGACGACGTTGCAAAGCGAATCCGCGATATTGTCGAGAAGAGCCGTAGCGGCCCGGGCAACGATGAGGATCCAGACTTGGCCGGGACCTTGAGTGATCGGCTGCGAGCTATCACCGAGAGGATCAGCGGGCCTAGCGAGCCCACAGATTTCATGCGTGCCCACGAGGTCATTCGGAAAGCCGAGGAGCAAAACCGCGAGCGGCTGGATCGCGCTCGAACGAAAGATAGGGGCGGGCCGAGCCGATGAGTTCCGAAGGGTCTGCGGTAGCGCTGGCGGCCCTGATGGACGCTGTGACGTTGCTCAGGGGCGAGGTCGCAGCGCTCGCCAGGAGCAACGCGCGCGTGGAGGAAGCGCAACTGGAGATACAACGTCGCCTCGACATGCTCGATACGGGCCTGGCCCCCATAGCGAACCTCTTGCCCCTCCAGGAGGCAATCCTCGCGAGGACCATCGAGGGAGACGACGCTACGCACAAGTGGCTAGGGCTGCTCACGCCGGTCTTGGACAGGATCGTCGAACAGTCCGATGGCAGCCGCGCCGCGATCGGCGCACTCCACCAGGATGTTGTCCGGATCTACGAGGTTGCCGACACAGGCCAGAGGCACACCGCTGGAATTGCCTCCGGCCTGGAGGGTGTCGCGGAGCAGTTGACCGCGGCCATTGGCGAGAGCCGCAGGAGGCAAAGCGCCGATTTCGTGACAACAGGCGAGCTGATCAGCTTCACCCGTGCGGCAGTCCTAGGCCAGCTTCTGCCGTTGCCAGTCCATATAGAAGACAATCCTATGCTGGAGCGTTTCATCCTCGCCCAGCCAGCCGACCTTACTTCAACCGACCGCGCCCTGGTCGACTGGCGGAACACGGTCGCCTCCGCCAGCGCGGCCGATCTCATCACGCTTCTTCAGAAGCAGCAGATGCCATCGCCAACCGACACCTCACAGACCCGCGTCCTCCGGTATCGTCTCGCCGCGATCACGCGAGCGAAGATTGAGGAGCTTGGAGCGGTGCCTCCTACGCGGCCGACCACCACACGAGCGACGGATCGATCGGCAGCGACCTGCTTTGAACGATCCCAGGAACTTGCCGAGTTATGGAGAGCCGGAGAAAGCGCAGCACTTTACGCCGAGCCCGAATTGGCCGGCGCAATCGACCTGTTCGATGCCTTGGAAAGCAGGCTAGAGCCCCTCACAGGCGACGCCGTTCAACCCGAGCTGACGATGCTTCACCGCGACTTAGCCAAACGCATAGAATTAGGCGAACGACCCGAGATAGCGGAGGGCGGCCACGCTGCGGGTTACGATCGCGCCAACGCGGTCGAGTTTAGCAAGGATCTCTAGGTGGGGTCGGTGTATAGAACGACCATAGTTACACGCTAACGATCAGCGGCGTTATCGAATTTTCATAATCACTTCGGGACGCATATATGCCTGATCGGACCGGAGGCTGCTAATTTGACACGGTACGACAAACGGTTCTGGTTTTTGGCGGCCGGTGTTTCCAGTATTGCCGGGTACGTCGACGCTACCGGTTTCCTAAAGCTGGGCGGCCTCTTCGTCTCGTTCATGAGCGGAAACTCGACCCGTCTGGCGGTTGGAACGATGATGGATCCACAGGTTTCGATCGTCGCTGGCCGCCTGATTGGCGGTTTCGTCGTTGGCGTCGTCGCAGGCACGATTGTCGCGGCTCTGGCAGGCTCACGCAGGAAGCCGGCTACGCTCGGTTTTGTCTCCGCCCTTCTTGTAGTCGCAGCGGTCATAAACACGAACGTGTCGGACGTGTGGACCACCACAGTAATGGCGATGGCAATGGGATCAGCAAACGCCATCTTTCAACGCGACGGTGAGGTAACCATCGGCGTTACTTACATGACCGGGACGCTAGTGAAGTTTGGTCAACGTATAGCGGGGGCGTTGATGGGTGGTGCGCCATTTGCGTGGTTGCCATACCTGTTATTATGGCTGGGCCTTGTCGGCGGTGCGGTTCTCGGTACGACCGCTTATGTCTATTTCCGCTCAGCGAATATTTGGCTAGCGGTTGCCGCTTCGGGCCTGTTGGCTTTGTACGCTACGGTACTTGGCCCGGTAGAGCCCGCAGCGGGAAGGGTTAAGTAACCTGGAGCGGTAATTCCCAAAATAGCATCCTGGTGAAAACGTGTTCAACCGCTTTGTCGAATTGCACTTTCTCGCGTCTGGATTAGGCTACGCCTATGGATATCGAATAGCTGCGCATGGTAGGACCGAGAGTCTTATCGTCGATATCAACAACCGACCGAAGCCTAATCGCCGTCCATATCCGCTCTTCACCATGCCCGGCATTCCCGAATAAGCATCTAGTTTTGGGAATGTCCGGGTTGGGCAAAAGGGCAATCGGTCCGGTAACGGCATCTGTGACCCGTTACCGGACATACATTCGCTACTAGGCCACGTGCACAAAGGGCAGCCACAGCGTAACTGATGCGAGCGCGACGAAGCCGAGATATGACTCTGCTGTCTTGTCATAACGCTTTGCGACACGGCGCCAGTTTTGAGCTTGCTGAACAAGCGCTCGAGGAGATTGCGCCAACTGCATTACTCGCAATCATGCGGGATCGGTATGCGGCGGTTACTTTTGGTTGGAATTACCGCCTCGACATCCGCCTTGGCGAGTTCCTGGCGGATGGCATCGGCGTCATAGCCTTTATCGGCAAGCAGGGGCTCGATCCGGTCAGTCAGCATCCCGAACAAGGGCCCGAAGCCCTTCACGTCGTGGGCCTGGCCCGGCGTCAGGATGAAACATAGCGGTCGCCCCTGACCATCACAGCGGGCGTGCAGCCCTTCGACAAGCTCAGGAGAGCCTTGGTTGTGAAACCGCCTCGCGAACGGCCGAGCCCTTCGAATTCTTGATCCCTTTTTTTTAGCCCGACGGCACAGTGGTGCGCCCGGACTACGGTGCTGTCGATTATGTCGGCGCTGATATCCCGCTCGGCGACAGCGGTCAGGGTCTCCAGCATGGCTTCGAACACGCCCGTCACGACCCAGCGACGATACCGCCGGAACACACTGTTCCACTTACCATATTCATCCGGCAAATGCCGCCATTGCGCGCCTGTCCGCGCCATCCACACCATGCCTTCGAAATAGGGCCGGTTGTCTCCCGCGGGTCGGCAGCCACGTCCTCGCTCCGACGGCAGCAGGGGCCTAATCAAAGCCCACTCATCATCCGAAACCCCAATCTGCTCGCCCAATGCTGCCTCCAAAAGACAACCTTGAATTAACCGATCAGACGCGCGTCGCCTTTGTACACGTGGCCTAGATTGGTGATCGTAACACCCCCATATTCACGTTTGAAAGGGGACAGCGATGGTCAGCATATCCAACGACGGCATCATGTCCGAGTACCTCGTGAAATATGCTCTTGTGAAAACGAGCGAGCGTGAGCGGCCGACAGAACTTCTCGAAACGCTCTATATGTCCGAGCGCTTTCAGGCTGGCGATGACCTCAAGCCCTTGAAAGATAACTACGATCATTCTGTATGGAATGGGGTTCCTGCTTCCGAAATAGACCAGCGTCTTGTCGCATTGGACAAGTTCAAGAGGGAACTTGCGCGGAATCGCGCGGCTATGTGAGGCGTGAACTAATCCATCTGCCCGGAATAGCCCCTTGGAGGTGAAATTGAACGACGATAAGATAGGTGATCGCTACCTTCTAGAGCGAGCCAAATCTGCATTGAGGGACAAGGATCAAGATCAGGCAGCGCCTATCTTATTCCAAATAGCCGAGCGTGGCGCTGCCTTGGCTAAGATGAAAGTCGCAAACGACGTTGCTTGATGACTACCAAAGTAGTGTCGCGTTGGCGTGCAGCCGTTCCCGTTTCAGCATCCCAACAGGAAATCTCCGTTCGTCTCGCTGGCCGTTCTATTTTTGGGGAAGCAGCAACATGTTGCCGAGCGCACATCAGTCGCTAGGATGGCCGAATGCGTCTGCGTTTGCTAAGCCTCGCTCTGGTATTTCTAGGCGCTGCCGCCCCGCCCGATCCCGTCTCCCAATCTGTGCAGTTCACGCTTGCGCCTGATCTGTCCGACGGTGCGCTGACCGGCCTGGAGGTTCAGATCCGCTTCCATGCCGATCCTTCAGGGACGACGAACTTTAAATGGGGTAAGGGCTGGGCGGGAGAGCGAAAGCTCTGGCAATGGGCGCGCGATCTAAAGGTGGCGGGAGCAACGGCGGTCGGGAAGAACGGGGATGGTCATTGGCGCATCAAGTCTGCGCCGGGCGAGCCGCTAACCGTCTCCTACCACATCGCATCCGCCTACGATCACGATCCAACCGTCGACGACAGCGACCAGCCACGACCGGTTATCCGGCCGACGTGGTTCTATGCGGTCGGCAATGCGCTGTTCGGCTATCCCGACAATCGCGAGAACGCGCCAGCTACGTTCGATTGGTCTAGCACACCTGGCATCGGCTTCGCTTCAGACCTCGAACACCTTGCCGGACGTGGTCGCGGGGCCGGCCGCGCCGGCACCGTGGCCGATGCACTGGAAAGCGTCGTGATCGGCGGGCGTAATCTTCGCACCTTTGCGGCCCGAGACGGATCAGGAGTAAGGGTTGCAGCCGTCGGCACTTACGCGTTTACCCCGGATGAATTGAACAGCCTTGCGCGCCGCGTGATCGCCGTCGAGCGCGCCTTCTGGAACTCGGATCGCAGTGCTCCTTTTCTTGTGACCGCAGCTCCGATTGTCGGCAGCCCGACGGCAATGGGTTTCCGCGGCACCGGACGCGGGGATGCTTTTGCGCTTTGGGTCGATCAGCGAACGCCCTTGGCGAGCATGAAATGGCTCCTTGCCCACGAATATTTCCATACGTGGAATCCGGGCCAACTCGGGGCCATGCCCGAGCGTCGGGAAGCACGGCCGGCGGATTATTGGCTCAGCGAGGGCTTTACCGACTACTATGCTCGCGCCCTGATGGTGCGCGCCGGCCTGATATCGCCTGAGGAGTTTGCGACAATCTGGAACGAGATGCTGGCTGCCTATGCCGGTTCTCCCGTCCGCTCCATGCCAGGCGTGCAGGCTGCAGCAGCCTTCTGGGACGACGAGGCGGCGCAGAAGCTACCCTATCAGCGCGGTGCGATGCTGGCGGCGATATGGAACGCGCGGTTGCGGTCAGCGAGCCAAGGTGCGGTGAACCTGGATACGGTGCTGCACGCTCAGATCGCTGCGGCGCGGTCTTCGAAGGAGCAGGCGACCTTCCTGTTCAAGTCGCTAGTCCGTCAGAAGGAAATGAGCATCGTTGCCGATGCGAACCGATACCTCGCGAAAGGCGAGCCGATCCTGCTGCCGGCCGATACGTTCGGACCATGTGCCACCATCGTTACCGAACAACGCCCATCCTTTTCGCGAGGCTTCGACGCGGACGCTACTGCCAACATCGGCAACGTCGCGACCGGCGTGGATCCGCTGTTGCCGGCATATGCGGCAGGGTTGCGGAATGGCATGAGGATACTCGAGCGAACGGAAGGCCAGCCGGACAACGCGTTGGTGCCTTATGCATTGCTAGTAGAGGATAGGGGTAAACAGCGTACGATCCGGTATCTGCCGCAGGGACGGGAGGGGCACACGGTGCAGCAGGTCCACATCACGAACGCGATAAGTCCAGAATGCTCACGGACTCTCAGCGGCTTGTAGAGCACGGTTGGCGCTTCAAGATCGGCTTCGGCCGTTTTCCCGCTTGCGATATCACGAGAATGCCCCGGGCGTCTCGCTGGCCGTTCCTTGATGGCAATGCCGATCAGGCTCCTGACACAAGGCGGCAGCCACCATTCTGCCTCAAAATGATGTCCATCTACGACCTGCCTATTAGCGATCGCATCAGCGGCGATCGGTAGGGTCGAGGAGCGTTCATGCGAAATAGCGGCAAAGCGGCAATAATCTCGATCCTTACTCCCTTATTCGCCTTTTCGTCTTCCGGATTGGCTCAGGATAGGGCGCGAGCTACTGATGAAAACAGTGCGAGACCCGCGGTTGGCCGGTCTTCCGATTGGCGCACTCCGCTTATCGGACGTCTTGCGAACGGCGTGCGGTTTGCGATCCTGCCCCGAAAAGGCAACGATCCTGGCGTCGGCCTGCTCATGCGAAATGAAGGCGGGTTCATTGCCGAGCACCGCGCCGGAGAGCGGGGATTGGCACATCTTATCGAGCATATCGCGTTCCACAGCCCCACCACCGCTGCCCCGGACGATCTTGACCACCTGAAGCGTATTGGTTTGCCGCTGACCTTCCCGGCAGCAAATGCGGGTTCTACGTCGTGGCGAGAAACAAATTACTACCTTTCAACCAAAACAACGGCTTCGAGTGATCTTGACGCACTGCTGACCCTGCTCAAGGACGCCGCATCGGGCATGAACCTACGCACGGATGCCGTTGATACCTCCCGCGGCGAAGTCGTTCGGGAGATGGCAGACAAGAAGCTCGGTAACCAGATTTACGCCAGTTACATCGGGCAGGTCGCGCCTGGCTCGCCCAACGACGTGATAGATGCGCAGAATTCGGATGATGTGCCCATCGCCAGCATCACCACCATTCGTGGGTTGTACCGGCGCCTGTACCGGCCTGCGAATATGATGATCGTCATCGTCGGAAATGTGAAGGTGGATGAAGTTCGGTCATTGATCGAAAGGCGTTTTGGAGACTGGAAGCCCATCGGCCCGCCCTCTCGTAAAACGCCATTCCCGGTATTCCAGCCTAACCGCATCCATCCGATCAGCTTTTCTGCTCTTCCAGAGGGGCGTCGGACCGCGTTCATGACGGTCGTTATGCCGACACCTAGACCGCCTTCGTCCCGCGCTATTCAGGCGCGGGCGGAAATTATGGACTTGCTTGTAACGCGCGCGATCAACGATCGGCTCGCGGCTCTGCAGCCTAGTAGCTCACCGGGTAAGGTAGGTATATTCATCGAGAATGGCGAGCAAGGTCACCGTCAGATCATGCTCTGGGACAACTTTGTCGAGGACCGGTGGAAACCGGCGGTTGCAGGTTTGCGGAATTCCGCGTGCGACCTAGCCACCAAAGGATTCACAACGAAGGAATGGGCGGCAGCCAAGCAGAACCTGGTCGTCGATCTGGAGCATCAAGTAGCGGAGATGCCAATGGCCGCGAACGTAGAGATAGCCAAAGACCTGTCCCACGCGCTTGCCGATGGTCGCCACCTGATCCCGCCTGATGAACTCCTCCGTTACGCTCGAACGATGCTGCCTCAAATAGACGGACGCTCGGGAGGCGAATGGTGGCGTCAACAATGGAGCAGCGGTACGGGACACCTACGGGTAGAGGCTCCGGAGCTGGCCCGGATAGAAAATACTTTATCTGCAATTCGGAGTGCAGCAAACGGGCCATCCACAATCCCTACCTGCAAGTATCTATAGATAGGCAAATACGAACCTCAGGTTTGTTGAAAGACTCAGACTTTTTATCTACTCTACGAACATAAAACGTGGTTGATGTTTTCATTCGAATAGTTAGTGCAGTTGCATGGATGGTGTTCCTATCAGGCATAAGCTGCATTGTTAGGACGGCATCACGCCTCCCATTTTCTGATAAGTCAGTTTCAACGATTGTGTCGGGCCGCGGCCGTGTAATCTGCGCACGCGCGCCAGAATTGTCGCCGTCAATCTTAACCGATTGACGTGCCCCCCGCCTTTCATCCAGCGGCAACCAGAGACCGACCGTTGTTGTCGCGCAGGAGCGCGGGTGAAGCAACGGTCGGGTGTAAACCCCACCGTTGCTTTTCGAGTTCGGCGGCAAAGTCGGCCGGTGTGGCGTAGCCGAGCGACGAGTGTGGCCGCTCGGTGTTGTAGTCCTCGACCCAGCGGGCGAGGATCGCCCGCGCCTGGCGGACCGTGAAAAACAGCGTCTCGTTGAGCAGTTCGTCGCGCATGCGACCGTTAAAGCTTTCGACGAACCCGTTCTGCGTCGGTTTGCCCGGAGCGATATAGTGCCACTCGACGCCGGCATCGCCCGACCACGCCAGCACCGCGTTTGAGGTCAGCTCGGTGCCATTGTCGCTGACGATCATCTTGGGCGCGCCACGCTCGGCGATCAGGTCGCCCAGCTCGCGCACCACCCGCTTGCCCGAGATCGACGTGTCGAGCACCGCCCGCAAACACTCGCGTGTCACGTCGTCGACGATGTTGAGGATACGGAACCGCCGCCCCGTGGCCATCTGATCATGAACAAAGTCCAGGCTCCAGCGCTGGTTGGGTAGCGCCAGCACCGGCGCAGGTGCCCGCGCGCCGACGGCGCGCTTTCGTCCCTTCCGGCGACGGACTGTCAGGCCTTCCTCGCGGTAAAGCCGCTGGGTCTTCTTGCGGTTGATCGTGATGCCCTCCCGCCGAAGCAGGATGTGCAACCGCCGATAACCGAACCGTCGGCGCTGCTGCGCCAGCTCGCGCAGACGCGACCGAAGGTCGCCATCGTCTGCCCGGCTCGAGCGATACCGCATGCTCGTGCGATCCGCCCCGACGACAGCACACGCCCGCCGCTCGCTCATCCCCAGCGTCGTCTGGAGATGCGCGACCGCTTCCCGCTTCGCAGCAGGCGTCACCATTTTTTTGACAGCAGGTCCTTCAGACCTGCGTTGTCGAGCATCGTGTCCGCCAACAGCCGCTTGAGCCGGCCGTTCTCCTCCTCAAGCGCCCGCAGCCGCTTCGCATCGGACACCTCCAGGCCGCCAAACTTAGCCTTCCAGGCGTAGTAGGTCGCGCTCGACATCCCGTGCCGTCGGCACAGATCCGCCACAACCGCGCCCGCTTCGGCCTCCTTCAGGATGCCGATGATCTGCTCTTCCGAAAACTGCTTCCGCTTCATCTGTCCGTCCCTTTCCGAGGTCGGACTCTAGCTTCAACTGGAGGAAAAAACGGGGGTCACGTCACCTGACCCTAACGTGTTCAGGCAGACTCTAGACCCTCATAATGAGGTGTCCGATTTCTCTGCTACCGACCCTGTTTGAACGGGTTTTGTGTACCGAAGCCGATGCTCACTCAGGGTATACCCGGATTGATGCGGAGCGTAATGACCTCCCGCCCTTTTTGTCGGTGACGGAAAAATCTCTGGATTTTGGTTTCCGTACACTCGGACAAAGCGATAGGGTTTTTCGCCTGTGCCACACATAGATTCGGGCGCCCCCGGTCGCCGGATCTGATGGCTGACGACAATCATGTGGTTTCGAACAGGTGGGGTGATGATCAAGAACGTCGATCGATGGGGAGCGAAACCGTCGCCCTTCCGACCATTCATCATGCAACCAGCTACGTATTTAGCTTATATCTTAGCACTTACTCCCAATCTAAGTCGACGATCGGCCGGTATTGGAGAGCCGTAAGCACCACGAGCCTGTGTCAAGTTTTCTCCTGCCACATGGATCGACACCCTTGGTGTTAGCATCCGGGCAATTTTAGCGTCGACCGTAATGGCTGCCGGTACGCGTATCATCGCCAATTCTGTCGACGGAAGAAAACTGCTTTGGCGACTGGCGCTTGTGAGATGCGCCAATGTGGTCGCTGACCATCCACCTGCGGCATAATCGAGGCTCAGATTGGCCCGATGCTGCGGTGTGGCCGCCTTAGGAAAGAGAGCATAGAAGGTGGTATTACGGTTGGCCGGGATGTTCTCATCCACCCGGGTCACATTGTAGTTAAATGACCAACCGAAGTTGGTCGCGATCTTACCGGACGCTGACAGTTCAACGCCGTAGCTTTCAAAATTTCCCACGTTGGCAAACCGAGTGACGGCGATCGGTTCCGGTGTCAGCACTACCGTTACATCAACAGACCCCCCTGGCGAGGCGATCAACTTGTCGGTCCGGGTATAAAAGAGGGATGCATCAAACCTTAGGCCTGACGCCAAGCTATGCGAATAGCTCGTCTCTGCACTCCAGACGGTGACTGGAGCAAGACGGGGATCGCCAGTTAGATATACCGGGATCGGAACTTCAGGAGCCGGAACGGTCACGCGTAGGCCAAAGCCGATCAGCGATGGCAACTGCAGGCCACGTCCGCCGTTAACCCGGAACCGGCCATTTTCGCTGACCTGGATGGTTGCAGCGGCGTTGAAGCTGACCGGCGTAATCGTGCGGTTATAGGCTGAGGCAGGATCAATCTGAGGTGCTGCCGGCGCCCCCCCCTGACCCAACCAAAGATGATCGAGCCGCAAAGCGCCCGTCAGCGAGAGGCGGGCAAGCGGACGAATGTCGATCATTCCGCTGACCGCTGCAACCTGATAACCAATGCGATGTGAAAACAGACTGTCGGAGCCGAGCTGGTTGTTGCGGTATTCGGTACCAATTCGAAGGGTGTCTGCCGCGCTTATTCTAACGAGCGCCGACGCGGACATCACGGTGATGCGGTTGCTCGTACGAAGATCGGCAACGCTGCTGTAGGGGTCAGAAATGGGCGTGGTAATCCCATAGTCCGCCTGCAACCAATTAGTGTAGACGCGGCCAGAGAGATTGCCCCAGTTGGTGTCGTGGTTCACCTGTAGTCCGGCGGTCTGATTGCGGAACCGTTGCTCGGTCAGAATCTGGCTCGGCAAGAATTCCAGTTGCCGGTTGCCGGTCAGCCCACCATTAAGTTCGATGGAGGTTGAGGCGCCAGCCTGAATTGCCAGCGTCGCGCTCACCTGATCGGCATAGATGCCCAATGTACGTGGCGGCTGGTAAAGTGCGCCTGGGATCGCGCGCTCGTCTTCCTTTTGATGTCCGCCAGTTACCTTCAAGCCGATAGTTGGGCTAACAGGTATGGTGAACGATCCGCCAATGCGGGCATAACTATAGGTACCAAGTTCTGCAGTTGCACCAAGATGCGGATCTGAACCAGCGTTAGTGGTGATGATGTTGACGACACCACTGGCGGCATTGAAGCCAAACAGCGCAGTAGCAGGACCTCGGACCAACTCGATCTGCTGGATGTCATTGAGCTGCACACCAAGTAGGTTCCAGTTTGTCATGCCGTAATGATCAAGATAGACCTGTCGCCCGTCGACTAGAACAAGTAGCCTGGCGTTATAGGTCTGGACACCGCCGCGAACGGCAACGTCACTCTGGCCCGCGGTCCAGCGATTGACATCAATTCCGGCATAAGCCTTCAAGAGATCCGGTACACTGCGGGCTGGTGACCGCTCGATCTCGTCATGCGTAATAATAGTAATTGAGGCGGGAGCTTCAGACGCTCGCTGAGGCTTGCCAGTCACGCTGGTCGTAATCGGCTCACCGAAGGCGTCACCCAACGCAGCATAGTCGACGATCTGTGCATCGAGCCCGGTGGGTACAATCGCACCGATTGCGGTGGCGACCACAAGGGTAAGAAGGCGCCCCATGATCAGATTTCCTTGACGAGCATGAGGAAAGCGGACCCAAACCTGATACCGCTTCGACGCGCCGCAGCCTTATTCACGATGATCTGTGTTTTGCTCGCTCCGCTGATGCCCACAATGCATTTTCCCGCCACGACGCAGCCAGCGTCGGCGGTGATTGTCAAAATAGATTGCGCGCTGGCAGCTGCGGCCACTTCGTCCTGGTGCGCGCGTAGACCCGTGGTAACGAACGCAGCCTTCGTGCCAGTCAGCTGGCCTAGGTTACTCACTGCCACCCGCCGCGTGCGGAGCGTCGCACGGCCCAGCGTGAAGCCACCAGTCAACATGCGCTCCATGTCAGACGCCTCCGCCTCCGAGGCAGCGTTGCCGGGCTGATAAACAATGCCGACCGGTACCAGTCCGACAGGCGATGGTTGAACGAATGATATGATACGGGCGGCAACGGGGACGTTGAGAACAGCCGACGGGGCCGTCGCCGCTGGCCAAATCATGCTAGTGACGAGGACTGGCCCCGCGAGGAAAGATAGATGTTTCACACGTATCCCGATCGTTTGTCCCGCCGGATAGCAACGGGATGTGTGCCAGTGGTTAATACCCGCCGGGAATGTGGCGGCGGATCGAATGAACCGTTCTGGCCTGTGGCTATGTCTTTTCGAAACCTATGGACGGCACCTGTTTTTGCTCAGGCGGCCACCTGACAGGCTGTGCTGAACAATCGGACAGTTTCAGTGAATGATGCCGGTTTGCCGAATAAGTAACCCTGCCCCTGGGTACATCCCTTTAGTGAGAGCATCGCTGCTACCGCCGCGTCCTCGATACCCTCGGCCGTAACCTTCATGCCGAAGCTGAGCGCCAGCGAGATGATCGCATCGACAATCTTCTCGCTCTCGACGCTGTCAGTGAGCGATGTGACGAAACTTTGGTCGATTTTGATCTTGTCGAACCGGAGGCGTCGCAGGTTGGATAGGCTGGAATACCCAGTACCGAAATCATCCAGTGCCACGGATATCCCGCTTTGGCGGAAGGTTGCCAGCACACGTTCGGCCGCGACGATGTCATCCATCACCGCATCCTCGGTAATCTCGATCTCAAAACGCGATGGCGAGACGCCTTCAGCGAGGATGATGGCGATCAGTGCCTCGGCCAGTCCCGGTTCTTCGAACTGGGTCGGCGAAATGTTCAAGGCCAAACGCAAGTGAGCGGGGATCTGGCGCGCATCAATACACGCCTGTCGCAGGATCGAATTGGTCATCGCCGTTATCTGGCCAGTGCTATCGGCAAGTCTGATAAAGGCGTCAGGCGCTAGTAGCCCGAGACGAGGATGATGCCAGCGCGCCAGAATCTCAAAGCCGCATAGCCCCCCATCTGAGAAACGGACGATTGGCTGATAGAACGGCTTTACTTCGCTGCGGCCAATACCATCGCGCAATTCCTGCTCCATGCGTCGGCGCTCGAACCGCTCGGCTTCCATTGAAGGGGAAAATAGGCAGACGCCGCCCTTGCTGCCCCGCTTGGCTTCATACATCGCGATGTCTGCGGCATGCAGTAGCTCGCTCCCAGCGACCCCATCATTCGGGAAGCGGGAGACCCCGATGCTGGCACCGACCGTAATCGTGTTACTGCGCCAGGCGAGCGGTTGATGAAGCACGTGACTAGCTTGGTAGGCCAACGCCATGGCATCGCCTGTGCTCCCTTCGTCTGGCACGATTATAGCAAACTCGTCCCCGCCCAGGCGCGCAATAGTGGCATAATCCCCACAGACGCTATGCAGTCGGTGTGCAACCGTCATGAGCACCGTGTCGCCGGCAGCGTGTCCATGCATGTCATTGGCATCTTTGAAGCCATCGAGATCAAGCAGCACCACTGATAATCCTCTGCCAGCGGTCATGGCAGCGTCAATGGCAATCTCAAGCGCGTTACCGAACTCTCGTCGGTTAACGAGACCTGTCAGCGCGTCAGTGCGTGCGAGCTTCAGCGCCTCCTGCTCGGCGATACCGCGGCGCGTGATCTCCGCTGTCAGTTGGACACCACGTTCGGCTGCCAATGCGAGCCAAGCATAGGATAGGCCGGCGACGATCAGCACCGCAGCCGTAACTAATGCGACAAGCCATCGCGTCCGCCACGCAGCATCCTCGGCATGACGGTGCGCATCGGCAATGCCGGAGGCTGCGATTGCCTTGACCTCGGCCAGCACACGGTCTGCATTGGCACGAAACGGGCGCAGCATGGCAACGCTAGTGGAGAAGTCGACTTCCAGCATCGACGACACCACTCCAACCGCTTCATCATATTTGCCGAGCTCTGCAACGACCCGGGTAGCACGAGTGATGTCCCGAGGGTCGAGCGCCTCCCGCTGCCTGGCCAGATCGGCGCTGATCTGACTGATCCTATGGCGGATATTGATCAGGCGTCGGGTGCTGTCAGCGGCGCGGCCGTTAGCCGACGCATCAACCAGCAGGCGGTACAGGTTGCCATCTTCGTGGTCGAAGCGCGCGGCAAGCTCGCTCAATGAGACTGCCGTCTGCATGTCATGGTCAACGATGAGGCTGTTGGCATGTTGAACGTAGATGAGCGTGCCAAGGCAAAGTGTCACTGCCAGCACGAGCAATATGATCACGGCCTTGGGGCCAGCTATATACTGCGGTAGCCGCGACTTTCGTTCGATCTCGGAAACAGCGTTAAGGCTGGTCAACCCATCATCTGGTTGAACAAGGTCAGCAAAGCATTGAGCGCGAGCTTCTGAACATGCAAATTGCGGCCCCGGACCTATCTCGTTTTGCGCGAGACGCGAGGCACGGCGACCGATGCGAAAGGCGGCGCCTCGGATGGTTCGTCGTTCCAGCATGTTCAGCGCCTATGCCGCTGACAAGGCTAACAAATCCTTTTGCGATCAAAAAAGATTTGCAATCCGCCCAAGCTTGATACCTCACGCGCAGGATCGGCGGTATGTCATCCCGAATCTACCGAGGAAACTATCAGCGCGAGCTAATCCCGCCGTCGCAAAAATGGCCGCATACCAGAGTGCCTCGTGAGCAACCATTCCGGTCATACAAAGCCGGGCCGGCGTGGCCAGTAGTGAAGCCGGACCAACCGGTCCGCCACGATCGAGATGCAAAGCGGAGAAGTACGTTACTGTGCCACTAAACGTCCGATGCGGCGCGTTGCTAGCAGGCCCGACATCAAGTGGGCGGTGAGTAGGATCTGCATATCGAACCATTTGTGATCACCGCATTTTCCGGTCCTTCCATGCACCAATCTTAAATATGTGGCCTCGGGTAAACTAAGATTGCCAGTAACCAATCAAATACCTAGATGCGCCTCCAGAAATGGAGCCCTGCTATGTCTGACACTACCCTCGATCTGAACCCCGTTGAGCTCGCCACGGAATTGACCATCGCGTGGTTAGCAAACCCCAACACGCGTACCAATGCTGACGACGTTCCGGCCTTCCTGAACAAAATGTACGAAACTGTTTCGGTACTGGTCGGCGGAAACGCTACGGCTGCTGAACCCGAGGCACCTGCTCAAGAATACACCCCGGCCGTGACGGCGCGTAAGTCGCTTGCCAGCCCCGATCACATCATCAGCATGATCGATGGCAAGCCGTACAAGACGCTGCGCCGCCACCTTGCGACTAACGGCATGACGCCAATGGAGTATCGTGAGCGTTATGGCCTGAAGGCTGATTACCCCATGGTCGCTCCGACCTATTCGGAAGCACGTCGCACGATGGCGAAAAGCATTGGCCTGGGTCGCAAGCCCGGTCAAACCAATGCAGCCAAGGCAGACGCCAAGCCCACCCCGGCTCCGCGCAAGCGCAAGACCGAAGAAACGGCAGCCGAATAAGCCATGGCATAGCTTCCCGGAAAACGGGAGCCGAGCCCCTGTGGAAATGCAGTCTACGTCCCTGGAGGCGCGTCCTCAGGGCCTCCAGGGTCATCAGACGGCGATCATGGCCACTAAAGGGCACGATGCGCAGGTAGCGGGTCTTCAAGGGCCCGGCTCGCTGCCACCAGCCGGAAAATGCCTGTAAAAGGTTGCGACCGAGACGCCGATCGCCTCGGCTACGTCCCGGGGACGATCGCCCGCAGCGAGCAGCTTCATAGCCGTGGCCCTCTTTGGCGTCAGGACCGACTTGCGCCCCCTGCCCGGCCCGTTCTTGCGACGGGCCGCCAGTAGCCCGGCCATTGTGCGTTCGCGGATCAGCTCACGCTCCATTTCTGCGATCGACGCCAGAATGTGAAAGAGCAACCTGCCGGTCGGCGTCGCTGTGTCGATCCCGTCGGTTAGGGACCGTAACTCGATACCGCGGGTAGCAAGGTCAGCTGCCAGTTCGACAAGGCCCTTCATCGAACGGCCAAGGCGGTCGAGCTTCCAGACGACGAGCGTGTCTCCCCGGCGAGCGACGTTCAACGCTTCTGACAAACCCGGACGGTCGGTTTTCGCGCCACTCGCCTTGTCACTGCAGATCCGTTCGCATCCCGCAGCGGTCAGAGCGTCCGTTTGCAACGTCAAATTCTGGTCAGATGTCGAGACCCGGGCATATCCGATGAGCATCAGCGGGGAATCCGCCATGTTAGGGCGCCTGCCTCGGAATGCGGCGAAGCGATCTGCGCTCTCACGCAGCGCGTCGCCGTCGGGGCCGTCGAAGGCGGGCGGTGGTACGCGAAGGTTTAGCCGGCCAAGGCCGTCTAGGACTTGAACATAACCCAGCCCGGTACGGTCCTTCGTTTCCTTGGCCGAACGGTGTCCTGAGGCATAGGCGCGCAGTGCGTCGTCGATCGTCATGGTTCGACCCTTCTCAGCTAGTCAACAAAGTTGGCGTTCAATGAGAATGAACAATGAGAACATATTTTGAGAAAGTGGAATTCCAGGCCGGCTATCATCTGTGCTCGCCGAGGATTATTCATTGGTGAGATCGCTAGGCACGTTGCCGCCAGCGGGATAATCGATGTCGTAAATTTGGAGATCACGCCATGCCTGGTGCGCTGCTCGCGCTGCTCAGTGTCCCTGCCCCTCCGGTACCGTTCGCCACACAGCGGACGGAGGTCGTTGCGTTCACCGCCAGCGATGTCACCTGTTCAGGCGAGCCGATAGTAGCCGCTAACATCGTTCGGCCTTTCACAGCCGTTGCAACGCGTTACGGTCCCGCCGTTACCGAAAGCCCCTCACCCACATATCGGTTCTCCTTCGTAATCGATGCGCAGGGGCGCGCCCGCACGATCCGCCGTGATAGGACGGAATCGCCGGGTTGGTATGTCGACACGAGCGATCTTGCCCCTGCGCTGGCGGCTTCGAGCTTTCCAACCGGAATGCCGCAGGCAAAATGCAGCGTGTCCTTCAAGGTATCGGTCACGCCGATCGAGAAGGCGTCGATGCCGGATTTGTACGAACTGGCGAGCCGTCCGGACTCCATAGGATTCGCGCCTGCCCTGTTTGAACGAGTTCGCCCCGCAGACTCAAACTGCCCCCGCGAGCCAGGCCAGTACCGGCGTCTTAACCTGCCGGCCTTCGAAAAACTGTCGCAACCGGCGCGCCGACCATCTTGGGTGTTTCTGGCATTCGACGTGAACGCCGCAGGTAAGCCTGGCAACGTCCAGACATTGGGTACGTCCGGCGATACAGGGCTCGAGCGAGCCGGCCGAGAAGCTTTGCTGGCCAACCGCTATGAGCCGGGAGCGGGTTTTCACGGATGCACCTATCACTTCTACCATAACGGAAGCGCCAACCTGGCGGCCCCCGTACCGGTGCCAGACACGCCCCTGGATACTGGAGACCAGCCCGGTTGTATCGTGGATCCCAAATCGATCCCGGGTCTTCTCGACGGAAGCGCCTACCCCAGAGCGTTCTGGCGCCGCGGAATCGAAGGGGCGGCCGTAATTGGCTATGATACGGCGCCATGGGGAGCGGTAGGGAACGTAAGGGTTCTAGGTTCTGAACCGGACGAGGCGTTCGGCGATACCGCGCGCAATGCGCTTTCCAATGCGCGGGTAGTAGAAAGCGATTCAGGCCGTCGAGGCTGTGTTCAGCGGGTCAAGTTCAAGCTTCCGCCGAAGAGCACCCGGTAACGAGCACTGCCTGGCTGGCAATCCCGATCGGGAACGCCATAGGCTTCTCAATTGGCGTTCCCTTTTGAGAAAGTTGGTCCGTCGCAAGGCGCTACGCGGAAGGAGCAAGTGCTTCGATGATCCGACAGTCGGCGACGGTGTTGCGGCTACAGGAATCTATCAGCGCGTCGAGTTCACCAGCGAGCGCAGTAAGGTCTGCGATTTTGCGCCTGATCGCGTCGCGGTGTTGGTTGGCAACGACATCGACAGCGATGCACGACTGATCGCGGTGATCGGCAAGCCCCATCAACTCGCGCACCTGGTCGATTGAAAAGCCAAGATCGCGCGCACGCCGAATGAAGGACAGGCGGCGCAGATGCGCGCCCTCATAGGTCCGGTAATTGCCTGCCGATCGCGCAGGCGCTGGCAGCAAGCCAATCTGCTCATAGTAGCGGATCGTCTCGACCTTTGTGCCGGTCGCACTAGCCAGTTTTCCGATCGTCAGTTTCTCAGACACAGCGCTTGACCCTCTAGCGACTAGAGGGTGCATATAGGCTGTCAGATCGATTCTATCGAGGTGGCGAACATGGCCTGCACAAGCTGCGCGTCCGACAAGGCGGGCACTCTCAACGACCCCAAGTGGCGCCGGGCGCTATGGATTGCGCTCGCCATCAATGGTGGCATGTTCGTTATCGAGATTGTTGCCGGCATCACGGGTGGATCGAAGGCGCTCCAAGCCGACGCGCTCGACTTTTTCGGCGATACTGCGAACTACGCAATTAGTCTTGGCGTTGCCGGGATGGCGATAGCCTGGCGCGCACGCGCGGCCATGTTGAAGGGGGCGACGCTCGCTTTGCTAGGCGTCTATGTCCTGTTCGCGGCCGGATGGGGAGCGCTCTACGACGCAACGCCCCATGCCGAAATTATGGGCGTAGTCGGCATCGCCGCGTTGATCGCGAACCTTGTCGTTGCGGTCATGCTGTACCGCTTTCGAAGCGGTGATGCGAATATGCGGTCGGTGTGGATTTGTTCGCGCAACGACGCGATCGGCAACATCGCCGTCGTGCTAGCCGCAGGCGGGGTGTTCGGTCTCAACAGCGCGTGGCCTGATCTTGCCGTCGCCGCCTTGATGGCTGTGTTGGGAATATCGGGCGGTGTTCAGATCATGCGGCAGGCACGCGCCGAAATGCGTAGCGAGCCCTCACCCGCCCCCGCTACTTACCAGCAGTCGTTACATGGCAGTCGGTAAGCTGCTAAGGCGCGGGCCGATGCACCGCCTTTCCGCTCTGTTCCTCAGTTTCATGCTCGTGCTTATGCTCGGGCTTGGATCAGTCGCGCATGCGACAGAAGGCGTGACGTGCGTTGATACCACAGCGGTCAGTTCCCTCGATCATTGCGACGGCGACGCTGACCAAGTGCCGGCAGACGCCGACAAGGCGTATCCTCACCATCATGGCGGTTGCCACGGCCATCATGTGGGCGTGCCGATCGCGTCCGATTCAACCGGACCAGCCGGCAGCGTTCGTATGACGGCATCGGTGTGGCGCAATGCGCCCAAGGCCCCGGTAGCGTCGGACCCAGCCCTACGTCCTCCCCAAGCCTGATCGACGCCTAATCTCGCCGGGAAAGCCCGTGCGGATGCCCAAGGTTCGTCAGGAGTCCGTTACCCATGCACCGTTTTATTGCGGCCTTATTGGCCGTGGCGTCATGCGCGTCGATTGCGCAGGCGCAGTCAGCCGATCCAACATCGACCAGTCCCCCGCTCACCCTTGAGCAGGCGCTTTCACTTGCCGGAGCGACTGCCCCTAGCTTGGAGGCCGCCACAGCGGGCGTCCGGGCAGCAGAAGCAGGCCGCACGATTGCTGGCTACCGGCCGAACCCGTCAATCGTCGCAGAGACCGAGAACATTGCCGGCAGCGGTCAATATCGCGGCCTTCGCAGTGCGGAGACAACGGCAGGATTGGCACTACCGATCGAGCTGGGTGGCAAACGATCGGCACGGATTGCCGTCGCGGATGCAATCGGTAATCGAGCGCGGATAGGCACGGCGTTGGCCGAGGCTGATCTACGGCTTGCCGTCACGCAGCTCTACATCGAGGCGACCGCAGCGGAACGCCGTCTTGTAACCGCGCGCGAGCAGGCCGGCATCGCCCGCGAGGCATCGCGCGCAGCCGGCGTCCGCGTTCAGGCGGGGCGAGCATCACCGCTCGAACAGCAGCGCGCTGATGTATTGCGGATCAACGCGGAGACGGCTGTGGAGCGCTCGGAGCGGCTTGCCGAGGTCGCTCGGAGCAATCTTGCCCGAAGGATCGGACAACCTCTCACAGGACCGTTGGACTTGGCGTGGTTCGGCCGTGTCGAGGGCTTTGGTCCAGCGCGGCCGATTGAGACTGCCGGGACGCTGGCATTGGCGGCGACGCGCGCGGACGTGACAACGGCAGAGGCACAGGTGCGGCTTGCCAGGTCGCAGCGCATTCCCGACGTGACACTCAGTGCCAGCGCACGCCGGCTTGAGGCTACGAACGACGTGGCAGCAGTGTTCGGGCTGTCGATCCCGTTTCCGCTGTTCAACAATGGCAAGGCGGCAGTGGCGCAGGCGCGGGCGCAATCCGATCAGGCGCAGGCGCTACGTCGCGCGGCCGAGCTGGATACCGCGCAGGATATCGCAAGCGCACAGGCGAACGTCGCGAATGCCGCGACGACCGCTCGCAACGCCAGCGGGCCGGCATTGGCATCGGCAAGCGAAGCCGCTCGGATTGCCCGGATCGGCTACCGGGAGGGCAAGTTCGGTCAGCTCGATTTGCTCGATGCCGAACGCACCCTGTCCGAAACACGAACCGCCGCGATCGATGCGCTCGCCACCTATCACGACGCCAAGGCACGCCTCGAACGGCTCGTTGCCGCAGCGCCCTCGCCCGAGGAAACCAATCAATGACGAAGACCATCATGCGGGCGCTCGCGCCTGTGACCCTGGCTATCCTCCTTGCCGGATGCGGCGGGGGTGGCAACAGCGAGGCCGGTGAGAAAGCCGGAGCCGAGAAGGCGGAAGGTGCCGAGGCCGGCGAAGCCAAGGAGGGCCCAAAGGATATTGTTACCCTGTCCGCCCAGCAGATCGCGGATGCCGGGATAGAGGTTACGCGTCCTACAGTAGGCGGCGTGGCCGGAGCGATCGAGCTATCGGCAACGATCGAGGGCGATCCTCAGGGTGTGCAGGTTGTGTCCACCTCCGTAGGCGGTCGGCTCGTTTCTCTCACCCGCAATCTCGGGCAGTCAGTCAGCCGGGGCGACCCGCTGGCTATCATCGAAAGCCGGGAAGCGGCATCACTGAAAGCGGAGGTAGAGGCTGCGCGCGCGCGTTCCGCACTCGCCCAATCGAACCTTCGCCGCGAACAGCGCCTGTTCGCCGAACGCGTTTCGCCGGAGCAGGATCTGGTCGCGGCGCGAACGGCCGCAACGGAGGCCAGCATTGCCCTTCGCCTGGCGCAGCAGCAGTTGTCAGCGACGGGCAGCGGAGGCGGCGCGCTCAACCGCATCGCGGTCCGCTCGCCGATCGCCGGCCAAGTGATCGCGCGATCGGCGACCCTCGGGCAGGCAGTCGCGGCCGATGCAGAGCTGTTCCGTGTCGCCAACCTGTCGAAGGTCACTGTCACCACATCACTCGTTCCCACGGATGCCGGTCGGGTGAAACCCGGTGTGCGTGTCGAAGTAACGGCACCGGGGCGGCGTCAGGAGGGGCGCGTCACTTTCGTGTCCCCCATTCTGGACGAGACGACCCGATTGGTGCCGGTGATCGCCACCCTCGACAACGCCGGCAGCACATGGCGCGTCGGCGAAACGGTCAACGTATCGATCCTCGTTCCTGCGACCGGGGATCGGACCGTCGCTGTGCCATCGGCCGCAGTTCAGATGATCGAGGACAAGTCGTTTGTTTTTGTCCGGACCGCGACAGGTTTCCGGGCAATCCCTGTGACGCTTGGCCGCACCAATGGCGGACAGGTCACGGTCACGGCCGGCCTTACCGGCTCGGAGCGCATCGCTTCCACCAACAGCTTCACGCTCAAGGCCGAACTCGGCAAGGGTGCGGGCGGGGATGAGGACTGAGCCATGATCGGTCGCATCGTCACCCTCTCCGTCGAGAAGCGCTGGCCCGTCCTGCTTCTCACCATCGCGGCTGCATTGCTCGGGATTGGCGCGCTGCGTCAGCTTCCGATCGACGCCGTACCCGACATCACCAACAACCAGGTGCAGATCAATGTCGTTGCTCCTGCCCTGTCTCCCGATCAGATCGAGAAGCAGGTTGCGTTCACCGTCGAAACCGCGCTCGCGGGCATTCCCGGCCTTGAATATACCCGCTCGCTAAGCCGCAATGGCTTTGCCCAGATCACAGCAGTTTTCGGTGAAAAGACCGATATCTACTTTGCGCGGGCGCAGGTCGCGGAACGCCTGCGAACCGCAGAGGAAGACCTTCCGGAAGGCGTGAATCCCGAGATGGGGCCGATCGCCACGGGCCTTGGCGATATCTTCATGTGGACGGTCGAATATCGCGAGCTGGATCAGGTCCATCACCGCAACGGCGAACCCGGCCTGCAACGCGATGCCAGCTATATCACCCCCGAGGGGGATCACCTTGTCAGCGACGCCGACAAGGCGACCTACCTGCGCACGGTGCAGGATTGGATCGTCACGCCGCAGCTGAAAAGCACGGCCGGGCTTGCTGGTGTCGACTCCCTTGGTGGCTACACCAAGGAATATCTCGTCGTTCCGGACATACAGCGCATGGCGGCAATGCGGCTGACGCTTCAGGATCTCACCACCGCTCTTCAGCGCAGCAATACCAGCGCGGGTGCTGGCGTGGTCAACCGCAACGGCGAAGGGTTGGCGGTTCGATCAGATGGGCGTGTCCGCAACGCCGACGAGCTGGCTCGAACCGTCGTTGCCACTCGCGAGAGCGTTCCGATCCTGCTCAACCAGATCGCGACCGTTCGTACCGGGCAGGCGCTACGCATGGGATCAGCGTCGGAAAACGGCCATGAGGTTGTCGTCGGCACGGCGGTTATGCGGATCGGGGAGAATAGCCGCACGGTATCGACTGGCGTTGCCGAACGGCTGACACAGATCGGCCGCTCGTTGCCGGTCGATGTCGTTGTGAAGCCGGTCATGAACCGGACCGAGCTGGTGAACTCCACGATTTCGACGGTTGCCCGCAACCTTGCCGAAGGTGCGGTGCTGGTGATCGTCGTTCTGTTTGCGCTGCTTGGCAATTTCCGCGCGGCGCTGATCGCTGCCTGCGTCATTCCGATCACGATGCTGCTGACCAGCATCGGCATGTTGAAGGCGGGCGTTTCGGCCAATCTTATGAGCCTTGGCGCGCTCGACTTTGGTCTGATCGTGGATGGCGCGGTCATTATCGTGGAGAACGCATTACGGCGTTTGGGCGAGGCGCAGCATGGTCGCGATGACGTGCTGACGATCGAGCAACGTCTCGGGATTGTCGCGGCATCGGCGCGCGAGATGATCCGCCCATCGGTGTACGGGCAGGCTATTATCATCTTGGTCTATGCGCCGTTGCTCACCTTCACGGGTGTCGAAGGCAAGATGTTCGAGCCGATGGCGCTCACCGTCATCATTGCTTTGGTGTTCGCCTTCATCCTGTCGCTGACCTTCATACCGGCAGCGATTGCGATCTGGCTCAGCAAGCGGGTCGAGGAGAAGGAAAGCCGCGTCGTCACGTTCCTCCGGCAGCGCTATGAGCCGGGACTTGATGCGGCGATGCGCCGGCCCACCCTTACCATCGGCGTCGCGATCGGTGCGCTGGCGCTTGCCGGGGCAGCCTTCACGACATTGGGGCAAGAGTTCTTGCCGCAGCTCGATGAGGGCAACATTCTCGTGCAGGCAGTTCGCATCCCCGGCACATCGGTCGATCAGAGCCAGGCAATGCAATTCCAGGTGGAAAAGGCGCTCGCCAAGGCACCTGAGGTCCGTTTCGCCTTCTCGCGCACCGGGACGTCCGAAATCGCATCGGACCCAATGCCGCCTAACGCGACCGACACCTTCGTCATCCTGAAGCCGAAGAAGGAGTGGCCCGATCCCGGTTTATCGAAGGAAGAGCTGGTGGAGCGGCTGGAAAAGCGCCTCTCCACTTTGCCGGGCAACGCCTATGAGATCACTCAGCCGATCCAGATGCGGTTCAACGAGCTGATTGCGGGCGTGCGCGGCGATATCGCGATCAAGGTCTTTGGCGACGACTTTGGTGAGATGAACGCGACCGCAGATCGGATCGCCGGCATCCTTCGAAAGACGCGGGGTGCAGCAGACGTGCGGGTTGAACAAACCGAAGGTTTGCCGATGCTCGATATCCGGCCGAACCGCACTGCCATGTCCCGCGTCGGGGTGACGGCGGGTGACGTGCAAGACACGGTTGCAGCAGCCATTGGCGGCCGACAGGCTGGCGTGATTTTTGAAGGCGATCGTCGCTTCCCTGTCGTGATCCGGATGGCCGAAAGCTCACGATCCGATCTGACGGCGGTTGCTCAGGTCCCGGTGCCGACCGGCAGTGGCGGCTTCGTACCGCTATCGACTGTGGCGGATATCGCCGTGGTCGATGGTCCCAACCAGATCAGTCGCGAGAACGGCAAGCGGCGTGTCGTGGTGCAGGCCAACGTGCGCGATCGGGACGTGGCCGGTGTCGTGGCTGATGCCCGGTCAGCCATCGACGCTCAGGTGAAATTGCCGCCCGGCACGTATCTCGAATGGGGCGGTCAGTTCGAGAACCTGGCATCCGCCCGTGATCGGCTCAGCGTTGTCGTGCCGATCTGCTTCGTGGTCATCATGTTCCTGCTCTACGGCGCGCTTGGCTCCGTCAGGGATGCGTTGATCGTGTTTACCGGCGTTCCGCTGGCGCTGGTCGGAGGCATCCTTGCGCTGGTGCTAAGAGGCATGCCGTTTTCCATTTCAGCGGCAGTCGGCTTCATCGCGCTATCGGGTGTCGCGGTCCTCAACGGGCTGGTCATGGTGTCGTCCATCCATGATCTGATGCGGCAAGGCATGGATCGTGCGGTAGCGGCGCATCAAGGCGCTCTGGCGCGCCTCCGGCCGGTTGCGATGACGGCGCTCGTTGCGTCGCTTGGCTTCGTGCCGATGGCACTTGGTCATGGTGCTGGAGCAGAGGTGCAAAAGCCGCTGGCGACCGTCGTCATTGGTGGCCTGATATCCGCAACTCTGCTCACCTTGTTCGTGCTGCCGACCCTCTATGCTCGTTTCGGACGGTGCGAGCTGCCAGCCCCATCAGGGGGACACATCGAACTGCCGCCTTCGGCTCATGACAGCGTGAGGGCCTAAGCTATGCAGGCCGTTGCCTTCACGCTCATTCCCGTCGTTGCCGTACTGATCGGCTCGCTATTCGCGGTATCGAGACGGCCAAGCGATGCCTTCGTAAGCGCTATGCAACACTTGGCGGCAGGCGTCGTGTTCGCCGCAGCGGCAGCCGAGATCCTGCCCCAGGTGATGCACGAAGGTTCACCGATCGCGACATTCACAGGCGGCGCGCTTGGTATCCTTGTGATGCTGTCGCTCAAAGCCCTTGAGGGTCGCGCCAGTGGACCGATCGCTATGTTGGGCGCGTTCGCAGTCGATATTCTGATCGACGGGCTTGTTCTCGGGTTGGCGTTCGTCGCTGGCGGGAAGGCTGGCGTGTTGCTGACGATCGCGTTGACGCTGGAGGTGCTGTTTCTCGGACTGACCGTGACGACCGAGTTGGGCGAGACGATCAAGTCCAAGGCGCGGATCATCGCGATTACGATGGGGATCGCGTTGTTGCTGCCGATCGGTGCGGCGATAGCGACGCCCGTTGCGACGTTTCCGCCCGTCGTCATCGCCGGGTTTCTCAGTTTCGGTCTGATGGCGCTGCTCTATCTCGTGACGGAAGAGCTGTTGGTCGAAGCGCACGAGAAACCAGACACCCCGCTTATCAGTGCGATGTTTTCCATCGGGTTTTTGGGATTGCTCCTGATTGAGGAGTTTTTGGGCTGACCGCTCGACGTGGAACGTCTTGGACCGATGATGATGACGCCGAGCTTCGTCGGCGTATCGGGGCCAAGCAGACTCTGGCGGTAATCGCGCGCGAGATGGGACGAACGATGGATGCGGTTCGGGGAAGAGCCTCAACCCTGAGGGTAACTCTTCGCTCGTCGCAGCGACCGTGGCGGGACGGCGTGCCGCGCCGAGTAGACGTAGACTAGAAAAATAGGGGCGGTTGCCCGCCCCTATCCAGCTTTTAGCCGTGCTTCATGCCGCCCTTGGCATGATCGCAGCAGTCAGCAGCCTTGGCTTTTGCGCCATCCTTGCAGCAGTCCGCACCGTCCTTGCAGCACGCCATGTCGGCACAGCAATTGGCGACAGCGGCGAATGCGCCAGTCGACAGGGTGAGGGCGAAGGCAGCGCTGATGAGCTTGAACTTGGTCATGATATTCTCCGAAATTTACGTGTGATCGTGTTCGACGTCACACGGTTTGCGGAGGGGGTGTGGCCGGAGCGTATGCCATGCCTAAAAGGCCCGTCTGTGGAGCCGGCCAAGGCGATAGACGGGAGGAAGGAACCAGCTCGATATGCTCGACGGTTTCGCCGGCAACCGCAACGCACGGTATGGCGCAGGCCGACGCAGGCGCCTTTTTGACGGGAGCGCCTGCTGATATGCTGGCGCAGTCCATCATCGCGGACGCAGCCGGAGGCGCGGCCATCGCCATCGTCTCGCAGAGCGGGCCAAGCCGGACCAGCAACATTACCGCCAGGACGAAAAACGCCATGGAATGCAATATCTTGGGGAGTGGGCGAGCCCGGCGTTTCATTGGATGCATCTAGAAGCCCACTCAGTGATGCACAATGTCGCAGGAGCCGTTTGCCACACTAAGCGGACTTTACTCGCCTTTCCGGTACGCCGGTGAGGTTGCGATGCTCGAAAGGTCCGTGGCGCTATCGATCGGCACGCCTGCTTCCTTTCGCTCGGAATAGCGATCGACGAGCTGCGTGTTGTGCGGGCGTAGCAAGACCGTGAAGCGCACCAGTTCCTCCATCACATCCACGATCCGATCGTAATAGCTGGACGGCTTCATCCGGCCGGCGTCGTCAAACTCGTTGAACGCCTTGGCGACGCTCGACTGGTTGGGGATCGTCACCATTCGCATCCAACGGCCGAGGACGCGCAGGGTGTTCACGCTGTTAAACGACTGCGATCCGGCCGACACCTGCATGACGGCGAGCGTGCGGCCTTGCGTTGGGCGCATTCCGCCCATCGACAGCGGTAGGTGATCGACTTGCAGTTTCATGATGCTGGTAATCTGGCCGTGTCGTTCAGGGCTGCACCACACATGCCCCTCTGACCACATCGACAGTTCGCGTAGCTCGTGGACGGCCGGGTGGTCGTCCCCCGTCACCTGATCGGGTAGCGGCAGGGTCGAAGGATCGAAGATACGCGTTTCGCAGCCAAAGAATTGCAGCAGGCGAGCAGCTTCCTCGATGCACAGCCGCGAGAAGGACCGCTCCCGCAGGGAGCCGTAGAGCAACAGGATGCGTGGAGGTGGATCGCCAGCACCGAGCCCAAGGGCAGGACGATCGAGCGCATAGCGCTGATCGAGCGCGGGCAGATTATCAGGATCGGAGAGAGTGCGGAGCGGCATCAGGCGGTCCTTGGGCCAAGCAGAATGATACAGGTGCCGATCAGGCAGAGTGCGGCCCCACCCGCGTCCCAGCGATCGGGCCTTACCCCTTCGACAGCCCATAGCCAGATCAACGATGCGCAGATGTAGACGCCGCCATAGGCAGCATAGGCCCGCCCCGCTGCATCGCTATCCACGCGTGTCAGCAGCCAAGCGAACAGCATAAGTGAGATCACGCCCGGAACCAGCCACAGGGGAGATTTGCCCAGCCGCAACCATGCCCAAAAGGCAAAGCAGCCTGCTATTTCCGCGAGCGACGCGGCCAAATATACGAGTGCTGTCATACCATGCTGATCCTGATCGCAAGTGCCGCGAGTGTCACCAGCAGCACCGGGATCGTTAGTGTCGCACCAACCTTGAAGTAATAGCCCCAGCCAATCCGAATGCCCTTTTGCCCCAGGACGTGCAGCCAGAGCAGCGTCGCGAGCGAGCCGATCGGCGTGATCTTCGGTCCGAGGTCGCACCCGATTACGTTGGCGTAGATCATCGCTTCCTTGATCGCGCCCGTGGCGTGCGTCGCGTCGATCGACAGCGCGCCCACCAGCACGGTCGGCATGTTGTTCATCACCGACGAGAGCAGCGCGGCGATGATCCCGGTCCCGAACGCTGCACCCCACACACCGCCTTGCGCGGTACGATCGAGCAGGCTGGCAAGGTGGTCAGTCAGGCCCGCATTGCGGAGGCCATAGACGACCAGGTACATGCCGAGCGAGAAGATCACGACCTGCCACGGCGCGCCGGCCAGCACCTTGCGGGTCTGGATGACATGGCCGCGCGCGGCGATGACGAGCAGGAGGACCGCGCCGGCAGCGGCAACGGCGCTGACCGGCACGCCGAGGGGTTCGAGCAGGAAGAAGCCTGCGAGCAGCAGAGCGAGGACGACCCACCCCGCCTTGAATGTGGCAGGATCGCGGATCGCGTCAGCAGGCGCGCGAAGCTGTGCCACGTCATAGCTGGCGGGTATGTCACGCCGGAAAAACAGCAGCAGTGAGACCAGCGTCGCGGCGATCGACGCCAGATCGACCGGCACCATTACCGAGGCATAATCGGCAAAGCCGATCCGAAAGAAGTCGGCCGACACGATGTTGACGAGGTTGGAAACGATCAGCGGCAGACTGGCGGTATCGGCGATGAACCCCGCGGCCATTACGAATGCCAGCGTGGCCTTGTCCTTGTATCCCAGGGCGCGCAGCATCGCGATGACGATCGGCGTCAGGATCAGCGCCGCGCCATCATTGGCGAACAGCGCCGATACCGCCGCGCCAAGCAGGACGATCAGCACGAACAGCCGTCGGCCATGCCCCCGGCCCCAGCGCGCTACGTGGAGCGCGGCCCATTCGAAGAACCCGGCTTCATCGAGCAACAGGCTGACGATGATGATCGCGACGAACGTCGCGGTCGCGTTCCAGACGATGCCCCACACCACAGGCACGTCGGAGAGCGAGACGACACCAACGAGGAGCGCGATGGCCGCGCCGCCTAGCGCGCTCCAGCCGATGCCGAGGCCTTTGGGTTGCCAGATGACGAGCGTGATCGTGGCGACGAAGATAGCGAGCGCGAGCAGCATCAGGCGATGCGCTGACCCGAAGCGTCTACGACCTGTTCGCCGTCTTCCTTGGCAAACGCCTCCTGTTGCGGCCCGGGCAGCAGATCAAGGACCGCCTCAGAAGGTCGGCACAGCTTCACGCCGAGTGGCGAGACGACCAGTGGCCGGTTGATGAGGACCGGATGCGCCATCATCGCGTCCACCAGCACCGCGTCTGGAAGCGTGGTGTCACCAAGGCCCAACTCAGCGTAAGGCGTCCCCTTCTCGCGCAGCAGATCGCGGGGCGTGATCCCGGCGCGATCGATCAGCTCGACCAGCAACGCGCGCGAGGGAGGTGTCTTTAGATATTCGACCACATGCGGCTCGATGCCGGCATTGCGGATCATCGCCAGCGTGTTGCGCGACGTGCCGCACTCGGGGTTGTGATAGATCACGATATCGACGGCCATGGGGCGTCCTTTCAGCAGCAGGGGGTGAGTTCGGCCAGCAGCGGCGCGCACAGTTCAGGCGAACCGGCGCAGCAATCCTTGACGAGGAACAGCGTCAGCGCGCGCAGTCCGTCCAGATCGGCCCGGTAGATGATCGACCGGCTATGCCGTTCCGAGCGCACGATCCCGGCGCGAGCGAGAATGCCAAGGTGCGCGGACATGGTGTTCTGCGGCACATCGAGCTGGCGGGCGATTTCGCCGGCCGCAAGGCCGTCCGGTTCGTGTCGTACCAGCAGCCGGAACACATCAAGCCGTGTGCCTTGCGCAAGCGCACTGAGCGCAGCGATAGCCGAATTGTTATCCATAAATCCAGCATAGCCGATATATAAACGAACGCTAGTTTGTGTTGGTGATACTGCAATTCGGCAGCTTCAAACGAGAAGCGGGTACCGTTTAGCGTCGCCCCACGCCTAAATTTTAGCGGCTAAAATTATGAAAGGCTGTTTGCAAAACGTCCGTTTTCTTTACCGGGCATCCCAACCGCCGGCTCGGATGATCGCGTAAAATCAATGGCGTTTGGCTTCCAAATGCCCACAGACTCGTTTCTCACCGATGCGTCGAATAATCTACACCAGCAGACCCCTGACCGAAGCCAACCTTGCTGAGCTTGATGCCATCGTAGCGGAATCGATTGCCCGTAATACCAAGGTTGGCATTACGGGTATGCTGTGGTCAGACGGTGCGAATTTCGCACAGGTTATCGAAGGTGATCATGACGAAGTTGGTGCCACGATGGACCGAATCCGATCCGATCCGAGGCACACCGATATCGAGGTGGTTCTTGATCGCGCAGTAGTGTCCCGCCAGTTCGGTAATTGGGCAATGCGACGTGCAGACGACGGCGAAGCAAGCACGCCTAGTACCACCTTTCTGCTGGGATTCGCGCTGGGCGAGCGCACTGCGTCCGCGAAGCGACTGTATGAAATCATCATTGCGACCGAGAGATAGGGCGCGGACGAGTTCGCGCATCCCGGAGGCTTATTGCTGAGGCACCCGTGCTGCCAAAACCCTCCGTCGCCAGCACCTGATAATCAAGCACTCCGAGCGTCAGCCCCACACGTCGCCAAGCGGTGACATGGTTGGCTAAGGTGATGATGTTTTCATGGTCAAATGGGCGTCGTTCGGTGCGAACGCTCCAATATTGATCGAAGGTAGCAGTGCCCGCGATCGAAGGCTGATCAATCCGACGAGTGCGGTATAGGCGGTAGGTCCCGCCATCGCTCTGCACCGTACCCAACGCCACCGCGCCGGGTCCAGGAGGCGTGAAGCGACCCCAACTATCTACGACGTAATATTCGACCAGGGGATCTTTCGACCAGCCGTATAAAGCCAGGTAGCCATTCGCCCCCGGATCGAAATGCCGGGCACGGTAGCCGACAATGCGGTCAGCAGAGCCTCGCCGCCAGCCACGGCCCGCTACGAGATTGCCCTGTGGTCCGAGTTTCCATTGCACCTTGTAGCCACCATCATCGGCCAGCGTCAGGCAGCCCTCGCCGCTGTCATGCCAAAAGGTGTGAAATAACCCGTCCCGATCACCTGTGGTATTGCGGCAGATAGCCGCATCATCACCCGTCGCAGCGAGGATAAGCACCACGAACGGCAACCAGGTGAGCGATTTCAAAATCTTCCGGCTTTGAAATGAGCCACATGGCTGCCTTACGATCGTGAAGCAGTTCGGATGCTTTACCAAATAGTCAGTCCTTGAACGGATCTATCTGGCGGATGGTGCCATCCGGGTTAAAGAACACTTCGGTCATTTTTACGGATCGAAGCGAGTTCTTTTTGCCTACCTGTGTATCATGATAGGCTAACCACCAACGGTTCTCGAATTTGAAGACCGAATGGTGCGATGTCCAACCTTGCACTGGCGCGAGAATATGCCCCGTGTAGCGGAACGGGCCATAAGGTGTGTCGCCGATTGCGTAGTTGATAAAGTGCGTGTCGCCGGTGGAATAGGTAAAGTAGTATTTCCCATCCCGCTTGAACACCCATGCGGCCTCGAAGAAGCGCCTGTCGTGATCGCCACCCAGTATAGGTTTGCCGGCTTCATCGAGTAGAACCACGTCTTGCACCGGTTCGGCAAACTGCTTCATGTCCGCCGACAGACGCGCCATTTTGGGAGCTAGCGCAGGCTTGTCATCCTGCTTCCGATCGGTGTTTCCCGCAGCAGCATCGTACTTGCCCGTTGCCCAGCGCTGAAGTTGCCCGCCCCAGATACCACCGAAATACATGTAGCTCTGGCCGTCGTCATCGGTAAACATGCCCGGGTCGATAGAGAAACTGCCCCGAATGGGCTGCTTTTCGGCAACAAAGGGGCCAACAGGCGACTTGGACGTGGCAACTCCCATACGGAAGATGCCCTCTTTATCCTTCAAAGGCATATAGAGGTAGTAGGTGCCGTCCTTGAACAACGCGTCGGGTGCCCAAGCTTGTTTGGCGGCCCATGGTACGTCCTTCACACTGATGGCAACAGGATGGACGGTGACTGGCGCACCCGGGCGATCCATGCTCAGGACCCGATAGTCGCGCATAGCGTACTGACTACCCATATCGTCGTCCGGGATGCCGGCGTCGATGTCATGACTGGGGTAGATGTAGATCTTCCCGTTGAACACGCGGGCAGAAGGGTCGGCGGTGTAGATCTCGGTGGTCAGCGGCTGCGCCAGGTAGCCGCGACCTTCCGGGCTTCGTGGCTCGACGCTGCCCCCCGGCATCGCTGCACGCTTGCCGTTCGACGGTGTGGCGCGATCGTTCTGAGACCATGCGTGCCCCGCGAGTAACGTCATGGATGCAGCAGCGAGGAACGCCGATAAGCCGAAATGGCGCATGGACTCTGATCCTTCCCAAAAATAGCCTTCTGCGAGGCTCCATTGCATGTATCACCATCTTATGGTTGCGGTACCATTTTTTGAGCCCACGCCGTGACGCGATGATAACTCCAGCCCAATCAAGAGCCGTGCCGGTCCTGCCGGCCCGTGAAGCCACGGCTTTGTCTGGTGGAGGTGGCAGGGGCTCGCGAAATCCCGCCATGGTTCGAGGTCAAGGGGCCGCATTCCTGCGGATATCGTATCAAGTTCCGCTATCGACGATAGCGATCCGACGCCGGTTTTGTGTCTGCCTCGCCGCCATACAGACAGGCTGCATCTCGCCCGCGGGCCTTAGCCTGGTACAGGGCGACGTCAGCCCTGGCGAGTAGCATGTCCGCGTTGTCCTCGTTGCCAGTGGCGTAAGCCACGCCGACACTCGCCCCCACCGTCATTCGATGTTGCCCAAAGACGATCGGCATCCGAATCTCCTTGGTCACGGCCAAACCCATTCCGATCATCGCGGCAGGATCAGCTTCGATGCACTGTACGGCAACGAATTCGTCGCCCCCCAGCCTTCCGACGAAATCCATGTTCAACCGATCCGCCAAGCGCTCGGCCACCGCTTTCAGGACTGCGTCGCCTACGGCATGGCCATATCTGTCGTTGATCGGTTTGAAGTGATCGAGATCTACGGCGAAGACGGTGATGGGCCTTTGTATCGCCATATCGGTCTCTAGTCTTTTGAAAAACCCAGCTCTGTTCAGTAACCCAGTTAATGGATCATGTGTCGCATTATACTCCAGCCGCGAAACGAGATCATGGTGCTCGGTCAGATCTCGGGTTATTTTGGCAAAGCCGAGAAATTCGGCATTATCGTCGTAAATCGCGTCGATGGTGATGCTCGCCCAGAAGCATGAGCCATCTTTTCGATACCGTCGCCCTTCGAGCACTACTCGCCCCTGTGTAAGGGCCGTTTCAAGATTTTGCTGGGGTATTCCAGCTGCCCGATCTTCGGGAGAGTAAAAGATGTCGTAGTTGCGGCCGACGATTTCGTCTTCCGAATAGCCCTTGGCCCGTCGTGCTCCTTCGTTCCAGTTGAGGACTTTGCCGTCGCGATCAACCATGTAGATCGCGTAGTCTTTGACGCTTTTGACCAGGAGGCGGTACATCAGATCGGACGAGAAGCTCATGTGGCAAATTACCGCCGTTCCGCTACGATCGAGTTAACCCGGACGATCGTATGACGGGGAACCCACTGAAAATCATATTCATTCTCTCGGGTAGAGCGCATCGGTTTCATTGTATGAATTGGTCGATCTCCCGTCCTACGCATCAATACGGTACGATCCACCGGCTTCGTAGTTTAACAGGCTGGCAGAAAGGACCGCGGTAATAGGGCGCACTCGCTCCCATCTTCGCCAACGGTGGTCAAATGGGCGGGGTGGACTGTCGAGCTGGGCCATCGGCGCCAGTTGTGAATGGCTTCGTCTGGCAGCTCTCGGTCTTCCATGAATATGGGACCCTGCCAACTTCCTGGCTCACAAAGTCGCAATCACGGTGAGGAACCGGCGAATATCTTCCTCACTGTTGTAATAGTGGGGCGATACGCGGAGGACCGGTGGCAGTCTCCGCGCGACTGCATCGAGCGGCGTACTGACGGGGGGGGACACCGAGACGTTTATCGCTTGTGCGGCAAGTCGCTGCATCACGTCCGCCGCCTCCATGCCGGCAACGGTGAACGATATGATCGCCGAACGAACGGTGCCGGCGTCGCGTAGCGTAACGTCGGCGAGGGCTGAAAGGCCAACCCGGAGCAACTCGGCCAAAAATCCGCATCGCGCTTCGATCGCGTCGATACCAATATCTAGAAGGTAGTCGGCCGCTGCCCCTATTCCCAACCGTGTCGCATAATTGGTTTCCCAGGTTTCGAAGCGGCGTGCATCGGCACGCATCGCGTAGTGGCCCGGACGATCCACAACCGCGCCGAAGAGGTCGAGCAGAGCAGGCTCGGTACGCTCCAGCATTGCCCGCCGCACGTAGAGGAAGCCTGTCCCGCGAGGGGCGCGCAGGAACTTGCGACCCGTAGCAGTCAGCATGTCACAGCCGAGGGCGTTCACATCTACGCGCATTTGACCGACCGCCTGACACGCGTCGAGCAGATAGGGGATGGCGTGCGCGTTAGCGATCCGGCCGACTTCGGCCGCAGGGTTCACCAAACCACCGTTCGTCGGGAGCCAGGTGATCGCGATGAGCTTGACCCGTTCATCGATCATGCTTTCGAGCGCTGCGGTATCAAGCGCGCCGCTCGCGTCGTCGGGGATTACCTCGACCGAGACCCCCGTTCGCCGTGCGAGTTGAAGCAGCGGAATGTAGTTTCCGGCAAATTCCGCAGTCGTCGTCAGGATGCGATCACCGGCAATGAACTCCAGCGACTGGAACGCCCGCTGCCAGGCGACCGTCGCGTTCTCGGTAATGGCGATCTCGCCGGCGTCAGCGCCGACGAGCCGACCGACGCTGTCGTGCACACGGCCCAGACGGTCAGCGGCCTCCGCTGCCGCCTCGTAACCGCCGATAGCCCCCTCGCGGTTTATGTGGGCCACGACCGCATCGATGACCGGTTGCGGCATCAGAGCCGCCCCGGCGTTGTTGAGATGAGTGCGATGCGTGACACCGGGCGTGTCCGCACGGACGCGATCGAGATCGATGGAGGGGGCTTTCGTCATGAACACCTCAGTTACTCGAAGAGCCGCGGATACGTGTTTCTATCGTCCGTCGGTGCCGGTTTCACCTGCCATGAGGTAGAGAAGATCGACCCCGATCGTCGCTGCCGCAAGAGCCGTGATCGCAGACGGATCAAGCGCAGGCAGCACCTCGACGACATCCGCCGCAACGACGTTGAGACCGAGCAGATTCCGGAGCACTTCGCGTGCGAAGAATGTCGTCGGGCCTCCAACTACGGGCGTACCGGTTCCCGGTGCATAGGCCGGATCGAGCGCATCGATGTCGAAGGTAATGTAGACAGGGTTCGTCCCGACCACGGCTCTGATGCGCTCAGCCAGTTCCTTCGGACTGAGATAGAGCGCCTCGTTGGCGTGTATGATCTGATAACCAGGGTTCTCCATATCTGTGCGTATGAACACCTGAGCCGACCGGCTTGGATCGACCGTCCCCTCTTCCGCAAGGTCGTGGGCGAACGAGCCGTGGAAGATCGACCGACCACCGTTGCTGCTTTCGGAGTCCTGATGGCTGTCAAAATGCACGAGCGAGATCGGGCCATGCTTGTCCTTGGCAGCCCTGATAAGCCCGTAGGGTATGGTGTGATCCCCGCCGAGCGTCAGCAGCTTCGCGCCTGCTGCGAAGATGGTTCCCGCATGTTCGTACGCATCCTGGATCATGAAGTTTGTAAGATCGGTCTGTACGCCGCCCCCTACGTCTCCGTAGTCGATCAGTCGCAGCCGCTCCTTCAGATCGAAGGACCAGGGATAATGAAAATTTCCCGTGTGCAGCGAGATGTCGCGGATGGCGCGCGGACCAAATCGCGCGCCAGGCCGATTGCTCGTGCCAAGATCGAACGGGATGCCCATGACGGCGATATCGACGTTCGACAGGTCGCGAGTCTGATCAAGACGCCAGAATGTAGGGGTGCCCGCATAAGCCAGGTAGCGAGCAAGATCTCCGGGGCTTTGTTCCATGTCTAATCCTCCTGATCGGGTAATTTGAAATGCACGAAGGGATTGCTTTCGCACGGGAATCTCAGATTTGGCGTTTGCCGCCGTTGAACTCCTGCCGAGGCGGTTCTGGTGGCAGCTCAAGGGGGACACCCCATCGCTCGATCATCAACTGGAACAACCCGATGCAGATTGTGCCGATGCCGAGCACGACGACGACGGCCATTCCCCAGAATGAGAAGGCGTGACGGAAGAGGTACGAGAAGAGCGCATAGACGCACAGTGCCGCCCCGCTCAGGAAGGAGCATGTCGATCCCGCCATCGTCAGTGCCCGGAGGTGAGCTTCAGTCCTGCTACGCAGGCGACGAGCCCAAGGATGAGAAGGATGCGGATGGGCGTAGACGGTTCACCGAACCAGACCATGCCGATGACGACGGTGCCGAGTGCGCCGATCCCCGTCCACACGGCATAGCCGGTGCCGAGGGGAATAGTGCGCGTCGCGACCTCGAGAAACAGGAAGCTCAGCAGTGCGCAAACGGCAAAACCGCCCGTCCATGTCAGGTTCTTGAAGCCATCGGTGTAGCGCAGGCAGGTCGTGAACCCGACCTCAAACACGCCACCCAGCAACAGGTAAATCCACGCCATTAGATATGTCCTTCAGGAATCAGGTTTGAAGCGCTTGCCGTTTTGGCGGTCGGCAGATGTGTGGCGCGCGTCAGCAGGCGCACGCCGCGACCTCGCGTGAACCAGGACCATGCCCAGTTGACGTAGACGGTGAGCCGACTTCGGAAATCGACCAGCAGCATGAGGTGGACGAGCGACCAGGACAGCCAGGCGACGAAGCCGCGCAGGCGAATGGTCCCGAAGTCGGCGACCGCATGCGAACGACCGATAACGGCCATGGAGCCCCAGTTCCGATACTGAAAGGGTGCAGAGGTCCTGCGCCCTTGAACCTTGGACCAGATCAGATCGCCGACATATCGACCCTGTTGCTTGGCGACGGGTGCAAGACCGGGGAGCGGCTTTCCATCGCTTCCGGTGAAGCTGGCGACGTCGCCGATGGCAAAGACGTGCGGCCTGTCTTCGACCGAGCAATCGGGCAACACTCGCAATGCGCCGTTACGGGCCGCGTCGGCATCGAGCCATGTAGCCGCCTCGTTGGCACGTGTGCCTGCGGCCCAGATGACTGTGGCCGCATCGATCCGCGTGTCACCGACCTGCAGACCTTCCGCGTCGATCAAGAGGACCGGAGCACCCAGTATGACCTCGACTCCGAGGCGGGTTAGCGCGGCTGCGGCGTAACGGGGCAGATCGTCCGGAAAAGTGGAAAGGATCGTCGTGCCGGCTTCCACCAACTTGATCCGCAGCGTTCTGCTGTCGATGTTGCGAAAGTCCCGGGCAAGCGCCGTCTTCGCGAGTTCGGCAATCGCACCCGCCATCTCGACGCCGGTTGGACCACCACCGACAACGACGAAGGTCAGTAACGACGCGATCTCGCTGGCATCGACGCTGCGTTCAGCGCGCTCGAAGGCGTCGAGCAACCGTTCGCGTATGGAGAGGGCGTCTGCGAGGGTCTTGAGTACAGGGGCGTGCTCAGCCCACGCGTCGTTGCCGAAGAAGCTGTAGCTGCACCCCGTCGCCAGTACGAGATAGTCATAGGGAATGCGCTCCCCCGATGCCGTCAGCACCTCCCGCTTCGTATCATCAACGTCGGTGACATCGTCCAGCAGGGTCGTGACGTTGCCGTGACCGGCCATCAGCGTCCGGGTCGCTGTCGCGATGTCCGACGGTGCCAATGCCGCGGTGGCGACTTGATAGAGGAGAGGTTGGAAGAGGTGATGGTTGGTGCGATCGATCAGCGTCACCGTCACGTCGCGCCCGCTCAGCGCCTTGGCCGCAGCGAGGCCGCCAAAGCCGGCTCCCACGATGACTACCTGCTTGCGTTTCACGACGTAGGGCTCCTTTCGTGGTTCGGGCTTTACGATCCAGTCACACCTATTTAGATACGATCGTATTCAAACGCAAGAGGATGGTAAAAGCATGTCACGCCCAAGAACGATCGACCGTGCGCGATTGCTCGATTCAGCGGAGACGATCGTTGCCAAGGCGGGTGCCGCAGGGCTGACGTTTGGTAGTCTGGCGGCCGCTGCCGACGTTCCGAAGGCGAGTATCCAATCGGCATTCGGCAGCCGGGAAGCATTGATGGACGCGGTGCTCGACCGCTGGCTGACCCGCGAGCAAGCGCGGTTTGACGCGGAACTTGGCGGTCGCACGTCAGAGCGTGATCGTATGCTCGCCCACATCCGCATCACGTCCGAACTTACTCGCGAGGAAAGTATCAGCGTGGCAGCCCTCATGGCTGCCCTGGTTAGCGCGGGAGAGGCGGAAACGAGTTCGACGCGCTGGTATCGTGCACGTGCCGGCACGCTTGAGGCGAACACCGAAGAAGCACGCCGTCTGCGGATCGCCTTTCTTGCGGCCGAAGGCGCGTACTACCTCCGCGATCTGTTCAGCTTCGATATGAGTGACGAACTGTGGCGTGAGATATTTCACGATCTGCGCGAATATGCAGAGGGTAATGGTGTAACGCAGAAGGACGTTTAGAAGCGAGAACTTGGTTACGACCGATACCGATTGCCTAACCGACAGCGGTTGTGGTCGCGCACTCGCATTCACCCCGCTTCCAATTGCAGACGTTCGTTTATCAAAGTGGAAAGGTGGGATCAGAACATAGCTTAAGTCGTTATCATAACATCCTTTTTAACAAAGAGGGGGGTGTGTGGCAGATCACGTTCTGGAGTACGAAAGAGCCCGAACCGCTGGCGCTAACGCCGCCAGTAGCGAAAAATTGGGATATGACGATTGTCCCTATGATGAAGATCATGAGCCAATCCTACGGGCCATGTGGCAGGACGGATTTTTGACCATAAAATTATACGGAACGGGATGATTTGAACGCACCATGGTACGCCCCTGGCGCCCAGCAAGTAAGGAAGACGCCCCCGATCCCGTAAGCAGACCATCTGCGTTCCTCCCCAACTCGTACATTCCCAAAATCCGATCCTTTTTGGGAAAGCCGGCAGCCGCCCAATGTCTGCTATCGACACCCGCATTCCCGAAAGCAGCCTGTCCGCTTTCCTGCCCATGTTGGACATTCCCGAATCTCGATCCCAATGGAAATGCCCCGGCCGCCTCGCAAGCCGTTCCTTTTGGGGAAATGAGCCAACAGCTGCGAAGGCCTAAACGGTAAGCAAATTCGGCTTCTACAAACCGCGGCTAGATAGCCGTCCGTCTTGGTAAAGCTTAATCCTCGGCGGTTGATCATCGCCTCGGTTTGCGGGATGGCGGGTGACCCTGCAAAATCTGCGGAGGCTAGGATCGAAGCAATGCGAACCCAGACTGTCATGATGATGGCCGTGCTTATATCGATTGGCGGGGCGGGAGCCGCCCCTCAAGCGACTGCGCAAACCAATGACAAAGCTTCCGAACACAAAGCCAATCGGTCAGCCTCAACGCTCTATGAGGTGCTAAACGAGCAAGCGTCTTCGCGCAGCAAGCAATCTACGGAAGACGTTGGAACGCCAGTGCTCAAGCGTGATTCAAATGGTAGCGCATGCACTACTGATCAACTTGTCCATGCTTCGGTGGGTTCGAATATCACGAGCCGTATCAAGAAATCTATCGTACCGCTGCAAAAAGGTATTCAGGTTCGTGACATCGCAATGCTGACATTGCCATGTGGCTTCAAAATAGATGACCGATCCGGTTGGAGTCTCTTTTTAACCAACGGTAGCGAGGTAAGGCGCTACATTGAAAATAACCCGTTCGGGTTCGCACCCGCATTTGGCTTTAGTGATCCGATCGAAAAGTCCTATACGATGAAATATGAAGACATTCCCCGTGAAAAGGTTCAGACAGATAGCTGCATCAATACAATAGCATCTATCAGTTCGAGCCTGAAGCTGTGTAGCAGCTTTGGAAATGAAAAATCCTTCTTTGGAATAGAACGGAGCGATCATACTAGCCATCTAGGTCATTATGTCGTTCGAGACGGGGCTATTATTGAAGATTTTCCGTTGGCCAATATTAATAAGGATGTGGATAGTATTTACTTTATTCCACCCCCTGATGCATCCGGCGGTACTATCACGCTCATAGTGACCGATGGTCAGAACCCGTACAGGGCCTACGTGGACACTCCACGAGGGTAAGCTGCTTGCCGCCTCCGCTAACCGGCGCTCGGAAAGCGCGCGCATTCCCAAAATGCGATCGTTTGCGAGACAGTCGGTGTGCTCATAATGCAGCAATCAAGACATTGCACATCTCAAAGGATTAGTAGTGTGCGCGTGATATTCAACGACTCAATCGACCTCGGCTTCGCAGTCGCCGCTTTGATAACTGGCACTGTCGATCGGAGTGAAATTGCCGATTGGGCCGCACGCGTAATTGACGAAGTGGAAGATCCACCAACCTATATTTACGCCATGCTGGACATTGAGCGCTACCACGGACGTGGTCTTCATGACGAGATTGGATTTACGCCAACCACCGGTGTAAATTCTGACGACGAATTTCAGTACCTCCGTGAAATCGCAGTGCGTCGCGGCAAAGAAGGCCCTGACTATCTCGGGGGTAAGAGTCCTGTCCGCCTGGCTGCGGTCCGCAAGGCTTATATAGATAATCTACTCAAAATAAATTTCGGATTCGATGTTCAATCATTGCCGCCATTGTACCTAGGGGATGCTTCGCGCGCGCCATAGCTTTCGAGAAGCAGGCTAGCCTAACCTGGTGTCCATGGGACCGGCAGCAGCTTACCAGCTCGTTAGCATACGAGGTCCGTCGCCAGCGGTTCCCGAAAGTCGATCGTAATCGAGAATCTATCAGGGCAATGAAAGGCCAAGGACGGAGGAGTCTCCCCTTTTGCGTTCGGCCCTGTCGAACGACATGAGGATGCCAAGCAGGATCAGCACCGTCATCATTGCCGATCCACCGTAGGACAGGAGCGGCAGCGGGATGCCCACGACCGGGGCAAGCCCCAGCACCATCGCCATGTTGATCCCGACGTACAATGAGATCGTGAACGACAGACCCGCCGCAGCGAGTTTCACAAAGCGACTGGCCGAACGCATCGCCACCCCGCTCGCCCAGCGAATGATCCACGCATAGGCCAACAGGATCACGACCCCGCCGACCAGGCCCCATTCCTCCATCATCGTCGCAAGGATGAAGTCGGTGTGAGGCTCAGGCAGATAGGCGAGGTGGCTTTGGGTGCCCTGCATGAAGCCCTTGCCCCAGATGCCGCTTGATCCGATCGCGATCTTTGACTGCGCGATATGGTATCCCGTGCCGAGCGGATCGCTCTCGGGATCAAGAAAGATCAGCACCCGGTGTCGCTGATAGTCGTGGAGCAGGTTGTTCACGACGACGGGAAGCGCACAGGCGAATACCAGCCCTCCCCCCATGAACCAGCGTAGCGGGATGCCGGCAAGAAAGAGGACGGCGGTGCCGGCGAGCGCGATCATCATCGCGGTGCCCAGATCGGGTTGCAGCAGGACGAGCACGACCGGCAGCCCGATCATCACCACAGGTGGCAGCAGGGTCATGGGGCGGCGGATGAACCCGGGGGGCACACGGTCGAAATAGCTGGCCAGTGAAAGCACGATAGCGATCTTCATGAACTCGGAGGGTTGCAGGCGGATGATCCCGAGATCGATCCAGCGCTGCGCACCCATCCCGATCTTGCCGAACAGCTCGACGATCAGCAGCAGCCCGAGTGTGATGCCGTAGAAGGGCAGCGAATAATCGCGCCAGAACGACACTGGGACGAACGACACCAGCAGCATGACTACGAACAGGAAGCCGAACCTGAGACCCTGATTGAATGCCCACGGTGTCATGCTTCCGTTCGCCGCAGAGTAGAGCGTGAGCAAACTTGCAGACATAACGATGCAGACGGCGAGAAGCATCGACCATGGCAGCGACTTGATCGCGACGGGAACATGTTCGCGGGAAATGGCAGGCGTCCTTGGGTATCCGCAACAGCGGGTAGAATGATGAAGGCTTGGTGGCGGTGGTCAGTCGGGCGCCGGCAACTAGATCGTTGACGCCGAGAAGGCCTTGGGCCGGGAGAACCGCAGAACGCCATATCCGGCGAGAGCGGACATCATCGATCCCAGCAGGATGCCAATCTTCGCTTCCTCCGCGAGATGCGGAGATGCCGGGAATGCCAGGGCACCGATGAACAAGCTCATTGTGAAGCCGATGCCGCACAGCAGAACGACACCGTATGTCTGCATCATACTGGCACCGGGCAAAGCACCGAACAGCCTCAGCCGCCTGCCGATCTGCAATGCGCCGAATATGCCGATTTGCTTGCCGAGGAACAGGCCGGCAGCGACGCCCAGCGGCAACGGTGCGATGATCGCCTGCAACCCGATACCGCCCAGCGATACGCCGGCATTGGCAAACCCAAACAGCGGTACGATTAGTAGCCCGACTAACGGCGTCAGCGCGTGTTCGAGGCGATAGAGCGGTGCGTCTCCGTCGCCGCTCGCGCGAAGCGGGATAGCGGTTGCGGCAAGGACGCCCGCAATTGTCGCATGGACGCCGGACAGAAGCACGGCGTACCAAAGCAACCCGGTCAGAATTAGATAGGGCGTCAGTGCGTTCACCCTCCGCCAGCGGAGCAGATGCATAATCCCGAAGAGCGTCGCGGCAGCGGTAATCGCGAGAGCGTCGATCGACGCCGTATAGAACAGCGCGATGATCGCGACCGCGCCGAGATCGTCAACAATCGCAACCGACATGAGAAGGAGTTTCAGCGAGGCCGGCACGCGGTTGCCAAGCAGCGCCAGTACGCCCAACGCGAAGGCAATATCGGTAGCGGCGGGGATTGCCCATCCGCCGTGCAGCGACGGGTCGGACCCCGCCACGAGCAGATAGATCAGCGCCGGGACAGCCATGCCAGCCGCGGCAGCGAGCGCAGGCATCATCCGGTCGGACCAGCGCGACAGCCGGCCTTCCAAAAACTCGCGCTTCAGTTCCAGCCCCACCAACAGGAAGAACAGCGCCATGAGGCCGTCGTTGATCCAGAGGTGCACCGTCATTGGGCCTAGCTGGTCAGACAATGTCGGCCCAACCACCATGTGCAGCACGTCGTTGTAAGCGTACGTTCCGGGCAGGTTCGCGGCGACCATCGCCAGCGCCGCAGCGCCCATAAGCAGCAGGCCGCCAGCAGCCTCGCTACGAAGGAAGGCGAAGCGCACCTTGGCACCTGTCTGAAGATGAGCGGCCATGCGCAGTCCTGCCCTTTGCGGTATCGGCACCGCCGGCGGGACGTGCGGATCAATGGTGAGAAGTTGTCCGAACGACAGTCGGAATGCCGATCGTCGTGGACCCTCTATCGGTAGCAGGCCCGATCATCATGAGAAAATCGGAAGTTACATTGCCGCTTATAGAGGTTGGCTATAAGGTTGGTAATGCCTCGCATCCAACAGTTGCGCTACCTCGTGGCCGTCGCCGACACGCTCAGTTTCAGCCGTGCAGCCGATCAGTGCCGTGTCACCCAGCCCACGCTCAGCATGCAGTTGAAGGAGCTAGAGGGCCGACTGAACACGCAATTGGTGGAGCGTACGCGCGCCCGCGTGGTGCTGACGCCGGTTGGCACCGAGATAGCCCGCCGTGCGCGCTTCGTCCTTTCCGAGATTGAGGATATTCGGGAAATCGCGCGCCGTGACGATCCCGCCGCACTACAGGGAACGCTTCAAATGGGTGTTCTCCAGACAGTCGGCGGGTACGTCCTGTCGCTAGCAATGCCGGCGCTTCGCGAGACGTTCCCTGATCTGCGGATCGTCGTGCGTGAGGACAGGCTGGAAAGCCTGCCGGGGAAATTGTCGGACGGCACGCATGACGTGCTCCTCTTGCCGCATGGACCCACCCAGCCCGATTTCAGTTCTGCCCGGTTGATCCGGGAGCCGCTGCATCTCGTTATGCCAAGCGATCACCGGCTTGCCCGATGTGAGGTAGCGTGTCCGGAGGATCTTGCCGGTGAAACGGTTCTTGTCATGGATCGCTCACCACGGCTGCATGACCAGATCGCTTCACTCTGTGCCGAGTTTGGCGCGATCGAGGTCGATGATTACGCCGGGACCACGCTCGATACGCTGCGTCTCATGGTGACGACCGGCATGGGCCTGTCGCTCCTCCCCGCGCTGTATGTCCGATCAGACGTGCTCCGCGAGAAGCTGATCGTCGCACGGCCGCTGGCGAAGCGGGCACCGTTGCGCGACCTTACGATGGTGTGGCGGTCATCGTCACCGAGGGAGGCGACCTATCGTCGACTTGCCGACATCATCCGGCGTTGCGTCGTGCCGTGGGAACAGCCCGACACCGGCGCGCCCGCGTCGATCCCAATCGGCTAGATCGCTAGGGTCGATCACGCATTACAGGAAGCGCGATAGCGCGAGGCCGACGAAAAGCGCGCCGATGCCGATGACCAGCGAGCCGCTGACATACAGGATCGCGGACAGGGCATGGCCACCCTTCCACAGAAAGGCATAGTCGAGGCTGAACGTCGAATAGGTGGTGAAGCCACCGATGACGCCGGTCGTCAGGAACAGGCGCAGGCTTTGATCGGCACCGCCCCGAGCGGTGAACCAGCCCGCGACGATGCCCATCGCAAACGATCCAACGATGTTGATCGCCATCGTGCCGTAGGGAAACGATGGGCCGAACAGTGCGAGGGCGGTGCGACCGACCCCGTGGCGCAACATGCCACCAATGCCCGAACCCAGAAAAACAAGCAGGAACTCCACGCGCGTACTCCCCTGCGCCCATTGGGCGATCATCAGGGGCCATCAGCATCAGCGCGGTTACAAGGGAGGCTCCATTCCCTGATTTGTATGTAGCTATCCGGCAATCCGGGATCAACAAAGCCGATGGCAATTATCGACCCGGTGGCGGAGCCTACGTAAGCGATCCCTACCGCCTTCCTCTCCAAGCCGAACATTCTCGAAATTTGATCCTTTTTGGGAATGGCGGTAATGCAGCAAGACGCAGCAATCGACACCTATGTCGCCGAAAGCTATGGGTTACCACAAGGTCAAGGTCCGTCGTTCCGACGCGGACGCCTTCGCGCGAAGCTAGGGCAAATACCGTGAACAAGAGCCGTCAGACCGACACAGCTCTATGAATGAGCCCGGTCGAACACTGACCTCCGAAAGGCTGGTCTGGATCGATGACAGGAGTTTATCGGGGTGCGCTCCGGTAACAAACACGACGAAGAAGCCGTTCCCGATCTCGTGTCCCTCGATAACGCCAGCAGGCTCTATGGCAGCGCCTATCGCGTCCTCGACATCATAGAGTTGGAACGTCTCGCCTTCGATGCCAAAATCATCATTCGCCAGTTTCAAATGGATAGAGAGCCGTTGCGGGTCAATCGCCTGACTTGGGATCGGGCTGTCCATGAACGTTAAACCTGCAACTGTTAACATGGCAGCTAAAGCTCTTACCATCTAGGTCGTCGCCTTCCGGTCAATCCCGCCATCTGACCGCTACGGACGGGCTATGTCCGTGCCCAGCCGCTATACGAGGCAGCGCCGGTCGTCATATCGATCACGAAGGTATCACCGCCGATCCGGCTCGCATAGAACCTTCCGTCGATATTGCTGATGGCGGAGAAGGTGTCGGTCGCGGGGCGGGTCGCATCGAAATTCCGGTGCATGTCGTCCGTCGCGCCCTGTTCCGGCGCAATCTGCCACACAGGCCGATTGCTGGCGTCGAACAGGAACACCTCTCGGCCCCAGATCTCCCGATGAATGACATTTCTCGCCGGATACGCTTCGAACAGCACCAGACGCCCGATGCCTGGCACCGGTAAGATCATGCCTATTGGGTAAGACTGCACAACTCGGTCCGATATCCTTGTTCGACACCACAATACGACGTGGCGGTTAATTCCCGAAATTCGATGGTATTTTGAGAAACAGCCGCCCCCCGACCTGTCTGATCCGAAAACAAATTGCCATCTGTATGCGGTGTCACACCCTTCGGTCTTACCTTAGCTGGGAACGCAAGCTTCTACCGGGATAACGTTAGGCGTGGCACCCGAAGGGCGAAAAACGCGAACGGCGCTTCCGACCTGCTGACGTTGTAGGTTGAGACAGTAACGGGACGAGTGGGCCGTGGCCTCCAGCAATTGATAGTCGGCTAGTGAGATCGGGATCGGGCGTTCCTCCCCCCGCCTGTCGATCAAAACAACAGGCTGCGATTTGCGCATACGATATGAGACGATCGGAAAGTGCGCCCAGGTAATCGGGGAGCTACTATCCGCAAAGGCTCGCATGTTGGCTGCGCGCCACGCGACATGGTCGAAAATGACCGCGTAGAACGTCCCGAACGTAACAAGCACCAGCGTGGCCATGATAGCCTTTCGTCGGAGTGACGCCTCCGCTCGCGTTCGCGTAGAGTAGCGGACGACGAACCAGCCGAGCATGACTCCAAGAAACGCGCCAAGCCAAGTCACCCCGCCAAGGAAGCGCCCGTTGATCGGCGTGACCAGAGCAGTATCAGCCGCATTGATGTCGAACACCCACAGACAGAATACCGCTGCATAGAGCCCGAACACGATGCGTTCGGTTAGTGTAAGACGCTGGCGGCTCGGCAACCCGACACCGGGGAGGTTGGTGAGTGACATGATCCCGATTTAGTGCCGAATGCTAAATGAGCCGTAAGCGCTTAGGCGCTGTACCGTCTCCTTCATTCGCAAATCCGAGACCGCCCTGACAGACTGCCTTTTCCATTTGGAACGGCAATCGAGAAGGTCGTCGCGTTCTCGATTAAGATGGTTAGTCGGGAAATGCTCTCGCTACGCGGAACGATCGATTAAACTAGACGTCGTGGACCTTCTGCACAATTCCATCGGGCGTCCGGTAGGTACGGAAACCCATAGCTTCATAGTATTTCAGGCCGGATGTATTGTCGGCCCCGATGTAGGCGTCGATCTTTTCTAGACCGGCTTCGCGTGCGGCCTCGCTCGTAGCTGAAAACAAAAGCTTGCCGACGCCCTGTCGATGCGCCTTGGGGCTGATATGGGTCCCGATGATGCCCCATCCCTCCGGTGTATCATATGGGTTGCCCGCAACGGCCTTCTTCAATGACTGAAAGCCGACGATATTCCCTGATCCGCCGATGGCAACGGTGCAGCGTATGCTTGTAGGATCGGCGATGTAGCGACCCATCACAAAATCAACGTCGTTCGGTCGCTCACGGCCGGTATGTTCGATGATCTCCCGAAGCACCTGGCCCATTCCCTCGGCATCATCTGCCGATGCGGCGCGCGTTTCCATTGCTGTTCCCCCAAAAGAGGCGTTCCATTTGCATCCAAAATGCCGCTCCCATCACCTGACCGCAATACGGCCCTCACCTTCCCGATTAAAAAGGACGACCGAGACCGCGTGAGTGTTCTCACAATCGATCGGAAAAAGAGAACGCGCCGGCCTTCCCGAAAGCTGCCCGGATCGGAATTGGGAAAGAGTATTCGACAGACAACAACAAACAATTGACATCATAATCCATATATGTAGAGTTATGGAATGCGTCAGCGCCGACCCTCTCCACAGACGATCCTCGTGCTTCGGGCGCTCTTGGTTCGGGCTACCGAGTGGCGATATGGCTACGATCTGACCAAGGAAATCGGTCTGCAATCAGGCACGCTGTATCCAGTGCTGATGCGCCTTGCGGACAAGGGGCTGCTTGAATCTGCTTGGCACGAGTCCGACCGCCCCGGCGCGCCGCCACGGCATGCCTATCGACTTACCCAAACAGGCGTTGCCTTCGCCTCGGCCAACATCGATGCCACTGCCAGCGCGCAGGTTGGGCGCACGCCGGTACCGGCATGACGGACCGCCTTCCGCTTATCTTGTGTAACGTCGCAACCCGCCTGCTCCCCGCTAGCAGGCGGTTATGGGCCGATGCCATGATTGCCGAATTGTCGCATGCGGACGATAATCGGGCGGCGTTGAACTTCGCGAGCGGATGCCTCGTTGCGGCCCTGCGTGAGCGCGCGTGCGACGCTGACACGCATATTATGGCTACCCTCTGGACGATTGCCGTGGTCACTGCGCTCTATGCCGTGGTCCAGCTTGTCTGCGCGGCTCATGGAGTGGCCGTCCTGTTTGGCGGGCACGACGGGATGTTGGAGGCCCTTCTTCGCAACGGAGCGTCGTCAACGATCATAGCCAACTATGAAACCGCTCGCCCAATCGTGGTCAGTTGCTTTCTTGCGCTCGGGATTGTCCAACTCACGACAGCTTGGTTTCTAAGCCGCGGGCAATTTCGCCTGTTCGCTACAGCTTGGTGTACTGCTTGCCTGATCGCCGGCATCGCCGTTGCCATCCAGCTATCGATCATTCCGAATGACGCGGGCGTACCTTCGGAGTTCCATGCGCTGCTTATGCAGGCTGTTGCAGTGCCAGTGCTGCTCGTTTGGCTCCATCGTCGGCACCGGCGTTTTCAGGAGAGCTCATAATGCCCTCGGTACGCACCATCATAGCGCTGACGCTTTGTCCTGCCGTCGCTGGGATTAGCGAGGCCCGCACCGCTACACCAAATGCCGAAATGATCGTCGCGGCGTCGAAGCGCGCGACAGGTGGTGTCGCGTGGGACAAGCCACAGGGCTGCATCGAACGTGGGACCCATGCCAGCGGTGCCATCACCTACCTGACCCGGTTCAGTCTGCGCGAGTACGGCATGCGAACAGATGGCGATCGGGGCGGCAAGGTTCGTTCGATGGGGTTCAATGGTAAGGTAAGATGGCAGACGGCCGGTCCCGGCAAGACGGATATCGGGTCGGATCCGGCGTCGCTGCAAGAGGCGATCGTAACCAACTACCTCAGCATCAACGGCTTCTTCTTTCCCAATCGTTTCCCGGCCACCTTCAAGTTTGTCCGGACAGCAGCAGAAGATAAGCGGCGGTTAGATATCGTCGAAATCACGCCAAAGGGCGGCCGCCCTCTTGAGGTCTGGTTCGATAGCCGCACCCATCTCATTCAGCGCGTCGTCGATACCCAGGGGACGCCCGCCGTCAGAGTTGAGGCCAGTGACTACCGTCGTGGCGCGGGCGGGCTGATGGTCGCTTATCGTCTGGACGTTTTCGGACCTGATGGTTCAGTCATGGATCAGGGAACCGTTGCTTCGTTCCAATGTGGGCGGATCGATCCGGCCATCTTTGCTTCCCCGACCGCGCCTTAGGACACCCAGGCTCTTGCCCTAGCTCCTGACCAGAGTTCCAGCTTGAAATCGAGTTTCGGGAATATCGTGGTTTGACGGAAGGCAGCTTTCCGTCAGCGAATTGGGACGGCGGTGATGTCTAGACGAATGGCCACTACACTGACGTGACCCCCGTTTTTTCCTCCAGTTGAAGCTAGAGTCCGACCTCGGAAAGGGACGGACAGATGAAG